>CAKZON010000069.1 GCA_937136425.1 uncultured Crocinitomix sp.
ACACTTACTGCAAAATAGCGAGCAATCCGCGGAGTGGCTTCGCTTAACTAAATTAACCGAAACCTTTATCTGGAGCTTTCAACCTTTCAACGATGAAGATCAACAACAGCAACAACGTATTTATCAACTAATACCGCAGTTACAGGCTGAGCTGCAAGCGGCCACCACTAGTTTGGCTCATCACCCTGAAGAACTGCAGCAGCAATTGACCGTTATTGAAAATCAGCATTTGCATGTTTTAAAATCTGAACCGCTTAGCTATCAGTCGTTCTCGTTAATTGATGATAATGACCCTTTATTATCACAAACCACAACCATCAGTAGCGGCCTACTCAAGCAGGTTACCCGCCTGGGTGAAGGGCAGTGGTTTTTACACCAGCAACACAACCAGCGCATCAAATTAATTTTAAAACTTGATGATGCTCAACAATTATTATTTATTTATCGCAGTGGTATAAAAGCTGGCCAATACAGTTTTGAGCAGTTTGCTTACATGCTGTCTTCACAACAAATACTGCCGCTTATTCAAAGCGAGCCTTTAAGTAAATTTGCCAATCATTTAGTTCAAAAACTCGAACAGCACCGGCTACAAAAAATTGAAAATCAACAAATTGAATTAAAAAAAATTACCGCTAAAAATCTCTATGAAGAACACGCAAGGGTAAAGTTTCATGGTAAACTAGAAAATGATGGTTTTACAATTTCACCAAAAAACAAGTACCGCAATTTTTGGCGGCCGACTATAGAGGGGACTTATAATAATGACGATAAAAGCATTCGTGTTAAGCTAGGTGTCCCAAAGCGCGGGTTTATTATATTAGGCGTGTGGCTCTTAATGGTTGGAGTCGGTATTTTAACTTCAGATGCTGAAAATAAATGGTTTTTTGCAACTCTTTCATTAGTTATTATAACTATTTTTTGGTATTTGAGCGGTATGCTATTTTATAGCATAGACATTAAAAAAACGAAAAACGCAATTGCTGATTTGAAGAACTTAGCAGAACAAACTACTTAAAAGTATACTTTAAATTCTGTATCTATATTAAGCTGTGTGGTTATAGTTTTACGTATCTTATGAAACCAATTCTAATTTGCTCATTATTAATTGTAATAACTGTTTTTTTATTTACAAATTGGTATTTAATTAATAAGACAAAGTAAAGCGGCTATGCAATATCTTAAAATATACACCTTTCTTCTATTCATTATTCCTTCTTTAATTGGATCTGCACAAATCAATAAGGAAGACATTCCGCCAAGTTTTAAATTGTACAAATACTATCCAGACTCTTCTTTAAAAGCGATTTACGAAACTAAAAATAATATGCTTCACGGATATTCTATTGAGTTTGACAGCAACGGTAAACCCGCGGCAATTGGCAAATACAAAAACAACATCAAAAAAGGAAAATGGCACTATTCGGATTGGACCATCATTCATTATAAAAAAACAACCCATGAAGTATATACTCCTCCCTATTGCGGAATAGGAGATTTACCCCGAATGAAAAAATTTTATAAATTGGTTGACAAACACCTAAATCATAAAAAATGATTGATTAATGAGAAATTTTGCCCCGATTATATATCTCATGTTTTGTATTACGTTCTTTACTAAATGTCATCAAACTAAAACAATTGCACCTACTATAGATTCGCAAATAGCATATATAACCATGGACAATACACAGGTGTTATATCATGGTTACAGCAGTTTATTTGAATACGGCGCCATTTGCCCAAATGAATGCAAACCATATATTGAAGCAGAAGGTGGTTCTATTGCTCCAAATATTGCACATCATTCAAACAAAGCGATACTCAAAGCAGATTCTTTAGCCGAAAAAGTGACTTTAAAAATGTATTGCGTATGCAACACGGACAGCACCCTTGTTTTATCCAAGCAATATCCAGTAATGGACATACCGCATCCAGCAATTTATTATGGAGGTGTTCCGCTAACCGACTACACGATTTATAACGATACAGTTACCTTTAATACTGATGGCATTCGAGCAAGCTATGCACATGTTCCGGGTTTAATTAGCACTGCAGCTCATATTTATGATTGCTCTTATACTTACAAAGGCAAGGATTATCGCTTAAATGGAATTAGAAGAACTTTTCATGCTTCAATTATGCAAGAAATGAAAGCTGGCGAAACCATTCAATTTAATTACATTAAAATGCGCTATGCTGACGGCAGAACAGTAACAATACAACTAAAACGGGAAATTATTAAAGTCACTACTATAGTTGACAATCAATTTATATTGAGGTAAAACTGCCCCCTTTTATACCAAACGGATGAAATACATTTTTTACATCATTCTATTTTTATCTGCTTATAATTCAAAAGCACAATTAAGAGATAATAAACTTAGTTTTTCACATACTTCAGGGTTCTATACAAGAAATTTTGCTTTAAAAATATCTTCCGAAAATAATGACACAATTAGATTCACTTCAAATGGGGGTATTCCAACCTACTATTCACCAATATTCTTAGACAGCATACCAATAAGTATATTATCTTACATTCCTGACTCCTTAGTCAACATTAAAACTAGCCCCAGAAACTGTCAGGGGCACACAAACAAATACAAGGCAAACATTTTGCGATTTGCCACGTTTAAAAATGGCATACAAACGTCCCCTATATACAATCAAAGTTATTTCGTAGGGAACGCAAAGCAAAAACGATATCGTAATGTGCCTTTAATATCTTTAATAACAGACGCAAATAATTTTTTCAATAATGATACTGGAATATATGTTCCTGGTATTCATCACAAACAGAATAGTAACTCAGGCAATTACGCTCAAAAAGGCAAAAAATGGGAACGACCTGTCCATCTTCAATTTTTCAATGCTGAAGGAGAACTACAATTTGGACAAGATTTGGGCGCCAGAATTCACGGAAGAATTAGACGAATTCCTCAAAAATCAATAAGATTATGTGCCCGAAAAAAATACGGGAAAGGAACTATAAACTATCCTTTTTTTGATTCTCAAGATAATTCAAAATTCAAAAAAATAATTTTAAGAAACAGCATGGGATGTTGGCAAAAAACACTTTTTAAGGATCAACTAACATCATTTCTTTGTCAAGATTTAAACTTTGAAATTGCTGCAAGCCAACCTGTAATTGTTTTTTTAAATGGAGAATATTGGGGAATACATGTAATCCGTGAATATTTTAACGACGACTATTTTTCCAACAAATTCCTTGTCCCAAAAGATTCTGTTAATCTTGTTAAACACGATTATGGCATTTCAGCTGCAAGCAATTCAAAACGTGATATTGAAGAAGGGAATGGTGAAGGATTGAAAGATCTTTACAGCTTCTTAGCTAATACCGACCTAACGGAAAATTCAAATTATATTGCAATGCAAAAGCGAATTGATATTAATAGTGTTATCGATTATTACTGTGCAGAAATTTTCTTCAATAACAAAGATTGGCCCAATAACAATAATGTGCTTTGGAGTATAGGTAGATATGGTCAATGGAGACAGATTTTTTCAGATTTAGACGCAGGATGGTTGAATCCAGAAAAAAACACTTTGTCTTTCTTATTATCGTCAAATTCAAGTGCAACATATCTATTTCGTAAATTAATGACGTCACCAGAATTCCAAATTCAATTCTCAAAAAGAATGGCCTGTTTATTGAGTAATGAATTTAATCAAGAAAACATCTTAGATGCTATAGACAAATACGAAACACTCTATGATCCTATTATCCAAGAACATATATATAGATGGGAAATTCCAGGGTCAATCAATCAATGGAAAAATAAAATTGCCTTATTAAGGTCATTCGCAAAAAATCGCTCAACCTACATAATTAAAGATTTTAAAGAAAAGTTTGGATCAAGTTTTGACATTGATCCGGACAACTGTTATAAATAAAGTTATTTGAACAACTAAAAACCACTTTATCATGGACAAAGCACTACAAACTATGATTGATAATATGCCAACTAAAACGGGCAAATCATTAGATGAATGGAAAGTAATTTTAAAAGATAAAGCATTTAAAAAACACGGGCAAGCTGTCAATTTTTTAAAACAAGAACATAATGTTACCCATGGTTTTGCCAATACAATTGTTACCTTGTCTAAAGAAGAAAACAAATCTGAAGATGATTTAGTTGGTGCACAGTATAATGGTAAAGAAGCTTTACGCCCAATTTATGAAGAACTGCTTGCCTTCTGCTCAAACTTAGGCAACGACATCACTATAACGCCAAAAAAGGGATCCGTTAGTGTTATTAGAAAAAGACAATTTGCTTTAATTAAACCTGCAACTAAAACCAGAATTGATTTAGGACTTAAAATAAAAGACAAACCTACTGGTAATCGTCTAGAAAATTCTGGACCATTTGGCACAATGTGCACGCACAGAGTGAAACTTACAACTACCGAAGATGTAGATGACGAATTGAAAGCCTGGTTAAAAGAGGCTTATGAAAAAAGCATTTAACGCCAACTTATTCAACCACTAATCGTATCGTTTCTATTTGGCTTCCGTCAGCACCTAACACTTGCAGTAAATACACACCTTGAGGTAGCTCTTCTTTCTCTACTTTCAATTGGTTTCCTGTAAGTGTTGCATAACTGCGCACTTGCTTTCCTTGTAAATCAAGAATCACAGCAAATTCATCCGCTTCAAAATTTCGGTTAAATTGTACGATTGTATAATCAGAAAATGGATTTGGATAAACTGTAATTGAATTACTATTCCATTCTTCATTCCCTAAACAATCTACAACCGAGATGCTTACCGAATCAATTACAGTACATTCATTATCATCCTCAAAAGTATAATATACCATATAGTCTCCTAAACCGCTAATTGCTGGATCAAATGTATCTCCATCAACCCCTGTCCCATCAAATGTTCCACCAGCAGGTTCAGCAGTTAAAGCAATACTTGCCTCATCCATACAAAGCAAATCATCTGTCAATTCATTAATCGTAACTTCAGTAATATCATACAATACTATTTCTTGAAAGACAATTGAATCACAACCATGTTCTGCAGTCTCTAGGGTTTGAGAATATGTTCCGGCTTCTGTTTGAACTTCTCCAAATACCTCAATACTTTCACCGGCACAAATTGAAATTAACGGTAATGTTGTTGGTTCAATTTCTGCTAAAGGTGTTATTTCTTGAATTACTGTTGAATCACAACCATGCTCAGTCAAAAAGGTTTCGGTATATGTTCCGGCCTCAGTTTGATAAGTTCCAAAAACTTCAACACTATCACCAAAACAAAACGGAATTATAGGTAATTCACTAGGCTCAATTTCACTTAATACAGTCACTGCAAAAAGTTCATTTGCAGTACAAAAACCTGTTGATGCCGTAACTAACACTTCAACGACTCCTGGATCAAGTTCTAAATAGGCAAAATCATCTCCTTCCATCACTTCACCGTCAACCGTCCAAGTAAATGCGGTAGTTGATGGAACTTCAAAGCCATCTGTTGTGCCAACTATTGAATCGCCATTGCATATATGCAAAGGCATTGAAACATTGTTTAAAATAGTATCACAATCATAAAGCGTGTGTAATGTTGTATTTGTTTCAACATATGGATTGGCATCAAAATAAATATACGCTGTATTTTCAAATGGTGTTCCTGCTGGCAAATCTTCATCCATATAAATTCGATACTTTACAAAGCCTTGACTTCCTACAAAATCAGTAGTTGAATCTGGAAGCTCAATATTCTCAAATAAAAATTCTGGTTGACCATATATATTTATGCTCCAGTCCATTTCATGGCTTCTAGCTAATACCTCAAGTGTTTCAATATTGAAATTTTCATGAATAGGATCAACAATTCGTACTGTAAACGCCGTGTCTGAACCTGTATTCTGGAATCGGACGGTATAATCCATATAAGTTTCATCAACAGAAATATAGCCTGGTTCGTCTACCCCAATCGGAAAACCAACCTTATCGTTTGGATCATAAGCGCAAACTATAATTTGCACTAAGCTGTCATTTGCGGCATAAACTTCTGTTCCACCATCATCTATAACAGTTGTTGTAAGATAGCTTGTTACGGCTTCTCCTTCGCTTAAAAAATCAGGCATTGCTACTTGCGCAGTAAAAATATAATTATCATACCAAACCAAAGTGTCATATGACCAATAGACCTTTTGTGCAACAACTGAATCAGGAGTTACGGCGCTTGACACATAGCTAATGCTATCATCAAGTTCCAACATTATAATACCTCCGGGGCGAGTAGTTCCATAATTATCAATATTAATCCAATAGTTAATCGTGTCGTTACAGCGCGGAAATGCACCAATTAAATCAGTTTCAATTGAATCAATATCAACCGTAGGATAAATTCCGAAATCAAGATCTTCATGTGGAGTAACTCCATCAATTAATACGGTATAATCTGCATCTGGTGTTGAAATTTCCCAATTTTCAGGCAAAACTGGTGCGTAGGTATAGGTAATGTCAGCCTCTGTGGGAAAACCAATAAAATAATCCCCACTTGGGTTCACGTAATAAGTTTCCTCATCTGGATCACTTTCGAATGCTGGAAAATCTACTCCCACTTCATCATCATCCCAAACTCCATTTTCATTAAGATCAGCATAAATTTTTCCTGATGCATTAAATTCACTTATGAATAAATTTTGGTATTCCATAAAGTAGAAATAATCCTGCACTGTTTCTCCATAAACTTCTAAATCACCATCTGCGTCAAAATCATAAAGATGAACAGATGTAAGAGCATCCAACCAACCAGTATCCTCCCATATATCTACAGGTAATTCCTCTCCTTCTTCAAATGTACCATCTCCGTTACCTCTGATCCATTTATGCTGACTATGCGTGAATAATCCCACTATATCTAAATCTCCATCAAGATCCATATCACCAACAGCAACTCCTCCGCCACTAGACTCCATAAAATCATATTCATCTCCTAATGCCTCACCCGTATTTTCATAGTACTTCAGTCCATAATACTCATATCCAAATCCTAATATCCAATCTTCATCTCCATCACCATCCATATCTGCAAATGCTGCAATATTCGGTTTTTGTAATAAAGCTTCCAAAATCAAAATTGGTTCAGCATAACTTCCTCCGCCCAAATTCTCCAAATAGCTTAAATCAGGCATTCCGTCCTGAGTTCCCATCAATAAGTCCCGATCTCCATCATTATCAAAGTCTGTATTATAAATACGGTAATAATTAATGGCATCATCATGAATAATTTCTTCCGGACCAAATGTAGCGTCTGGATTTCCAGGTATTCTAAATACACCATCTCCCATCATTGAATAAATTAAATCAAAATCTCCGTCAATATCATCATCCAAAAAATAATACGTTATCTCCCACCCATCAATAATTGTAATTACGTGCGGTGTAAAAGTGCCATCCGTGTTATTTTCAAACCAACTTATACGATCTGTTCCATCTTCATAATAAGCGGTAAAGTCCATATATCCATCTCCATTAATATCCAATGCTTCGATCCCGAAATGTCCTGTAATATCTTCAACAATATAATTAGCGTCACCAAATTCTTCACCTCCTTCGTTTTCATACCAGACAATGTCATAATAACCAACTACAACTAAATCATAATCGCCGTCATTGTCTATATCCATCATTTCATGGTCAGCAGGTGTAATAATTTTCATGAGTGTATCACCCACTATTTGAGAATAACTTATGGATGCGAATTGTAATAATGCGAATGCAAGTAATAATGATTTCATAGTATGTCAGGTTAATTAAAAGTCTTGAATACATAATATCGCGAAAAAACACGACATACTTCGCATAGATTTTAGGAATAGTCAGATTTATTTGACGAACAGTCTTATTGGATAGACTAAAACTGTTTTATGGCCATTTAATGCAACCCTAATAAGGTCATAGATTCTTTAGAAGCTTGTTGTTCAGCCTCTTTCTTAGATGTGCCTTTACCCATACCCCACTCTTTGTTATTGATGATAACAACAGATGTGTAAATGAAATTGTTTTCTTTTGAGGCGGCATCTTTTATTTCAAACGAAATGGCAAACTTATTTTTTTGTCCCCAAATTAGAAGCAAGCTTTTAAAGTCCATTTCTTGCGAAAGCACTTCTTTAAAATCTATAAATCTCTTTAAAATATAGGTTTCAAAACTAACCTTAGTCGTTTCAAAATTTGAATCTAAATAAATAGCACCAATTAATGCTTCTAGTGCATTTCCCTCAATAGTTGAAATTCGAATTGAGCGGCCTTTTCGATAGCGAATATATTCAGCCAATTTAATTTCCCCTCCAATATATGAGAGCATTTTTCTATTCACTATTTTGGACTTTACTTTCGTCAAATACCCCTCATCTTCTTTTGGAAAGTGCTCATATAAATATTGCGCAACAATTAAATCAATAACAGTGTCTCCTAGGTATTCGAGGCGCTCATTGCTATTTACATTTTCACGTGTATTGCTATATGATTTGTGAGTAAGGGCATCCACAAACAAGTCCATGTTTTTAATTCTATAGCCAAATTTATTGGCAATATATTCTACAATCCGTTGTTCGGATGGTTCCCTTTTCTTGGAAAAAAAAAGTCTAAATCGTGCGCGATTAGCCTTCATACGATTTGAAAATCACAGACGTATTGTGACCTCCGAAACCAAAAGTATTACTTAAGGCATAATTTACCGTTCGTTCCTGGGCAGTGTTGAACGTGAAGTTAAGTTTGTTATCAATATCCGGATCGTCCGTAAAATGATTAATTGTTGGAGGAATAACATTGTTTTCAATTGCTTTAATACAAGCAATAGCCTCAATAGCTCCAGCTGCACCTAATAAATGTCCTGTCATTGACTTGGTAGACGAAATGTTAAGGTCGTAAGCGTGTTCTCCAAAAATTTCTTTAATTGCCTTTGTTTCGGCAATATCACCCAATGGTGTAGAAGTTCCGTGTACGTTAATATAATCAACGTCCTCCGGTTTAATATTTGCTTCTTTCAAAGCTTGCTTCATTACACTAATTGCTCCTAATCCTTCAGGATGCGGTGCTGTAATGTGATGTGCATCTGCAGATAATCCACTTCCAACGATTTCTGCATAAATTTTTGCACCTCGTGCTTTTGCGTGTTCTAATTCTTCTAAAATAAGCGCACCTGATCCTTCTCCCAATACAAACCCTTCACGATCTAAATCAAATGGTCTTGACGCTGTTTTTGGATCATCATTTCTTGTAGACAAAGCCTTTAATGCGTTAAATCCACCAATTCCTGGTTCATTTACACAAGCTTCAGATCCACCCGAAATAATAACATCAGCCTTATCCAATCGAATAAGGTTAAAAGCATCAATCATTGCATTGTTTGAAGAAGCACAAGCAGATACTGTAACATAATTTGGCCCTCTAAATCCAAACTTCATTGAGATATGCCCTGCAGCAATATCAACAATCATTTTTGGAATAAAGAATGGATTAAATCTTGGTGTACCATCTCCCAAAGCAAAAGTATTTGCTTCTTCTTGGAAAGTTGTTAAACCACCAATACCTGATCCCCAAATTACACCAGCTCGCTCAAGGTCGATTTTTTCTAAATCTAAACCCGAGTCCGCCATAGCTTCCGCAGTGGAAACCATGGCGTACTGTGAAAATGGGTCTAATCTTCTTGCTTCCCTGCGGTGCATGTAGTCTTCAACATTGAAGTCCTTCAATTCGCAGGCAAATTGGGTCTTAAACTTTTCGCAATCGAACTTTGTGATTTTAGCAGCACCGCTCACTCCAGCTTTTAAGGATTCCCAATATTCATCAATAGTATTACCTATTGGTGTCAAAGCTCCTAGTCCTGTAATAACTACTCTTTTCAACTCCATTGCTTTAAGTTAAGGTTAAAACTCAATATGTTTTAGAATTATTTTGCGTTACCGTCTATGTAAGAAATTGCATCTCCTACAGTTTGGATTTTCTCAGCTTGATCATCTGGAATTGCGATATTGAATTCTTTCTCAAATTCCATGATTAGTTCAACTGTGTCCAAAGAGTCAGCACCTAAGTCATTTGTGAAGCTTGCTTCTGCAGTTACTTCATCTTCTGCTACTCCTAATTTGTCTACGATAATAGACACTACTTTTGATTTTACATCAGACATATTAATCTGTTTTAAATGGTTTATTCAGTCTGCAAAGAAAATACTAAAAATGCAGAAAATCAAAATTTACTTATAATAAATTGCTATTTCTTCAAGAGGTTTTCTCTCAATGTCAGGCACAGCGCAGGTTTCTAGCGCATATCCAACTGGTAAAAGTAAGTACGGTTTTTCATTTACAGGACGATTTAAGGCCTCTGCAATGAAATTCATAGGGCTTGGCGTGTGTGTTAATGTAACCAAACCGGCATTATGAATCGCAGAAATTAAAAACCCACTTGCAATTCCTACCGACTCATTTACGTAATAATTATTCATCTTTTTTCCATCCGAATCAAAATCGTAAGATTTTTTCATGACTACGATTATCCAAGGCGCAATTGTAATGAACTCTTTAACTTCATCTGTTCCTAATGGTAAAAGGTCTTGAATCCATCTATCACTCATTCTACCAGAATAGTTCTTTTTTTCTTCTTCCTCGGCTAATTCCCTTACACGCTTTTTTAAATCACTATTTCTTATTACGCAAAATACCCATGGTTGTTTGTGCGCGCCTGAAGGAGCTGTTGAGGCGGTTTTTATAATGTTATTGATAATCTCTACGGGTACATCTTTATCTGAAAAATCTCTTACCGAGCGGCGCTTGTCCATAAATTGATAAAATGACTCTGATCGTTTTACCATCTCGTCTTGAGAAAAGCTAACCTGCTTATAAGGAATTTGTGCTAAATCGTTTTGTTCCATTCTAATTTCTTTGCTGTTTAGCAGTTTAATCAGTCATAAAGTACAGTTAAAAACCATATATCACCCATTAACTACTATGTAATTTGCACTAAAAATAGCGATTTTTTGCACTGATACGAACATAATCCAATACCTTTGCTCCGAATTGTTAGAATGCTAAGAATTCATAAAAGGAATCAATCAATGGAAAAAAACATAGCCATATTTGCATCAGGTGGTGGAAGTAATGCAGAAGTAATTATTGAACATTTCAAAAATTCTGACGCAGCAAATATTACTTTAATTGTAACAAATAAAGAAAATGCATTTGTTATTGAGCGTGCAAAAAACCACAACATTCCCTATTTTATTCATACTAAAGAAGATGTTGACAATGGAAACATTCTTGCTAAATTAAATGAGTTTGAAATTGACTTTATTGTTTTAGCAGGTTATTTAAAACGTATTCATCCTGAATTGATTACCGAATATCCAAACAAAATTGTCAATATTCACCCTGCCTTACTCCCTAAATTTGGAGGAAAGGGAATGTATGGAATGAATGTTCACAGGGCAGTGGTTGAAGCGCAAGAAGAAACAACAGGTATTACCATTCATTATGTTAATGAAAATTATGATGAAGGAAATATTATTGAACAACACGCTTGCCTTATTGAACCAGAAGCGTCACCAGAATCTGTCCAAAAACAAGTATTAGAGTTAGAACATAAATATTTTGCACAAAGTATTGAAATGCTAGTGCGCAAATTATAAGTCAAAGAACCAACAAGTCGGAAAATTTATACCTCTAATCGATAAAACGTAAAATATTTTATCTTTTGTTGATATACGTTCTAACAAACTAATTACCTTTGCGCGCTTTTTAAAAATTGCGTGTTGAATTTAATTAAAATATTACGCTATGAATTATAATGATTTATTAGAGATTGGAAAGGCATTCATGGTCCTATTTGCAGTAATTGATATTATTGGATCAATTCCGGTAATTATTAAGCTAAAAAATAGAGCTGGAAACATTCATGAAGTTAAAGCTTCATTAGTCGCATTAGGAATAATGTTAGCCTTTTTATTTGTTGGTGAAGGTATTCTTGGTTTTTTGGGAGTTGAAATAAAAGCCTTTGCTGTTGTAGGTTCACTCATTATTTTTGCATTAGGGGTGGAAATGATTTTTGGAGTCCAACTATTTAGAGATGAAGATGAAGGATCCAAAAAAATTGTATCAATTGTACCAATCGCCTTTCCTTTAATTGCAGGCGCAGGTTCAATGACCACAATAATCTCTTTACAGGCCGAATACGCTACGACCAATATTGCAATTGCAATTTTATTAAACATGGTCGTTGTTTTTGTCGTTTTGAAATTGACGAAACGAATCGAAAACTTTTTAGGAAAAGGAGGAATTGCAATCTTACAAAAGGTATTTGGAATCATCTTATTATCTATTGCTGTAAAACTATTTGCTGACAACGTAAAAGAATTATTTTAGCGGTTGTAACCTTGTACATTTTATAGGTTATTGATGTGTAAAACCTTATCCTATGAAAAAAATATTATTCATCTTTATTGGACTTATTCTTATCTCTTTTGGTCCTGCATCAAAGAATAAAACGCCAAAATCATTCGTTTTTATCCCCTCTTGTAGCACTACCGCTTTTGCAAAAGATGTGAGCGTTCAAGCATTTTTCATGGCTGAAAAAGAAGTGTCAAATTTTGAATATAGACAGTTTATAGCGGCATTAAAAAAAGAGAAAAACGATTCATTATTGGCTATTGCAACACCTGACACAACCAAATGGAATTTACTAGGAATGTTCAATGAACCTATGGTAAACCTTTATTTTAATCATCCTGCATACGACAATTATCCAGTTGTCAATGTAAGTAAAGCTGGTGCAGAATTATATTGCCAATGGTTAACAAAAGAGCTTCGTGCAAAATACGGAGAGCATATAAATGATGTAAGGCTTCCAACAAAATACGAATGGGTTGCTGCTGCACAGGGCGGAAATAAAGACGCTATTTATTCTTGGGGAAATAATTATATGTACAACTCAAAAGGGTGTTCTTATGCCAATTATCTTCAAATTGGTGATCAAAATGTAAAACGTACAACAGACGGATTTGAAATTGTTCAAGATTCAACCTTTAGTTATATTCCTGTTTCAAATGCTAACGAATATACTTATACTGCACCAACAGAAAGCTATGCCCCGAATGCATTTGGGCTTTATAATATGTGTGGTAATGTTTCGGAACTGACAGCAGAAAACACTGCAATTGGCGGACACTGGTATTCACCTGGTTATGAAATTAGAATAACAAGCGAAATTGAAACTGTTACTCATAGCCCATTTGTTGGTTTTCGCCCCGTAATGAGCTATGTCAATTTGAAAAAATAGGAATTATTTTTCTTTAAGTTAACCTCTGCTCCAAGATCTACCCTACTGTAATTGCGAAATTTCCAAGTAAACCAGAACTGTTGGTTCAATAATTCAGTCTGGCTTTAAAATTGCTAGTCAATAAGTATATTTGCGATTAATTGATCTTATTACTATGAAAAAATACATATTCATTCTTCTTTCAATCTTAACCAATTTAAGCTTTGCACAAGTTTATAATTTCGGTGCAAATGAAATAACGTTTAAAAACATGGTTAACAATGGCATTACCTATGTAAAAACAGGAAATACACATTTTGACAGTATCATGATTGCAAATTTGAATGAATTTTGGACTTTTTCAGAATTTACAACCGTAGAGCAATACAAACGCCCTGACAAAAATTCAACCGCCTTGTTTGTAACAACCAAAGAGTTTACAAAAAAGCACATGATGGACCGCAAAAATCAACACGTATTAGTTTTGCAGCCGGCAGAAATCTATGTACCTCGTAAGGATGTTAAAATGGAACAAACTCTAGGTTATATGTACCTCAACGGTTTTTATGATTTAGTGTCAGAAGAAGAAGAATATCGCTATAGTTATATCTTGGTTAAAACAATCAACCAAGGGTTAACGCTTATTAAAGAAAAACGCCTTACAGGCGAACCAGAAGATTTAAATGAGAAGGTTTCTGAAGCCGTAACAGGTAGTGATGGTCCTTCTGCTGGAAATACTCTCATCTTAAATAGAGAACAAACGCGTCATGCAATTGTCACGGCTGATTTGGATAAATTAGGTATTAAGTATCGTTTATTAGGTGAGGAAGAATATTATGAAACACTAGCCCGAAAAAACCCTGAGCATATCATTTTATACTTTGCTGTTAATCGCTTTACAGAAATGGCTTTAGTGAGTATTTCTGATGGTCGCATGTTGTATTCCAAGCACTTTCGTGACGATTATCCCACACTATCTAAAAAAGAACTCAAAGCACTCACTCCTTTTTTTATGTAAAATTCTACGAGGACTTAAAAAGTAATAGTTGAATCTATAAATGTTTCTTTTATTATGCGTGCATTGTATTTTTTTGTAACTTTTGGCCGAATTTGAGCCATGCAAATACCTGAAATACCTAACCTAATTTTATACGCAATTCCATTTTTTGTGATAACCATCATTATTGAAGGTGTGCTCATTCAAAAAAGGAATAAAAAAAACTACGACTTTAAAGATAGTTTGGCGTCAATATCCATGGGTATTGGAAATGTTATCGTAAGTTTCATAGCCAATTTAATTTTAGTTTTCATCATCTCATTTTTATATGATAATTTCAAATTATTTACAATTCCTTTTGAATGGTGGGCATGGTTACTAATTCTATTTTTAGATGATATCTGCTATTACTTTTTTCATAGAGTAAGTCATGAAAGTCGCTTTTTTTGGGCCTCACATATTGTACATCATTCTTCAAAAAAATATAATTTAAGTACTGCACTTCGGCAAACATGGACTGGTGGTTTTTTCAACTTTGTTTTTTATTTGGCATTACCAATTTTCGGTTTTCATCCACTCATGATTTTTACACAAATGAGCATTAGCCTACTTTATCAATATTGGATTCATACGGAGCTAATTAACAAAATGCCCAATTGGTTTGAATATATCTTCAACACTCCTTCTCATCACCGCGTGCATCACGGTTCAAACCCACTTTATTTAGATAGGAATTATGCAGGAATTTTCATTATTTGGGATAAGCTATTTGGCACTTTTCAACCTGAACTAAAGGAAGAAAAAGTCACCTACGGACTTACAACAAACATTAACACATTTAATCCTTTTAAAATTGCCTTTGCCGAATGGGCTTCAATTTTCAAAACAGTTATCTACAGCAAAACAAGTTTTTTAAATAAACTCAAATACCTTTCCAAACCTCCAGGATGGCAACACGACAATTTAGGTAAACTCTCCAAAGACATCCGAAAAGAATGGTTAGATAAAAACGAACATAAAATTGCCTCAAAGGATGACTAAAAACATTAAGCATTATAAATTATTTCTTCTATTCTTTTTTACAATTCTTATTGTTGACCTCATAATTGGCAGTTCTTCTTATGATCTTTACAGACGAATAAGCAAACCTATAATAATAGGTTCACTTCTCATCTATTTTTATTTTAATGGAAAGGATTTACCTAAAAAAATATTTCGTCCCATTTTAATTGCATTATTCTTTTCAGTTGTGGGTGACACCGCCTTGCTATATGAAAACGTATCTCCTCATTTTTTCACAATCGGATTAGGTGCATTTCTTTTAGCTCATGTCTTTTATTCAGTCGCATTTGCTAAGTATTGGAATAAAAAAAATAATTCTGTTTTTTGGATGATTCTAACCCTTGTTATAGTTTATGGAATAGGTTTGTTTTATGCATTAAAAGATAATTTAGGCCCTTTAATGATTCCAGTAATTATATATATTCTCGTTATTTTAGGAATGTTTATAACAGCGTTTAAACGACAAGATAATGTAAATAAAAAAAGCTTTTACTTTGTCTTAATTGGGGCATTGTTATTTATGATATCTGATAGTATCTTGGCTATTGATAAATTTTTGATTGAAGTTCCTTTTTCACTTATTCTAATTATGTCAACCTATGCACTTGCTCAACTTGCAATTGCATTTGGTATTCTAAAGCAGGATTAAAATAGCTATACTAACTAATCTTTTAAATTTTCAAAATCATCCATTTGGTCTGACTCCATTTTGAAGTAAAACTTAGTTTTTTTACCATCATGTTTAGGCATTCCTAGTTTGTTCAGCTGTTGAAGTCGACGAACAACTTTTCTTGACAAGCGCTCTCTATACAATTTGCGAATAAAATGCACTAAGGGAGTCAACCCTAACATTGCCATCCAAAGAAAACCAAAATACATTACATCAAATGGTAAATATTTGTGCATGCTAAATTCAAAAAATTGAGCAGAACAAAACATAATGAACCCAAGGGTTAGGATTCCAATTCCGATATTAACCAAGTAAGATAAAACAGTATCTATAAATTTGGTTTGCTTATAAAATTTTTCACTACAACGGAGATATCCTGCCTGAACAGAAAAAGATGTAGTAGTCGTTGACATAACAATATAATGTGAATTCTTTGTATTGGAAACACCATGACGCCCCACTAAAATATAACATTCTTCACTCAAAAGCTCATTCTTTAAAAATGGACATTCCTTTTTCTCAATTTTTTCTAAACTTTCTTGTTTCAAAAGATCTTGCCAAGTAACTGGGTGAAATAAAGAATGGAACATTTTAGTTTAATTTAAAATTAAGGATTGAAAACTCCCTTTTTATTCCACAAAAATAAACAGAATGTTATAAAAAAATCATTGGTATGAAATTTGCGCATTCAAATTAAAAAACCACCCATGATCGCAAATCTAATTGGCTCATTAAAGCCAACCATTTCCCTATTTATAATATTTACTGTATTCAGTGCTAATGCCGCCATTAAATCGGTTGATTTAGTTTATGATAAAACATCAGTCTATAAAGGGTCCAGTCCAGCATTTTCAATCAAAGTAACTAAAACCAACGGTAAAGTTTTTAATAGTACAGACCAATTTACTAAATATCCTTGCTTAGACTTTACTTATAAAGTATCCAAAGAAATTACGTTCGTTGGCCCTTCAAAACAATATTTCAATTTAAAAATTCCGAATGACTATAAAGAAGACAACATAACACTTGAAATGAAATTGAGTTACGCCAGTTCAAATAGAGTTTATAAATTTAAAATCCCAATATACAATGCTGTAGATCAGGTAAAAAGTTTGCATTTATACATTGATCGTGACAGTATTTTTAATGATGAACCCTTGCCCTATAAAATCTATGCAGATTTAAATAAAGATGAAGGAATTGAAATTCAAAACCGCAAAATATTTTTTGATGACATTCAACTGAGCGTAATTAAAGGAGGGAGATATGATCCAATTCAAGCCAGAATTATTCCAAAACGAACCAACATTTGTGATTCTTTGTTAATTGTTAGAGTAGCCTTAAAAACCAGACCCGAAATATTTACAGATGAAGTTTTCACCATTCATAAATCTCCCCAAAACCTTTCTTTTTCGGGTACAAACGGCAATAACGGAGAAAACGGCAATTCTCCCTATCAAGGTCGCAACGGAATGAATGGAAGAAATGGTGCTAATGGAGATGATATAGTTTTTTTCTTAAAACTTGGTTTGCATCCATGCACAGGCGACTCCGTATTAGTTTTAGAAAACGAGCGAAATGGAGTTCAATTTAAACCGTTGTATTTTGCTTTAAATCACGGCAAAATAATATTAGATGCTAATGGCGGAAATGGTGGCCACGGAGGAACGGGTCATGATGGTGCATATGGTCGAAATGGAGGAAGTGGAATTGGAATAGGAGGAAATGGCGGTGATGGAGGTGACGGTGGTGATGGAGGTAACGGAGGAGATGGAGGTAATGGCTGTTTTGTCAAAGTAGTTTATACTCCAGCCACTGAAAAATATGTTGCACAAATCATTGTCAACGTTAAAGGGGGAAATGGTGGAAAGGCTGGAAGATATGGCCGTTATGGTAAAAAAGGTCTCGCAGGAAGTGGAACTCAAGGAAATGGTGTAATGGGCAGAGATGGATATAATGGTAGAGATGGCGAATCAGGTAGAGATGGTCAAGAAGGCAAGGTTGAATTTATTGCATACAGCGATTACATGAAAAGTGATATCAAGTAAATTTCACCTACCTTTGCATTAATGGTTCAAAAAAGAAGACCCGTATCAGACTGGTTACCTATTACCAAAAAGGAGCTAGAAGCTCACGGATGGGATGAGTTAGACGTTGTTTTAGTGTCTGGTGACGCTTATGTAGATCATCCATCATTTGGGCCCGCAGTTATTGGGCGAATTATTGAGAGTGAAGGATTTAGAGTAGGCATAATTCCACAACCTAATTGGCAGGATGATTTAAGAGATTTTAAAAAGTTTGGTGCGCCCAAATACTTTTTCGGCGTCACTTCTGGTTGTATGGATTCTATGGTAAATCATTACACCGCCGGGAAAAGAAAACGGTCAAGCGACTCTTATACACCTGGTGGACAAGCTGGTTTTAGACCTGATTATGCAACTATTAAATATACTCAAATTCTAAAAGAGATTTATCCTGACGTTCCGGTTTTAATAGGTGGAATCGAAGCCTCTTTACGCCGCGTAACGCATTATGATTATTGGTCAGACAAATTAATGCCCGGTATTTTAGAAACCAGTGGAGCCGATTTATTAGTCTACGGAATGGGCGAACAACCTTTACGCGAGATTTTAACTTTAATGAAAAAGGGAGTGCCACTTTCTTCAATGAAAACCATTCCGCAAACTGCTGTTTTCAGGCCAATTGATGAACCAATTCCAAAAAACAAAAATTGGGAGGATGTTGAATTAAATTCGCACGATAAATGTTTGCAAGACAAAATCGCCTATGCGGCCAATTTTAAGGTGGTTGAAGTAGAGTCTAATAAGCTAATTGCTCGCCGAATTTTTCAAGAAAGTGGAGAAAATCGACTCATCATTAATCCGCCGTACAAAACTATGACGGAAGGGGAAATTGATCGTTCGTTTGATTTGCCTTATACGCGTTTGCCACATCCAAAATATTTTAAGCGTGGAGACATTCCTGCTTATGAAATGATCAAATTTTCCATTAATATGCACCGCGGATGTTTTGGCGGTTGCAGTTTTTGCACCATTTCTGCTCATCAAGGTAAATTCATTGCTTCGCGTAGTGAAAAATCCATCATGAAGGAAGTTGAGCAGGTTGTGGAAGATCCAAATTTTAAAGGCTATATTTCTGATTTGGGCGGTCCTTCTGCCAATATGTATAGAATGAAAGGGATTGATGAAGGAATTTGCGAAAAATGCGTAAGTCCTTCCTGTATTCATCCTGTTATTTGTTCAAATTTAGATACTAATCACAAGCCTTTAACTAAACTTTACCAAAAAGTAGATCAGCACCCTAAAGTGAAAAAAGCTTTTGTAGGCTCAGGTATTCGATATGATTTATTGGTAAAAGATTACAATAAAAATTTAAATGAAAAAGAGGCGGACGCTTATTTAGAACAGGTGGTTACACGCCATGTATCTGGTAGGTTAAAGGTTGCACCCGAGCATACTGCGGATGACACGTTGCGGATCATGCGTAAACCTTCGTTTAAACACTTTCATAAGTTTAAAGAAAGCTACGATCGCATCCAGAAAAGAAACGGCCTCAATCAACCGCTCATTCCTTATTTTATCTCCTCTCACCCAGGTTGTAAAGAAGAGGATATGGCAAATCTTGCTGCTGAAACTAAAGAAATGGGGTTTCAACTTGAGCAAGTACAAGATTTTACGCCAACACCAATGACAGTCGCTACAGTTATTTATTATTCTGGTGTGCACCCATATACTTTAAAACCAACCTTTGCTCCTAAAACCAAACAAGAAAAAAAGGATCAACACCGCTTTTTCTTTTGGTATAAGCATGAGAATAGACAATGGGTAAAAGATAAACTAAACAATGCAGGTAAACCTGAATTATTAGCGCGCTTAATGGGCACTACTCCACCACAAAACACAACGCGTGAAGTACCGAAATGGCTACAAGAAAAACGAGCTAAAAATAAGGCCAGCAACAGAAATCAAAATTCAAGAAAATCCAAAAAGAGAAGATAAACGCTATTCTCATTATTAATCTTAACAAGCCGTGGTGATCATTGAATTTGAGATTGGTTGATGGAAAAGACAAAAAATGGAGGACAATTTTAATGGATAAAAGCTTGAATCTAACGCGTATTCCCCAAACAAATCATCCTTCTTTAAAAGCATGGAACGCCGCGGACGAATTAATGGTCCTCTCAAACTCTACAAATGAGGATACAATTGGAATTTATAATGATGCTTTTGGTTATTTGACTTGTCGTTTAGCTAATCAAAACTCGTTTATTATTACTGACCTCAAAAGTCAAGCTACTGCTATTAGTCAAAATGCGATTAACAATGATATTACGATCACTGCAAACCAATTTCATCTAATAACAGATGAGCTTCCAAAGCAATTAGAAAAAGCCTATCTTAAAATCCCAAAATCAATCGCTCTTTTCGAAACCTATTTGCAACATATTCATTCACATTTATCATCAAATGGCCAAGTAATCTGTGGCTTTATGACAAAATATTTCAATGCCAACCTAATAGAAATGGCTGCCAAATATTTCAAAAATGTAGAACAAAGTAAAGCCAAAAAGAAAGCCCGATTACTAATTCTAAGTGGCAAAAAAGAGACGGACAATCAACCCTCTTTCGAACGTTTTCAATATCATCATCTTAAATTAGAACAACACAAAGGTGTTTTTTCTGCAGGTAAAGTAGATAAAGCGACAAATTATTTATTGCAAAACTTAAAAATACCTCAAAAGCACACCTGTGTTTTAGATTTAGCGTGCGGAAATGGCATTATTGGAAAATGGATTTTAGACAAAGTTGAAGTTGAAAAATTCCATTTTTTGGATGATTCAAACCTTGCAATAACTTCCGCAAAACGCAATGTAAAAAATGAAAATGCACAATTTCATCATAATTTTGATTTAAGTAATTTTGAAGAAAATTCGCTCGATTGGATTATCACCAATCCTCCATTTCATTTTGAAAACACAATTGACACAAGTATTCCAATTAACCTTTTTAAAGAAGCAAAATTTAAACTGAAAGAGGGGGGGACATTAACCATTGTGGCCAATTCTAACTTGGGTTATGAATCTTTTTTAAAGCATCATTTCAACCAGGTTAAAATTGAGGCAAGTAACCATCAATTCAAGATTTACTCTTGTTCTTAATTCTAAAAAACGGCTATTACTAAGTACAGCCGTTTTAAAATTAAGTTAATCATTTTCGCTGGTTTTCCATATCATGGATCGTTCCACCAAATAGGTTAATTGCTCGTCAAGGTCTTCAATTTTTTCAATTGTTTCATCCAATTCTTGATAAACGGAATATTCGCTACTTTTTATTAATTCTGATTGTCGATACCTCCTTAAGTTTAATGTCAATAATTCAATTGACCGTTTAATTCCTGATACTTGAATCGTTTCTTTTAAATCTGCATTTTTGCTCATACTGTTCTTTTTAGTTTATAAGACATTAACACCACTTAGGGGAGCAGAAACAAGACATTCAATAAAAATACTATTCTGATATTTTCATCAGGATGGAGATTTTTGTTGAATTGCATTTTAGTCTTGTTTTAATAACCTAAGTGGTACCTTGGTCGACTAAACAAAAAATGAACGAGCAAAAACAGAATTCAAATAAATAAATTCGTAATACAAGTTTTAATTACAGATTATTTTCAGAATAACAAGCATATGTGTAGCTTGCAATTATCATTTTTGAATGTTCCGCCAAGTAACGAAACAATAATTTTGATTTATAAGTTTAAATGAAAGCCCAATTTACATTCCTAGTTCTTTTTTTTGCACTAACCAACTTTGCTCAAACCAAAAAGGTCGCAATTAATGTAGCCGTTTTAGGCACCAAGCATCCCACTGTACGTTATTACCATCCTATAGACGGAGTTTATAAAATTTATTCGAAAATAGTTTCGTTTAAAAAATCAGATTTGAAAGGTTTAAGTCAATTTAAACTCATTCAACCTGCTCTTTTTTTACATGATTCTACCAATATTATTCATGCCAATAGTTTAAGACATTATGTAGATCCTAAAGAGTTGGTTTATGTCAATTGGAAAATGAGTAGTGACAACTCTAATAATTTGAAATTAGATTCATTTACTATTGAAGCACAAAACATTCGAAATGAAAAATATGAATCAATCGTACAAGACTACTTCAACCCTTTTTTCATTTCAAAGTATGAAGTTACCAATCAAGAATATCGTGAGTTTACAGAATGGGTAAGAGATTCCATTTTTCGCGAAGCTATTTATGCAAGTGATTCATTAACCAATGAGCAGGCATTTAAAATGCTAAAAATAGAGGAAGAAGATTATTTTAATGAAGCAAAAATGGAGTGGGAATTGGTCAAAGATGGAAGCCGTTCTATGATGCGTGAGCTGTATTCATTAAATTATGAATTTGACTATCGAAAAGAATTTCGAGACGATTTAATTATTCCCATTCTTTCCCAATTCTATTTGCGCCCAAATGAACGTTTTTATAAGAGACCTAGTTTAGATCAAAGCAAGTTGAACTACCAATATTATTCCATGGACTTCAAAGCCATTGCCAATACTGAATATAAAGAACCTACCAAAAAGAAACAAAATTCTGTCATTAGAAGTCATAGAGATTTGACTCCGTTTATTATCAAACACAAGCTTAATATCTATCCAGATACTACTTGCTGGCAAGATTTGGATCAAACACAATTCTCTGACGCAACAGGCAATATTTATTTTTGGCACCCGGCATTTAATCACATGCCTGTTGTAGGAGTCTCTCATTCTCAAGCTGAGGCTTATTGTGACTGGAAGCAAAAACAATTGCAAAAATCGAACCCTAACATTAGTCATAAATTCACTGTTAGTTTACCAAATTTAATAGAATATGAATGGGCAATTACCAGTGGATATAATCAAAACATTGCAGCGCAAATTGAAGACAATCAAATCACTTCTGACCTAATATTAGGTGACAATTCAGAAACTGAGCGCCCAACTAATTTCAGCTATGCAAAATCAATTTTACAAAAAGTAAACCTTCCTTATAATTCACAAAACATAAATGCACACCGCAAATTTTTGAAAATGATCAAAAAGAGATATTCTAAAGATTATCCAGAAATTTTTGGCTCAAAACATGACGTAATTATGAGAGCACAAGGGAACTATTTAGCCAGTCAGGTTGAGTTTTTATCCAACAATGCTTCTGAATGGATGAACGAAGATTACCAAACCCATTATCAAGCGTTGATCGAAGCCTACATTAATTATAATTGCTTTGCTGATCCTTCTTATTGCGAAAACCAACGCAATATAGATCAAAACTTGAACCGATCAAATGATACAGATGGACAGCTAATTATGGGCGCCAATTGGTATGATGAGCGATATGGTCAATTTGCTGGTGTGAACAAAGCAGGGCTTTATGCAAAAGCTTTTAAAACCAATTCAAAGTCATACGCCACGGTTGGTTTTAGATTAGTGCTCAGAATGAACCCGTCGAAACGTAATTATTACAGGCAATAAGTCATCCAATCACTAAATGATCCTTACCCTTCACACTGAATTGCAAGGACTTTCACGTTTTTTCCCTAACTTTATGAAATTGCATTCCGATTTTTGATCGGACTATAAAATTCAATCCATGAAGAATTTAACTTACATAGCAGCAAGCGCTTTGGCGATCGCAACTGCAACCTATCTTCTTGTTTCTCCCAATGAAGAAACAAGCTTAAATCAAAATACAACAATGTCAGCTCCTCCATTAGAAATGGAAGACAAGGGTAAAAGCCTAGAACCGCACGACCAATGGTTGACTATACGGTCTTATCCCGACGGAAACTTTGACCAAGCACAATACTTGGAAAGAATGGAGGAAGTTAAAATGCATGCTTATTCCGTTGCAGATTCACGTGACGTAGATTTAAGTCTAGATTGGCTGCAAGAAGGCCCTGGAAATATTGGTGGCCGAATTGATGTATTAACACTAAGCCCTACTGATAACGATATTATTTACGCTGGTGCTACCAATGGTGGAGTGTTTAAAACTACTGATGGAGGTGATAACTGGGATCCGATTTTTGATGATCAACCTTATTTATCAATCGGTGCTATTACAATTGACACAGAAGATGAAGACATAGTTTATGTAGGTACGGGTGATAGAAACTTTACTGGAAGTTCATTTTTAGGGAATGGAATTTATAAATCTGAAGATGGCGGAGATAGTTGGGACAATATTGGCCTAGAAGAAACTGGAGTTGTATCAAAAATTATTATTGATCCAACAGATTCTGATCGCATTTTCGCTAGCACTTTGGGTAATCCGCATGTTAAAAATGGTCAAAGAGGTGTTTACCGTTCTGACGACGGAGGTGAAACATGGTCAAACAAACTATTTATTGCAGATTCAGCAGGAATTTCGGACATGGTAATGGATCCAAGTAACCCTGATATTTTATATGCATCAGGTTATAACAGAATGCGAAATTATTTTTCTTCAACGGTTACAGGTCCTCAATGCCGCATTTACAAAACTATTAATGGTGGTGAAACATGGTCGCAACTTTCTGGCGGATTGCCAATTGAAGACGATTGTAGAATTGGTTTAGCCATTTCTAATGACGACCCTAATACACTTTTTGCTTTATATGTTGACGGTGAAACCTTAGATGTTGATGACATTTATAAAACAACAGACGGCGGAGCATCATGGGACGGTTTAAATGTTCACGGCGGAGCCGAAGATATTCCAGACGGTGCAATGGGCGGATTTGGTTGGTATTTTGGTGAAGTATACTTAAACCCTTATAATAACGATCAATTAATTGTACCTGGTGTTGAAATGTTTCAATCATTAGACGGTGGTTTAGATTGGTATCAAAACGTACCTGAATGGTGGACATATGAAGTGCATGCAGACAAACATGCAGTAGCATTTTTAGATGAAGATTCTTATATCATTGCCACTGACGGTGGTTTATACAAAACAGATAATAACGGAGAGAGTTGGGAGGATATTGAGAACCTACCAATCACTCAGCTTTATCATATTGATGTGCACCCGCATGAGGATGGTTTATATGGTGGTGGAGCACAAGACAATGGAACCATGTCAGGTAACGCAACCGTTTTTAACGATTGGGAACGATTAAACGGAGGAGATGGTTTCCGTGTTACCTTTTTAGAGGAAGATGCAGGAGCAGCCTATTATGAAACTCAAAATGGAGGATTGCGATATGCTGATCCAGGAGGTGCAACAACTAATATCTCACCTGATGATCCAGATCCAGATAGAACCAATTGGGATATGCCTTATTACATCAATGAGACAAGTTCAGAATTATTTGTGGGTACATCACGCATTCAAATGATGCCAGATGCACCATTCAGTTGGTACACCTATGTCAGCGAAGATTTGACCAGAATTGGAATGGGCGAATCATTTGGTGCAGCGCGCTATCACACCATTACAGAAATAGATGAATTTCCTGGAGTCCCTGACAATCTTTATGTTGGAACAAGTGATGGTTTAGTATGGATTGGTGATCGAACAGATGGAGGTGAATTTGCATGGGATTGGATTAACATTACAGATGATTTACCCAACCATTATATCACTGGATTAAGATGCTCTCCGAATATTTATAACACCTCTTATGTTTGCATGTCTGGCTATAAGTCTGATGATGATGGATCTTATTTGTATCGAAGAGAGGACGGTGCCTCAGGAGATTGGGTTGACATTTCTGGAAACTTACCAGACATTACCGTAAATGATGTGTTAATCGTTCCTGGACGAGAAGAAGATGACTACCTATTCGCAGCATTGGATGGCGGTGTATATTTCACTGCAAATGCTGGGGAACATTGGGAATATGTTGGCACAGGACTTCCGTTTGCAACTGTGAGTGAATTGCACTTAGATGAACCAAATCAAAAACTAATTGCAGGTACTTATTCTCGCTCAATTTGGTCTTATGATGTAAGCTGGATGTATGAAGACGAGCCAATTGATGATACAGGAATAGAAGATGCAACAAAAAACCAAATCATAACCTATCCAAATCCGGCAACAGAATATGTTTATTTCGAAACTGTTGAAGCCGATTTAATAGAGATTTATAATCAACAAGGTCAGTTAGTTCAAACCCAAAAAGTGCATCATTTGAACGGATTATCCAAAGTTAACCTGCCAGAACTAAAAACAGGTATTTATTTTTTCAGGGTAGGTCAGTCTTCTGGGTCTATAATTATAAAATAGCGGTTTTCCGCGGGTTTAGTAGATAACGGCAATAGGTATTTATACCCATTTTCGTTTTTTCGAAAAACCCACTTTTCTAGTGTTTATTGGGGTTCACAGCTATAGTGAGTTAAAATTTTTGGTGAAAATATCATACATTCGTTATCACTTAACAAATTATTAACCTAATCAAAAATTTTTAGCTATGGATCCATTTATCGGACAAATCCAGCCGTTTGGTTTTAATTTTGCACCACGTGGTTGGGCAAAATGTGACGGACAACTAATTGCTATTTCAAGCAATTCTGCATTATTTTCGCTTCTAGGAACAACCTTCGGCGGAGATGGTAGAACAACTTTCGGTTTACCAGACTTAAGAGGAAGAAGCATTGTTCATATTGGTCACGGACCAGGACTCTCAACTATCACTTGGGGTGAAAGAGGCGGAACGGAGCAATTGTACGTTACTCAGGCAAACATGCCTGCTCACGCACATTCACTAACCAATGGCGTTGCTGATGTAACTGTCTACACCAAAGAAGATACTGGTGACAGCGTTAATGAAACAGATAATGGGGCAAACTGCCTAAGTACAGGCGGGGCTACACCTCAAATTTATCAGGAAGATCCTACTGGAGCAGACAAATTAGGAGCTGTACAAATTTCTGGTACAACCAACTTGACTGGAGGAAATATTCCATTACAATCACGTAATCCTTTTTTAGGTATTAACGTTTGTATTGCAGAATTTGGTATTTACCCATCTCGTTCTTAGAGCAGTTTAAAATTGCTGATTAAAAAAATTAAATTATTAATCCAAAAACTTATTTATTATGGATCCATTCTTAGGACAAATTCAGCCTTACGGCTTTAATTTTGCACCACGCGGTTGGGCAAAATGTGACGGACAATTACTCCCTATTTCTGCTTACAGTGCTTTATTTTCACTGCTTGGAACTACTTTCGGAGGAGACGGTAGAACTACTTTCGGTTTACCAGATCTAAGAGGTAGAAGTATTGTACATATTGGTCATGGACCAGGACTTTCCACCATCACTTGGGGTGAAAGAGGTGGGGTAGAACAATTATATGTCACGCAGGCAAATATGCCCTCTCACTCTCACTCACTTACGAACGGTGTTGCTAATGTAACGGTATATACCAAAGAAGATACTGGTGATAGTGTTAATGAAACAGATAACGGAGCAAATAGTTTAAGTACTGGTGGAGCTACACCTCAAATTTATCAAGAAGATCCTACAACAGGAGATAAATTAGGTGCGGTACAAATTTCCGGTACAACAAATCTTGCAGGTGCAAATATTCCATTACAATCACGTAATCCTTTTTTAGGTATTAATGTTTGTATAGCCCTTCAAGGTATTTTCCCATCAAGAAGTTAATAATCAAAATCAAAGAGAAGTTGTCTGAATTGACAACTTCTCTTTTAAAGTTTTCTTTTATTTATGACGCACAACATTGGAGTACTCATTCCTCAATCAAATGCTTACCCATTAATCGGAAAAGAATTTATACATGGGCTTAAGCTTGGTTTAGGTGATATCGACTTTAAATTATCAATTGAGAGCATTGCTTTCGGGTCAGACTCAAAGCAAATAATCAATGCCACTCAAAAACTATTTTTTCAAGAAGACACCTGTTTAACAACAGGTTTATTAGGTCATTATGGCCTTTCTGAGTTAACTGAATTTGTTTCTAAAAATGATGAAATTTTGTTGATGGCAACAATGGGAGCTACTCGCCCTTTTGATTTACCAAGCGGAACATTTCAAAATACTTTTGGGCTATACAACGCCTTACAAGATCTCGTTCATCATTTTGATAAAAACAATGTCTCTAAAATAGAAACTTCCACTTGCTACTACGAATCTGGTTATGGTTTTATTGAAGCGTTAGCAACAAGCTTAGAAAACTCGGACAATGTTGAATTTTCGGGTCATTTTATAACTCCGCATGAACCCCGTGAAAACGAAGCGGAACTTATGATTCAACATGTTTCTGAAGATAATCCTGAAGCCATTGTTGCATTTCATAATGGTGTATTTGCTAAAGAACATGCTACTTTTTTAGCCGAAAACAATATGCATAAAAAATTCCCTATTTATGCTCTTCCTTTCACTTGTGAAGATGCATTAATAAATGATTATGAAACCGTCTTTCAAGAAATAACAACAGTCTCTAGCTGGTACCCACAACTTGAAAATGAATCCAACAAAAAATTTGTTACTGATTATACAGCATCCAAAAGTAAAACCCCATCCTTTTTTGCCCTTTTAGGATATGAAAATGGGCTAATAATTGCAAATGCGCTAAAACAAAATCATACCGCATTAAAAACAGCAATTTCTGACACAAACATCAACGGTCCTAGAGGGCCAATTGCATTTGGTAAAGAAACCAACAGCACAGCTTTTGATCAACATTTATGGAAAATAAACGGCAATGATAAAACTGTCATTTCCAAACTTGAAACAAATCCTAAAAAAACCAATCCTCCACATGAAGATAGTGAGGCAAAGGGTTGGTTTAACGCATACTTATGTCATTAAATCTAAAGAAATGAAAAAGCAATTATTACTTACTATGTTAATAGGGCTCATTAGTCCCTTTTGTTTTGCTCAACTTGCCATTGGCGACATTGCATTAATTGGTTACAATACCGATAGTGGACCTGGTCCGTCTACCGACCACAGTTTCTCCTTCATTACCCTAAATGATATTCCCGGAAGTGAGGTCATTTACTTTACAGAAGAAGGGTGGAATGATGATGCCGACACATGGGCTGGCACCTCGGAGGGACACATTCAATATACCGCCCCCGCATTAGGGCTGAGCTGCGGAACAATTATTTACATCACTGAATCTGGAAGTGATGTTTTTTCAGTTATGGGTGGTGGCACTGCTACGCTTGAAAGTGGTTCTGGTTGGAACCTCTCTGGCGGTGATCAAATCTTGGCTTACCAAGCAGATTCACCCGAACCTGGAACAATTCCTACATTTATTGCAGGACTAAACGGTGATGACGGAAATGGATCCCCTGTTTCTCTTGATCCAATTACTCAGTGGAATGATCCTTCAACAGGACCTTTAGGAACAGCAAAATCTGGTCAACCAGACGGACTTACAAATGGTGAGAATTGCGTTTCTCTCTTTATAGCTGTATTTACAGAACAAGACAATGCAAAATATACTGGTACACTAACTGGTACTTCAACTTTTTTACGTGGAGAAATTAATGACCGAACGAATTGGAGTTTTGATAATGGAACTGCCTTCAATATTACGCCTGGTGCATTTTCACCGTCCGTAACATGCGTGGCTCCTTGCTCGGATCCAACCGTTCCAACAATAACATATTCACCCATTACCTTTTGCGAAGGGGAATCCACAACATTAAATATTTCAGGAACCCTAAATGATGCTACCGAATGGCATATTTATACTGGTTCTTGTGGAGGAACAGAAATAGGAACAACAGCTGGAACCACTTTTGAAGTTACTCCTGAAGATGCAATTACTACTTATTTTATTCGAGGCGAAGGTGGTTGCGTAACTCCTGGAAGCTGCGGAAGTGTTGAAGTATCTATTACACCAGAAGATGACGCATCATTCAGTTATGATGAGGCTATTTATTGTCCAAATGCGAGTAGTAGCACTCCATCAATAACCTTATCCGGTGGTACATTTACATCTAGTCCTGCAGGGTTAGATCTAAACGCATCTACTGGCGAAATTAATCCATCAGAAAGTGACCTTGGAGTGTATACAATAACCTACACTACTGCTGGAGATTGCCCGAGTAGTGAAGAAGTAAGCATTACTATTGAAGATAATGACGCTCCTGTTCCAGATTTAGCAGACTTGCCAAATATAACAGCAGAATGCGAAATTACTGAACTTATCAATCCTGGAGTAACAGACAATTGCACAGATCCAGTAATCATAACAAATGACGCAACATTGCCTATTACAGAGCAAGGAACTTATACCATCACTTGGACATATGACGACGGAAATGGAAATACAACAACGCAAACGCAAACGATAATTGTAGATGATGTAACTGGACCAACACCTGATGATCCAGTTTTAGCTGACATTACAGATGAATGCGAAGTTAGCCTGTTAACATCTCCAAGTGCAACAGATAATTGCGGCGGAGAAGTAACCGTTTCAAGTGATGCAGAATTACCAATCACCGAACAAGGAACAACAATAATTACATGGACTTATGTTGATATTGAAGGAAATTCTACCACACAAACTCAAAACATTGTAATAGATGATGTAACTGCACCTATCCCAGATGAAGTTCCTTTGGAAGATTTTTCTTCTGCATGTGAAATTAATGAGCTACCAACACCTACAGCCACTGATAATTGTGATGGAGATGTTGAAATTACTAGTGATGCCATATTCCCAATTACTGAAGCCACAACTATTGTTTGGACTTATGATGATGGTAATGGAAACACAGTAACACAATCACAAAATATTGTTTTTGCTCCAATTGATGTAAGCATTACAACTGATGTAATTACCATTTCTGCAAACAATACAGATGCAACTGCCTATCAGTGGATAAATTGTGATGATTTATCGGAGATTGATGGTGCAACAGGTAACACATTTACTCCAGATGCAAATGGAACTTATGCTGTTATTATTATTGAGGGCGAATGTCAAGACACTTCTGAGTGTGTTACAATTTCACAGGTTAGTATTTCTGAAAACTTAGCGAGTCTGGTTCAAATTTATCCTAACCCACTCACGAATTCCGTTTTAACAATACAATCACCGCTTGAAATTAGTAGTGTTCAATTAATTGATATTAATGGTCGTGTTGTGGAAATTGATGCAACCTTGATTAATGGAAAACTAGACCTAACAGATATTAGCAACGGAAGCTACGTGCTTATTATTGAAACAACACCAGGACAAATTATTCAAAAGCGTTTAACGGTATTGAAATAACCCCTAAAACAACCTCAAAAGTTTTAAAAATTAACTCAACAAACTATGAAATTAACGCGTTTTATCTTGATTTTAAGCATGGTGTGTTGCACCTCAGCTTTTACTCAATTAGCAATTGGAGACATTGCCTTTATTGGATATAATACGGATTCAGGTCCAGGAGCTTCAACAGATCACAGTTTTTCATTTATTACTCTTACAGATATTCCTGGAAGTGAAGTCATCTTCTTTACAGAAGAAGGTTGGAATGATGACGCAAGTAGCTGGGCTGGAACATCCGAAGGGCATATCGAGTGGACTGCTCCTGGAGGCGGTGTTAGTTGTGGAACAGTAATTTATATCACCGAATCTGGATCAGATGTTTTTACAGTTACTGGCGGCGGAACTGCAACGCTAGAAAGTGGTTCTGGTTGGAACTTATCTGGTGGGGACCAAGTTTTAGCTTACCAAGCTGCAACAGCTGAACCTGCTACTACACCCACATTCATTAGTGGAATTAATGGAGATGATGGAAATGGATCTCCTGTTTCGCTTGATCCTGCCACAAATTGGAATGACCCTTCAACAGGCCCTTTAGGAACAGCAAAATCAGGGCTTCCATTTGGTCTTACAAATGGAGATGATTGTGTATCTCTATTTATTGCTGTTTTTACAGAACAAGACAACGCAAAATACACGGGTACATTAACCGGAACTTCAACTTTTTTACGTGGAGAGATCAATGACCGAACGAATTGGAGTACCGATAATGGTACTGCTTTTGATATAACGCCAGGTTCTTATAGCCCATCAGTAACATGCGTTGCTCCCTGTACAGATCCAGATGTTCCAACTGCAACATCTGCTCCAGGAACAATATGTGATGGAAATTCTGCTCTATTGACAATTTCTGGAGATAAAAATGATGCCACCGCGTGGCACATTTATACCGGATCTTGTGGAGGCACATTATTAGGAACCACAGCTGGTTCAACCTTTATTGTAACACCGACTCCACCAAGTACAACTTATTTTATTCGTGGTGAAGGTGGTTGTGTTACTTCCGGTTCATGCGGAACAATAACAGTTACAACAACACCTCGCGAAGATGCATCATTCAACTATTCTGCTGGCTCATATTGCGTTAATGATTCTGACCCTACACCGACTATTACTGGTGTTGGAGGTGGAACTTTCTCTGCTGGCGGCGGTTTATCTATTAATACTTCCACTGGGCAAATTGATGTTTCAGCATCTACCCCAGGAACTTATACCGTAACTTATACTACAGGGGGCCTATGTGCAGGTGATGAGGATGTAAGTGTAACAATAAATGCTTTAGATAATGCCTCGTTTAATTATAGCGCGGCAGCATATTGTGTAGATGATTCTGATCCTACCCCAACTATTACTGGTTTAGGTGGTGGAACATTTTCTGCTGGTGTTGGGTTATCAATCAATACTTCTACTGGTGCTATTGATGTTTCAGCATCTACACCTGGAACATATACCGTGACTTATACTACCACTGGAACTTGTCCTAACTCTTCAAGTGTATCTGTTACAATTAACGCTTTAGATGATCCTTCATTTAACTACTCGGCTGGTGCTTATTGTGCCAATGATTCTGACCCTACACCAACTATTACTGGTCTTGGTGGAGGAACATTTTCTGCAGGAGGAGGATTGTCAATTAATACGTCTACTGGTGCGATTGATGTTTCGGCATCTACGCCAGGAACATATACAGTTACCTATACGACAACAGGATCTTGTCCAAACTCGTCAAGTATTTCTGTTACTATTAATGCTTTAGATGATGCGTCATTTAATTACTCGGCTGCAGCCTATTGTGTAGATGATTCTGACCCTACACCAACTATTACTGGTTTAGGTGGTGGAACATTTTCTGCTGGTATTGGACTTTCTATTAATACGTCTACTGGAGCTATTGATGTTTCAGTATCTACCCCAGGAACTTATACCGTGACTTACACAACAACTGGAACTTGTCCTAATTCTTCAAGCGTTTCAGTAACTATTAATGCTTTAGATGATCCTTCATTTAACTATTCGGCTGGTGCTTATTGCCCTAATGATTCTGATCCTACACCAACTATTACTGGTTTAGGTGGTGGAACATTTTCTGCTGGAGGAGGATTGTCAATCAACACATCAACTGGGCTAATTGATGTTTCTGCATCTACACCTGGCACATACACCATTACTTACACAACAGCGGGATCTTGTCCCAATTCTTCAAGTGTTTCTGTTACTATAAATGCTTTAGATGATGCTTCATTCAACTATAGCGCTGCAGCATATTGCGTGAACGATTCTGATCCTACACCAACTATTACTGGTTTAGGCGGAGGAACATTCTCTGCTGGAGTTGGACTTTCTATTAACACTTCTACAGGTGCTATTGATGTTTCGGCATCTACACCTGGTACATATACCGTGACTTATACAACTACTGGAACTTGCCCTAATTCATCAAGTGTTTCAGTAACGATTAACGCCTTAGATGACGCCTCTTTTTCTTATGATGCCGGAAGCTACTGCGTTAGCGAACCTGACCCTACCCCAACCATTACTGGTTTAGATGGTGGTACTTTTTCCGCTGGAGTTGGACTGTCAATTAATACTTCTACTGGTATTATTGATGTTTCAGCATCTACGCCAGGAACCTATACTGTGACTTATACTACTGCAGGAACTTGTCCTAATTCTTCAAGTGTCTCTGTAACGATTACAACATTAGATGATGCTTCGTTTAACTACAGTGCAGCGGCATATTGTGTAGACGATTCTGACCCTACACCAACTATTACAGGTTTAAGTGGTGGAACATTCTCTGCCGGGGTTGGACTTTCTATTAATACTACTACAGGCGCTATTGATGTTTCAGCATCTACACCAGGAACCTATACTGTGACTTACACAACTGTGGGTTCTTGCGCAAACTCTTCAAGTGTTTCAGTAACTATTAATGCTTTAGATAATGCTTCATTTAATTACTCGGCTGGTGCTTATTGCGCTGATGATTCTGATCCTACACCAACTATTACTGGTTTAGGTGGAGGTACTTTCTCGGCCGGTGTTGGGTTATCAATTAATACTTCTACTGGTGCTATTGATGTTTCCACATCTACTCCTGGTACATACACCGTGACTTATACAACTACTGGAACTTGTCCTAATTCTTCAAGCGTTTCTGTTATTATAAATGCTTTAGATGATGCTTCATTCAACTATAGTGCTGCAGCTTATTGTGCAGATGATTCTGATCCTACCCCAACTATTACTGGTTTAGGCGGTGGAACATTCTCTGCAGGCGTTGGGCTTTCAATTAATACTTCTACAGGTGCTATTGATGTTTCTGCATCTACTCCTGGTACATACACTGTAACTTATACAACAACGGGAACTTGTCCTAACTCTTCAAGTGTTACTGTCACTATTAATGCGTTAGATGATGCTTCATTTAACTATTCGGCTGGTGCTTATTGCGCTGATGATTCTGACCCTACACCAACAATCACTGGTTTAGGCGGTGGAACATTCTCTGCTGGAGTTGGATTATCAATAAACACTTCAACTGGGCAAATTGACGTTTCAGCATCAACACCAGGAACCTACACTGTAACTTATACAACTACAGGAACTTGTCCTAACTCTTCAAGTGTTACCGTAACTATTAATGCTTTAGATGATGCAAGTTTCAATTATGACTCTCCTAGTTACTGCATTAGCGAACCTGATCCCACACCAACCATTACTGGTCTAAGCGGGGGTACATTTTCTGCAGGAGTTGGATTAATCATTAATGCATCCAATGGAGAAGTTGATGTTTCTGCATCAACACCTGGAACTTACACGGTGACTTATACAACCACTGGAACTTGCCCTAACTCTTCAAGTGTATCTCTAACAATTAATACATTAGATGATGCCTCGTTTAACTTTGACGCCGCAATTTATTGTCCAAACGGAGTAGATCCTACGCCAACAATAACAGGAGTACCAGGGGGAGCATTCTCCGCAGGAGTTGGATTAGTAATCAATGCATCTACAGGAGAAATTGATTTATCTGCATCTATTGAGGGAACTTATACGGTTACTTATACAACTATTGGACTATGCTCTAATTCGAGCAGTGAAACTGTAACAATAATTGATGATACACCCCCAGTACCTGACGTTGCAGATTTACCAGATGTAACTGCAGAATGCGAAGTTGCTTCATTGACTAACCCAACAGCAACCGACAATTGTGGAGGAGTTGTAACTGTATCCAATGATGCTTCTTTACCAATTACAGATCAAGGAACAACAGTTGTTACATGGACCTATGATGATGGGAACGGAAATACGACAACACAGACGCAAGATGTTGTAATAGACGATATAACAGACCCTGTCCCAGATGATGCTGTTTTAGATGATATAACTGCAGAATGTGAAGTTAACGTATTAACTGACCCAACTGCTACAGATAATTGCGGAGGAATAGTTACCGTATCCAATGATGCTTCTTTACCGATTACAGACCAAGGAACAACAATTGTTACGTGGACTTATGACGACGGAAATGGAAATACAACAACACAAACACAAAATGTAGTAATAGATGACATTACTGGACCAACACCTGATGATGCTGTTTTAGATGACGTCACTGCAGAATGCGAAGTTACTTCATTAACCGATCCTACTGCTACTGATAATTGTGGTGGAATCGTTACGGTTTCAAATGATGCTTCTTTACCAATTACAGATCAGGGAACAACGGTTGTTACATGGACTTATGACGACGGAAATGGAAATACAACGATCCAAACACAGGACGTTGTTATTGATGACATTACTGCTCCAACTATTTTAGATTGCCCAGGGGACATTACAGAAGATGCTAACACTGTAATTTGCGAAGCCATTGTTACATGGACTGAACCTACTATGACAGATAATTGTACAGACGCAACAATGACCTCAACACATTCACCTGGAGATATTTTCCCACTTGGAACAACTACTGTAACCTATACTGCGACCGATATCGGATTAAATGAAACAACCTGTTCATTTGATGTTATTGTTGCATCTGATTTAACATTAACAACTGTTATTACAGATGAAGAAATGGGCGGTGACGGAGCAATTGATCTTACTGTAACAGGAGGTGTTCCAGGATATTTATATGATTGGGATGTAGATGGAACCGGGGACTTTGATGACACTGAAGATTTGACAGATTTAACTGCTGGAACTTATTTAGTTGAGGTAGTGGATGACATTGGTTGTACAGCAACTGCTTCTATAGATGTTGTTCTTTCATGTATGCCGTTAGAAGTAGTTGTATCAGATACAATTCTTTGCGAAAACGACCTATTACTTTTAGATGCCACCTCAATGAGTGGAGCAGATATTACATGGGATGGTGGTGCAATTGACGGTGAAGAATTTATGCCAGGTGTTGTTGGAACAATTGTTTACACCGCAACAAGTGCGGATGAAGAGGACTGTTCATTATCTGTTGAAATTGAAGTATTAGCAGCACCAACTGTTGTTGCATCCGCAGGTGACGGTTCATTTTGTGATGGCGAACCAGTAGTACTTTCTGCAGGTGGAGATGCCGACACCTTTACATGGGATCCTGCTGATTTAGATCCACCAATTGGTATAACAACATATACTTTAACAGGTATATTTGATGAAACAGGATGTATGAATACCTCAACTATTGATGTTACTGTTCACGCATTACCTACAGTAATTGCAAATGCAGAAAATGAAAATATTTGTGAAGGAAATTCAGCCATATTATTTGGAGCAGGAGCAGAAACATATGTATGGATTCCGGAAGGAACATTCGAAGATGGAGAGCCGTTTGTGCCAGGACCAATTGGCACATATACGTACACTGTAATTGGAACGGATGTAAACGGTTGTACAGCTAATGACGAAATTACAATAAACGTAGTTGAAAGTATTACCATCACCTATGACGTTATCAACGAAATAGGTGGTGCTGATGGTGAAATCAACATTACTGTTACGGGTGGATTAGCTCCATATTTATTTGATTGGGATAATGATATAACAGGTGATTTTGATGATGATGAAGACTTAACAGATCTTACTTATGGTTTCTATGAGGTTGTTGTTAGAGGTGAAGCAGAATGCGAAGCGAGCGAAATTATCTATGTAGACACACAAGTTGGTATTGAAGAAGAAGGTATAGAGTTATTGCAACTTTATCCAAATCCTACGCAAAATAATCTAACATTACAACTAGCTGGATCTTTCACCTACACAGTTTATAGCTTAGAAAGTAAATTAGTCTTAGCTGGCCAAGGAATAGATCAAGAATCAATCTTCGTTGGAAGTATAGAAGATGGAACTTATTTAATTGAAATTCAAAATGAAAATGGTGTGCAAAGAACGCAGTTTGTAAAAAACTAAGCCTTTCATATTTCAAATAAAACACAATTTTAAGCGCGCGTAATTTATACGCGCGCTTTTTGTTTCACAACACTTTTGCAGAATCTAAGTTTATTGGTTAATTTAGGAGGAATCAAACCTCAAAAATGTCTGAAGTTTCCCTTTTTTATGCCTTAACGCATATTTTTATATCGCTAATAGGTGGTGTACTTCTTTTTGCAATATGGTATAATATTCGCAAACGTTTTATTCATTTATTAGAAGAAAATGAATCAGAAAAACGAATTGATAAGGGCTTATTATTTTTGAGTTTAGCCCTTTTTGTTTGGGCTATTTCGGGCTGTTGGGTTTATATCAATAATGGCAACTCCTTTTTTGGAACCATTGGCTATACAGCTGTATTGAACCTTTTTTCTGTCTTAAATAATATCTTTCTTTTATTTGCACTCTCCTATTTTTACTACGCCCCCAAGTTTATCTATCAAAATAAAAGAAACGTACGCATATTAGCCGTTGTCATTGTTGTTGTTTCAATTGCTACAGCAATCCTTTCTAATTATGACCAAACAGATGGTTTCTTTAAGATAAGTGCTATTCCAGATCTCGTTCTCTCCGCTTTTCTTTCTCTTTTATTAATGATTTCTCTCTACCAAACTTTTATGAAAAGAGGGTTAGCTATTATTGCCATAATTTCTGTTTTAATAACTGCTATGTTGTTCGTTTCTCAATTGCCAGAAGTGTTCAACTCTTTGAATGATGGTTTCATCAATAACTTGATTAAATTAGTTTCAAAAGTTTCCTTAATCACCCTATTTATGGTTTTGGCAACCACATGGGTTATTCGTCTTGCAAACATGCCTAAACCAAATGAAGTTACCATAACCTTTTTAGATTGGTCAATGATTAAAATTAGCATTCCTTCTAAAGGGATTTTGAATGAGGTAGTTGATTTTGAATCAAAAACTACACAATATAAGAACCTGCTAAAGTTTGCTATTCGGCGGAAATTTGGACAAGGAAATACACAAACCATTCAGATTGGAAATGGCGGTGAATTGAGCAATCAAACCTACTTAAGTCGAATCATTGATAATATGAACGAAATTCTAAAGCTTGATCAACTTCAAAAATTAGAACGCCGTGATATTTTTACTTTTATTGGTGAAGGAAACTACCGCCTCAGGATTACTCCTGAAAATATCACCATTGACACAACCCTCTTGAACGAAGCCGTTCAATCTTTTGAAAATAAGGAATATAACCAACTTTGTAATTAATTGTTCTTCAATTACAATTGAACACATTTAACAAATCATTGCAACCTTTAAGCACAACACTTGAATGCTGCAAGTCTGCTTAATAGTTTCGAACCTAATTAACATTTTAATGACCTCATTCAACCTTTAAGAGCGTCATTAATTCTATACTATTTACGTTCAAAACTATCATTTTATGAGTACCACACAAGACCGATTCGGACATCCAAAAGGACTTTACTATTTGTTTTTTGCAGAGCTATGGGAGCGCTTTTCCTTTTATGGAATGAAAGCCCTTCTTGTTTTATACATGACCAAACAATTATTGTTTACAGATGAAATGTCATTTGGAGTTTATGCGGCTTATATGTCTTTGGTTTATGTTACACCACTTATTGGCGGAATAGTTGCTGAACAAATGATTGGTTATCGCAAAGCGATTAATTTGGGTGGAATTTTAATGGCTTTTGGTCATTTTTTCTTGACTTTTGAGCATCCCTTTTTCTTTTATTTCTCTCTTGGATTGATCATTGTTGGAAATGGATTTTTTAAACCCAATATATCATCTTTTGTTGGTGCACTTTATCCAGCTGGAGACAAAAGAAGAGATTCCGGATTTACAATTTTTTACTTAGGCGTTAATTTAGGCGCTACCATTGCACCTTTACTTTGCGCTTGGGTTGCCGAACTTTATGGATGGCATCTTGGATTCATACTAGCCGGAATTGGAATGTTGTTGGGACTAATTGTTTTTCAACGCGGCATAAATAAAAATATTTTTGATGATTTAGGTAAAATTCCAAATCCTGAAAAATATAAGATTAAACGCTGGGGATTAGGACAACAAACCCAAGTCATTATTGGAGCAATAATTTCTATTCCAATCTTTGCATTAATTGTTAAATTCTATCAATTTGAGCATTATCTTTTATGGATTGTTTCGGCTTTTTTGGTGGTCTATTTAGGTTCTATATTATACAAAGTTAGCACAGCAGAAAAAAAGCGATTAATGGTGGCTGTTTACTTTACGCTTTTAGCCACACTATTCATGATCATTTTTGAGCAAGCCGGAAGTTCATTAACACTATTTGCAGATAGGAATGTCAATTTAATTGGCATAAACGCCGCACAAACTAATAGTATTAATGCCGCCTTTATTGTTTTATTAGCTGTGCCGTTTGCCTTGTTATGGCCATTCCTAACTAAAAGAAATAGCAACCCAAGTTCACCGCTTAAAATGGGTGCAGGGCTTTTATTATTAGGTGTTGGATTTATTATTTTTGGAATGTCATCACGCTCAATGGATGATGGCGGAAATGTACCTATGTACTACCTTATTTTAGGAACATTCATTTACACCATTGGTGAGCTCTTTCTCTCACCAATCGGCCTTTCAAAAATGACCGAATTATCTCCAAAAAAGTACGTTGCTTTTATTATGGGTGTTTGGTTTTTATCCTCTTTTTATGGACATTATTTTGCAGGGAAATTAGCGCAATTAACTTCAGTTTCCGCTGGAGAAGATAGCGTTTTAAGCTCTGGCATATTTGCAAAAGTTTCAAACTTAATAACAGGTTTAGATAGTGTTACGGCATTGCAAATGGGTGATTCCTTTTTTCAATTACACTCTTATGTATCTGTTTATGCCATATTTGGAAGTATAGCCATTGTTTTGGGAGTATTAGCTATGCTTATTTCACCTTTTATTAAGCAAATGATGGGTGGGATAAAGTAAAATTACTGTTCAAAAGTGACGTTATTCACCCCAACGGATAACGTTGCTTTTTGCCCCATTATAATCGCACGATTATCTGAAATATGACCCGCAGGGAAATTAAAACAAAGTGGAATGTTTAAGGGTGAAATATGTTTACGAATAACCTCTTCAGCACTACAACCATATGGAACTTCCGAATCTTTCATATTGGTTAAACCACCAACAATCAGGCCTGAAATTTGATCCAGTTTCCCAGCTTTTTTTAATGCATGAAACATACGGTCGATAGCGTACACGGCTTCTCCTATTTCTTCAATAAAAAGAATTTTTCCATCATAGTTAGCCTCTGAATTTGTGCCTAACATAGAATATATTATTGCTAGATTCCCCCCTGTTATTGTAGCTGAAACTTCTCCTTTAATATTTAATTCATGTGGCTCAATTTCGTATCGATTGGGGTTCCCCATTATTGCATTGACTAATGAAGATAAAGACTCCAGAGAATTTTCTTCAAAATTTAGTGGTGCAGTTGCATGCACAGTAGGCACATTAAAATTTTTGGGGACATGTTCATGAAAAACAGTAATATCACTATACCCAATAATTAATTTGGGATGGTCAATAAACTTTGAAAAATCTAATTGGTCAACTAATTGCACAGACCCGTATCCACCCCTGGTACATAAAATAACATCTACTGTAGGATCATTTAAAGCAAATTGAAAATCACTTTTCCGCTCCTCTATTGTTCCTGAAAAATAGTTGTGTACACCCAAAGCATAGGTTCCAATTTCGATATTAAAACCGCTATCTTTTAAAAAATTTTCGGCAAAATCTACCTCGTGTTGGTCAATGTGCTTCGCGGGTGAAACAAGTCGAATTTTTTTCATGACTTAAATGTAATCAAAAGAGCTAGAATTTAATATCTTGATCCAAATTTTCAAACAGACCTAGAGCACACCCATGGCAAAATTGACAAAAGAAATAGCAATTGACACCTCTAAAGAAATATTAAGAAGAGCATTATTACCCAATACACTTTTCGTCGTGTTATTAATTTTTTTGCATTGGGTCATCATTTCTTTATGGTTAGCCTTTAATTATGAAAATCAAAGCTGGATCACCAATTTGATTATTATTGCTGTTGGAGGTTCATTCACTGTATTTACCTATTCCATGTGGGGATTACGCCGATTTTTAATCAAAGCCTACCTCATTATTCACTACAATATTATTAATTTATGGCTTCATCCTTTCTGTAAGGTAATGGCAGATAATATTTTAAACGGTGACTTTTTAGAGGAATTAAAAGTAGAAGAATCAAGCATCCTTCATCAATGGTACACTTATGTCGTTGACAAATCAAAAGACCTCCCTAAATTCATCCAATGGATTATAAGAGCTGTATTGCGCAAAGTTGGTTATTCAGACGATTTAGCATATAAAATAGAACTGATTGTCAATAAAGATACAGACGAAATTGCCCATTTAATTAGTGATGAAATTAGCTACCGATTAATTGCTGCAAGTAATAGACTTGTTCCTGCTAAAATTATTTACTTAATTCCTCTCAACCTTATTCTCATCATAATGCTTTGGGTATTTTTTTAAGATAAATCACCTCAACTGACATCTATCAGTTCATCTTAGCATCCTTCCTGTTAAATTTGCCAAAACAAAGGCATGCTCAAGGAAATTCAAAATAGGTCAGACGTTAGTTTATTAGTGAGATCATTCTATGCCAAAATCAGAGTGAATGACTTATTAGGCCCTATATTCAATTCGGCCATTCCAGAAGATCATTGGGAATCACATTTAGAAAAATTGACTGATTTTTGGGAGACAAATCTTTTTGGAATTCCAAAATTTAAAGGAAATCCAATGCAAGCCCACCGTAATGTTGATCAAGCTAATAATAAGAACATTGACATGGCACATTTTGGACATTGGATACAACTTTGGTTTGAAACAATTGATGAGCATTTTACTGGAGATTTAGCCGAGAAAGCTAAAAGAGCATCCAGAAAAATGGCTACAGGCCTTTTTATGGGAATGAAATCCTAGTTTGTACAATAATCTCATTCTTTTTTACGTTTACACTTCTTCTCAAGATTCACAGCGTACCCAAAACCCCCCATTACCTAACCACTAGATTTCGATCTAGACGAAAAGAATTATACATGTCAAAATCTCAAACTTGCACGCGCTGTGTAATGGATACGAGCGATCCTAATATTGTCTTTAATGAAGAAGGGGTTTGCCACCATTGCCTTAACTATTCTAAGCTCCGCACAGAAACTCCAAAATACAATTATGACCAATTTGATGCGCTTGTTGCTCGAATGAAAAAACGCGGAAAAAAGTATCCTTATGACTGTGTCGTTGGAATAAGTGGAGGAACGGATAGCTCTTACCTTTTACACCAATTAAAAAACGCCGAGTTACGCGTATTAGCCATGCATTACGATAGCGGCTGGAATACCGAAGAGGCCGTGCACAATGTCAAAGTGCTTACACAAAAAATGGAGTTAGATCTATACACGTTTAAAGTAGATTGGGAAGAGTTTAAAGCCATACAAATGGCTTATTTACGATCTGGCGTGGTAGATTTGGATGTTCCAACTGATCACGCTTTGCACGGCGCATTATATAAAAGTGCTGTAGATAAAAAAGCCCCGTTTATATTGACTGGTCACAATATGTCTACGGAATCTATTATGCCCGACACATGGGTGCACGATAAGTTAGACAGTAAAAATTTAATGGATATTTATAAAAAACATGGCAATGTTGTTAAACTGAAAACGTTTCCTTTGCAAACATTAAAAACAAAGTTTTTAAATTATAATATACGTAAAATTGAGATGATTTTTATGCTCAATTATATGCCATACAATAAAGCCGAAGCTGCAGCTATTCTTCAAAAAGCATACAATTGGGAACCCGTTCGGGTAAAACATGGAGAGTCTATTTGGACACGGTTTTATCAATGCCATATTCTACCCACTCGTTTTGGAATTGATAAGCGAAAAGCACATTTTAGTAATTTAATTTTATCGGGAGTAGTAACAAGAGATGAAGCTTTGAAAGAATTAGATAAACCCATTTATTTAGACGATTTAGAGAATGACAAAAAGGTTATATTTAATCGGTTTGGAATAAGTGAAGCAGAATTTAACAAACTGATGAATGTGACTAAAAGAACACAGTCCGATTTTAAAACTGAAAAAGCTCTGAAAGAGACCTATGCAAAGATTAGAAAAATGATTCCTGGATTGCTTAAAGTTTCAACGCGTCACTAATTTGATATTGCAGTGTCTAACAAACCTTTAAAAATTCTTTTTCTTACCAAATGGTATCCAAATAAATTTGACATTTTGGATGGTGTATTTGTGGTTGATCATGCCAAAGCAGCTGCAACTAAAAATGACGTTTTTGTTTTGTTTATTCACTCAGATGTAAACTTAGAAAAACGGAGAGAAGTTATTACAACTAGTGAAAATGGCTATTCTGAAATGACGATTTATTTTAAATCTCCAACCACCCGATTTTCTGCTTATAATAAGCTAATGACCGGGATATTATATCTTAAAAATCAGTTTTACGGTTATAGGCAAATCAAAAAGACATGGGGAAAGCCAGATTTAACGCACATTCACGTTTTATTACGCGCAAGTGCATTAGCAATTTGGCTTAAGTGGCGCAAAAAAATTCCTTATGTTATTACTGAGCATTGGTCTGGATATGACCCAAATGTTGCTTATGTCGTAAGCAATTTCAAAAAAAGATGTTTGTCTTTTGTCATTAAAAGATCAAGCGCCTTAACAACAGTTTCGGCCTATCTTCAAAATCATATTAAAGCAGTTAATGATCAAACCAATTTTCATGTAGTTTCCAATACTATTGATGCAGAATTGTTTAAACCGATTGAAAAAGAAAAACGTGATAAAAAACGCCTCGTTCATGTTTCAACGCTAGATAATTATCCGAAGAATTTTGGGCGGATATTAGAAGTTATGAGTAAACTAACTGAAACCCGAACCGATTTTGAATTGCATGTAATTGGCAAAGGTATTGAAATGGAGACTCAAAAAGCCTTAGCTAAAAAATTGGGAGTTCTTAATAAAACGGTTTTTTTTCATGGATTTTTACCTAAAGAAGAGGTGGCAATAGCAATTGCACAAAGTGATTTAATGTTACTTTTTAGCCATTACGAAACGCAATCATGTGTGCTTTTAGAATCTTTTTTATGCGGTGTGCCAGTTATTGGACCGCAAGTGGGTGGTGTGGTAGAAATTGTAAATAAAAACAATGGCGTATTGGTACCACATGATGATGCAACGGCATTTTATAATTCAATTCAACTGTTTTTAAATGATGAATTAAACTTTGATTCGAATATTATTAGAGCCGAAGCGTTGAAGTTTGGTTATGAAAATATTGGAGTGGAATTTTCAGCTTTATATAACGCAGTTACAGCATAATTGCAGCCTTTCAGTATAAGCTCACCAATTAAATACCATTTTCAATGCGCTTTATTTTTTTACAAACTCCTTTCCGATAGTATTCAATTCTTTCCAAATCACCCATTGGTGTATAGAAATACCACTTTCCCTTTTGTTTTCCATATTTCCATTGACCTTCATATTTTTTAAGATTTGTATTTGCGTTTACACATTTCCCCGAAATCTCGTTTACATGATAATAAGCCAATTCTTTACCATGTTTTAACTCATAGAAATAGGAACATTGCCAATAAGGAATTCCGTTATGGCTATTTAGGTCAAAAGCAGTTCCTTTTCTTTCAAATAAAGTATCGCTTCTTACAGAATCATTTTCGAAACTATAAAACTGAGCCACACAATCCATATCCGTTTGTAAGACTGAATCTGGCTTATAAGCGCCAGAGTTACCTTTGTTTTGCTTATTATCAACTGACAAATCTGCACGAAAATACAAGGTGTTTGAATCTGGCTTTGTCCAATATTGACAGAGAGGAGGAACAGTATATGACAATGTGTGAAAACTAGTATCTCCACGTCCAATTGTGGCTAACAAATGATATTTAATAGGAACATGTTGTGTCATAGACACCTCATACTCGGCAGGTACGCAATTGTCTTCAAAATCTACTGCTAGTATTTCTACTCTTGTATAAATTTCGCGAACTGAATCGACACCAAAATTCACATAATAATTAAAACAGTTATCCTTTAAATGTTTTATAGGATAATCAATTAACTGATCATCTTGAGAAAATGAAATAAAACAAATACTGATTGAAAATGAAAGCAATAATCTAATCATACAAGAACCTCTTTCACTCTGTATGTGTAGATAAATTGAAAGTAACCTTAGAAAAAAACTATGTCTTTAAAACATTCCTTTTTTCTCCTTATGCACAAAAAGGTCATCAATTAATTCCGAATCAAAAGCGTCTACCGGTTGTTCTTCAACCACATTATGATAAACAGTGGCTATAAATACCATCTCGGCAGATGATACAATACTTTGAATTAAAAATACAATCAAAACTCCAATTGTGATTCCTAATACGGGATGCATCATACCAAAAATTAAACCTAACGGTAATGCAATAATTAAGATGCCAACCAAACTTAAAATTCCAAAACTGAATGACGCACCAATTGATTCGCCCCATTTTTCTTTCATGATTTTACCTGAACGTTTTAAAGCTTCAAATGGTCCAACCTCTTCGTAAGCCAAAACGGGTACAACAAAAAAGGTAACAATTGACCAAACCACACCAATAACGCTGGCAATAATATTACCCACAGTTCCACTATTTTCTTGAATTGCTTTTAATAATAAACCTACCGTTGCAGACAAAACCGCCCAACCTAAAATAGTCGGAATTCTTTTCATACTAAAACGTACACCATCTCCAAAACTTGGCTTGCCGCCTTGCAAATAAATGCGCGTGCAATGTACTAATCCAACATTGAAAAACACAATTACAAAGTAACAAATGAGATAATATAAAAAAGTTAATGCATAATCAACGGCCGTGCTTTCATTTGCGATTTGATCAAAATTCGCTCCATAAGAAGCATATGTAATTCCAACGAAACTCGCTACAACCAAAATTAAAGCAACTCCACTAATAATTGGAAATAATACCAATTGCTTATTTTTTTGAATCACCTTTAAACTGGCCATTCCCATGCGCCAACCTTTTCCTAATCTGTCAAAAAATCCCATAAGTTTTGTTTTTACCAAAATAGCAATTTTTCGCTATAAAACTGCCTATAATTAATCGATTGTGTTAAATCATTTTGATTTTCAGAAACAAGCACTAACTTATTGTCCATCAACAGTATTACTCATTTCAAAAATAATTTCGCCGCCATTCATAATATCTTCATGCGACAGTAGTGCATCTTCAATCATTTTTCCATTAACCGAAACGCTCTTGACGTAGACATTTTCTTCTCCTTGGTTTTTTGCACTAATTTTTAATGTTTTTCCGTTTTCTAAATGTATTGTTGCCTCCATTACTAAAGGGCTACCTAGCGCATAGTATGGCGAACCCGGTGTAACTGGATAAAATCCTAATGCGCTAAAAACGTACCAGGCACTCATTTGCCCCGCATCATCATTTCCACATAATCCGTCAACTTGCGCCGCATACATGGTGTTCATAATCATACGAACTCTTTCCTGCGTTTTTTCTGGATGACCTGTCCAATTGTACAAATACGGAATATGGTGTCCCGGCTCGTTTCCATGTACATAATTTCCAATTATTCCATCTCTGGTAATGTCTTCATGCTTTGCAATATATTTTTCATCTATTTCCATTGTAAACAAAGAATCCAAATGTTTAGCAAAGCGCTCTTTGCCTCCCATCATGTTAATCATTTCATCAATATTATGCGGCACATACAAACCATAATTCCATGCATTACCTTCAATAAAGCCTTGACCATGGGTATCCATAGGATCAAAATTTTCTCTAAAACTACCGTCTGCCAATTTTGGTCGCATATAACCCGTTATTGGGTCATATACATTCTTGTAATATTCAGATCGTTCCATAAATTCTTGCTCAACCGAAGAATTGTTAACCTGATTGGCCATAAGCGCTATGCACCAATCATTGTAGGCATATTCTAATGTTTTTGAGACCGAAGAATGGCTTTTATCATCTGGCACAAACTTATAATCAATATAATCACCCACCCCATCAAAGTATCGAACATTTGCTGTGTTTACAGATGCTTGCAAGGCACGTTCAAGATCAAAGTCTCCAACATTTTTAACCATTGCATCAGCAATCACAGAGGTTGAATGGTAGCCAATCATGCACCAATTTTCATTACCATAATGACTCCAAATCGGCAACATATTATGTACACTTTCATCATGATGTGCTAACATAGATTTTATCATATCATTGTTACGGCTTGGTTGCGTAATATTGAATAGAGGATGTAATGCGCGATAGGTGTCCCAAAGTGAAAAAACAGTATAGTTTGTAAACCCTTCTGACTGATGAATATTTTGATCTAAACCTCTGTACTGGCCATCTACATCTTCATATATAATTGGAGATAAATTCGTGTGATACATTGCTGTGTAAAAATTTATCTTGTCACCGTCATTTATTGTTGTTACTTCAATTTTCCCTAATTCTTGATTCCACTTTTCCTTCGTCTCTTGCCTTGTTTTTTCAAAGTCCCAATGCGGAATTTCAGCCTCCAAATTTTTCATTGCTCCATCTGTACTTACAGAGGATAAAGCAAACTTGATATTGATAATTTCGTTTTCCTCTGTGTCAAAATTAAAGTATGCCCGAATGTCTTTACCCGCCATTTCAGGAAAATTTTCTTCCTGATTAAACCTGCGATAAAAACCATCATACTTAACAGTGTCATACTTTTTGTGCCCATAACTTTTAAATGGTTTTGAAAACTGCATAGCAAAAAACACCTTTTTATCCCTCGCCCAGCCTTTAGTTTGTCTATAACCCGTTACCAACGAATCATTTTCTACTCTAATAAAACTCCAAATATTTTTATTGTCGTGATGGTAGATATTGTAAACCATATCTAAAATAATATGAGACTCATTAGATTTTGGAAAAGTATATTGGTGAAAACCAACTCGATCACTTGCTGTGAGTTCTGCCTTAATATCATAACTTTTTAAATCAACCTTGTAATAACCAGGTGATGCTTCTTCAAAATCATGCGAAAATTCAGAATAAAATCCTTTATTTCCTTCTTCAGTTTTTAGTGGGTCTAAAACCAAATTTCCAGTAGTTGGCATCACTAAAAAATCTCCTAAATCAGAATGTCCGGTTCCGCTTAAGTTTGTATGAGAAAAACCTATAATAGTTGAGTCCTTGTATTGATATCCTGCACAATATTCATAGGTTTTGCTATTGTAACTTCCGTCCTCGTTAAACATTAATTCGAAATTTGTTTGAGGACTTAATTGAACCATTCCAAATGGAGCTGTTGCACCTGGGAAAACATGCCCCATTTTACTTGTGCCAATAAATGGATCAACAAATTCTGTAAAATCTGTTTTAGCAGAATCAGAATTGTTTGACACATTATTAGAAACCTCTTGACTGCAAGATGCCAAAAGGACTATTGTCGAAATAATAAATGCATTTTTCATATTAACCAGAGTTCAATTATTTACTTTATTGAAGTGTCTAAAATTACAACTAAAAAATAGCAGGGTCATTCTTATCATTTTACATTTTGCAACTTTAGTTTAATTCAACTCTTTCAGCCATCATATTCCCATCATTCAGATTATATTTGCAGTAGAGATGTAAAACGCTTCCTCATTTGAAGTGTCGCATCCAAATTTTAAGATTAAAAAAATGAAAAATAACAAGTATACCGTTACAGCCGCATTGCCATACGCAAATGGGCCCCTTCATTTAGGACATGTAGCGGGAGTTTACCTTCCTGCAGATATTTTTGTTCGGTTTTTAAGAATGAAAAAAGAAGATGTAGCGTTTGTTTGCGCAAGTGATGAGCATGGTGCAGCAATTACATTGCGTGCAAAAAAAGAAGGTACAACACCTCAAGAAATTGTAGATAAATATCATGGTATTAACCAAAAGGCTTTTGCCGATTTTGGTATTTCTTTTGATATTTATTCACGTACATCTAATGAAATTCACCACCAAACGGCAAGTGATTATTTTAAGGTACTGGAAGATAAAGGAAGTTTCGTAAAAAAAACTACGGAACAATATTATGACGCCGAATTTGAGCAATTTTTGGCAGATAGATATATTACAGGAACCTGCCCCAACTGTTCTAATGAAAACGCTTATGGTGATCAATGCGAAAAGTGTGGGTCAGCACTCAGTCCTTTAGACTTGATTAATCCCGTTTCCACTCTAAGTGGTAACACGCCTATTTTGAAAGAAACGTCCCACTGGTTTTTACCAATGGACAAACATGAAGAATGGCTGCGTACATGGATTAAAGAAGGCAAATTAGACGGTGTACAACAGCATGATCCAAAACTGTGGAGAAACCAAGTTAATGGTCAATGTATGAGTTGGATTGATGGAGGATTACATCCTCGTGCAATGACTCGTGATTTAGATTGGGGGGTAAAAGTTCCAGTTGAAGGTGCAGATGGCAAAGTTCTTTATGTTTGGTTAGACGCACCTATTGGATATATTTCTGCCACCAAAGAATGGGCAGCCAAAAATGATAAAAACTGGGAAGACTATTGGACGGGTGATTCAAAACTGATTCATTTTATTGGGAAAGACAATATTGTTTTTCACGCCATTATTTTTCCAATTCTTTTAAAAGAACATGGTGGACTTGTATTGCCTGATAACGTGCCAGCTTACGAATTTTTAAACCTAGAAGGTGATAAATTTTCGACCTCACGAAATTGGGCGGTTTGGCTACACGAATACATGGCTGAAAACCCAGATAAAATTGATGAATTAAAATACGTTCTAACATCTATTGCTCCAGAAAGTAAGGATGCAGAATTTACTTGGAAAGAGTATCAAGCAAGAATCAATAATGAACTGGCTGATATTTTAGGAAACTTTGTAAATCGTGCAGTTGTTTTAACGCATAAATATTTTGATGCAAAAGTTCCTAGCAGAGGTGAATTAACAGCTGTAGACAAGGATGTGATTGCACAAATGGCTGAATTTCCACCTAAAATTGAAGGATTAATTCGCAAATATAAAATTAGAGAAGCCCAAGCAGAAGCAATGAATTTTGCCCGATTAGGTAATAAGTATTTAGCAGAAACTGAACCTTGGAAGTTGGCTAAAACAGACATGGCAAGAGTTGAAACAATTATGAACATTGCTTTGCAAATTACAGCAAACTTAACAATTGTATTTGCACCATTCTTACCTGGAAAAGCTTCTAAAATTGCAGAATTCTTAAATTGTGGAACGCTAGATTGGAACTTAGCAGGATCTGCTGAAATATTGGCTTCTGGACATGCCTTAAATGAAAATAAGCCTTCTATTTTAGTAAGTAAAATAGAGGATACATTTGTTGAAGCGCAAGTAGCTAAATTAGAAGCAAGCAGAGCCGCACAAGCAGTTACCGCATCAGCTACAAACTCAAACATCAGTCATAATCCTCAAAAGGATGAAACAACTTTTGATGACTTTACAAAAATGGACATTCGTGTAGGTGAAATATTAGAAGCCGAGAAAGTAAAAAAGTCAGACAAATTATTGAAAATGTTGGTAGATACAGGATTGGATAAACGAACAATCGTTTCTGGAATAGCAGAACATTTTGCACCTGAAGATGTTATTGGTAAAAAGGTGAGCGTTTTGATGAATTTAGCACCGAGAAAAATTCGCGGAGTTGTATCAGAAGGAATGATATTATTAGCAGAAAATTCCAATGGAGAACTTAGCTTTGTTTCTCCTGAAGAAAGCTCGTTTAATGCAGGTAGTGAAATTAACTAAGATAACTTGGACAAAAACACGAAATATTGTAATAGCTTAACTGCTTATAAGAGGCTGGAAAGTCATGAAGTAGCGGTTGGAAATATCAACTTTGGTGGAGAGAATCCAATCCGTTTGCAATCTATGACAACGACGGACACTATGGACACCGAAGGATCAGTTGCACAAGCCGTGCGGATGATTGAAGCTGGGTGCGAATTGGTGCGTTATACTGCACCCTCTAAACGTGAAGCCGAAAATTTGAAAAACATTCGTGCCGAATTAGATAAACTAAATTTAACTACGCCTTTAGTTGCTGACATTCACTTCACACCAAATGCTGCAGAAGTTGCGGCTTTACACATTGAAAAAATACGTGTAAACCCAGGCAATTATGCTGATAAAAAGAAGTTTGAAGAGATAGATTATACGGACGAATCTTACCAAGCTGAATTGGTTAGAATTCGTGAAAAATTTACGCCACTTGTTCTTTTGTGTAAAGATTTAGGCCGTGCAATGCGCATAGGAACAAATCATGGCTCACTTTCTGACAGAATTACAAGTAGATATGGTGACACTGCAACAGGAATGGTTCAGTCGGCATTAGAATTTATTGAAATTTGCGAAGACAATCAATATTATGATTTGGTTATTTCAATGAAATCAAGCAATCCGCAAGTAATGGTTGAAGCTTACCGAATTTTGGCGAGCGAAATGATTGAACGTGGACGCATTTATCCAATGCACTTAGGCGTTACTGAAGCAGGCGAAGGTGAAGATGGTCGAATAAAATCTGCTGTTGGAATTGGTACTTTATTGGCTGATGGTTTGGGAGATACGGTGCGTGTTTCGTTAACCGAGGCACCCGAACTTGAAATTCCGGTTGCAAGAAAATTAGTTGAGCGCTATTCTGATTTTAGTAAAAACACAGCTATCGCACCAATTATAGGAGAGTTACCTTATAATCCATTTGAATATAAGCGAAGAGTTACAAAAGCCGTAAAAAATATTGGAGATCATAATGTTCCTATTGTGATTTCGGACTTAAGTAAACATGAGAAAATTAAGCCAGCTCATTTATTTGCATCCGGCTATGTTTACAAGGTTGAAGATGATAAGTGGCATTTAAAAGAGCAAAGCGTAGATTATATTTATACTGGAACACAAATTCCAGATTTTGAGTTGCCTGGAACATTGGGTGTGATTTGCGAAGCAAGCAGTTGGCAAAACAAAAACCAGGTCTATCCTATCTTTCATTTAGATGCCTATTTAGATGCAAAAGCCATTCATGCAGAATTAAACTTCGTAAGGGTTTACGCACATGATTTGGCTACAATTAAAACTGTTAAACAAAATCCAAAATTTAAAAAAGCGGTTTTGGTTTTACATAGTAATAATGTGCATAATGGAGTTGAAATGCGCCGCTTTTTTATTGAGTTAATGCAAGCTGAAGTTCGAATTCCAGTAGTATTAAACAATACCTATAAGAACTTAGATGATGAAACTTTTCAACTATACAGTTCAACCGATTTTGGCTTATTATTTTTAGACGGAATGGGAGATGGTATTGCTATTCAAACTGAAAATTGTGCCAATCCTCAATTAGTGACATCTACTAGCTTTGGTATTTTGCAAGCAACTAGAACTCGAATTTCAAAAACAGAATATATCTCTTGCCCATCATGTGGTAGAACCTTATTCGATTTACAAGAAACTACCGCAAAAATTCGCTCCAAAACAAATCATTTAAAAGGGCTAAAAATTGGAATAATGGGCTGTATTGTAAATGGACCAGGAGAAATGGCTGATGCTGATTATGGTTATGTAGGTGTTGGAAAAGGTAAAATTAACCTTTACAAAGAGCGCGAAGTTGTTAAAAAGAACATTCCAGAAGCTGATGCCTTGGACGAGCTTGTTGCTCTCATCAAAGAATATGGTGATTGGATTCCTGTAAAGGAGGAACCTGAAGTGAGTTAGAAACAGTGAACGCTTAAAAAAGCAGTTTTGCTTGCAAAAAACTTACTAAAGGTAAAGATATCTCTGCTTTAGTAAAGAACAAAGTTCCTATTACTGCCAATCGAATTATTTTAACTCCTTTTTTCATTGTTTTTATCTTTAATACAAATCTAGGTTTGTTTCATAATTACACCTTATTGAAAATCGCATGCCAAACTCATTATTTGCACTAAACGCAAATAAAATTATTACGTTAAAGTGGTAACCGAATAAAATAGATGTCCGAAATGCAACAATCTGCTCAGAAGAAGAGCAAACGCGTCCAATTATCTTCATATATCTTATCCTAATTGCAAGCTTTGAAAACACAGTTTTATTGCCTTTGAAGATGGAGCACACATTGAAACTCATTTCAGTAAAAAAACAGTCGACTACGAACCACCTGTTTCAGACGATTTGAATTTAGGCATCCTATTTATTCTTAAAAATGGATTAAATCAAGTAAAATAATCCGTGTATCTTTATGAACAAGGTCACAAAATTCTTTGTTACTAGAATTAAACGCTCATATGAAATCTATAGTTACTGCACTTACAATTATTTTTTCTTGCACAACAATGGCGCAGTGGGAGGACGTAGAAAGTTTGCCAGCAGCTGCAAGCGTGCGACACCACCCCATTACTTTTTCTTTGAACGGAATTGGTTACGTTGTGGCTGGAACCAAACCAACAGTGGGAGTTTTAAAAGATTTCTATTCTTACGATCCAGTAACAGATGGGTGGACAACTTTACCTGATTTTCCGGGATTGGCTAGAGGATATTCTTATGGTGTGACTACCTCTACAAAAGCATACTTAGGATTTGGATATTATGAAAATGAGGTGACTTTGGAAGGCGTTGCTTTGAATGATTTATGGGAATATGACCCAATTACTGAATCATGGACGGAATTAGCATCTTGTCCTTGTGTTGAGCGATATCACCCTGCAATGATTCAGGTAAACGATAAAATATACGTAGGTTTAGGTGCAAATGAGTTTGGCGATTTAGACGATTGGTGGGAATATGACATTGCCACTGACACGTGGACAGAAAAAACAGGTTTCCCTTCAACTGAGCGACACCACCCTTATTACTTTGGAATTGGTGATTATGTCTATGTTGGGTTTGGACACCATACCAGTACAATTTTCAATGATTTCTATCAATATGATCCTTCCACTGATACATGGACAACGTTAGCTGATTTTCCGGAGCAAGGACGAGTTGCTGGTACGCAATTTTCATATGCTGGAAAAGGTTATATCTTAAGTGGTCAAGGAGAAACGCATACGAACCTACCGACAGGTGAGTTTTGGGAATATGACCCAGATACAGATAGTTGGGTAGAATTGCCTGCACACCCTAGTGGAGGAAGATGGGCGCCAGGTTCTTTTGTTATCGAGGATGAGATTTTCTTTACTTGTGGACAAGCCAATACGGGTGAAAAACGCGATATGATGGTTTACGGATTAGGTGGGCCAGCATCTGTAGATGAGTTAGACGCAAATCAACTCACTGTTAGTCCAAATCCATCCACCGGAATTGTTGCCATTAATGGAATTACGCTTGAAAACGCCACTGCATCTATTTTTGACACAGCTGGTCAATTGTTGTATGAAGTTTCACTGACTGACAATCAGCTTGATTTAACGCATTTATTATCCGGAATGTATATTCTACAAATTCAAAACAATCAAGGTATTGCTACAAAAAAACTAGTGATAGAATAAGATAGAAAAGTTTATATCGCATATTTTCTTTAACTTGTCTTTATGTTAAAGTTTGCAACCTTACTTCTTGTTTTAAGCTCACTCGTTGCTTGCGAAGTATCCAACAGTACCACTAATTCTATGGAAAAAAAACCTCAAGATCCTGATAAATTCATTATTAGTGGACAAATTGTAGAAAAAGATTTTATTATAAAAAATGGCGTTTCAGCGGGCTTTACAGAGCTTTATTTTAGAGCCTCTGTTCAAGATTATTTCATCAAATTTTGCGAAAGCAATATCACCAAAAAAAAATTAGAACCATTTATAGATAAAGTGGTAACGGTACACGCCGAAATTCGAGATGGTGATTGGGACATTTGCGAAGATGATCCAGCAGAAATGCAAAGCAGAATTGGGGCTTATATGATAATCAAAGAATTAAAGTAATATAGATTAATCCTCCTTGGTTTCCGTATCCAAAATTTGTAAAAGAGTTGGCATTCTATATTCGCCATGCATTTCTTTAATGCGCTTTGCAGCAACATCAACACTAATTCCTATTGCAGATACATAAAGCGGATTTGCACTTTCACCACGAAGCACAGGAATATTCGTTTTTTCATTTTTATGAAAAGCTCTTTTCGCTACTCCAATAATTGGCACTTTCTGCTGTATCGCCTCGTAAACATAACCACCCAAACCGTGATTATAATCATTATCAATATAGACATGTCCATCAACAATAATTGCCTCAATACTATCTAGATCAACCTCAGCAATAACATCTAAAACACAGGGCAATTCACGCTTATAAAACTCTCCAGACACGTATTCAGCCACATCCGTTCTTTGATTAATAATGGTTCGCTGCGGAGCGTTATTAGGCCAATCAAAAAGCACCCCAACGTTTTTAGCGTAGGTGGCTTTGTAGTGAATATCAATTGCTAGGATCATGGAAAATAACACAACAAAACTTGTTACAAATTAATGGCTTATAGCAAATTAAGTAATAGATTATTGTACTATCAAGCGTTCAGTTGAGATGTTCCCATCTTGTATCACCTGAACCAAGTACACGCCTTTAGCCAAGTTAGAAACAGCTATTTTTGCATTATTCAATCCTGAGTTTTTAACGACCTCACGACCACTTGCATCAATAACCGTATAGCTAAATGCGCCTTCAAGTTGTAAAGTCACAACACCAGCTTGACTTGGATTTGGAAATAATTTAAATGGCACGGCTTTGTTCTCTACAACGCCCACTCCAGGATCAACTTCTCCGTCACCATCTCCTCCTCCTTCAAAAGCTTCACGACTGAAAGCAGTTGCATAAGAAAACGTAGTTTCTGTTGATTTACCAGGTGTAATAATAGTTGTTTTATGCGCTAAAGCAATTGCCACGTCAGAAACTGTATAAGCCCCTTCTGTAGTATCCATATAAGCAATTCCATTCCAAATTTCTTCACCGCTACGATTAGAAAAACCGCCTATTGCTCCTTTCCAATCTGCACCATGTGCCAGCTGAAAAACCTGGGAAGGCCATGGAGTAGTTTGAATTGCACTTACAATTACAGAATCATCTGCCATTTCTGATTGGGATTCAACTGTGTTTTCGGTTATAAATGTTCCTCCTACAGATTGATTATTATCTGGATCAAAATTGTCGTAATAATAAACATCTGTAAATGTATTAGAACCCAAATTCGCTAAGCTTACAGTTGTTGTATACAATAACTCATTCTTTTGCAATTCATACAATAAAGTAACCTGTAAACTATCTACCATCCCTGTCCAAGTAACCGTAACAGAATCAACTGTATTTGTATAATCTGTTATCTCACCTGGAATTTCAAAAATATCGTAATTGTTTCCTTTGTTATAGGTTGTTCCCAATAAGGTATAAGTCAGCCCAATTCCACATTCAGGTGTACCTGGTGTAAAATAGTCCCCATTATACTGGTCCCAACCATCCATTTGCGGGTTAGCAGCAAAGCCCCACGGAATTGTTGCTGCTCCTCCTCTAAAATGGTAAACTGTATCCCCTGGAATTGCAGCTGCACCCTCTTTTCCTCGATCACTTATTGCAACCTCAACATAGTCTCCTTTCATATATGCATTCCCTCCCCACTCTTGTGAATAAACAGCAGGTGAATAACTTAACGCATATAAAACACACCCCAGAAATAATATAGTTTGTTTCATCATAAGTACTTTTTCTATCTTACAAATAATTGTATATCACGAAAATAAAACAATTTAAACAGGTTTCCAAAAACGCATTTTGCCAATCGTGATGATTCTTTCTTGCTTTTACCTATTTAATAATTGAAAGGAATTATCAACCTCCACCTTACGTGTCCCAATCCTGATCATTCAAGAATTTTTCAAGATGTCGCCTTTCTTTCGTTGTTGGTTTACCCATTCCATTGTTACGGTAGGATTGTTGCGAAGCAATAAAGAGTTTATATTTTTCAATTTCTTCTGCAGAAGTAACATCCACAATATAATCCGCAACCAGCTTTGCCCCAACTCGTTTCTCTAATAAGTCCAGCACTTTATATGAAAACACAGCACCGTTCTTTTTTACAGAAACAATCTCTCCTATTTTCACTACTCTTGAAGGTTTTACAGCCTCACCATTTACCAAAATTTTGTTGGTTTTGCATTGATTGGCTGCCAAACTTCTCGTTTTAAATAAACGCACCGCCCATATAAATTTATCAACTCTTGCCATTCTTGTATTTAAACTCTCGTTAATCCTTTGCTTGCAATTCTGCCTGCAATTTTTTAGTTAAACTTTTCACTACTAAATTATATGAATTATCCGTCCATTCATAAATTTTTTCATCTGTTGCATCTCCGTTAATCGTAACAGTGTTCCAATGCTTCTTACTCATATGGTAGCCAGGTTGCACGGCATGATATTGTTCTCTTAAATCCAAAGCCAATTCAGGATCGCATTTCAAATTTACGCTAACAAAGTTTTCTACACTAGTTAACGCAAACATTTTACCCATCACTTTGAAAACAAGCGTTTTCTCATCAAAAGGAAAGCCTTCTGTCACCCCTTTTTTTGCCACACAATATTCATGATACTCTTCAATATTCATATAAAATCAAATTGTTGAATAAAGATAAAAAAGTTTCGAGTACAAACCTTTATCAAATAAACTTCGTTATTTTAAATACACAAAACTTAAACTTATAATGTATAAATTAATTCTACTTATTGCCTTTCTAGCAATTGCTTTCAAAGGTAAATCACAATATAACGACACCATTTTTTATAAATCAGGAATGGTAAAAATTGTTTCCATTACTGAATTTACAGAATCACAGATCTATTTCAGTAAAATAAACACAAAAGGTAAAGAAGTAGACTCTCAAGTTCCTACTAAAGTTGTTTTATACTTTGTAATGTATGATGAAGAAGGAATACTCCAATATAATTCAAAGGCGATAAAGTCTGAAAACCGTTATATTGAAATGGCAGATAAATACCCTGCCACAGTTTCTGTTTCTAGACATCAGTTTTCAGTTAATCCATTTCTTTTACCTTTTTTATCTGCCAACGTAAAGCACAACTACCGTTTTGGAGATAAGATGCAATTTTCAGTCTGCTCAAGAGCAACTTTTCTTGGACCATTGTTTTTTGAGAATGGATATTGGGGGAACCTTATGCTCGGTACAGGGTTTCAATATACCCCTTTCTACAATAAGCGTTTCTCTTTTGGATTAGATTTTGTGCCAATGATTGGAATATACACGGATGGATATGACAATCCTTCTCTTATGCTTCCTATTAGCGCTGATTTTGATTTTTACTTTAGCAAAAACATAGGTATTAGTGCTGATATAGGATTTGGCAACATCTATAATGGCGATTCATATTTTGGTGTTAGAGGACATTTGGGTGTACTTATTCAACTAAATGATAAAAAAACCTTTGAAACTAATTATTGATAATTGCTACAAAATCATATCTTTAGATTAATCTAACATGCTTTAAAATAAGCTTTTTGTTTTAGGGTTTTAAAAGAATAATCTAATGCGCCAACTTGTACTTTTAATTTCATTTTTAACGTATTATACTATTGGAAATGCCCAATTCAATGACACATTAACCTATAAATCTGGAATGGTTAAAGTAGTTGATGTGACGAAGTATGATGAAGATAAAATCAACTTTGTTCATGTTAATAGTAAAGACAAGGAAGTTGCTTCTTCCGTTTCAACAAATAAGTTAAAGAAGTTTGTTATTTATGATGAAAATAATAACCTTGTTTACGATTCCAACCCATCTGGTGGGCAAATGTCTGACCATGATATACAACGCAAATACCCTGATACGGTTAGTGTTTCAAAACATCAGTTTTCAATTAATCCGTTTGCAATACCACTGTTGAGTTTAAACACGAGATACACTTACACTTTTGGTGAGAAAATGTTGTTTTCAAGTATTACTAGGTTTACAATAGCAAGCTTGTTTTTTGAAAATACTGAACCATTTAGTGGTGTTTGGATAGGAACCGGTCTCAAAATCACACCCTATTATGGTAAAAAATTCTCTTTTGGAATGGACGTTATGCCGCTTTTTGTTTTTAATGAAAGTAGTATAGACCCTATTGTAATTATTCCTTTAACGGCTGACTTTGACTTATTTTTCAATGATAGAATAGGTGTCGCCATGGATTTTGGTTTTGGCCCAAGATTCAGCGACGGGCAGCAAGACTATGTTGTGCGCGGGCATTTAGGTGTTCTTTGGCAGTTCAAAAACAAAAAAACATTTGCTACTAAATATCGATAAATAGGCCGAAAAAGCTATTAAAGCATTAGAACTTACATTTTGCTGAATTTTTTGAAGTGAATAGGCTTAAATAAAGTTTCCCTCTTATTCGTAAAACCGTATATTTGCAGTCTAAAATTAGAATTAATGAGTTTATTGACAGTTGGTAGTGTGGCCTTTGATGCCATTGAAACCCCGTTTGGAAAAACGGATAAAATTATTGGTGGTGCTGGAACATATATTGCACTTTCCTCTTCTTACTTTACAAATGATCAGAAAATTGTTTCTGTTGTTGGTGAGGATTTCCCAAATGAAACTTTAGAAGATTTAAAGGCACGCGGAATTGATATTGATGGTATTCAAATTAAAGAAGGTGAAAAAACTTTCTTTTGGTCTGGCAAATATCATAACGATATGAACTCAAGAGACACATTGGTAACAGAGTTAAATGTACTAGGTGATTTTGATCCTATTATTCCAGAATCTTACCAAGGAGTTGACTATTTAATGTTAGGAAACTTAGCACCATCTGTTCAACGCCAAGTTATTGAAAGACTAAATGAACGTCCAAAATTAATTGCAATGGACACCATGAATTTCTGGATGGATATTGCTTGGGATGATTTAATGCAAACGATTAAAATGGTTGATGTATTAATCATTAATGATGAAGAAGCACGCCAATTATCTAAAGAATATTCTTTAGTAAAAGCGGCTAAGGTAATCATGGATATGGGACCTAAATATTTAATTATTAAAAAAGGAGAGCACGGTGCATTATTATTCAATACGAATGGAAATGTATTTTTTGCTCCTGCACTTCCGCTTGAAGAGGTTTTTGACCCTACTGGAGCTGGAGATACTTTTGCAGGTGGCTTCGTAGGTTACTTGGCTAAAACGGATGATATTTCTTTTGATAATATGAAAAGAGCCGTGGTTACCGGTTCAGCAATGGCTTCTTTCTGCGTTGAAAAATTCGGAACAGAACGACTTCAAAACCTAAGTCAAGGTGAAATCTATAATCGTATTATGGAATTTGTTGACTTAGCTCAATTTGACATTAAAAAAGAACTCGTTTAATAAAATTATATTCTCTTCTAACGGTAATTCTAATGCCGTTTTCTACTTGAAACATTTATATCATGAAAGCTGAAATTATAGCCCAAATTAAAGAATTAGCTGAAAAAGAACTTGTATTAGATTCGGCCAATGAATTTAATAACCTTGTTACTGAATTTTACAAAATTCAAGACGAGGAAGAACGCCAATGGGAAATTAAAAAACTGGAACGAATTGAAGCTGGTGAAAAACCAGAAGCGATTGAAAAACCAGTCTATCCTATGCTTTCAGAGTTTAGGGTTTATGCCAACTTGTTTAAAGAAAAAAAGAAGGTGGAAATTCAAGCTCAAAAGGATGAAGAAAAAGTTAATTTGGGTAAAAAGAAGGCTTTAATCGCAGGTTTTGCTGATTTGGTTCAAAATGAAGAAAACATTGGTCGCGCAATTGGAAGATATAAAGACATTCAGGAAAGTTGGAAAGAAGTAGGTCCTATTCCTCGAGATAAGCGTCAAGCTATTCAAAAGGAATTCACCAATTTGGTTGATACCTTCCAGTATAACATTAATATTTACAAGGAAATTAAAGACCACGATTTATCGCGCAACTCTAAATTGAAAGCAGAGGTAATTGAAAAATTAAAAGCGCTTTTAGAATTAGAAAAAATTAAGGATGTAGAGAAAAAATTGCATGCTTACCAAGATGAGTGGAACGGAATTGGCGGTACACATCAAGAAGATTGGGAAAAGATTAAAACAGAATATTGGGATACTGTAAATAAAGTTTACGAAAAAATCCATGCCTTTTACGAAGTTCGCCGTAATGAGCAAGCTGAGAACATTGTAAAAAAACGTGCGCTAATTGAACGTGCTAAAGAAATTGCTAGCGCAGAATTGAAAGGACACAACGACTATAAAAAGACAACAGATGCTCTTCTTGCATTGCAAGCCGAGTGGAAAACAATAGGTTTTGGTCCAAAACAAGAAAACGAAGACGTTTGGACTGAATTTAGAGGCATTTGCAACGAATTTTTTGACCAGAAAAAAGCTTTTTACGCAGCGCGTGACAGCCAGTTTGATGGGATTAAAAAACGTAAAGAAGCTTTAATTGAAGAAGCAATTGCAATTAAAGAAAGCCTTGACGGTGAATCAAACCCTGATTGGAAAGCGGGCACTCAAAAAATTATTGCGCTGCAAAAAAAATGGAAAGAAACAGGATCTGCAGGACCTAAATTTGAAAATCAATTGTGGAAGAAATTTCGTAATCCAATCGATTTTTTCTTCAATGCTAAAGATGGGCACTTTAACCAGATGGATGCTGCTAATGCAGAAAATCTTACTGCAAAGGAGGCTTTAATTGAAGAATTAAAAGCATATACTGTTGACAAAGATCCACAAACTGCAATTGACGCATTAAGAGATTTTTCAAAACGATTTGCTGAAATTGGTAATGTCCCTTTCAAACAAAAAGATGCTATTTATAAAAGCTATAAAACTGCGTTAGATGAAAAATATGACGCCATTGATTTAGACAAAGAAGCAAAAGAAAAAATGCTATTTCAAGCCAAATTGGACACCATGCTTGGTAGCACAAATAGTGAACGTTTAATTCAGCAAGAGCAACAAGCTATTCGTTCAAAAATTGATGGTTTGAACAAAGAGATCATGCAGTTTGAAAATAATTTAAGTTTCTTCTCTAATGCAGACGATTCTAACCCGCTTTTTAAAAATGTAATGACAAGCATTGAGAAAGCTAAAGCTGAAATTGAAGGACATAAATTACGTTTAAAAATTATTAGACAAGCAACCAAATGAACAAAGTAATCAACATATTTTCGGGCATTGTATTGGCATTTTTCACCATTTTTTCAATGCTCATTGTGTTTGATTTATCTTTTTCATCTGCAACATTAAAAGGACTTCCTTATTCCTTTGAAATTTGTCTCGGTTTTGCTGTAATCATCTTTCTTTTAGGTTTACTTAGAATGAAGCGGAAATGGCAAGGTGCCGCTGATATGAAACGGTTTAAAGGTTTTCTTTTTGTGCGCCAAGTTGCCAAAGCGGCCCTCAATCACTCTTTAGTTTATGCCTTAGCCGAAGCTATTTTTATGGTTTTTGCAATTATCGTTTTTAGCATAATGGCTGATCTTGAGCCCCAATTAATGTTGCCAATGGTAGCGGTAATTTCGTTTTTATTGATTGAAGGAATTATATTCATCTTTAAACTTGTTTCTGGAGGACCTTCTTATCGTTTAGGAATAAATGACAAGGCCGTTGCATTTTTTAATCGTGAAATGCACCTTTATTACTATACAGGGCTAAAAAGAATTGAAATGCATCAGGACATGATTAACTTTCAATATAAAGATGATCTGAATTTATTTTTACCCCTAGAAGCTATTAACAAAGAAGATCGTGTGGAATTTAGGGATGCTTTGATTACAACACTCGAAAAGCATGCTGCTAACATTAAAGGAAAAAATATCTATATTGATGATGCATTTAGAACCTTAAAATGATTCGCCGCATCAATTCTTATAAAATACCATTACTTCTTACTCTTTCTCTTCTTGTTTTTCATTTCATTCAAAAAGATTTCTCAAATCCTTATGAAAGACCTATTGCTGGTGATGCACAAGCCTACTATGCTTATTTGCCTGCCACTTTTATTTACGGAGATTTTTCCTACGAATTTATTCCAGAAATAAACAAAAAATACTATCCGGAATCGCATCAAAAGTCATTTTTAAAGCCCGCAGGAAATGGTAAAGTAAACAAGACCTTTCCTGGTGTAGCTCTGCTTTATCTTCCCTTTTTCTTAATTGCGCATGCATTAGCTTTAATTTTTGGGTTAGACGCTGACGGCTACTCTAATGTTTATCAAGTTTGTTTTGATTTGGGCTTGTGGGTGTATTTATTTTTAGGGCTGGTGTTTTTTATTAAAGTTCTCCAAAAAATGGCCATTTCAAAATCTATCGCACTTTGGTCTTCCGTAATTGTTCTGCTCAGCACAAACATGGTTTTTTACACCGTTTATGATCAATCGGTAACGCATATCTACAATTTTTTTATGATTAACACCTTAATTTATTATCTTTTGAAATTCAAGGATAATAAGAGGTTTAGGTCATTAGGTATTGCTTTGTTTTTATTCGCGCTAATCGGAATCACTCGACCAACTAACATTTTAGTTGTAGGGTTGTTTTTCTTTTTCATACCAGACTTAAATTTTTATAAGTCTCTAATATCCTATTGTTTTCAACCAAAAAATCTCATCCGAATTCTAGCAATTGTTGGAGGAGTATTACTTATTCCATTCTTATTATGGAAAGTACAAACCGGTAATTGGGTCGTTTATTCTTATGGTGATGAAGGCTTCAATTTTTCTGATCCACATATCCAAGAATTTCTCTTTTCTTACTTAAAAGGCTGGCTTTTTTACACGCCGATTTTATTACTCATTCTACCAATCGGCTTTTATTACCTCTTTAAAACGAATAAAAAACGCTTTTCAATCGCCATCATTTTTTACGCCGTATGCATTTACGTTTTTAGTAGCTGGTGGTGTTGGTATTATGGGGCAGGAATGGGTCAGCGTGTAATGATCGATCATTATATTTTAATTGGGTTTTTATTGGCTATTATCCTTCAAAACATCCATTCAAACACCATAAAAAAATGGTCATTTGCCATATTTGCAACATTATGCATTGGGCTTAATTTTGCACAAGCCTACCAAATTAGACACGGTATTTTAACTGGTGGTTCTGCCACCGCCGATCAGTATTGGGACAATTTCCTTTCTTTTGAAAAAAGGGCGCAAGTCTATCCTCACAACCATTGGAATTTAGAAGAATCTCATTCCCTCTCACTTTCTCCTGAAGATCATTCCTTAATCAAAGGGCAGTCTTATTCAGTGGATGATGTTTGGTCAATTCAAGTTACAAGCTACGATCATTACTCGGCTTCTTTACAACCCAACCTCAACAACCTGCGAGACGGCAGTAAAATCAAAATTGAATTTGAAGCAAGAGCTAGAAATTTCATCAAAGAAACCAGAATGGTAATGGATTTGGATGGAAACCGCCAAGTATTTGATTTAAGCCCCTATTTAAAAAAGGATGAATGGGTCAAAATTCAATACCTACTTGAGCCGCAAAAGGCTATCAACAACCCAATGATTATCTATTTTTGGAATGGTGGATCTGACGAAAAAGTTGAGTTTAAAAATTTAAAATTCTTACATTATTTTTCTACCGATTATTTGTAGTATCCTTATGTGAAAACTATGAATTATAGCCCTAATCACTCTGCTTTGGAACCCAAGTAAACCCTTCAAATTTTAAACTCCCATCTTTCTTATATTCTTTAAGGCAATGTCGTTTTGGAGCACCGCATTCTGTAGAATAAATGATTTCAAATTTCAATTCTCCGTTTGGATAATACTTCTTGAACGAAATTAAAACTCCGCTCGAAGCTATAAGCTCAGATCGAATACTACCGTCCTTATATATTGTGCTATATTTCCCGTCAAGCAGCACATACTTTCCAAGTTTTGACGTATCATTCTCAGGAAAATGCATTGGGTGTTTTTCAGAGCCATACCCCTCTCCAAATCGATAAGTATAATTATCATTTATATAAAAATTATACATGTAATGTGTTGCATTACTGCTGTCCTTTAGTACTTCTAAGTTGTCATTAAGATAAGTGATCCACCAGCCCTTCTTTTTTCCATCAACATCAAATTGATTAAAAGGCTCTGCCTGGCCATATGTAAAAAAGGAAGCGAATACAACAAAGGGTATCAAAATAAAAAGTCTAAACATAATTCATCTGGTTTTTAAATATATGTCTCATATTTCGAAAAAGTAACCCACAAACTCTCATTTTGTATAGATATCAACTCAAGCAAGACGCTACTTATACCTTATCAAACAAACATTTTCAAGCAGTACTAGAAGCTTTTTACATGAGATTAGTTTATAGCTCTAAAAACCCTCCTTTTGAGTAAAGAGGATAATTATTCTAAATTTGCAATACATCATGTCCAATCCAGTAAAAATATCTGCAGTCATCATTACCTTCAATGAAGAAAAAAACATTGAGCGCTGCTTAAAATCATTAGCTGGTGTAGCAGATGAAATTGTGGTTGTTGATAGTTTTTCAACAGATAAAACCCAAGAAATTTGCGAAGCTCATGATGTTCGATTTATACCCCACAAATTTGACGGGCACATTGAACAAAAAAACTGGGCACGAGAGCAAGCTACTCATAATGTAGTTTTGTCGTTAGATGCAGATGAAGCCTTGGATGAAACACTCGCCGCCTCAATTCAAAAACTGAAGCTAAATTGGCAACATGATGCCTATAAAATGAACCGCCTTACAAACTATTGCGGCAAATGGATCAAACACACCGGTTGGTATCCTGACACTAAAGTGCGCCTTTGGAATAATGATAAAGGGCATTGGACAGGAGAAAACCCGCATGATGAGTTTAAGTTATTTGACGAAAAAGCAACAGTTGGATTTTTAAAAGGTGATTTGTTGCATTATAGCTATCACCACCCTTCTGACCATGATAAGCAAATAGAATATTTCACCAATATTGCTGCAAAAGCATATGTTGAAAAAGGTAAAAAACCCTTTTTTATGCAACATTATTTAAGTGCTTTTTTAAAGTTCATAAAATGTTATTTTATTAAATTGGGGTTTTTAGATGGCAAAGAAGGTTGGATTATTAGTAAAAAATCGAGCTATGCTGCTTATTTGAAATATAAAAAAATTAATACGCTTTTAAAAGGTGATCGAAAATCCTAAAAAAATAGTCATTAGTCGCACTGACAGTATTGGTGATGTTATTTTGACCTTACCACTTGCTGGCATATTAAAAGAGCGATTTCCTTCCGCAAAAATTATTTTTTTAGGAAACACTTATACCCAACCAATTATTCAATGCTCTACGGCTGTAGATGAAATATGGCAATGGGCTGAAATTGAAAAAAAACATCCAGAAGAACAAATCCATTGGTTAACGGAACAAAACGTAGATACTTTTATTCATGTTTTCCCAAGAAAAGCATTAGCAAGACTCGCTAAAAAAGCTAAAATCAAAAATAGAATAGGTACTTCTCACAGGTTTTACCATTGGTTTAATTGTAATTATAGACCTAATTTCACAAGAAAGCGCTCCAATTATCACGAGGCGCAATTAAATACACGATTATTAGAACCTTTGCGAATTGGTGCAAACTATAACTTATCGCAATTATACAATCACATTGGTTTTGACAATATTCCTGAATTACCAGAAAAATTAAGTCAATTACTTTCTACAGGTAAAAAAAATGTGATTTTACATGCCAAGTCGCAAGGAAGTGCAGTTGAATGGGGAGTTTCTAACTTCATAGAATTAGCAAAAGGTTTAGATCCTCAAAAGTTTAATGTGTTTTTTACTGGAACAGAAAAAGAGGCTGAATTTTTTAGAATACATATTCCGCAACAAGAAAATATTTTTGATTTATCTGGTCAAATGACGTTGGATGAGCTCATTGCTTTTATTGCCAAAAGTGATGTGTTAGTGGCAGCGAGTACAGGCCCTTTACACATAGCAGGAATTACCAATATTCATACCGTTGGTTTATTTTCTGCAAAAAAACCCATTCATTTTGGACGCTGGAAACCACTAGGTAACAACGTTTTAGTGTTTGAAGATAAAAAAAGTTTAGATTTGACCCAACCCTTAGACATACCTTTACGTGATATATTAAGAACGGTAGAAAATGCTGTTTAAAGTTTTTCGCAATTGCTACTTAAATTAGCGAAAAAAATAAGCCTGGAACTTCTCTAGTGAACCAGGCCTATAAACTTTGAAATGAAAAAAACTACTTACTCTGTCCTTAAATATAAGGACTATTCGTGGTTAAAACAAACTTTTCCACGATTTACTTATTTAAATAGTTGATTGATTGATTAATCCAAGTATAAGATCGATCTAGATATTATTATGATCTTTCTTTTTAATCCATCAATCATTAAACAGTCGTATTTGTAATTTAAAAATGCTGAATAATTGTAAAAAAACGAGTTTGGCAAGGAATTTGTCTTTTATCCATTGTTAAACCATAAATAATTAAAGTGATGAAGAAATTGACATTAGCCTTTTTGGCACTTGGTGCCCTCTTCACTAGTCACGCAAATGAACTAGAAGAAGGCGATTCTAAAAAAGAATTCAAGACAGTAGAGAATAACGCTTTTAAACCAGGAGAGAAATTAGTTTACCGATTGTCATACGGTATTTTTGATGCAGGTGAAGCTGTATTAACAGTTGATGAATCAGAAAAAGAAGTACGAGGAAGAAAACTCTGGCGCGTTCGCGGGGTAGGAAAAACTATTTCAGCATTTGAATGGTTCTATAAAGTGAACGACCGCTACGAATCTTATATGGATGCTGAAGGATTATTTCCTTGGTTATTTGTTAGACGTGTAAATGAAGGTGGATATAAAATTGAACAAGACTATACATTTTACCAACACCAAAATAAAGTAGACAATGGTGAAGGGAAAAAATTTGATGTGCCCAATATGGTGCAGGATATGATTTCAAGCTTCTATTTTGCTAGAACGTTGGATTATGATAAAGCGAAAGAAGGAGATGAATTTTTGGTCAACATCTTTTTAGATGACGAATTGTATCCGACAAAAATTAAGTATAAAGGAAAAGAAATCATTAAAACAAGAACAGGTAAATATCGTTGCCATAAATTCGCTCCTGTCGTGCAAGAAGGGCGAGTGTTTGGTAGCGAAGAAGATTTAACAGTTTGGATTACTGATGATGGAAATAAAATTCCAATCATGGCAAAAGCTAACCTAAAAGTAGGTTCAATGAAAATGCATCTTGTAGAATGGGAAGGATTATCGAATCCAATGTCTAAGGTGAAAAAATAAAATTAACAGAGGCTCACCACGCCTAGTTTAAAAAGCTGGTTTAATAGTAGAAAGGTTTGGTCTGCTGCGTTCAAATTCGGATGTGGGTCAGACCTTTCTTTTTTTACAAAAAAAATGCTCAATAGCTTCAGTTTTGAACATTAAGGCAGTCAAACTGTTTTAAAGTAAAAGCTAATATGACAAAATTATTTCTTTCACTAGCGTTTCCAGTATTACTATTAGCAAAAAATTCATTCTCGCATTGTCAAATTCCATGTGGCATTTATGACGATTCATTGCGTATTGAATTGATCCAAGAACACATCACAACAGTTGAAAAATCTATGATCGAAATTACCAAACTTTCCATCAAAGAAAATGCTCACCTCAATCAAATTATACGTTGGGTAAACAATAAAGAATTACACGTTGCGAAAATTCAAACCATTATAAATGAATACTTCTTACAACAACGCATAAAACCAAAAGCAATTGGGGATGACCATTACAATCAATACATCCAAAACATTAAACTCCTACACCAATTATCTGTTTATGCTATGAAAGCAAAACAAGTCGTTGATTTAAAAATAGTTTCAACCATGCGTCAAACACTTCAAGAGTTTGCTAACTCTTACTTTCACTTATACAATCACTAACAAAGTAAATGAAAATTCTACTCACAGGAGCAACTGGTTACATTGGAAAACGATTACTTCCAATATTAATTGAAAATGGCCATAATGTTGTTTGCTGTATTCGCGATCTCAACCGATTCAATCCTCCTAAGTCACTTGCAAACAAAATTGAATTGATAAAAGTCGATTTACTGAAAGAAGAGACATTAAAAAATATTCCCAAAGACATAGATGCCGCGTATTATCTGGTTCATTCCATGTCTAACAATTCAAATTATTATTCACTGGAAGAAAAATCAGCAATAAATTTTAGGGAAACTATTACTCAAACGAAAGCAAAACATGTAATTTATCTAGGTGGAATTGTCAACGAGAACAAACTTTCAAAACACTTAGATTCTAGAAAAAATGTGGAACTTGAACTACAAAAAGGGGCTTATAATTTTACAAGTTTAAGAGCAGGAATAATAATTGGTTCTGGCAGCGCATCTTTTGAAATCATTCGTGATCTTGTAGAAAAATTACCCTTTATGATTACCCCAAAATGGTTAAACACAAAATGTCAACCTATTGGTGTAAGGGATGTAATTACCTTTCTTTCCAGATCCTTATTAAACGAAAAAACATACAATAAAAATTTCGATATCGGAGGGCCTGACGTGCTCACGTACAAAGAAATGCTCTTACAGTTTGCAAAAGTCAGGAAGTTAAAACGACACATAATAACCGTTCCAATTATGACGCCTAGGATATCCTCATATTGGTTATATTTTGTCACTTCAACATCCTACAAACTAGCAGTTTCTTTAGTTAATAGTATGAAGATTGAGGTCATTTGTCAAAATACAGAACTAAATGGCATTTTAGATGTTCAACCCTTATCATACGAGAAATCGTTAAGGCTGGCCTTTCAAAAAGTGAAAAATAATACGATTATTTCAAGTTGGAAGGATGCTTATGCAAGCAGCGATCTTAAGATTAACACCTCTGACTTTATAGAAGTTCCTACTTTCGGATGTTTTAAAGATGTCAGAACAAAAAAAGTAATTGATCGTGAAAAGACCATTGGAAAAGTTTGGAAAATCGGTGGTAAAAATGGGTGGTACTACGGCAATAGGTTATGGAAATTTAGAGGATTTTTGGATAAGCTAGTAGGTGGTGTAGGATTGCGACGAGGAAGAACCTCACAAGACACCATTAATACAGGCGATTCTCTTGACTTTTGGCGAGTACTATATGCCAATAAAAATGAAGGTCGTTTGCTCCTTTTTGCAGAAATGAAGCTTCCAGGAGAAGCATGGCTAGAGTTTAAAGTTATGGAGAACGAGATAATCCAAACTGCCACTTTTCGCCCGCTTGGGATTGGTGGTCGATTATATTGGTATTCCGTACTTCCATTTCATGGTTTCATTTTTAAAGGAATGATAAAAAGAATAAGTGAAACAGAGCTATTAAAAGAACAGTAATGTTACCAAATATCAAAATGAGAAACTTGCATTAAAAATTGAAATTATTATCAGTATTTTCGTAAAACAAATTCTCTAAAAAAGGATACCTATCATTACTGAAAATCTAAAATACATTTTTTATAAAGCTAGTTTTCTACTCTTTCTGTTTGTCACTAATTCACCCAGTTTTAGCGCAAATAATGACACTTTGAAACTAGATGTTTCAAACCATATAGTAACACCCAAACACTATATTGCTCATAAAATTGATCAAACTGTATCTATTGATGGTTTGGATAACGAAAATGTATGGAAAAACACTCCTTTTTCCAGTTCATTTATTGATATTGAAGGGGTTATAAAACCCAAATTCAATACCCAATTTAAAATGATGTGGGATAATGAATACCTCTATATTTTTGCACAATTAGAAGAGCCGCATGTATGGGGAAATTTAAGACAAAGGGATACCGTTATTTTTTTCAATAATGATTTTGAAATATTTATTGACCCTTCTGGTGACGGCAGAAGATATGGAGAAATTGAACTAAATGCTCTAAACACAGTTTGGGATTTATTTCTAGATAAACCATATAGAGTTGGAGGATCTGCCAATAATTTTTGGAATTTACCCCATTTACTAACTGCCGTGCACATTGATGGAACCTTGAATGAACCAAATGACGTTGACCGGTCTTGGTCTATAGAAATGGCGATTCCATTAAAAGCCCTTATTGAGCTAAAAAACAAACCAAAAACACTACCCAAAGAAGGAGAACAATGGCGCATTAATTTTTCTCGTGTGCAATGGGATCATGATTTAAAGAATGGTGTTTATAAACGCAAAAAAATAAACGGAACCATTCAAAAGGAATATAATTGGGTATGGTCAAATCAAACTCGAATTAATATGCATGCTCCTGAAAAATGGGGGTACGTGCAATTTACACATCAAGGTTTTGGTAAAAAAATTCCTTTTATTCCAGTTGTTGACGAAAAAGTTAAACAAGTAACTTATGAGCTTTTTATGAATGGTAAATATGGCACTTTAGCAAAGCAGAATATTCCAACCTATGGCTCACAAATTATTCGTGTTGACTATGGCGCCTCAAACCCATTATATGCAACGTATTATAAAACACAATTAGGTTTTGAAATTAACGTAACCAGCCCTGAAACGGACAAAGTTTATCTTATTGATCAAAACGGTGTATTGCGAGAAGTTAAATCCGCACCAAAAGAAAAACCATTCGCTTTTTCCACTTGGGCGCATGGCGCAGAAGTAATGGATGTGGATGAGTGGAGAGAAAAATTATTGAGTTATCAGCAACTTGGAATAACAGAGGTATTAGTGGGAGGAAGTCCTGACTTTTTAGCAGATCTGGTACAATTAGCAAAACAATATGACATTAAAATCCATGCGTGGATGTGGACATTAAATCGCCCAAATGACACCACCGCCAACAAACATCCAGAATGGTATGCTGTAAACAGAGCAGGAAAAAATTCATTGGAATATCGTGCTTATGTTGACTATTACCAATGGTTAAGCCCTTTTCATCCAGAAGCGCGTGAATATATTAAAGACAATGTTAAAAAACTCACCGCCATTGAAGGTTTGGCATCTATTCATTTAGATTACGTGCGTTATGTTGACGTAATTTTAGGTGCCGATTTACAACCAAAATACAACCTTGTTCAGGATAAAGAAATGCCTGAATATGACTATGGCTATCATCCCATTGCTCGTGATGGTTTTAAAGCTATTTTTGGTTATGATCCGCAAGATCTAGAGCATCCTGAATTGAGCACAGAATGGCGACAATATAGATTGAATGCCATTACTACTTTAGTGAATGAAATTGTAGCAATTGCCCACAACAAAAATCAAAAGGTTACGGCTGCAGTATTTCCTTTTCCTGAAATGTCTCGACAAATGGTGCGCCAGGCTTGGAATGATTGGAATTTGGATGCTGCCTACCCAATGCTTTATCAAAACTTTTACCAAGAAAATATCAATTGGATTGGCTTTGCAACGGAGCAAGGCGTAAATTCTGTCGATTTTCCAATTTACGCTGGTTTGTATAGTCCAGCATTACAAAGCGCAGAAGATTTTGAAAAAGCAATTCGATTAGCTAAAGAAAATGGAGCCAGTGGTTTTTCAATTTTCACTGCGGACAACCTCAATGCTGATCAAAAAGCGGTTTTGATAAAACTTAAGTCAGAATTATTGAACTAAAGACGTTTATCGTCCTACTTTCAATTGCATAATCTCTCTTTACATACTCTAAAATGACCTATGTCATGATTTCTCTATGAGATTTCGTTAAATTTATGCCAGCAAAACATTCACATATGGAATTATCAGAAGCAACACTCAATAAAATAAAAATCTTAAAAGAGAAATATGCCTCAATAGGGCAAGATTTAGACTCTTATTTAGATGGATTAATTTATGCAAACCCATTAACCTATTGGGATTATATTGAAGTGGATGCTTTGCTAAGTCTTCAAAAACCAAAAACTGACTTTCCAGACGAAAAAATCTTTATTGTTTATCATCAAATCACTGAATTATATTTTTCATTGATTTCGCATGAAATAGAGCAAATCTGTAAAAACGGTAAAAATGTTTCAGATATAGGTGAAGATTTAGGTTGGTTTGAAACCTTAGATGCTTCATTTTTAGTGGCGCGTTTAAAAAGGGTGAACAAGTATTTTGAAGCACTTACCAATTCATTTGATATTATGCGTTTTGGAATGGAGCGCGAGCAATTTACCAAGTTTAGAATGTCTCTCTTATCTGCAAGTGGATTTCAGGCGGCAAGTTACCGTTATATTGAAATTGCAAGTACAGATTTAAAGTACTTGGTGCATGAAACCAAACGAGCAGACTTAATGGATTCTGACATTCATGAGCAATTAGATAATATTTACTGGAGAAGAGGTGCCGTGGTTGAAGCGACAGGGGCTAAAACCCTAACATTGGCAGATTTTGAAGCAAAGTATTTAGATAAATTTCATGATTTTGCAGATGAATACCAACCCATGAATATTTGGAAAAAATTCAAAGCACTTTCTGCAGAAGATCAAGCAAGACCAGATTTGATTAAAGAAATGCGCGAATTAGACGTTAATGTCAATATCAATTGGCCATTGGTTCACTTTAGAACTGCTGCACATTATTTAGCACAAAAAGGAGGTGAATCGAAAGGTACTGGAGGAACAAACTGGCAAAATTACTTACCGCCGCACTTCCAAAAACGTGTTTTCTATCCTGAATTATGGTCTGAGCAAGAACTAAATGAATGGGGAAAAGCATGGGTAGATGAAGTATTTGCTGACCACCTCAACACGGAAACACAAATTCCTTAATTACCTAAAGCCTCTTGAATTTCTGCGCCTCTGGCAATAAGAAAATCATAGTCATACTGGTAATCATACTCTTTTTGAATTTCAACTTCTAATAATTGCAGTTGAGAACGGTGCCTTTCCATAAAAGATTTGATATAGTTTTCATCTGTAATTCTGTTTAACGCTTTATAGTATGCTTCGCTAATCGCTTCATTTTTTAATGCACTATAAATAATCATTTTAGTCTCAAAAGGATCAAGCTGTGTAGTATAAACCTTTTTCCCTAAATAGGGTTTACCCCATTCTAAAGTTGGATATGCATCATACCCTACAGGTTCCATTTTTCTTGTTTCAAAATTATAGTAAAACCGAATATTAATCCATCCCATAGCATGATACGCCGTTGTTAAATCGCACAACGCATAATACAAACCTGTTTGACCGGCATCAAAATCATTGTATACAGAATCAATTCTATATTGATAGTCTTTGATAATTTGTTCGGCTTTTTTCACTTCTTTTTTATACGATTTATCCTTTTTAGCATCTCCGTAAACCTTAATTTTTGCCTCTTTAATTAAACCATCCGTATTAGTACCTTCACCTGCGCTAAAAAATGAATCATCACTAAATTTTAATAATACACCGTTAGGTTTATTTTGGTTAGTTATCATTCTAGTGGTTAAATGCTCCTCTAAGCAATAGATACCCCAAGAATCTCCATTTACAAAAACCTCTATAAATCGAAACTCATTGCTAAGGACACCCTCTTCTTTTAAAATTTGATGATAAACATAGCTATTCAAAAAACCTCTAGATTCAGGGTTTTGAACACTAAAAACTTGCAAACCGTCTTGCAATGGATTGTCTAACTTAATTCTGAAAGACCATTTATCTTCTTTCAAGTGATCTAAAAAATCACCTTTTAACCTGAGTTTTCCATTGAATGAATCGCCGTTATAATTAAAATCCGCAGGCACAAAATCATCAGGGCTCCTTTCCAATCGACCAATTTCAAAGGCTTTTTCTCTAAATTCTTCTAAGAATGCGTATTCATTTTCAGCAATATTAATTTGTAATTTATCCAAATCAAATTCAGGCGAACGGGTGAAAAAATATGCGGCAATTAACAGTCCTAATAGAACGGCTATACTTATTCCAATAACTTTCCCTTTTTTGGTCATGATTCACTAAATTACAATTAACCTTTAAATGATGTTTATTACAAGCAACAAATCATAATGTCTTTCAATATCATTTTTTCGTTACTAACCGGGATGAAGAGCTAACACTACGCATTTTTTTCTGTATCTTTAACCTGCTATTAATTATTGATTTATGAAAGCCTTACTCCTATTCTCAGTTCTTTTTGCAAGTGTCGGATACTCACAGTGTAACGAGCTCTTTTTTTCAGAATATATTGAAGGTTCTTCAAGCAATAAAGCATTTGAAATTTACAATCCAACAGACGACATAATTGACTTGACAGATTATGTGGTTTATAGAAATAATAACGGCTCATTGACGCCATCAGACAGTCTATTTCCATTAGGAAGTTTACCGGCTGGAGAAGTCTTTGTGGTTGGAAATCCTAGTGCCTCTCCTTCTATTATGGAAGAGACGGATACTACGCACACTATGACTTTTTATAATGGAGATGATGCGTTATGGCTTAAAAAAATTAGCACAAGCGACACCATTGATATTATCGGTGACATAGGTGTTGATCCAGGGTCAGGATGGCCTGTTGGGAGCGGCGCAACAAATAACTTTACTCTGGTTAGGAATATTTCCATTAATCAAGGACAAACCGACTGGCCTCTTGGCTCTACAGAATGGATGGTTTTTCCAATAGACATGACTGATTCACTCGGCATGCACACCATGATCCCTTGTCTAGATTGTGCTACGACTGCATTTATAGAAGACACAGTTTGTAATGAACTTATTTCGCCAAGCGGAGAATACACCTGGACTGAAAGTGGGACTTATATGGACACTATATTAAACGTGGCAGGTTGCGATAGTATTATAACTGTTGATTTAACGGTTTATAATACATCCGGCACCTTATTAGTTGAAACTGCTTGTGACGAATATCCTGCTCCAAGTGGAGATGAAGTTTGGACTGAAAGCGGCCTATATATGGACACTATTCCAAACATTTTTGGATGTGATAGCATTATTACTGTTAACTTAACTATTGTCTATTCCAACGTTGTGCTTGATGAAGCAACTGTGTGCGACAGCTTAATTTCTCCTAGTGGTACTTATGTCTGGACATCTAGCGGAACATATAATGATACATTAACTAATATTACTGGTTGCGATAGTGTTGTTATTATGGATTTGACAGTGATTCATTCTTCATCAAGTTCATTAACTATTGTTGCTTGTAAAAACTACACATCCCCAAGTGGAAATTTTTGGACTTCAGGAGGAATCTATTCTGACACTATTCCAAATCATTTAGGTTGCGACAGTATTATCACCATTGATTTAACCATTTATAATATTGATGTAACCGTAACGCAAGATGCCAATGAACTAATGGCAAATAATACCCTTGTGTTTTACAAATGGCTAGATTGTGACAATGATTTTGCTGAGATTCCTGGTGAAACCGATCAACTTTTTGTGGCAAGTGAAAATGGTAATTATGCCGTAGAAATTTTTCAAGACGGTTGCATTGACACCTCTGCATGTTTTGCAGTTACGCAAGTTGGAATTGATGAGCAAGCGCTTGAAAGTAGAGTTGACTTATTTCCTAACCCAAATAACGGCGATTTTGTTCTTCAATTTACTGACCCTATATCTGGTTTAGTAAATGTTAGAAATGTTGCTGGACAAATAATCGCAGTCCAACGTTTTCAATATACGGCAACAATTCCTTTAAAAATTGAAACAGGAGCGGGCCTTTATTTTGTAGAAATAATAACTACAGAGCAAGAATCAGCCATCATAAAAGTTGTTGTGCAATAACACCTTGTCAAAATTCATTGTTAAAAAATTGGACAGCTCTTTCAGCGTAAATGAAACAACTTGGCTATAAAAAAGGAGAAGTTGATTAAACCATATTAACTACTTCCACAACCATCACAACATCAATTCCTATAATCAAAAATGAACTTATGGAAATTAAGGTTGTACTGCATCAAAACAAAAAAGAAAACAATGAAGCAGTTATTGATCGCATTATTCCTACTCACTAGTTTACAATTATTCGCATACGACACTCGAAAAGCAAAATCATCAGTTGAAGAAGTAACCGTATTTTTAAGCGGTGCTCAAATTACCCGCACGGGTTCGGTATCTGTTCCAAAAGGTGCGTCTGAAATCATTTTTACCGGAATTTCTCCGCTCTTAAAAAGAGAAAGCCTACAAGCCGGAACAAAATCTAATATCACCATTCTCTCTGTTCATTATGAAACTAAATTGACTGAGAAAAAACAAGATTTAAAAGAATTAAAGACTTTTGAAAATAAACGTAATGAATTGACAAAAAAACTTAACCGATACAACGTTTCTATGGAGGTTATTCGTGTGCAAGAAAACATGATTCAAAATTTGAGTCAGATTCAAACACAGAAAAAAGACTTTAAAGTTTCAGATGTAGTAGAAGCCAAGGAAATTATTGACGCCAATTTGGAATCTATAAAAATGCGCCGTATTGAACTACAAGAAAAAATAAACACACTTAATGCCACATTAAATGAACTGAATCAAAAAATTCAAGCTTTTGGAGTTGTTTATTCAAGCATTGAACCGCGCGTTGTGGTTAAAATAAAATCTGAAAGAGAGCAAAAAGTAAAAATGAAAATTAGCTATTTTACGCCAAATGCGCGCTGGTACCCGTCCTATAACTTACGAGTAAAGGATGTTAAAAGCCCAATTACAATTGATTATCAAGCCAATATTTCGCAACAAACTGGTGAAGATTGGAAAAATGCCAAACTCACCCTTTCTACCAATGATCCAAATTTAAGTGGACAAAAACCTGTTTTAAAACCGTGGTATTTGGTATTAAACCAATATAACGGACGTAAAAACAATAATAATCAAAGCAGATATACACCGAATAGCTTTCCTCGTGTTACAGGGCGCGTGACTAATCAATATGGTGAACCTTTGCGTTATGCAAATATTATGGCTATTGGAACAACGGTTGGAACTATTACTGATGGAGACGGGCATTACGCCATGAATATTCCAACAGGAGTCAATCAATTGCAAGTAAATTATATTGGTTATAACCCTGTTACATTTTTTGTTGCAGCTGCAGAGCACAATATTGTAATGCAAGAAAAACAAATGACCTTAGAGGAGGTTACAGTTTTAGATGACATGGAGTATTATGATGAAATTTCGGAAGAAGCACCTACCATCAACAATGTTGATATCGCATATACAATGTCAGCTACAGAATCGGTTACGTTGTCGCAATATCAAGAAAAAAAGGCAGACATACCAGCTATAAAGCGCGTAGTAAGTAGTATAACCCATTCCGTACAAGTTCAACAGGTTGAAAATGTTGTTTCGGCAGAATTTAAAATTGACGAGCGTTACACAATTAATTCAGACAACAAACAATACACAGTTCAAATTAATGAAATTGATCACAAGGCACATTATCAATATTATTGCGCTCCCAAATTAGATGCTGATGTGTTTTTAACCGCACAATTAATAGATTGGGAATCATTGAATTTATTAGAAGGGCAAGCCAGCATTTTCTTTGAAGGGACATATGTTGGCACCAGTTTATTAGATGCCAAATTCGTAGGCGACACTTTAGACATTTCTTTAGGAAGAGACAAGCGCGTTGTGGTAAAACGCGAGAAAGAAAAAGAAATGAGCAAAAAGAAACTAGTAGGCGATAATGAGGTAAAATCTGTTAAATGGAATATTGAAATTAAGAACCAAAAAAGCCAACAAATCAACCTTATTGTTGAAGATCAATTTCCATTAACGAATGATGCTAAAATCAAAATTGATAAAGATGACGTAAACAAAGCAAGAATAGATGAAACTACTGGTTTTATAACCTGGAAAATAAAGTTGGGTGCCAGTAAAATTGAAAAACTAGCATTTAAATATAAGGTGACTTACCCTAAAGGCAACGAGGTGTATTTGGATTAACAGATTTAAAGGTGTTAGGGCTTGAAAAAAGTTTCAATTCCTCGCCCCGCAAAATAATCTTTAGACCATTGCACCACTTCTGCTTCGGTATATTGCAGCATTTTTTTATCAATCAAATAACGGATGGCTTTTTTCTCCCTACGAGAAAGGCCTCCGTCAATCATTATTCCGAAAACAAATAATTGTTGCACACCACGCCGAGTTTCATTCGAAAGCAATTCAATTTCAGTTAAAAAACCTTCATTATAAGGTGGCTCTTCTGTTATTACAATTCCAAATTTTTCAAGCAAACTCACGCTCAATAAAAAATGATTGTAATGGAACGAACGTTTTGATTCTGATATTAATTGAAGGGTATCATATAAAAACTTTTTAAACTCAGGGTTATCCTTTTGTTCGGCGTAAATAAGATCTGCAAAGCGCTTAACCAATGGTGGTGCCATTACTCTAATTCTAGCTTCGTTCATTACCTTGCGTGCACCCCAAATATTCCAAAATGCATAAACTGGCATTCCGGCAAAATCTATCACGGCGCGCAAGGCATATCTTCCTAAAGCTTTTTTCACAAGCAGTTTAAAAAGAAAACCACTTACAGCTGCTTTTAAACGCAAAATGGTTTGAAATATGAACACGCCCCACGGGTTTAACCCTTCATAAGGGTTTATGCCAATAGATTCTAACTCGTTTTGTTTTTTCTCAAGCCCTACAGCAATTAAAGCATTAATATTATTTTCAAAATTTTGATCATTCGGGTTAGGATGTCCACAAGCATGTGCAATTTTTACCACGGCTTTAATATTAGTATAGGTTAAAAACCAAATCTCCAATAAAACAAGCACTAAACTGTAAATTAAAAACCCTATTTCAAGCGGAATGTAATCTTTATAAATCGGGATCCATACTTGGGTTTCAGGAAAAAGACTAGCCCCAAAAATATGATAAGGTCCATACAACAAAGCCACCCCTAAAACTCCAGCAATACCCACTTTCCAATAAGTATTCTTCCTGATTTTACTCAGTGCTTTTATTTCAGTTTCAGACAATAAAAACAATTCATTACCTGCCTGCACAGCACTTATACGACTCAGTTCTTTGGTTGCAAATTTTTCCCAAAAACCTAATTTCTTCTTTTTACTCATTACACGTTACTCAATTCCATTCATTATTCCACAGGAGCAGATGGAAGTTGAACATTTTGAGCGTAAGCTACAAAAGATTTTGAAGTGTAGTCATAATAATACAGTTTTGATTCTCCAGAATTTGGGTTCCAAACCATACACTCGTAATAGGTTTTGTCTTGCGAAGGAACATGGACAGAGGTATAATCCATCATGAAATTTGACGAACCTCCAGCTTGAGGTAATGGGTTATTAGGCAACTGAACATTGTCCTCATATGCCTTAAATGTTTTAGTGTCGAAACTGTAAAAATACAATTTTGAAGCTCCAGTTTCGGCATCCCAAACCATACATTCATAATAGGTTTTATCTTGTGACGGAACATGAACTGAAGTATAATCCATGTGATATTCGGGCGCATCATTATTGCTATTTGGAAGCGGATTGGACGGCAATTGAACATTGTCTCCATAAGCCTTAAACCTCTTCTCTGAAAAATCGTAAAAATACAATTTTGAATGACCTGTTTCTGTATCCCAAACAATACATTCATAATAGGTTTTATCTTGCGAAGGAACATGAACTGAAGTATAATCCATTAAGATATATGCATCATTTGAATCCATAAAATCTGCCGAATAAAAATGACCGGCTTCAACAGCTAATAAATTGCCACTAAACAATAAAAGGGCGAGTAAACTTAATCTTGTAATCAATTTCATTTTAATTCTTTTGCTATTGCTAAAGTAGTGCATTTTAAAATGCATGAAACAACTATTTTAGTAAGTACTCAACCCACTTTAGTAATGGACTGATAATTGCTTTTTCTTACAAGCAATTAAACGTATTTATTATTTTTATAAAAATGATCGACTTGAAGACTTTTATATTTATTATCTGCTTTATTACTAGCCAACTATTTGCACAAAATTCGTGTGTGCAAAATTTCAAAGAAAAATACAATGCAGGAGAGTATAATAGTGCCATTACAATTAGTCAAAATTGTGCTGAAATAGATGAAAACCCAGAATTGCTTTACTTTAAAACACGTAGTTTAATGTTTTTGGAGGAGTATGATAAAGCAATCACAAACTACCACACTTTATTAAAAACTGATTCTAATAACGTAGATTATTTAAACGGGCTTGGTGCAGGTTATTACCTTTCTGATCAAGATGACTCGGCATTTTACTATTATTCACTTGTATTACAACAGGACCCAAACCACGTCAATGCTTTAAAAAACCGAACCTTACTTTATGTTAGAAAAAGTGAATTTGAAAAAGCAATTACAGATATTAAAACACTACTTACAATTGAGCCAAATAACTCAGATTATTGGGCAGATTTAGGAGATGCTTACTCTTTCTCTGGCATGTATCCTGAATCGCTTGAAGCATATGATAAAGCATTAACCATTAACCCCAATAATTCCAATGCATACCTTGGAAAAGCAGAGCATTATTTAAACACTGATGATTACGAAAACGCTATGTTATATGTGGAAAAAGGAATAGACGTAAACCCTAATGAACCATTACTTTATGAAATAAAGGGAGACATTTACTACTATCAAGATGATCTTCATTTTCAAGATGCTAAAAAGGCCTATTTAAATTCATTTAATCTGAAAGAAGATGCAGATGTAGCCTATTATATTGGACTTTGCTATGAAGAATTAAGCAATGAGAATCAAGCAATCATTTACTATCAAAAAGCAATAAAATTGGGCATAGAAGACGCGGATTGTTATGCTGACTTGGCCTATTTATTAATGAATAATGAAGATTATGAGAATGCACTAGACCTGTTGGAAAAAGCCATTAAAATTGATGCAGAAGATGACTTTACACATGGTTTAATGGCTGAAATATTTTTAGAGTTAGAGCAATATCAAAAAGCCATTGAATCTTATACCAAAGCAATAGAATATGACATGGGTTTCAATTGGTATCAAATAGACAGAGGATTAGCCTATGAAATGAATGGAAATTCAGAAGCTGCAATTGCCGACTATACTACTTCTATTAATAATAATGTTTACGTAGATGAAGCCTACCTTCTACGATCGAATGCATATCTCAGTCAAAAAAACTATGAATTAGCTAAGGCAGATTTGGATGAATTCATAGCCGTGAATGATGACTATGGCATAGCCTTTATGAATCGGGCTGCTTGTCATCATAAACTAGGAAATTCAGTTGCCGCGTGCGAGGACATGCAAAGTGCTGCATCTCTTGGAGAGGAGGATGCTAAAGCATATATTAAAAAATTCTGCCAATAAGATAGCAACCTCTATTCTACTCTAAATCCAATCATTAACTACTTGAATTAATCAACTTATTGATTATCTTAAAGGAATATTAACCTAACTTTTTTTCATGATAAAAGGAAAACGCAGAGCGAATAGAAACACCAATGCTCTTGGTCCCAAAAAACTCATTTTAAGTTCAGACGATTACGGATTTTCAAAAACCGTAAATCAAGGAATACTCAAAGCCGTGGAACTAGGAACGATCACCTGTGTTCATGTTTTAATGAATATGGCATCAGAAGAGGACGTTCGCCTATTGGCAAAAACAATTCATAAAGCTGGTAATAAATGCGGCATAGGTTTACACTTAAACACAAATTCTGGTCCGTCTTTGTTAAATAAAAAATCTCCTTTGTCGCCCGTTTTAAAAAATAACCGTTATGATTTTTTAGAGTTAGAAGACTTTAGGTTTAAAGATGTTAAGGTTAATGATGTAGCTGCAGAGCTTTGGGCACAATATCATAAACTAGCCAGCATAATTGGTACTGAAAGAATTGATTCAATCAGTTCGCATTACAATATTCACGTGTATAGTAAAGTTTATTTAGGTAATGTGTTACAAATTGCAAAAAGCACTAACATTCCTATCCGCAGCCCGTTACGTTGGGTAACAAAGATTAAACGTAACAAACTGCCTAAGTATCCTCACGGAAAAAAGATAATGCCCATTACAAAAGAAGGTATAAACGTAGGTTTAAAATTATTTGGTGGAGGCACATTTAAACAGATGTCTGTGACTTTGCCTACACAAGACAAAAAACTAATCAGTATTAGAAAGCGAATTCGAAAATACGTTAAAACGCCCGACAATTTATCTGGACATTGGCTAGGGCAACCAAAAATGGATGCGCTTGAATGGTCTTACGATCAGCTTAAAAAAATGAAAAGAAATGGCTTTTGTACCGAAATTCTTATGCATTTATCAGGCTCACCAACCGCCGAAGAGAATGATTACCCAACTACTTATGGAATGAAGAGAAGGTTTAAAGAATTTGAAGTAATAACCTCTCCTGAAGCGGTTGCCTTTTGCAATAAACTTTATAATGATAATGAAGTGCAATTAGGGTCGTTCAGAAAAGTGTTGCTAGGGCAAGATATTTCATATGACCTTGATGCAAACGCTGTGGTCTAATATTTGCAAAAATCAATTAGCATGTTCAAGGTCTGTTATTTATCTGTCTTCATAGTATTTGCGAATTCATTGTTTGGACAAGATGTCGATTGCGACTCTCTTATTACTGATTATGAATACTATACAAAAGGTGCTGATGACGCATTTTGCAATGGAGTATATGATGCATATAATACAATAATTCCTACTCTTTATTATCCAATTAATAACACTTGCCAATTTCAGGCCTATGAAAGGTGGGGCGTAAAACTTGTCGAAATTGATTTAGATTTGAATACACAAGTCGAAAGGGCATATTATAGTGGCTTTAACAGTGGCAGTAGTGCAAGGATTAAACAAGAAGGAACTATACCTTTTGACTCTTTAGGAATTATCCGTAATAATTGGGCTGAACTTGAGGATCATGAAATTATTAAAGAATTAACATCAAGCTTTATTTTTGAACAAGATAGCTTAAGCAATACCATCTTTAGAATTGATACAGTAATCCTAGCTTCAAGTATATTTATAGATTTAAAGGGAGTTAAATTCACAGATAAAAGAACAAATTTACAAATTAGCTATAATGATCTTTTACAAGGAATAATTCTAGATCGAAACGTCAATGTAACTACGCTATATTTGGAACTTGATTGGACTGAATATGATAATCCAGGAGACGTATGTATCCAAAAATATATTCCTTATTCAATTCCAATAAAGATTTAATGAAAAGGTATTTACTCTTACTTTGCTTTTTTAAGCTCTCGGCTGTATTCGCGCAAGAATTCGATAGCACACATTTTGTTGGTTACTGGACAGAAGACTCTTTTATCGTTTCTGATTCTTGCAATCTAGATAGTATTCCAGAGCTTGAAATGTTAAACTTAACGCTAGACGAATTTCTTTCAGACAGTTTATTAATTGAAATTATAAAAGATGTAGGAGATAGCACGATTTGGGAATATGAATTTAAAGCCAACGGAACATTTATTGGCAACGGGTTTTCGTTTTGTAATAATCAAACCCATCAATCTGGTGGTGAATGGGATTACAAAAATGGCCAATTAGCCGTACTACCAAACAATCCTTGTTGGGGAAAACCTTCTAACATTGACCAACATTATTATCCCGTCCAATGGATTTCTCCATCCGCTTTTTACGAATGTGGTGAAGAGGGCAAAGGGACTTATGTGATAACGATTACCAAAAAAATTCCAAACGGATTAATACCTCCCAACTAGTCCAATAATTTTCGGCTCAGTTTTTGATAGTTTATCATCAAACACACCCACCTGAAATTATTTAGTGTCATACTATTCGTTTTATCTACTTCCTTTGTCTTTGCGCAAAAGGACAGTAATTGGGTGAAAAATAATATGATCATTTCTGTTTCACCTTTGCATGCCATACAGTTTTTTCATGGGCCATCTGTAAACGCCGGGGTAGAAATAAGAGCCAACAAAAAGTATAGTTTTTATGGTGAATTTGGTAAATACATTCCTAACTCCATCTTTTCCTCTAATTATGATCAAAAAGGACATTCATTTTTAATTGAAGCAAAACGTTATTTCAAATCAGGTCGCACCTATTTGTCCTTGCAATATTTACAAGGGGAACAAAGCTATATTCGAACAGATATTGTTGCTTATGATGAATACTCGGCAGATTATTATGAATATTCTGTAGATAAAAAATTTCAAGACCTTTCTATTCGTTACGGCGGAGTTTACGTATTTAAAGATCGGTTCACTTTTAATCCTTATATCGGTGTCGGACTGCGACATCATAATGCGGATGTTGAACTCACTTTTCAGCAAGAAATTGATCGACAGTACGGCGGGTCAGACCTTCCGCACAATTGGCTACACAGAAGCGGAAGTAATTTTTATGCTAAAATGCATTTTGGAATGCGTTTCGGAATCAAGGTTTTTTAAAGCATCATTCTTTTTCGTTGTATCTTTAGGTACAAATCTTAGTACATGAGTAAATTGAATCCTTTCCATTTGGCAATTCCTGTTTATGATTTAGAAAAATGTCGCCAATTTTATCGAGACGTTTTGCAATGTGAAGAAGGCAGAAGCTCTGATATTTGGGTAGATTTTAATTTTTACGGCCATCAATTGGTTATTCATAAAAAAGAAGGAAAGCCCCCAGTTGCCGATTCTAATCCTGTAGACGGTAAAAATGTTCCAATTCCTCACTTTGGAGTTGTGCTTGATTGGGCAGATTGGGAAAACTTGGCTAACCGACTAAAATCAGTTAATACCACATTTATTATAGAACCATATATTCGGTTTAAAGGGCAACCTGGCGAACAAGCCACCTTATTTTTTTTAGATCCGGATGGGAATGCTTTAGAATTTAAAGCCTTTAAAGATTTGAACCAACTATTTGCAAAATAATTGAATAATGGAAATTGAAATTCGCCTTGCAACAATCAAAGACTTGGACATTATTTTGGACATTTATAACCATGCTATTAAGCATACCACGGCGGTTTATAGCTACAACCCTTATACTCCTGAAATGATGCAAGATTGGTTTGAGGATAAAAAAGCAAATAATTTCCCTGTATACGTTTCTACCGAAAATAATGAAGTAACAGGTTTTGTTACCTACGGTAAATTTCGCATGCGCCCAGCCTACCAGCACACTGCCGAACATTCAATTTATGTGCATCACAAACACCGCCGCAAAGGCATTGCAAAAGCACTCATGCCTTTTATTATTGAAGTTGCACGGCAAAACAATGTTCACACCCTAATTGGCGGAATTGATGCTGAAAATGAAGTAAGCATACTATTTCATGAGCAATTTGGTTTTAACAAAGTGGCGCATATTAAAGAGGCTGGCTTTAAGTTTGACAGGTGGTTAGACTTAGTTTTTATGCAACTGATTTTATAGGTTGTGTTCAACAAGTTGTTTTACATTTTCCAAATTGTCTTTAAATCGCTTGTAAATAGTATAAGATGCCAGATGCATTTTCAATGTTTCAAACCATGAAGCTCCATGAGATGCAAAATACAATGAGAATGTAAGTTGCGTCTTATTGGCTGAAATTGCTTCGTAAATTTGCTCTGTTTGCAAGCCACTAATTGGCGACGCAAAACCTTGCATATTGTAAATTGACAACACTCTATTTTTATTAGGAGTTACGGCTAATATTTCTTCATCCCACAAAATTCCTTCCTCATTTTTGTTTTTAAAACAACGTCTAATGGATCCTAATTCACCGTCCTTATAAAAGTCTGAATTTAGTGTAGAAATATGATCCACATAGGACGACCAATTAGCTGCATTATCAGAATTACCTAAATAATTAAAGACTGTTTCCGCAGGTGCATTAATCTCTACCGTATATTCTACAGATCGATAATCATTGGCTCCTTTTTTTGTAAAAGGACTAAAAATGACCATTACAACTATTGCCGTAAATAATACTGCAATAAGCCAAAATCCTATTTTTTTTATTTGCTTTAGCATTTTCCTATTCTAAGATCAGCAAAAACTTCTAATTTTTAATGCTTAAAATTAATCCTTATTTGAAGCTCCAAAACATCAATTCTATATCTTTAACTAAAAATCTACTCATTATAACCTCAACCCAACTCCAAAACTAGCACACAATGACTGTTCAAATAAAAGATGTAATTACATACGACAAAGAAAATCACCCAACTAAATCAGATGTTTTAGCTCAATTTTTCAAGAAATATCCTAAAAAAAGACCCAAGAAAAAACGTCGCTTTTCTGCTTTGTGGAGAGGTTATACTTGCCGCACAGAAATAACCGACAACAAGTTGTACATTCGTTCGCTTTCTTTCGTTTCATCAAAACCACATGGCAGTGCACTATATGACAGTTTTAAAAAAACCTTTCCTAATCCTCAAGATCATTTTTTGGATTGGTTTAGTGGTATTATAATTATTGGCACCGAACCTAATCCGGATCACCCAAACTCGCACAGAGGTTTTCCTATTTACGAAGTCAACCAATTATTAGAGGTTATTGATGGAACCCTCACTCAAACACGAACCTTTAGTTATGATGAATTAGAAACGTTTAGAAAAAAGCAATTTCAATTATTCAAGTCTACAGATGACTTCGTTCAACTAAAAAATGAAGAAATTGCAAGGATCAATAAAGAAAATGAATTGATAAAAAATGCGAGCGAAGAACTCGGTCAGTTTTCTTTAAGAACTTTTTCTGAATCCGATTTTGAACACACAATTGAGTTAAGGCTATTCGACTATGTCAAAAAATTCTACTAAGAACCTCTACTTATACGAACATTATAGGACGAAAACCATTCCGTTTGAATTAGGAATGATATTTGTAACTTAGAATAAAACAAAAAACGGATACATGAAAAAAATAACCATAGTTGCTTTAGGATTATTTCTATTTAGCGCCAATACAGGAAAAGCTCAAATTTTTAAAGACATCAAAAACAAAGTAGAAGAAACCGTTTCAACAGGATCGTCCAGCTTAACGGAAGATGAAGTTGCATCAGGTTTAAAAGAAGCTTTAACTCGTGGTGTTGAAACAGGTGTAGCCCAGCTTTCAAAACCAGATGGTTATTTTAAAGATTTATCCATTAAAATTCCTTTGCCAGAAGAAGCTAAAAAGGTGGAAGATAAATTGCGCAAATTAGGTCAAGGGAAAAAAGTTGATGATGCTATAGAGTCTATTAACCGTGCGGCAGAAGATGCAGCAAGTGGAGCAAAAGATATTTTTGTCAATGCTATTAAAGGTATGAGTTTGACTGACGCCATGGGAATTTTAAAAGGAGAGAACAATGCTGCCACTACTTTCTTAGAAAAAACAACACGCTCTTCTCTTTTCGAAAAATTTAAACCTGTTATTAAGTCGTCTTTAGACAAAGTAGGTGCAACAAAACATTGGAATACTGTTTTCACGAGTTATAATAAAATTCCAATGGTTGAAAAAGTTGATCCTGACTTAGATGAATATGCAACCAACAAGGCTATTGATGGTTTATTCGTTCAAATTGAAAAGCAGGAAAAAGAAATTCGTGAAAATCCTGCTGCTCGTGTGAGTGATTTATTGAAGAAAGTGTTTGGATCGTAGAGGCTTGTAATGTTTTTGTAAAGTTGTTCAGCCGTTTCATCAGGATTGCAAATCCTAAGGAGCACTATGTATGCTGATGGTATACTTTTCTTAATGCATTCGCAGGAATTTCGTTTCCTCAAGATTGCAAATCCTGAGGAGCACTAATAGCGCTCATAGTATAAGCTACATCTTTCAAAAGTCTGAAGAATCCTAAACGCTTGCATTCGCAGGGTTTGTAATCCTGCGAAACGTGTATACACCTTGCAAACTGCAACGTAAAAAAGCATACAACAATCAACAAATAGAATACACCTCCTCTTTTTGCTCGCTTTAATTTTGTTTCTAACAATTATGCAATAAAAAAAGTATAAAATGAAAGAAGCAATTAAGATTCAAAAAGTCAAAGCATCACACAGAAAAATCTATACAGACATTATTATAGATGCACCTGCAGAACAAGTTTGGGAAGTTTTAAAAGACACCCAGTCGTATAAAAATTGGGCTGCCTTTTTAGTTGATATTAATGGAGAACTAAAAGACGGCAACAAAATTACAGCCAAGTTTCAGTTAAACCCATCAAAACAAAAATTCAACGAGATTGATCACACCATTCAAGTAGAAGAAAACAGCGAGTTTTATTGGGCGGAAAAAGGACCTATGGGTATTTGCGATAATCACCATTTTAAAGTGGTAAAAATCGACCAAAATACTTCTCAATTTATTCAAAGTGACGAATTAACCAAAGGCGCTACATGGCTTTTAGGTGGCTATTTATCAAAAATATATGCAAAAGGGTATCAAGCATTTAACCAAGGGTTAAAAAAGGAAGCTGAAAATCGTTTTTCAAAATAACTAACGCGAATTGTTAATTTTGAAATTCGTTCAGACTAAATCAGCATGAAAGATATTACTTATATAAATAGCATCCATGAAGTTCATCAATCCCTAGGTTTAGAAAAACCCAAGCATCCTTTAATTTCGGTCTTAAAATTTGGTAAAGATCAGGCCAATGATTCAATAGAAAATTTTAAATATTCCTTTAATTTATTTCAAATCAGCATTAAAGGTAATTGTCCGTTTACAATTTCAAAATACGGTCGAAATTCCTATGATTTTCAAGAATGTTCCATGGTTTTTACTGCTCCTAATCAAGTTTTAGAATTCAATAAAGAATATCAAACTGATGATGATGACTGTTGGACACTTATCTTTCATCCTGATCTGATTAGAAAATCAGAACTTGGAAAAAAAATAGATCAATATTCCTTTTTTTCATATTCATCTAACGAAGCCTTGCACTTATCAGAAGAAGAAAGAAATACAGTAACGGATATTGCTGAAAAAATAGAAAAAGAATACCGCAACAATATTGATACACATAGTCAAACACTTATTATTTCAAATTTAGAGTTGCTGCTTAATTATAGTATTCGTTTTTATGATCGGCAATTTTTTACAAGAACGAACTTAAACCAAGATATTACAAGTGATTTTGAACAATTGCTAAAGGACTATTACACCCATGAAAATCAGTTAGAATTAGGAATTCCTTCGGTACAATATTGCGCAAAAGAAATGAAAATGTCTGCCCGATATTTAAGCGATTTATTGCGCAAAGAAACTGGTAAAAGTACGCAAGAACACATCCACCTTTACATTATAGAAAAAGCAAAAACCAAACTGTTAAACTCTAATAATAGTGCCAGTGAAATTGCGTATGATTTAGGGTTTGAATACACGCAATATTTTAGTAAACTGTTTAAAAAAGTTACAAAAATGAGTCCTATTGAATATAGGCAAAATGCAAGTTAGTAAACGCTTTCTTTGCCTTGCAGTCGCAGGATTTCAAATCCTACGAAGCCAGGTTTCAAATTCACGAAGCCAACTTAGATATAGTGAATTGTAATTGAATAACTATCTTCTCACTTTTATTTTAAGATAGTAACATGCCCTTTGTCTCTCTGTTCTTTTGAGGATGTCAAAGAGTTTTGGTCAAATACAAGCGTCCAAACATAAACACCGTCTTCGACTAAACCATTATCTCCGTATGTCCCATCCCACCCATACTCGGCATTAAACGATTCAAAAACAATTTCGCCCCAACGATTATATATCATAAAATGATAGTTATAGATATCGAAACCAGATGTCATAACTGGACTAAACGTATTATTGTATTGATCTCCGTCAGGTGTAAAAGCATTGGGCACATAATAGATTAAAACATCTTCAATTAGAACTTGTTGAATAGCAGTATCAACACAGCCAAATTCATTTGTTACAATTAAACGAACTGGATAGGTAGCATTTGGTGTTACCGGAAATAAGTGTATCGGATTTTCTTCATAAGAGTTTGGAGAGCCATCACCGAAACTCCAATCATAAGTAATGGCGTCAAAAGAATGATTTGTAAACTCCACTTCTGGATCTTGTACACTCGGAAATTCAGGTGCGAATGAAAAATCTGCCGTTGGATTATCAAATATTGTAATAAATCCTTCAGCCGTAAAAGAATTGGAACATCCCAAATCAGAAGTAACTTCTAAAGTTACATCATAATCACCAGGGTATTCGTAACTATGGATAATTGGGCCACAATCTTCTATAATTGTACCGTCGCCTAAATTCCATACACAAGAAGATCCTTCAATATCATAACTATTAGAAAAAGAAACATTCATAGGAGCACAGCCTAAAACTTCATCTGCAACAAAGTTTACATTAGGCTTTGGATTTACGGTTATAATAAATTCCGCAATCGTATCAGTACATGGAGTAAAAGCTGGTATTATATAATTAAAAACATAATCTCCTGCTGGCAAATCGGTTAAATCAAATTGAGCCGTGATTGGGTCGAATTGACCAGAAAATGTTAGCTCGGTCCAATCACCAATAGTTGTGGCAAAAAGATAAGAGTCCAAGTCAATTACTCCATCCCCAGAACAAGCAGCTTCGGTTGAATCTGGTCCCGCCTCAAAATCAATTGGGCTTGAAATTTCTACTGAATCAATCAAAGAACATCCATTGTCATCAGTTACTTCAACAAAATATATTCCTGCTCCCAAATCAATTAAATCTTCCTCTGTAACAGTTGAATCACCCATATCCCAAGCAATATCATAAGGTGGGATTCCTCCTAAAATTTCTAAATCTGCCGTTCCGTCTTCAGAATTAATGCACAACTCATCTGTCCAATCAATAGATGAAACTAGCAAAGTTGGTTCAGTTAATGTAATTGAATTTGCAACTTCGCACCCATTTGCATCTGTAACCACAAAGCCGTATATTCCTTCAGGTAATCCTTCCAAATCTTCTATTATATCTCCAGTTGTCCATAAATATGAATAATCCAAAGTACCTCCAGAAATTGACAAATCAATACTCCCTGTTGAATCACCATGGCAGGCAATATCAACACTAATTACATCTGCAATTAACGCCGTTGGTTCTTCAATGATGAATGTTTCAGACAACAGGCAATCATTTACATCACTAACGTCTATGGTATAAGTACCAGTAGCTATACCTGCAAGATCTTCCGTAATTTCTCCAGAACTCCATAGAAAACTATAGGTTGGTGAGCCACCACTAACAGTAATTGCAATTTCACCATCTGCTTCTTCAAAACAAGATACATGACTAAGATCTGCCTCAATTGAAAGTTCATCTGGTTCAGTGAGTTCTAGTTCAACAATTAATTCACAATTGTTTGCATCTGTAATTGTCAGTAAATAGGCTCCAATTGATAAATCAGACAAGTCTTCTGTTTCATCCCCAGTACTCCACAAATAAGTATAATCAGGTGTTCCTCCAAGGGTAGTTACGTTTATCCACCCATCTGAAAAACCATTGCAAGTAATTTCTCCTATTTCAAAGGTCACCACCACCTCTGACGGTTCGTTTATTACATATGTATCATTAGTAATACAGCCATTTGCATCTGTAACAATTACACCGTAAGTTCCCGCTGAAATTTCAAGTAAATCTTCAGTAATTTCTCCTGTATCCCATTCAAATGCGTACTCCATCACTCCCCCACTTACGGTTAAATCAATTGATCCATCTGTAAGTTCAAAACATGTGGCATCAGTAACGTCTGCTGTAACTACCAGTAATTCTGGCTCAATAATATTGATCGCTAAAGAATCCATACAGCCATTATCATCCGTTAAAAGAACGGTATATTCTCCTGCCACTAATTCTGATATATCAGCTGTGATATCTCCAGTATTCCAAATGTATGACATTGGCATTGCACCTCCAGTGACATCCAGACCGATTGCCCCTGTTGCATTACCAAAACAATCTACATCTTCACTAAAAACCTCAACATCAGAAGTGAATTCAGGAAAAGATATTACAATTGTGTCCTCATCACCTGGACAGGTTCCATTATCTGTCGTTGTCAGAATAAGTTCTACATATCCTGCCAATAATTCTTCGGCTGAGGGTGTATAAATAGCATTTAGATCTGTTTCATCTGCCAAGTAAATCCCTTCTCCTCCAGACCATATTGCTGTTGTTGATCCAGTTATAAATCCGGATAAATCAACCTCTGGTAAGGGTGAAGCACAGATTGTAATATCAAGACCAGCATCAGCAGTAATTGGCTCCAAATATTCAGTAACCACCACTGTGTCAAATGCAATCGCACATCCAGTAGCATCTCCAATCTCAACAAAATAAGTTCCAGGTTCTGTTGCAAATACAGAGTCGGTAAGTTCGCCAGTATTCCAAACATAAGTGTACGGTTCAGCTCCTCCAACAGCCATTGCCATAAGCCCAACTCCTGCTTCACCGTAACAAATTGTTGGCTCCTCCGGTTCAATCGACACAAATAAATCTGGTACTATTGAAACATTTACAGAATCACAAAAAGGACTTCCTGCACATCCACCTATTCCTGTTCCGCAAACTTCGTATTGAATCAATTCAGGATATATTTCACCAGGTTCTCCTTCAACAACAACTGTATCGCAACCTTCTACACAATCCAATAAATAGTCGTATTCTCCTATTCCTCCTGGAAAAAAAGACTCCCAAGTAACTGTAGGTTCTTCCAGCCCTGTAATCCAAAGCGAATCTAAACAAGCACTTGTAATCATAACGTCTTCACTTATACTTGGTGCTGCAATCGACTTAATTGAGTAACAATTTTCGTTATTTCCAGGCTTACAAAAAGTGATTGTAAATGGTCCTGGGCCATCTAAACATAAAGGTTCACCTACAGATGTTGGCGGCCCACAATCAACTTGATAAAACAAAGCGCCTGAGGGAGATGCTCCACATCCGTCTGGTACATAAAAAATTATTCCCGAAGCATCATCTGCAAGTGTTAAAGCGAATTGAACACAATTGTCATCTGAAGGGAAACAACAACTTCCTTCTCGTTCAGCAGGGTCACTTAACCACAATGAGTCTGCGTCATCTGATAAATCAACAATGAATGTGGGTGTACCTCCAGCACAGTTCAATGTATCTGCATAAGTATCTTGAGCATACGGCTTTAAGGCAAGTAAAAATAGGATTAAAGTAAATAGCAATTTAAGCTGAAACGAGCGAGTAGTGGTTGATTGGTACATATAAGCGTTTTAGTTGGTAGGTCTAATACAAGGGTAATATGCTTCTCGTGTAAATAACATATGAACAAATTTTCATAGAAAAAAATTTAATCGACAAACCTCAAATTTATGAAGACCAAGACATCAATATGAAAACATAAAAGATGTCTTGATATTGAAAAACAAACCTAAAACGGTGAACACAAATTGTTACTTTTCTAGACTTATGCATTTCAATCATACTGAATATTAATCCTTAAATTTATAGGGCGTATGAAATTCTTTGCCTCGAACTTATTTTTCCTTATACTAATCCTCTCTTGCTCCAGTACAGTTGAGCCTTCTGACGAATCGCAATCTCAAGATTCTTTAACAACAGAAAATCCAATTATTGAGGATACGTCCACCGTAAATGAAATTACTTTTGCGGTGGATAGTGTTGAAATGGCGAGGGAATTATTGACAACCTATCCTATCAAAAGGATTTTAACCAATCAATTTTCGTTACCTATAAATTACATTCCAACTGCGCATGATTCATTAAACCTGGCACCCATCCATGGCAATGGTTTAATTTGGACCTTGCAGGAATGCTATGACAAACACCGCCCTTTAATCTTAACACCGGATGCTATTTGGTTGACGATTTGCCAAGGCGTTTCTTTACATGTAAATCAGCACTTTGATAGTTTGCAAGGCGTTTTGTTTAATGAAAACAAACCAGATGAAATTATTGCACGCAATGACAGCTTGGCAAATGATGCCGACCAATGGGCAAATTTAGTTAGCGATATTTCTGATCAAACTATTGCATACACCAACGCAGACATTCATGATTTTTTTGTGCCTGAATATTCAACAACAAATTCTGCTACTAAAATGGTTTATCAAATTAACCTTTTAGAAACTTACGAAAAAGCCTTTACCTATGTAGGCGAATCAGGTTGCGGAATCCCCTCTATTAAATTAGAAGGTTATCAAAAAGATTGGGTAGCCATTTATAATCAACTTGATCAATTAGACGTTTTTGGATTGAGTAACTGGAAAGACAATCTCAAACCGATTATTAAAGAATTTATAGCCACCTATGACGGTGAAATTAACACGGCTTTTTGGAAGGATATTTATAAAAATGCAACAGAATACAATGGCTTTTACATTTCGGGTTGGATTATAAAGTTTTTCCCATACATCAAAGTGAAAGATTCTTACGATTACGAAACAGATTTTGTAGACAACATGGGATATCGAGCAGGAATAAGCTATGATCCTAACCCTTATATGAACAAGGATGATTATTTAATGTCCACTTTGTCTACCAATAATTTTCCTGCTGGAGTTTCAGAAATTGAGCTAGAATGGCGCGATTATATGACCGGAAACACATCAGAAATGCTGATTAAAGGTGGCTATTTTGGTATGGAGCAGTTTGAAGATAAAAGCTTAAAGCCCTTTATTAGTTGGGCCGTGGTTGAAAAAAATGCAAAATCATTACGCTATAAAAATTTAGCACATCATCAAGACAGCTTAGAGCATATCTTTGGAATGTGGTCGCCAAAAATTGTCAAAAAATTACAGGATTCTGCCATTTATAATTACAAAAATTTTGACAATCAAGCCAGTAGTTTAGTTCCACTTAAAGAGTTATTAAAAACTGCAATAAAGAAAAACGCACCAACTAAAAACATTACCCTTGCCGGAAATTCTGTTGAATTTATAGTATTAGCTAATGGTAGTTTAACCCATATTGAGGTTGTTGGACCAGAAGCAGAAAATGAAACTCTTTTAGCGTTATTAACCACCGAATTAAATAACCTACCTGAACCTTGGTTTCCTGCCACGGCTTTTGCAGATGATATGCTTCGTTGGATGGATTTCTTTGGTGAACCCCCGGCGGCTAAGGTAAATGCCAATAGTTTGGTTGTAATTGAGTTTTAAAAGAAGAAAATTTCAATTCTTTTTCTCCAAACGCTTTATCAAAACATAATCGCGCTTTTCAAAATCATAATGCCAATATGGATTGTCTCCATCCCATAACGTAAAATCACCCAATTCATTACTCAAATTATCAATGAAAAACATATATTTTCTTGCATCATCTAAATGCAAAGGCGGTGTTCCAAATGTGTTTATTGCAAATTCTTTTAATTCTTCAAAACTTAAGCCAGAAACAGCCTTCTCTTCGATAGCTTGTGTTGGATAACCAGAATCCGTGCAATAAATGATTTCATCTCTACTCAACCGTTTTGAAAGCAATCTGTTTAAGGTTAAAATATTCTTAGCAGTATCTGGGTCTCTTAAATTACTGTACTTATGATTCCAGTGGGATATTAAAATTGTTTTTCTATAAATTGATATCGTGCCAAAACCACAGTCAATAACACTGTCAAAATTTTCGAGTTTATCCAATCTATTTTTATCAATTTCTATGCTCTCATAATACTCCCAAATTAACTCCAATTGCTCTTCATTCATCACCCCATCCCACTCAGCCTTTTTGTTTGATTTTTTACTGTAAGCTGTATAGTAATCATTAACATCCATCCAATTATTGATGACGTTAGGCAAATTAAGTATTTCCTTCTTTGATAAAGAATGCCCTATAATTCCAACTAAATCAACTCCCATTCAATGCAATTTCACCTTATTCCTTATAAAAATAGAGAAATAAATTTAAGTGCGCATTTTCAGGTCGGCCATTAATCTGCGACGGAATCCATGCTATGCCATTCATATATTCAGTAATGGCTGCAGTAATATGCTCTTCATATTGAGAGACTATAAAGTTCGATCGGCCTGCTTTATCAATCGTTATTTTTACCTCAACTATTCCTGATTTTTTCACCTTGTGTTCTATTAATGCAGTACTTAAGCCTTTAAGAAAATCATCTTGACCAATGACAGGTTGTGCCAACTCGTCTTTCACGAACATATAAACTACTTCTTCCTCCCGCTCCACAACTTCATTTAGCACACCTGGTGGTACACCAACACTTGGTCCATTTTTCAATATATATATTTCTGTTTCTAAAGAATCAATCGTTCTTTCATACTGATCAATTTCTACCTCATGTCTCCATTTTAATTCTTCTTGTTGCACAAGCAGAGCTTTTCGATTCTCAATTAAGGCACTAACGACTTCCAATTCTAGTTTGCGATCAATAAAGAAGTTGCCCAAATAAATAGGACTTAGATAATCCATTTTATTAAAAGGATAACGTTTAATAATTCCGTTTGCCTCCATTTCAAAATAGCCATCCTCTAAGTCGGCAAATTTTACGTATTGCTCTATATGATTCTTGCCTACCCAGTTTTGCTCAATTTCGACAATTTTTTCGCCTTTGAGATTCATTAGTCTTATAGATCTTTCTTCTTTAAATTTCTCTAGATAGATTTGCAAAGCCACAGAATCTATGTTTGATTTTTTTGACTTAGCAATTGGTAATTCCAACGCATAGTTTCTAACATGCGGAACACCATATAGTGTCAATCCAACATATTCAATCACTCCATTATTGGTAGAGATAAAATAATCATGCTCTATCAAAGGTTTTTCTTCAAAAGAATAATCCGACAATTGAACAAAAAGAGTATCAGCTAAATTATTAGGATTTAAACCTTCAAAATAACGAGCCGTATACTGCCCGCCGTAGGCGTGACCAAATACAGCTTCATTTCCCAATGTTATCTTTGCATTTTTTAGATGCTTGCCATTGTTCGCATCTAACACATCAATATTTAATTCAATCTTCTGTGAAAATGAAATAAGTGAGGAGCAAAAAAGAAGAGTAAGTAGTAATTTCATAAAATATCATTTCTTACTAGATGATATTTTATGGTTTATTCCACAAAAGGTGGATGTTGTTATAATGTGTATTTCGACTCAATTAATTCATCTACAAATTCATTGTCTCTTTATAAATCAACATTATACTCATCCTTAATAAATGCCTCAAAGTTTACCCACTCCACTTCAGAATCATCATTTTCACACCATGGGTATGCATCATTATAGTCGAAAATTTTACCAAAATCATCAGAAGATTTGTCGCAACACATTAAAAATAAATGATTAGAACCCCACTCACCAATTGCCATAAACATTTTATCATTTTTAGTGATCTTATTAACAGTTGCGCGTTGCATAAATTCACTCCCATATAAATCAATTCCCCATTGCGTGTTAGACAAAGAGCTTGACAGGCCAAACAACTCTCCTATCTTTAACATCTCAATTGAATTAAAATAGACCTCAGGAATAACGAGGTTACTATTGACATATTCTTCACTAAAATATTTTAGGTAAGCTTGCTTTAAAGAGTTTGTATAATCAGTTATTTTTTCTTGATTCATGTTTTTACTATTTCATTTCTTCCTTTATCCATTGAATAAACAAGTCTGAATTTTTCGAGCTTTGCTCATTAACGCCTTTAAAAGGTTTTGTACTAGAAAGTAAAGATTTAAAATAATCAGAAAACATATACGCCGCAATTTCATTAGGATGATCTAAACCTCGTGTTGTTGGAAAGGAATTTTTATAGAAATCAATGCCATCAAGATCAGTATAATCTAATTTTCCGTTTTCTGATTTCATTAGAGAAAATTCTCCATTTACATTTTTCACAACATACGCTCTATCGGTAAAGTCTCTTCCCATTACTGGAACACCTTCCGTTTCTTTGAGTAATGTTCTTATCCAATAAAATGAGTTTGTGTCTTGCGGGTTAGCAATTAGCCATTCAGCAATGGGAGCGTCAGGGTTTGATACTTGGTCTTTTCTAATTTCCTCCTCATTCGCTATCTCAGCTCTAGTAAAATTCCAGTAGTTTCTATATAAAATTTCAAACTTTGATTTAAATGTGCGTTGTAAAGAATGCATTTGCTCATGCACTAATAATCCCCCCATTTCTTCTAATAATATTTGCTCATCTTTAGCGGTCATATTATCACTCCACGTTTTAGATAAATGATCAATATGTCGTTCACTCAAAATTATATAAGTTCCTCTTGTATGCGCAAATCCGCCACAAAGCCAATCTTCAATTTTTATAAAACGCCATGGCTGATATGCCATTAATCCAATATTATTCTCCAGCAGAATTGTATTCACTTTGTTTACAACAAACGAAATGCATTTTTTCTCCCGTTCTGAAAAAGCTGTAACGGCCAATGCAAATTTTTCCTTTGCATATTCGCGCGCAGAATCAAGGTTTGTTGTTGAAACTTTTGAATTGGTAAACGCTTCTATTTCTCTTATTTGCAATTGCGAAAAGTAAGGTTCGTAAGATTCATCAAGTATAGCCAAGGCTGCATGTGTAGTGTCTAGAAAATCAATTCTTGAGTGCACTAGAGGGCTTTTTTGAACAATATCAATTTGATATTGGTTCAAGCTGTATTTAGGATCAATTCTATCTTTAAAATCACCATCACCTTGGATATTAGGTATGTCTTCAGGTACATTTTTATCCTCAACGGCGTGTTTTAAGGATAAGTTATGACCAACCTCATGCGCAATTACAAATGCTTGCATATTTTCATCCTTTTTTTCAGTGTCATCACCAAGGGTTATGAATGTAATATTGCCTCCCATCATTCCTCTGCCTAAAGGTCCCTTTTTGCCATCAACGGCATTAACAAAAAACATATTAACGACATCATTTTGTCCTTTTATAAACCCTTCCTTATGCGCTATGCTAACAATGCTATCTAAATTGATAAGACCATCTCGTGCTTTGGTGTTATTGAAATAAATGGGCTCCAAGAAATGAAAATCTACCCCTGACTTTGCGTAAGCATTATCCACAAGATTTTCTGGTAAGGCCATAGATGCAGGATCTGTTCCTTCATTCGACTGCGTTACGATTGGTTGCACAATAAGTACAAAAGGAGTGAGTTTTTCCGTTTGTTGAGCAAAACAATTACCCCCTGCTATTATTAGTAAAAAGAAATATAAATTTAGTTTCATTTGATTATCATCAATTTTTTTGGTGGTTACCAATTACCTTTAATAATTCGACTCACTTCTGGATCATTTTTAGCATATTCTATTGAGATCAAATCACCAACTACTGGCATTTTCTTAAAATAGTCCTTTAATTCTGAAGCGCTAATTTCATTTACATCAATTATCGCTCCTGTTGGTATCTCATATTCATATTTAATAATGAACGTATTTACTCCACCATCTAAAGGCAATGTAAAGCTTTGATTATTTACGGCTATTATCTCAGCTTCAACTTCTACACTATCATTTAATATCAATGCTTTGTATAAACTATTGATAATCAAAACTGCCACAAGTAGCGCAAAAACTTTCAAGAAAATTCGAATCTTTCTAGAGGACTCCTTCTTTTTCTTTCTCAATTTTTCTCGTTTTCTTAAATCTGCATCTAAATCCCTCAATTTAAGGTATTCTTCCATATTAAATTTGCCTGCAGACATTGAATCAAATAATTAATGAATTGAGATAGTTGGCTAAAGCTAATAATTTATTGCGGCGGTGAAAAAGTAAAAATCCTAGAATATTGAATACCCGACTATTTTCAATACGAACGAATATGTTCTTCCTTATCGAACCAAATTGGCAAATATCCAACTCCTAGGTTAATATGTTTATCATTTTGCAGATCATAAATTCTTATTTCTTGATCTTGATCCACAAATGCCAAAGGGTTTCTGGTTGTAACTATAAATTCTCCATTAGTAGAAAAAACGGGAAATTGTAGATTATCATTTGAAATGGTGTCTACTTCTTTAGTTTGAACATCAATGAGTAAAAGTGCAGACGGTACATCACTCAAACCAGTATAAAAACCCGTTTCAGAATAAGCAACAACTGCTTTTGATGCATCATAATTCAAAGTTGGATGATAATACCCTCTTCCAAACTTGTATTCAAATTCACCAGTATATTCAAAAAACAGATCTTCTACTGTGCTTTTTGATTTATAGAGATGTCCATTTCTGGTAAAAAAGTAGGTCCCATTTTGAGTTTCACTTTGCGAATACATTGTATGTCTGTCAGGAATTCTTTTTTGACATTGGCACCTTATGTTATTGTTACTTACTGATTCGCATGTGTAACTGCTATCTTTCTTTGATAATACTTCACCATTTACGTCAAATGTTGTTGTCTCAATCAGCACATTCATGTTATCAGTATGCTGATATTTGATAATCTTATCTATCCAAATAAGTCCATCTGCAATAGAAATTGCACGGACTGTATCCATATAGTATTCAATTTGATCATACCTGTCAGATGCAACAATACCTTTAACGATATACTCATCATCTTCTGAACAAGGACAAACTAAAGTGTCACCAGTTTCTTTCAGAACGGCAAGTTTTGTTGGTCTATGGAAAACAGAGTAGTTAACAGTGTTTGAATCTGAAAATGAAATTTGATTAATTCTAATCTCGTCATTTAAATCTGCAATAACCGTTGTTTTATTTGTTACCGCATTCCATACTTTAATCTCATTCCCTTCTCCAACAAACGTCAATAAACTTGAAGTTTCTGGCTTAAAGGTAGGCCCTTTTTGAGCGCACGAAATCATTCCAACAAAACAGAAAATGGATAAGATGATTAATCTTGAATGTGTCATAAGGGCTAAGTAAACCTGTTTTAATGGTAATTACTTTTCAATATGAACCGTTTTTTATAGACTTGCCTTACTTTGTGCAAGTTAAAGTACAAGATTCAGGGTCTGAACAAGGATAATAGAACGTCTCGCATATTTCCATGTTTATTGTTATTTGACTAGAGCCAACTAAGTAGCCTGTTCCTTCGTAAGTTACGCCGGCCTTATCTTCACTAAAAGTAAATTCTGTTCCACTAATAGTTGCTTTTATGTCAACCGAATTATCCAACCCTTGAAGAATTACCTCTCCCTTGTTGCTGCCTTCAATAACATTCATACTATAGCTAGTTGTTCCTCCGTAGGCGCAAGCTGAATTAACAGTGTATGTTCCGAGTAATTTATCACTCAAATAAGTACAACTTCCATCATCTTTTTCAGCTTCCGAATCGAAATTTTCCGCATACGAATCTACACAGCCTTTCTTTTTACAGCTTGTCATTGGAGCTATTAAAATAACTGAGATAAGGAGTATTCCAAAATTTTTAATTTTCATAAGTTAGGTTTTAAAACGTATTCACTAAACGTATTCTGTATCAATGAATTTAATCAACACCAATAGCTAATAACGCCTGAGTAAAAATAGGCATTTATACCGAATTATGTTAGCTACAATTTTTATTTAACATTACGCTTTTGTTTTTCTTGTTTCAAACTTTTCCAAACCCTATAAATTACATACAGTGTAAGCAAAAAAAAGATGGCAACAATCCAAGGCATTATGTTTGAAGGAATACCATTAGTACTTTCATGAGGAGTACTTAAATCAAGACGAGAAGGGTTTAGGTTGTTCATTAAATTTTATGCTAAAAATACAAAGGGTTTTATACCTATCAACCCTAAAGGATTCCAATTTGATTGAATCCTTTGATTTTAAAATTTTTTATAATCTCTTTGAAAACCGTAACGAATATCCTCATAATGATGCCAATTTTGAATGCAATCAAAAGACTTGACAGACCTCCAACATGCTGTGTCCGCAGTTATTTCAAATGAGTTTAGAAGTTCTGAAGTAGAAATTCGCATTTTCACATAACTTTCTAAGGTTATTACTTCAAGTGAATCATAATAATGATCTCCCATAGATTTTCCTTGAAGCCGAAGGGTATCTCCACTAATATTGATTCTATAATTTTGACTGCCTGGCATAATCAGATTTCTTCCTTGAATAAGATAACGTTCATTTCGATAATTTTCACAAGGATAGGTGAATGAAAATATAGAATCATTTGTAGCATAATGGACATTGCAAGTAGCTGCCTCTGCCAACTGTGCTTTCAAAGTAGACGTATCAATATATTCAATGAACTGTATACCCCAAAAATCAATAGAGTCAGTTAATTTAAGAAGATCTAAAAAAGCATATTCTTGTTGAACTATCGAGTCGGATTTTTCAGTTTTACAACTTAAGATAAATGCTAACAAAAGTATATGAACTAGAATGAGGGTTTTCGTTAATTCAGCACCCCAAATTTCATCTACTTTTTTAATCTCCATTTTATTATTTCTTGTATTCCGTGAATTCTCCTTTGTATTTAAAATCTACTAATGTAATTTCAAAACTGTCGTTGAATTGTATTAGTTCAATATTATTCTCTAAATAAAAGTTCCTTACATTGCTAATTTCGTGCGTGTTAATCTCAAACAACCCCTCTCTAAATGTACTTTGTTGTGATTCAAATAGTATTAATTGAAACGTCAAAAACTCCTCGGTAGTTGTTGGAAGGATCACTATAATATCATTTCCAGATGATGCTTTTAAAATCTTTATTTCTTCTAATGATGATTCTAGGTCAGTGTCGTAGGTGAAATTGAAATCTGTAAGAATATCATTCTCTTTTATGGTTAAGGTAGTGTATTCAGTTTCAAGGTGAAGATCAAGGAATAAATTAAAATCTTTCAAAACAATCTTAAATTCCAAGTTTTCAACATTTTGGCTAATTGATTCTATTTTTCGATTTAATTCTTCAAATTCTATCGTTGACTGATTAGCCTGTTTGTTATTATTCTCAAAAGAACAAAACACAAAGGTCAAAAGAACTAAGGCTATCATGTAGCGCACACCTTTATTCAAAAATATAGTTTCCATAGTGGTGGTTTTAATTATAATAGACTATTGCTTTATAAGATGAATATATTTTTCTCCGCAATCGTATAATTTCACATAATAATTCATTGCATTTCCATAATTTTGAATGACAATTTCTTCATCATCATAGTAGCAATCAATTCCAACTTGGCGTTTTCCAATTTTCTTTAATCGATCATACTCTTTTTGTTTTTCTTCATTGTCTTCCGCTAAGGAAACGTCAAAATAGTCCTCAGCATACTCCATATTTTCAAGAATGAAGTATTGATCTTCGTTAGTTGATAAACGGACTTTGCCATCTACCTTTCTTTCATCAGAAATATACTCATAATAATACTCTCCTTGCGCTTTTGAAATCATAAGAGTCAGACCGCACATTTCATCATAATAAGTCCCTTCAATATTATCAAACTGGGTTTCTTCCGACATCTCGTTCTTTGAATCATTTATATTTTTCAAATCGAGCAATTGCTGTTTACCATTTATCCAGATGACTAGGGTCTCATTCTTGACAGTCAAACTATCATAAAAAGGATATTCATCATTTTCAGAAGTTATCTCAATATCAATTGATTCATTTCTTCTTGTAATAAGGTTTTCAACTGTTAATACAAGATTTTTTTCCTTTATAACTGTATCCACATAAACGATATTGTTTGTCAAGCTATCGGCTAATTCAATGTCTTTATTTATGTAAACATAATTTTGCAATGTGTTATTTAATGGAATAAAAATATAGTTGCCAAATGACCCCGACCACCAATTTGCAATGCAAATCATTTCATTATTTACCCAATAAACTTCTGGTGTTTTAAAGGGGATATTTAAATTATTCAAATCTAAATTCAATGTTTCATTATTCCTTATTATATCTATTGTAAAGTTGGTTGCACATTGGTGATTTGTAATATCAATACTTAATTCATCCGTCTTGTATGCATGAATTATGAAAGTGCTATCATTTATTATTGTTGTTAATGAGTCTGAGTTGCGATTCTGTGTTGTATTTTCTGTGATTGAAGAGGTGCCTGGATTACTCTTATTGTCGTTGTTTGAACAACTGTAGCAAATTGATAAAATAGAAATTATAATGAGTACAACAAAACGCATTCAGCAAAGGTTGTAATAATAAGCCAAGACAACCTCTATCGTTCAGGTTTTTGAGTAAAGAACTTATTATTTGTTAGATCAGCAGAATTAATTGATTAAGTTTTGGACACCGTAAGACTAACGTTGGAATAAAATTGGCATTGATGTCAAGATGATAGTTATGCTAAATTGATGCAAACAAATTTATTCTTCCTTGAGTATTTGGATATTAACAGGTTTAGAAATTAGCTTTTTCGAAAATATAAAGGTTGTATCATTCTCAGTTGAATCTCTTAATCGAAACCCATGATTCAAAAGAATTGCAGATTCCTCTGGTATTTCATAAATTACTTGAATTTTTGCAAAATCATACTCCTTTTCTGGAAAACCCGTCCAGTGATCATATCCTTTAATCTTTTCATTATTAATATCATAATCAACGCATGAAGAATCTCTAAGATTATAATGAAAAACAAGTGATTCGTCTGGATTTATAGAGTGATAAGAAGGAAAATTTCGAAACCAAACCTTTCTAGTTCTGCTGATAGTGTATAAAGAATCGTGTGTTTCTATTTTAAAGTGGAGATTGTAATAACCCCATGAATTCCAGTTTTCATAAAAATGAATCATTGAATCCGTATTGTTTCTAATTATTACATCCACTGGGTTTTTGTCCCAACATAAACCAAAATATTTAAGGCTATGTCCATGCGGTAATGATAATTCTATTGATACACCTTCTTTAGAATCTGATGGAGTTTCGGCTTTGTCTGCTTCAAGGTTAGAATTTCTATTATTATCTTGATTGCAGCTGCATACTATTGATACTAGCATAATCAGTAAGAAAAAATGGCGCATGGATTCTTTTTGATGACATAACTCGATAAATAATGTTTGTTACAATACCCTGTCCACTACGCATTAGTTCGTTACGACTTGGATAATCTGCTTTTCAATGAGCTTTATTTTCTGAAGTCATGTCATTTTCTTCTTGCTCATCTATTAAGCCCATTATTTCTTTGGCTTTTTCTTCATCAATAAAATCGCCTGGAGTTGGATCCGGATAATAACTCATAGCCCCTGGGTAAGACTGCCATTTCCCTTCAAAATATTCTTGTCCTTCCCAATCAATTACCCTAATTAATGAGTATTCAAGTTTACCATCTATCACATCTTCCATCAAATGATAAAAGAGTACTTTATTATTCGTCATAAGTTTTTTCTCCTGTTCTATATTTATTGGCAGCAGTTATTTTTCTTTCAAATAAACACACTGGGCCTTCTTTGTAATGGTCTGGTAAATTGTTATGATTATCAAGCTCTTTTGTTCCTAAAAATTTAAAACCAAGTTTTTCATAATGTCCAATTAAGCCTTTGTTTAAACCAACAGTATCCATTCTAATAAATTTAAGCTTGTTATCAATGCAATATTGATCCGCCCAATTAACTATTTGGTTAACGAGTTTTCTTCCTCGAAAAGATGGATTCGTTGCAATTCTATGAATGTATAAAGCACGGTCATTATTCACTCCCCAAATTGATTCATCATTTAAAGTGGTTGCCCAAACACATGCAATTTCATTATCAATTAAAAGTTTCCATTGTCTCTTTTCATTAATTTCTAATGAAATTAAATCTCTAGAAAATTCAGGCCAAGCAACTTGATTTTTAGACTTCATATAATCCGTTGCAATTCTATACAGCTCGAAAATTTTATGAATATCGCCTTGCGTACTATTCTGTATTTCCATTGATTTTGGTTTTAATTATTGGCAACGGTTTGAATAAATATAAGCATTTATGCTATTGACACATAGTGCTTATATTTATTTTGTATTATCTGCTTTTTTCATCCAGTGTGAAAGAAGTGAAAAATGGGTATATTACCCGTTCAAGCATTGATGAATAATGACGACACTCAAGAAAATAGAAAAGCTTTTAGGGATAAAATTAGAAGAAAAGACTTATGGAAAATCATATGACGCGAATCAAAAAAATACTTACTCAGGAACGGAGGAGCATATTGATCGGTTACGATTGGACGGTATCGTAATAGAAAACCTATCTGCTTTATCAGCCTTTACAGGAGATTTAAGTGCGCTGACCATTAAAAATTCAACTATCCCTAACTTTTCTGATCTACTTGCATTCAATGCTTACTATATGACATTGGATGGCGTAACCATCAAAGACAATAGTTGTAAAACCAAAGGGAAACTTCCAGGACACCTAAAGCTTTTAAACATGCGTTTAGATGCGAAGGCGTTAAAAGGTTTCGAAAAAAGTAAGTTCGGAGGTTTTCGACAAGTCGAGTTTCGGAATTGTCATATTGATAATATCCAATGTATCAATTCGATTCAGCAGATATCGTATTTGATTCTAGATGAAATTACATTTACCCATAAACCGCTCAAAAAAGAGACTAAAAGTGGTATTTACCGTATGAGTGTTTATAATTCTAAACTGGATGATGTCTCATTTTTACCATTCAAAAAATCCCTGTCTCACGTTGAATTTGGCAGTTGTAAAATAGGTTGTCTTTCAGGGCTTGAGGAGTTGCCCCAATTAGAAGGGATTTCCATAAGTACTGACACCAAAGTCAAGAATAAAACTATTCTGAAAAATAAGAATGGAAGGAACATAAATTGTAGTGTATATAAATTGAAAAAACCGCTTGATTTGGAGCAAATAATGCCCCTCAAAAAGTACATCACCAATCTTGATTTGAGTTCTTTTAAAGGTGATGAGCTTCCTCACCTCAAGAAATTCAAACGGCTTAGACATCTTTCTTTTAGTGGAGGAAAAGTGAACCTAGAAGCTTTCTTACCCATTGCTCCACAAATTAAATCTATTTCTTTTCGTCGTGCTATTTTCTTTAATCATGAATGTTTTGGCCAATTCAAAAACCTCACATCTTTTGAACTAACCAACTATTCTAAAGGAAAAAAGGGGCTACAATCTTTTGAGCGGATTCTGCCACTTAAAAGTCAACTGAAAGAACTAGATATCTATGACACAAAAAGAATCAAAGATGCTCATTTATTAGAAGAGTTTAAAGCGCTGAAGAGTCTTAAGCTAAAGCGTGATATGTCAATAAAAGACGCACAACATGTTCTTCGGCTTCAAAATTTGAACCGACTTTTATTATCGGTTAAGTACAAGAAGAAAATTGTATTAAGCTTAGAAAAACTAACAAAACTAGAATACCTGAGGCTGGAAACAGATATGCGATTTAAAGGTTTTGAACACTTGCATAAGTTGAAGTCTCTTCAATTGGGATCAGATTTTAGTGAGCCTAAAATTGATATCAATGCCCTTCCAAGAATGGAACGACTGGAGCGTTTGAATATCACGAACTACAATCAAAAATTTAAGGACCTTTCACAGTTTCCAAATCTGAAATATTTGAGAATAAAAGGCTGTCAAAAATTAAGGCTGAAGACCATGAAAAAGCTAGAGGTGCTCGATTTGGATAATTCGGCGATTAATGATTTTAGAAAGTTTGAGAAGCAACCGCGTTTGAAAAGGCTCGACCTTTCCAGTCAGTATAATGATATCAATTTGAAAGGGCTTCGGAATTTTCCAAATTTGAGAATGTTAGATTTGATGGAAACCAATGTTACGGATATATCTGATTTGGAGCCATTGAAAAAATTAGAGTACCTAGATTTATATGCCACATCTGTTTCGGATGTTCGTGTGATCAATACGCTCCCTAATATGAAAGAAATAAATTTGGCCACACACTCTAATACAGATTTGGAAAGTCAATTAGATCGTCCTGAGATTGCTGTTTACATTGGACTGCCTACGGCATATCTTTCTGTATGGGAAAAGGATGAGTTTGAGGTGTGAGGGTGAAATACAGGCTATGCTTTATAGCCCTTGTTATAGGCAGTTTATTTCAATAAATTAGCCATTTATGGAGAACCGAGCTAGCTGTAAATTTTATTTGTTCTTGTGTACAGTTTTTATTTGATTCATAGTAAATTCCATGGCGGCATCTTTGCCAATTTCTTGCTCTATAAAATGATCAGGCTCCACCGCAATTCCTTTTTTATTGATGTCAAACCAACTAGGTTTGAAAAATGTCAGTGCAATGTTGATTGAGATTTTTGAGTTAGGTAAAACAACAGTGGCAGTATTCCCTCCAGAACCTCCAATGAAACAGCCGCCTGGATAATCACCAACAACTATGGGATTTGCATATTCTTTGGCCGTGCTAACCAATCTTGATGCAGCTGAATGTGTATTACCTCCTGTCAAAATGTAAACTTGACCCTTAAAATGGTGTTCTTCTTTTGGTTTATAATCTACACCTATCAACCAATTGTCATATTCAGCAGCTCCAATTAAACTATCTAAATCTCTATTATTCTTTTTAATAAAATCTTGTTTCGGTGTTTCTGAGAATTTCATGAATTCATATTTGTCACTTTTCTGCCAAGCTTCAGTAATTGGAGTGAAATTTCCATTTGCAAAGTACTCGACCAAATGAAACATGTGAGGCATCCAACCTCCTGAATTTCGTCTAACATCAATAATCAAATGATCAATTTTTTGATCATCAATTTTACCAAAACAATCAGATAGGAACTTTGCCCATTTTTTATCGTTACACTCTGATCGACTAGAGGACTCAATATTCAGAATTGCAATTTTATTCTCAATATTGAATCCGTATGGGTATTCAGTATACTGCACAGTTTCAAAACCAGGAATTTCCTCTATTAACTCCCAAGCGATTCCTTCTAGCGTAATTTCATCTTGAATTCCATTTGGAGATTCAAAAATTATTTGAAAAGATTCTGATGTATCAATGTAGTGTTTGTAGAAATAGGCGAAGTCATCATTTTGGGTGCCATATTTTGGAACTGAAGTGACATAACCATCAGTTCCGTATAGCTTGAACATTTGTGTTCTTATTTGATCAATAGATTGTCCATTAATTTCCAAAATTTTGCTTCCGACTGGAATCCTGTTTTGATCGGAATATGAGATGAAAGTTTCTGATTCAGTATTATTCACTCCAATAGGAATGAATTTATGATTATTGAAGAAATAATCGTCCAAAGGAGATTCTTGAATGTATGAATGTAGGCACCCCATTGAAGAGACGATTCCCGTTACTTCTCTATAGAAATCAATAAATCTCATTCCATTTTTTAATCCGCAAATGCTGTCATATTTTGCTCTGAATTCTGATTGGTCACGATACCAGTACACTTCAATTACTCCTTCAGAGATAGATTGATATAGTATGGTCATGTCTTCCTTGATTTGCTTCTCGGACAGTTGGTCAGAGGGAGAGAGTTGCGCAAAACCAATAAAGGAAAAAGAGCAAACTACAGCTGCAATTAAGTTTTGAGTCGTCATAATTATCAATAGCTTTTCATTGTTGTAAGATGTTTTTATGTATTAACTAATGGCTTACGATTAAATAAATGTAGCCATTTAGAGGGTCGTTGCGAAGTAATGACATTTACTTTGTGTTATGTACTTTTTTCACATTTGTTTTTGAATCGGATAATCAAGCTAGATTCTTCTATTTGAATTTAATACGACTCGTATTTATGCGTCACAAATTTAAGTTTCTTAATGCATTCATTTAAACAATCTGGATATTTGGCTCTTTTAAAGAAAAGATCAACATGGGAGCCATCTTTTTTAACAATTCTATACTTTCCAATACGAAACATTATTTTAAACCTAAAATATTTGAGTTTAAGGTAGGAAGCTGTTTCATAAGTTTCGCCGTAATTAATATGTTCCATATAATCATATCGGTCTATTTCATCTCCATGTATTTTAATAGTAGCTCTTTTGCTTATAATAATGATGTATTTAGTTGTCACAAGAATTTTTTTCGATCTAGAAAATCGAATTAATAAGACCACCATTTCATTACCATCAACCACATATGATTCATACTTTGGAGTTGGAATGGTATTATCAAAAAAGTGAATTCTCCTATAATTTCGATAATAGCGTGCTTTTGTGAGAATTTGATCTCGAATATCCTCTTTACTCTTTTTGAATTTATTGCTCAATTTAGTTTTGTGTTATTATGATTTGGTCTAATTGTTTTTTAAAATTATTTTGTTTGGAGAATCTTGGGTAAACTCAAGTTGGGCTTGTTCAAATACTTTTCGAAATTTATCCATATCACTAACTTCTGATGATTCTATCGTCTCGTACATAAAGTCAGATGTATAAATTGAAACTTTAAATAAGTCAATATTTAATGAGTTCATGATTATTTCAAACTCGTCCTCGTTTACATGTTTTCGTTTTTTTATTTTTTCAACAACCTCATCAAAACTTGATTCATAAGTAATTAAATTGTCTTGAATTATTTTTCTATCCGTATATTCTTCATGAAATCCCATTGCACCAAGCACCCTTTTTTCTTGGGTTCTTTTATTGTAATAGAATGGTCCGACACCTATTAAAGAATATCTATCGTTTCCTCCTGATTCTTCAAATTGCTTACTTACATAAAATGCAAATAACTCATTTTCATCTTCGACTATCTCTTTAACTATTAGGTCAGTGCCTAGATAGTCCTTTATCTCTTGTTCTGTCAATTTATTTTGTATTAATTGATTCCTCTACAACAAATTTAAAAAACTCCTGAACCTCAGATCCAATGTCTTCATCAATTGAAAATTGCTAACAAATTCACAACAAAAATAATTCACGCAAAGAACTTAAAATTAGCGAAGAAGATCTAGTAAAAAAACAAATGATTAATTCACTTAGATTCTGTCAACGATAAGAATATTAGTGTGTTCAGTTTTAATCTCATTCTTGATATTACTAAATTGAATCAGAAAACCGTAAGCAGAATAACAGAACCAATAATCATATGGAAATGTTATTTTCTGATACCAATCCCCTTTCTGTTCAATCTCTTGCCACTCTTTGTAAATAATGGGAATTTCTTCTTCTAATGCTCTTTGAATTCGTGACTCACTTTTTCTTTCTTCTTTTAATTTATTCGCTTCCGCAATATAAGTTTCAAGTCTATCATCAATTACATTAGTTTTTAAGGCCAATTCTGCTGAAAGAAGAATCATATAATCAACAAACATTAAAAAAGCATTTTGTTTTACGTTGTATTCAAAATCTATGAAATGATTATTTAGATGAGACATGAGCGCATATGCCTCGTTTCTTCGAGCAGAAAGAAATTCCTCAATCCCATAGTGGTTAAGCGTGGTTTTTGTATCAGTCCAGTTGCTAATTAATCCAATGTATTTAATTATAACCCATAAATTTTCAGCGTCTATTTGATTAATATCATTTGAAATTACGTTTATTGTTTCATCAAAACATGAAGGAGAAATCCACTTTTCTGAGGTACAAAAATTTTTAAATGAAATAGGCGATTTAGTATGATCTTTCAAATCAGGGAGAAGAATTTCTTTAGCTTTTATTTTGTCCAGTTTATAAAACTCTGTATCTCTTCCCATTTTTCCTTAAAATCATTTTATTTAGTTATGACCTATTGCTGATAACGTTTGAATAAATGTAGCTATTTAGAGCGTCGTTGCGAAGTAATGACATTTACTTTGTGTTATGCTTTGTTTATATCTCCAAAAAGAGGTGCGTTTTAACAAAAAATTAACATTTGGTCTGATTTTTGTATGTTTTGAACCTTTAACCAAAACCTAAAAATTATGATCGCAAAAATTACTTTATGTTTTTTCTTATCTCTTTTTTTAATTTCAAATAATACTCAAGCCCAAAACTTTGAATGGGGATTTGGAACGGGTTCTCCTGAGTTTGATCAACGGACAAGTGCCGTTGTGAATGAAGATGGAGACATCATTAGTGTCGGTTTTTTTGAAGGAACCGTGAATTTTGATCCTATGAGTACTGATTTAACAGCTAGTTCTAATGGTGGGCCTGATGTGTTTATAGAAAAGAGAGCTGCTAATGGTGATTTAATTTGGCTTAAAACTTTTGGAGGCACGAGTTGGGATGTGGCAAATTCAGTTGGTGTGGACTCGGAGGGAAATATAACTGTATTTGGTCGATTTGCCGGAGTTACCGATTTTGATCCGAGCGATTCGGATTTTGAGATGGATAGTGGTGATATGGGTAGCATATATTTCGTACAATTTAATGCGGATGGCGAATTTAATTGGGCAAAATCTCTAATAGGTAATTCATCCTTACAATCAGGTGAAACAATGACCATAAATACAGACGACGAAATTATTCTCACAGGAGGGTTTAAAGGAACAATCGACTTCGATCCTTCAGATGAAGATGCCAGTGAAACTGTCGGCGAATCTTTTTCGGAGCTATTCATAGCTAAATACAGTTCTTCTGGAGAATTTATTTGGGTTGAGGTGATAGAAGGTACTGGATATAAGTCTGCTTTTGAAGTTGCGGTGAATAATGATGGAGATATATACACTGCTGGCACTTATACAAATACTATTGATTTAGATCCCTCAGCTGAAACAGACACACATATTAACACTTCAGGTGCTGGCAATGGTTTTATTGTGGCATTAAGTGAATCTGGAGAATTCATTTGGGGGGCTGATTTAGCAAGCAATAGTTACAGTTCCATTTCAGCATTGAAAATCAAAGATGATTATATCGCGATTGCAGGAAACTTTGCTGGAACCGCAGACTTTGATTTTGGAGAAGGGGTTGAAAATCGCAATTCTTCTGAAGGTCATAATACGTTTATTCAAAAATTAAATACTGATGGTGAATTAATATGGGTGAATTCGTACGAAACCGATAGCTACCTAGGTAATATAGCAGGTCTTGTGATCAATAGTTTCAATGAGATAATTGTTTCTGGAAAATTCTATGATGAAATGGATTTTGACCATAGTGCAGATACAGAAATAAAGACATCCTCTGGTTTGGCAGATGGTTTTATTCATCAAGTATCTCCCACAGGAGAATTTCAACGTGTATATATAATAAGCGGCGAAATGGATCAAGAACCAACAGGAATTGCAATTAGCAATACCAATGAATTATACACCTATGGCGTATACCAAAATGAAATCATATTTGAACCAGATGGTGCCGCAACTTCGACTTTTGGATCGTATGATTTCTTTCTAATGAAACTTGGTGGGTTTCTATCTATTGATGAAAATGAAGCGCAAGATGATTTTGTACTTTATCCTAACCCTGCGAGTAATCAAATACAAATTAATAAATCTGCTGATCAAGCAGTTGAAATTATAGATTGCGAAGGGAAAACAGTATTGACTATTGGTGCTGGAAATACAAACGAATTAGTAGATGTAACTGATTTAAGCAAAGGTATTTACTTTGTAATAATAAATAGTGAAAAGGGAGTTTTTTCTAAGAAAATTGTAATTTATTAATCTGGATCAGCATTATATGGGTTCACATTGAACCCTCGTTTTTATTTTAAATATTCGAATGTATTCACCATTTCATATTTAGGACTTCTACTCATGAAATCTCTAAAAAAAGCTGTATGACTCGCCCCCATCAAAATAAATACTCTGTCGTCTTCCTTTAATTGAATTCTATTTAGGTTGGAATACATTCTTAGATTTCTTTGATAAAACTTAGAAGCTTCATCAGCTCCTTCAAATCCTTCCTCTGTTCCAGCATGGGTTAGCATATCCGCATTTACTGTTATCAAGTAATCCAAAAACGCGTCATGGTTCGTTAACTTCAATTTATCGAGTAGACTTAAGCTGTCCTCATTTGCATTAACCTCTGGGTAATATTGCATAGGGTTTTCAAAAAATTGATTATACCAAATTGAATCTATTGCATTTTCTATATCATGTCCTACCCTCCAATTGTATCCCATTTTATGATCGATACCAAATATTTTTTTTGTACCACTCAGTCTTCCTAATTCATATGCCAAAAGCTCTACTTCACCCGGGCTCTCAAAAAACATGTCTGGAGTGCTCAAATAATTCTTGTACTCGTTTTGGAGTTGTTCATTATATTCTGGAATTTTTTCTACTATAATTACTGTTGGCTTAAATACAGCTAACATCTCTGCTATTGTATGGACTTTTTTCTGATTTTCTTTATTGCGTTCATCAAATTCGGTTGTTCGCCCATCATTGGTATAACCCATATGAAAGGTGCCAAAATTTAGAACTTGAATTTTCCTATTTATTTCTGAAGATGTTTGTTCATTAGTCTCATTAATGGAGCCGCCCTTTATGTGGATTTCCTTGCAAGAAAAAATTAGTATTAAACTGATAAATAGCGTATATAAATTGACATTCCTCATTTTATTATTTTTAGTTGGCGTAAAACGTTTTGGGTAAAATGCATTTTTATACAATGTTAGCAACAGTATTTTTATTCAATGTAAATTGAAATCGTCTCTCCTTGTTTATCAAACACTTTGATTTTATCTGGACTATTATTAACAACCTTTTCATTTGGGTATAAGTGATATATCCCGATCATTTTAGCGTCAATTTTCATACCTTTCTCATTGGCATCATGAACAATCCATGATGGAACAAACGCCCAATCTATTGTACCTATTTTTAAAATTGTATCTGCCGATTCAGTATCTCCTGATAAAAATATTTTTTTCCCATGCCAGGTTATCAAATATGAATAATGCCGAAACGAGAACCTGTGTTTTGTTTCAAATACCTGAATGGAAAAACCCGTAGTTGAATCAGTTAAATTTTCCAATTTAGAAATATTCCACTTTCCGTATTTTTTTCCATTTTTTTTCCTCAAAGTTTTACGCATATTTTTTCCAGAATAATGGTCAGGGTGCTTATGCGTAAAAATGAAAATTGAATTCTCCTTAATACTATCAAGTTCCGATTCATCATACTCCATATAATTAAATGCTCCAGATTTGTAGGGAAAATCAACATAAATGTTCAAATCACCATCAGTCATGTATAGTCCACAATTGCCAATAAATTTTACTTTAATCTCGTTAACCTGGGCAAGACCAAATTTTGAAATAAAAACGACGATCAAAATGAAGAGTGCTTTTAAGTAATTGAATTTCATATGAGCTTTTTATTATTGCAAACGGTTCGGATATGAGTAGCAGATGAGTCACGAGCCTAATACTCATCTCTTTTGTTGGCATTCGTTATTCTTTTTTCGTTTTAAAATTGATTTCATAATTATTAATTCCATATCCATTTAGGGATTTAAAACTCCAACCAGTTAATACAAATTGATATTCTTTATCAGGCTTCAACTCTAATTCAATAAATACCGATTTATTATCTTCTGAGTATGTTATCTCTCCCATTTTAGGAAAAGCCTTATCTCCTTTTTCTCCTTCGCTTATTGAATAACCTTTGCCCCTTAATGGTCTATCAAAAATGATTTCCATTTTTTTGATGTTATGATTTACTATTTGATTTCCGTTTCCAAAAGGTTTTATCTCAACAACCTTAGGTCGTCGGTTATCAATTTCCTTTTCAATTTCGGTCATGTTATCCGCAATTTTATCAAAGAATTTTACCAATTCAGGCATAAAACTTTCCAAAGTTGGAAATACCTCTCTGTTTTGGCCATATCGCTCTAATTCTTGAACAAGTTTGTCTGTCCATAAAAACCCTCGATTAATTTCATCATTTAATTCAGTTTCGATAAATTCACTTGGGTAATTGTGATCTTTCAAGTATTTTATAACACCTGCTCTTACGACAGCTTCTGCATACATAGTTTGCCAACTTCCATATGCCTGTGATTCCATTTTGTCCTTTAATACACCAAAAATTAATTGTCCACTTTTAGAAAGTTCTGTATGGTACTTTTCTACAACATGATTCACAAAAGAATGATTGAATTCGTGCAATAAAGTCGGGAAATAATCATCCACTTTATATTGTGGTATGCTTAAGCTGTCAACACTCCATGTCCCCATAATGGCATAAATAAATTCTTTGCCATTAATTGAGATGCTAGGCCCATAATTACCGCCCCCATTTCCCAATCCATTCACTATTCTAAATTCTCCTTTAGGTTTCTGTCCATAAAATTCTTGATACCAATTAACATCCAATTCATCATAAACCTTTTTAAAGTTTCCAGAAGCCGTTTCATATAATGGTTGATTGTCTTCAAAGAATTTTTCGCAATTAGCATCTAAATAGAATTTATTCAAAAGATGTAAAAATTTATTTGCCTTTTTCTTTCCCCACCTTTCTTCTGGAATTTCCTTAGAAAATGGAACAATTGCCCGAAATGGATATTTGTCTGTTAAGCTAATCGCCATGTGCATAACGGCATCATATCCAATTCCTTTTTTACGTAGTTTCTTTTTTACATATTTTATTAATTCATGGTTTTTGTATGGTTTGAAATGCTTTTCTATATTTTCAACATATTTTGGGAATCTATTTGAACTGTACTCTCTGCTATCGGCTAATCTGAAAATAATGCTTAAAAGTTCAACTCTTTCATCAACTTTCGGCTCTGCAAGTATTTCAGATTTTTGCCCATAACTATTAAAAGTCAATAAGAGTAATAAGATTATTGAAATTTGGTTCATAATTTGGTTCGCTTTAATAATGCGCAACGTTTTGAGTAAATTTGCGTTGCTGTAAGGTAACACAAAAATGAAATTTAGGTTTTGTTAGCTTTCGTTTTAAGGTTTTCAATCTCATCCAAAAGCATCAATGCATCTTCAACAATGGTCTTCTCCTTTGTTTCTTTTGGATTCCAGGTAGATTTTCTATGGTATTCAATTAACTTTGAAATAACAGAAGGCTTGTTCAAATTAACCATACAATTTTCATTTTCTAATTCTTCGGTTTCCTTGTAAATAATACCTGTATTATCAAGCCAAGAACTTATACTCCATTTTACGTTTTTTGAATCATTTTCTATTAACCTTAAGTTATCATCTTCCTTAAAAAGAAGAATTAGTGGAGAACCCCAAAAACCTTTCATATAAATTAATACCTTTTCTGCTCGGTTAGAATAGTCGTAATCTGAAAGTTCAAAATGTCCTCTTTTCCAAAGAAAAGACTCATTATTCACAGATATTCTTCTTATTGGAATTTTTTTAAAGCTCATATTTAATGAAAGCTAACATAAGAATAAAACCTATCTGGGTTTTATTCCGTTTATAGTTATTGTTCCACTAATTTACAGAAATCTAATAGAATTCTCAATCCTAACTTAACTCCTCCTATCTTAGCACATTAGACTCCTTGCCAAACTGCTTGAATGAAACAAATACTGCAACAGCTGAAAGTAAAATCAATGAAGCAAAGGTTATAATTAATGGCCCAACCTCAGCATTGCCTGCAATAATTGCTTTGGCAGACATAACAACGTTTACAATTGGAATGCACGCCGTGGTATAGTTCAACTCCAAACCTGGTAAAAAGCCCAACATTGCCGGAACAATAACAGCCATATTTAGAGGTGTTAAGATACTTTGTGCTTCTTTAAACGAACGGGCATAAACAGAGACAGGAATCATGATTCCTGCAAAGAAAATGGCTACTGGAATTAAGAGTAAATACAGTGTAATGACCAATTGTGGAGATACAATTTCTGCAATTGCTGTGGTTAACGGTCCGCCATCTCCCATTAAATAAACACTACCTACTAAACCAACTAAAGCAATTGTTGCGCTTAACAAACCAAAGGCCGTAACAACAATCATTTTGCCGATTAAAATGTGTACGCGATTTACTGGTGTAACCAATAAGGTTTCAATTGTTCCACGTTCTTTTTCTCCCGCAAATAAATCAATTGCGGGTAACATACAGCCCATAAAACAAAAGGCCATGAATATATAAGGTAAAAATCCACCTGCATATTTTCCAATAATTTCGCGCAGGGTACTTTTATTTGTAGCTACCAAGTTTAGCGGTTCTACATAGTCTGACGGTAATTCATTTAATGCCAATCTTTCTTGCACTAAATATTCTTCTTGTTCGTCCAGCAAGTTTTCAAATCGATCATACTCTTCTTCATTTGCTTGTCGGTAATGCACACCATAAGTGGCTTGTTCACCACTTGCATATGCGTGATCAAAATCATCTGCAAACCAAATTCCTAAATTAATTGTGTGGCTTTTTACATCTGCAGATAATGCAAAAGTGTCTTCATACTCTACAAATTTGAAATTTTCGGCTGCGTCCATTCTCTCAATCATAGCGGCTGATTGATTATTTAGCACATAACCTATTTCCAATTCTTTACCTGCTTCTTTTTCTGATTGCGACTCTTGTACGGTGGTTATTAAATAAATGATTAAAGGAAAAACCAATAACGGAATCATAATCATTCGCATTATGGTTCGTTTGTCCCGAAACATGTCTAAAAACTCCTTTTTTGCTATTAAAATGATCTTTTTCATATGGAATGGGTTAGGCGTTTAGGGATTTGTTTTCGTTTACAATTCTTATAAATTCACCGGTTAATGAGTCGGCTTGCATATTGGCTCTAAAATTGTCCATTGAGTCATTATAAAGTAGTTTTCCTTTATTAATAATGGCTAAATCATCACACAATAAATCAACCTCAGACATAATATGTGAGGAGAAAATGACCGTTTTACCCTGCGTTTTACAATCACGAATAAGTTTGATAATATTTTCGGCAGTAATTACATCTAAACCTGAAGTTGGTTCATCAAAAACTACCACAGCTGGGTCATGAATCATTGTTCTAGTTATCGACACCTTTTGTTTCATTCCTGTTGATAATTGTCCAATTCGCTTTCCAGCAAAATCGTGCATATCTAATAAGTCGTAATAATGCTTTTTTCGAGCTTCAAATTCGGCAGTGGGTACATCATTTAACTCGGCATAATATTTTAAAACCTCATCTGCAGTCAATCTTTCATAAAGTCCTGTTGAGCCTGTTAAAAAACCAATGCTTTTGCGCACTTCTTTGGATTGTGTTGCCACATCATGTCCACAAACTTCAATTTTACCGCTTGTTGGTTTTATAATGGTTGAAATCATGCGGAGGGTTGTCGTTTTCCCGGCACCATTTGGTCCTAAAAGGGAAAATATTTTACCTGGTTCGCAATTAAACGAAATCTTGTTAACGGGCACGGCTTCTCTATCCGTTGTATTATATTCCTTTTGTTGCTTTTTAGAAAGCTTAAAGGATTTGTATAGGTTTTCGACTTTTATCATTCTTGGATTTTTGACAAATATACTTTTTATTTTGGTATTTTGCTAAATAAATTAGCTTTGTTTGTTTTTACCGATTTCCACCAATTAGTGTTCAATTTTTGAATAATGTTACAGTTTTTATCTCTTTTTCTGTAATTCTGGCTTATCTTTTCAATTTGAATCGAAAAAAACTAAACCAACTAACATTTTTATTTTAATAAAGACTTTTGCTTAGACTAATTACCGATTGAATTAGGGCTATTTTTGTGATTGCATATAACTACAGAAAACACTCCCTCAATGAACACCATTCATAATTTCGGATTTCTTTTTCTTTCATTTTTATTTGTTGCTTGCGGCGGAAATGAAGAACCAATTGTTGAAGTAATCGAAAAAGATTCGGTAATTATTCCTCCACCCGTAATTGAATACGGTTTTGTTTTAGACTCTTTTCAAGTTAAACGAGACACGGTTGAAGATAACTGGACTATGAGTCATATGTTTGCACCCTACGGTGTGTCGCAATGGGACATTAATGTAGCTGCCGAACGCGCTGCAGACTCTTTAGTTGGTTTGCGTTATGTAAAAGAAGGTGTGCCGTTTATTATTTTATCTGAATTAGGCGACACCTCTGAAACCGCTCAATACTTTATTTATCCTAAAAACATTGTAGACTACGTTATTTTTGATTTTAGAGATTCTGTAGTCGTTGAAAAACAATCGAAACCAAATGAGGTGCATGAAAAAATACTCTCTGGTGAAATCATCCAAAACTCTAACCTCACCTTTGCATTAGATCAACAATTAGAGGACATCAATATGACAGGAGAAATGGCTGAATATATTGCAGGCGTTTTTGCTTGGACAATTGACTTTTTCCGTTTACATCCTGGTGATGAATTTAAGGTAATTTATAATGAAAAATCGGTAGAAGGAACACCTTATGCAGTAGGCGGAATTACCTCGGCTTGGTTTAAACATCAAGGGCATGAATTTTACGCATTTCAATATGCTTTAGATTCGACAGGAACACAAATTGGTTTCTTTAATGAAGAAGGAAAAGAGATGAGACGTCCATTTTTAATGGCACCAGTAAAATATTCGCGTATAAGTTCTGGTTATAGTGGGCGCCGTTTTCATCCTGTACAAAAAAGATGGAAAGCGCATTTAGGAACAGACTATGCCGCACCAAAAGGTACTCCAATTATGTCAACCGCTAACGGAACTGTTATTGCTGCATCTTACACCAGTGGAAATGGAAACTATGTAAAAGTAAAGCATGACGACACTTACACCACGCAATATTTACACATGACTGGTTTTGCAGAAGGTATTCGAAAAGGAGTGTATGTTGAGCAAGGGCAAACTATTGGATATGTTGGAAGCACAGGACTAGCAACTGGCCCACACGTATGTTATCGTTTTTGGAAAAATGGGAAACAAATTGACCACCGTGCAGAGAAGTTTCCAACTTCAGTTCCTATGGTTGATTCGCTACTGCCTTCTTATATGGAATACATCAAACCTATTCGCGCAAGGATAGATTCTATGCCTATTACGCCATATATTGTGGAAGAAGAGGTTGTTGATTCAGTTCAATAAGCTTAACGCTTAAACAATTTTCTATTCAAGAAAATTAATAGTACAGCTCCTACTGTCCCTGTAATAAGAGATCCTAACCAAGATCCTCCGTCACCACCTAATCCTAAAACACCAAATAGCCAGCTTCCAAAAAACCCACCGACAATACCAAGAATAATATTCCAGACAACTCCTTCAGATTTTGATTTCATCATTTTGCCTGCAAGCCAACCTGCAGCACCACCTATTATTATTGCAACTATTATATCCATATGGGTAATTGTTTATTTTATTGAAAGGTAGTAAATATAGCTGACCTTGTCCAATTAGCTTCCATTTTATATGTAGAGTAGCAATTATTTTCGATTAAGTGAATATTTGCCTAGTTCACTACTAGTGGACAAGTAGAATTTTTGCCATTTGCCCAAATTGTAACAACATAAATTCCTGACTCATGGATAATATCATCAAGTATTAGTTGATTAGAACCAACCGCTTTGTTTTCATAAATCATCTTTCCGTCCAAGGCTGTTATAACTACAGATTCAATTCTATCATTACTTACAATTTGTATGAGTCCGTTAGTTGGGTTTGGAAATACTGTAATAGAAGGATTCTCAATTCCATTATTTGGCAAAGAAAGAACTACATCACCTGTTCTAAATAAACTTTGTCCATAAGTTCCAACTATTAAGTCACCGTTATTGGCAACAGCAATGGCAGAATTTCCGTAAATATTATTGTTGGTTAAATTTGAAGTTAAATTCTCCCAAGTTTCACCATTATCAATTGATTGCCAAACACCACCATTTAAATTGTGCGTTGAATCTTGCTCGGCGCCGTTTAACCCAACAATTATTGAATTGCCAGCGTATAATAAATTACGCACCTCATTCGGTCCCTCACCATTCCAATCGCCACTTATATCATCAATCAACCCCTCATTGTCAATTTTAAAAAGCTTTCCATCCTTTGTTCCAGCATATAAATAAGGACTATTATATGCAATACTTAAAACAACATCTCCTGCAAAATAAGCTGGTACTGCACTTATACTTTCACCATTATCACTACTAATGTAAATACCATTTTCTGTAGAGAAAAAAACGGTGTCATTGTCAGTATTGTAAACAATTTGTGTAGCAGCTAAATTTCCTGTTTCATTCCAGGTGTCTCCTCCGTCAGTAGATTTATAAACACCTGTTGTTACGGTAGGAATATTCAATTCTGACAACAGCATTTCATCTGTGTTATCGGGATTTATTACAACATCCAATATTAATTTATTCCCAGAACGAGCAGGTTCCCATGTAGCAAAACCGTTTGTAGTTTTAAATAGACCTTGTGCGAATGTCCCTAAAAATAGCGTTTCAGAATCGTCCGGATGAATAACTAAATCCATTCCATGCGCTAAAGGCCCCGTTCTTGTCCAAGTTGCTCCATCATCATCAGAAATTGCTAAAGCCTCCTTGTTATATCTGTCGCCACCTAAATTATAACTGTGCTGCAATGATGTATAAATGCGCTCAGAACTTGGATCAACTTGCACGGCGCGAATTTCAGTTGCTAGTGGATTAGTGGACAATGCAGTCCATGTTGCACCATTATCCTCAGATTTAACTATTTCAGTTGAGCTAAATATACCAGCATAAATAATATCATCCCTTGCATCAATTCCTATTAATAAGTGATCCTCCAATAAAGGATCAGTAATTCCGGTCCACAGCAAGGTTTCTGAAGTAAAGTAATTGGGTCGAAAAAACCCTGTTGAAATAATTTCAAGATGAGGACTTGTAGCCAAAATAGCCAAGTCAAAATTAAACTCTCCAACAACTCCAATATTTGCAAAAGTGAGTCCGTTGTCAAAACTTACATAAACTCCATTTGCTGCACCAGAAACAGCAAGCACTCCATTCATTTTATCAATTTGCAAAACTGCAGCTGTATCTGGTACATCAGGATGTTGTTCCCAAGTTGCTCCAACATCATCCGAAAACCAAAGACCATGTTCATCTGTTCCAGCAAATAATCGGTCAGAATCAGAAATGTTTATGCAATGAACAGAATTGTTTTGCAAACCTGAATAATTCCACGTTGAGCCACCATTATAACTTGAAAAAACACCATTTCCAATTCTACCAAAATCGTCTCCCTCACCAGTGCTTGCCAATAAGGTATCTCCATCTCCAGGATAGATTACTAATTGGGTTGTTTGCAAATCACGATTAAAAATAAATCCATCTGTCAAATGCTCCAATGTTGCACCGCCATCTGTAGTTTTTAGAATGCCATACCGGCCATAAATTTCGCAGAAATAAAGGGTGTCAGGATGCTCCAGATCCATGGTAATATGCCAACCTGTAAAGTTGGGATACTCCCCTGTCAGTAATTCCCAAGACTCTCCACCATCTATCGATTTCCAAACACCACCACCATCATCACTCCCAGCATAAACTATGTTAGCATTAGTTGGGTGAATTACAAAGTCTTTAAAAAAACCACCTTCTGGACCAAAATTTGTCCAAGTTTGTGCGGATGCACTGGATAAGAGGAAAATAAATGCAATAATTGAAAAGTAAATATTCTTCATAGTAATGTAGTTTAGTTGCAATATAATATCGAAGTATTCGGATAATTCCCCTATTTTTAACTATAAATCTAACCTATTCAACCCATTATACGTTATTTCGGTATGACACATATGTGGCCAATAACTTTCATATTAATTTTTACAACTATGTCTTCTTGTAGAAAAGATGAGTCATGCTCCACACAAATTGAGGATATCTATATTACTGATACGATTTATCCGTCACCATACTTATCAACCTATCCTGGGTCTTGGTGGAAATATACAAATGGCACCGTTGATAGTTGCACGGCTTGGGAATCTGTTCCGCAGTTTCATGAATTTAAAGATGCGAATGGTTGCACAAGTATTAATCGCACATGGTCAATAGTGCCAAAAGTTAATGATCATTTTATTTATAATAATTCATTGCTTTATTCAAATCCAACTGCCAATGAATCTAGATTAACCCAGCAAGTTGGCGATTTTGGTAGCCATTGGAGCGCACAGAAAAGTTCAAGTAGTGCACACATTACAACCTACTGGAAATGCGACTCAATATTCACTAACAAAGAAGTAAATGGTGTAACTTATGCAGATGTTATAATGGTTACAACTTATACCGACGAATATTATGATGATGTAATGGGCGGGCCACCGTCCAACCTCCATTACTATTATTATGCAAAAAATGTTGGTCTAATAATGAAACGTTTCCAAGATGCCTACCTTGATGAAATTGTAACCGTTTTTGAACTAGAAGACTATTATATCGCTCCTCATTAAATTGCCCATTAATAGGTTAATAAAAAATTCCAACCAAATTCTTGACGAAACCGTTTCATACATTATATATGCGGTTGTCATTTCTACTCTTTACTACTTTTTGTTTATTCATTGCATCTTGCAGAAAAGATCCTATAATTCCAATATCCGCATCACCTTGTGATACCACCTACCATAGAACCTACACACTTGACACCATCCATCCTTCAGAGTATTTAATGGCTTATCCAGGTTCTTGGTGGGAATATGACAACGGCAATAAAGTCGAATGCGTTGAATGGGACTATATGCCCGTTTACGAGCAGTCAAAAAATGAAAATGGATGTCCTTTTATTGAATCAAATTACGCCTACTATCCGAGATTAATTGGCGCTAGCAATAAATACATTTCTGGGAATTCCGCATTAAATATAAATCAGCACCCGTATAATACAACCACCACCCCAATTATTTTAGAACATGGAGAAATTCAACATTATTCGGGAAATTCAACAACCGATTACTATACGACAGTAACAAAACAAATTCATGAAACCTTTGACTCCATAGAAATAAACGGAACTCTTTTTTACGACGTTATAAATATCCGAACACAATATAAAAGATCATACCATGAATTAGCTGGAGGCGGCCCTACAGATGCTACACATGCATATTACGCAAAGGGCGTTGGACTACTTCAACTTGTGTCTTACATAAATTCAGATGGCACAGGTGAAGAGGAAGGCGAAATTCACAAATCCATAACAGATTTTTTCATTGCTCCACATTAAAAAGATTTCTAATCCTCCAATGTCTTAAGGAACTTTCGAAACTTAATCATTTTTACTGTTGACATTCCAATCGCTAAAACACCCAATACAAAAGCACACAAAAGGAGCAAAAAGAGCTGTCTTTCCATTCCGACAACCTTGATTGTAATTCCCACAATAATTGCAGCGCAACCTAATGCAAATACTGTCCATAGGTTTCGCCAAATCTTTTTTTTTGCTTCTTTTGTCATTTTTTTAAAGTCAATTACTTAAGTAGATAATATTTTGCACAACTTTACGTATAGTTAGATATGAAAACTCTGCTGTTTCTATTTGCATTCATTCATTTTGCCTGCATGGCGCAAGTAATCACATATAGTCCCAACAGGAAAATTGAAAAAACGGTTGCTCAAACCTATTATGATACAGAGTTTTTATTCCTAAAAAACGTTAGCTCTGAAAACATTGATATAACATTTGAGGTAATTGAAAACACATTAGACCCTGCTTGGAGTGCAACTTTTTGTACGAACCAACAATGTTTTAATCAAATTCCTGATGCGGGCAGTTTAGGTTCAGTAGCGCCCAATAGCGAAGCCTACTTCTCGTTTAATTTTGCCGCAAATGAAACGATTGGAACAGGACAGGTGCGTATTTTAATCACTAGCGCAGTGGTGCCAAATTTAAGTGATACAGTTACATTTAAATATAACGTAACAGAAGATGGAACGGTAAAAGCAGGACCATGGGCCAATATCAATTTTGGGCAAGGTGTTTTAACAGTGCTTTTACAAAACCCTCAAATTAAAACAACTTTACAGGTGATTAATTTAAATGGACAATTCATTTTTGATCAGGAAATTGGACACATAACCTCAATTCCAATGCGCGATTATCCTAAAGGACTTTACATTGTTGCAATTAGAGATGAAAATGATCGCATTATCAATGAAAAACTAGTGCATTATTAATCCTCTTAGACCAGTCTCAAAAGTTGAGGAAGTTTTTGTCATTTTTCAAGATGTGCATAAAAAAAGCCGAGCTTCAAAATGAAACCCGGCTCTATAATCCGCCTCAACGGAACACGTGGCCATCTCTATTCTTCTTGCTGTCTTGCTTCCTCGGCCGAGTTTAATTTAGAATCCTCCTCAGTCAGTGCCGCTCCGCTATAGGCTGTGCCTGCAAATTTTGACTCCCACTTCATCTTATCATCCTCTGACATATTTGCCCACTTATGTTTAAATTTATGTTTCCATCCTCTATGGCCTTTTGAACCATTACAACCACATCCTTTTTTTCCGCCGCTAAAACCTCCAAATAGTATTTTTGATAAAGCCAACAATCCTAAAGCTTGCCAAAAAGTAATGGTAGATAGGTCAAATATTGCTGGCATTAACCAGTTCCAAAGCAACATTAACACCCAAGTCACCAAAGCAGCCATCCCTACAAAGAAAAACGGTATAAAAATCATTTTCTTTTTCATTCTCCTAATATTTCGTTATACAATTCACTCAATTTTTTTCGCAAATAAAGAATCGCGTAGCGTTTTCTTGAAATCAAGGTGTTTACCGTTTCACCAGTTAGTTCTGCAATTTCTTTAAAAGATAAATCGTCAAACTCATGCATGGTAAAAACATCTCGCTGCTCAACCGGAATTTCTGTCAACCCTTCTTCTAATACCTCCCACACCATTTCACGTGTTAACAATGCATCTGGCAAGTCATTCAAGTCTGGAATATAAGCCTCAAATTGCAATGATCCTTCGTCATCTGTTGCGACATTATTCATATCAGAAAAGTTTAAACTCTTTTTCTTTCTATATAAGTCGGTTATCCGATTACGCGCCACCTGAAATAACCAGGCGCTCATTTTTTCAATTGTATTTACGTCTTCCGAAACGCGCACCAATTGATAAAATACATCTTGCAAAATATCTTCCGCATCCAACGTAGATTTTACTCTTTTACGAATAAAGTTAAAAAGCCTGTTTTGCTCTTTAGCTACTGTTTTAGATATGACTATTTCGTTTGAGGTTGACATTTTATATTTGCGTTCATCTTAGGAGACGAACCTGAATCAAAGATATTTTAAAGTCTGCTAAAAAAAATTTAAATTCAATGAATATCAAAGGTTTATCAATGAACGCGTTTCATTGGTAAGCAATAAACCAACGGGTACATTAAGTATAAATTACTTTCATTATCTTAGCTCATTCCTAATCAATTATAATAGTATGACAGCACAAGAAGTATTAGCAGAGTTAGAAACTTACGGGAGTGAACAAACCAAAAAAACGTTGGTAAAACACGGGGCTAAAGAACCATTTTTTGGTGTAAAAGTGCAGGACCTTAAAAAGGTTTTGAAGAAGACAAAAAAGAACCACGAACTATCGTTGGATTTATATAAAACAGGAAATACAGATGCCATGTATTTAGCAGGACTAATGGCAGATGAAAAACAAATTACAAAAGAACAGTTAAACGAGTGGGTAAATGCAGCCTATTGGTCATATTTAAGCGAATATACAGTGCCATGGGTTGCATCTGAAACTGACTTTGGATTTGAAATAGGTTTGGAGTGGATTAAAAGTGATGTTGAAACAATTGCTGCTGCAGGATGGTCAACTTTGGCTAACTATGCAACCATTAATGAGGATTCAAATTTAGATTTGGACGCCTATATAAAACTGTTAGATTCTATTCCAACTGCCATACTGGATGCGCCCAACCGTGTTAAGTATACCATGAATGGATTTGTAATTGCTGTTGGATCTGTTGTTGTTGAACTGACAGATAAGGCAAAGGCAATTGCAAAAGAACTGGGTAAAGTAAAAGTAGACATGAATGGTACAGCTTGCAAAGTTCCCTTGGCTTTAGATTATATTTTAAAAATTGAGGATAAAGGACGCCTTGGTAAAAAGAAAAAAACGGCGCGTTGCTAATTCTTAAATGTACATTCCTCCTAGATATATCAATGAAAATGAAGCTGAAACAATAGCCTTTATAAAACGCTTTAGTTTTGGTGTTATTACTACTTCTATAAATAACGTTCCAACCGCAACGCATTTACCATTTGTTGTATCAGAAAGAGGGGGATCGCTTTTTTTAACTGCTCATTTTGCCAAAGCAAATCCCCATTGGCAACATATAGAATCAAATGAGAATTTGATCATTTTTTCAGAACCACACGCCTATATTTCTCCCAAAAATTACAATGAAAAACAAAATGTTCCTACCTGGAATTATTTAGCCGTGCATGCCTATGGCCTTGCAAAATTAATAACGGATAAAGATGCTGTTTATAAAGTGTTGGAAGCTATGATCAATAGTTTTGAAGCAGACTATAAAACACAATGGGATGATTTAGCAGAGGACTATAAAGCAAGAATGGCTAAAGGTATTGTTGCTTTTGAAATTGAGGTGACTAAAGTTGAATCCAAAAAAAAGCTGAGTCAGAATAAAAAAACAAATGAGCGTCAAAATATTATACAATCATTAAAGGATAGTTCAAATAACACCGACCAGTTATTAGGCGACTATATGCAAAATGAAGAGGAGTGAAAATTGATTGTGAAGTCAATCTCTTTTATTGTAAGCCTTATTGAATGACAATTTTAACTAATTGTGTATCTAGAGAATTTACAATTTTCACGAAATAAAGTCCTTTTGGCAAAAATGATAAGTTAATTTGAGCTTTATTCGCATTGAAAACCTTTTGCCCAGATGAATCAAAAACATCTACACGTTCACCATTGTAATTTTTTATGGTAAATATTCCTGAACCTGGATTCGGGTATATTTGCATTCTTGTTTCAACATCATCATAAACAGATGAGTTTTCACAAAGCCCTCCAGATGAAGAAACGGATACCTGGTCTATATAATAGTATGCGAGCTCCTCACTAGTTATTGTATCTCCTCCTATATATGTAGGGTTTGTATTTATATCGTCTTCGAAGTTTCCGATAATTAGATGCGTATATGCAGAATCTGCTACAAAACTCGCAGAAAGGCAAACCCAGTTCAATGAGTCCGAAATAACACCATAGGGATTATATGTGATTTGCGGATCAAAAGAAATGGTTGATCCACCATGCAATGTGTCAAACCCAGGGTGCTCTTTGTAAAATAATACTCCTAGTCCTTGACAAGCATAATTAGAATATTCTGCCAGAGACACTTTAATATCAACATTGTAAGTCTGACCTTCAACTAACGGCGTTAGCTCACCCTCAACATATTCTCTATAATTCAAGAAATTATGTGAATACGAAATGATTCCAAAATAACCACTGTCCGTGTCGGTTTCTTGATATCCAAAAACATTAACAGGAACACCGATATTTTCGTCATTACATTTATGAAAATATTCAGCTGATCCTGGTGTTCCTCTTTTCCATGAGACACAATTAGCAACTGGATCATATCCAGCAAACACACCAGTGCCAGTAGGGCAAGAGTGAGTAAAATCAAATGTAGGGTTGTTAACCATGTTTTGACTAAAAGCATCAAAAGTGGTTAGAAAAACTATTACTAAGTAGTGGGCTATTCTCATAATCAGTAGACGCCTCGTAAAACCTCTAGTTGCTTAAAAAGAATCGTTCATATTAATTAGAGTTCGAACTTACTGAAAATTGGCTGCATGTAATAAAACTGTTACCTTATTCATTTTATGTGTTTCTGTTATACAGATGTTTCTCAAAAAGGAATTAAATTAAAAATATTAACCTTATTTATTATGAAAAAATTAGCCTTTATATTAGCAATCGGTGCTTCATTACTAGGCTGTTATTCTGGCAATTCAAGCGATAATAACGCAACGGGCTGGGAGTACGACAAAATTCAGTATGGTGTTGAGGAAGAACTTTTGCTTGATGAAAATGAGCCTGAACCAATTGACACTTTTTTTGATCGGTCAACAATAATTGAACGCCTTCAAACCAAAAAAGCGGATAAACTACCTTTTGTTGTTCATGTTTATGTGCCACTTTGCGACAATGAACACCAAGGGATTATTCCTACCACTCCATCATTAGGAAACGGCATGAGCTTAAAGAGCAACCTCTATTGGGCAACAAGTGGTGGAACAAAAGCATACTTTAAAAAACAGCCTGATTGGAAATTAATATACGAAGAGTTAGATTTGGACACCAACGTTTTAGAGCGGGTTGTTTTTGAAAAAAATTATTCTGATTCTAAGGTATATTTAGTGGCAGATGCATACCGCGGCGACAGAATGGAAGAAACGGTGAATGACTACTTGGCGGCAATTTCTGGAAACCGACCACAAACAATTTTATTTGAAGACCAGTCTACACTTGATGTTGCACAAGCCGCGGATCTAATCATGTTCAATGGGCACAATGGCGTGATGGACTATATTGATGTTAAACCTTGGATAAATTTGTCTGATAAACGTACAGATATTGTCATGAATGCTTGCGTTTCGTACGGATATTTGCAAGAAGAGTTTATGCTTGCAGGTGGCTACCCTTTAGTACGTTCTAATAGTTTACTCTATCCAGGCGCCTATGTTTTAGAGCAAATTGTAGATGATTGGGTTGCCGGAATTGATGAAAAGCAGCTTTGTTTAAATGCGGGCGCCACTTATTGCAAAAAACATGATTGCGGTAGAGGAACCAAAGTTTATTCTAGTGGTTGGTAGGCGTTAATTTACAGGAGGGCGTGGCGTTGTTTTTTTAAATTTGGAAAAAAAGAAACCTAATGACAAGTAAAAGACCTCTCCGTCATTCACTAAGGTTTGCATTCCTGTTCCTAATTCGAATCCTGTCAAAAACTTATCTTTTTTCTCGGCGTAATCAAATAATAATGTTCCTCCAATTGTCCATGGGGTATGCCCATATCGTAATCCAATAATACTATTTAAACCTATCGTTAGTTGCCATTTTTTAGTAAGCCTTCCTTCAGGAGAAAACAATAATGAGGGAGAAATAAAAGGTATTATTTTTTCTCTCGAAACAAATTCATATAAACCCGTTGTGGCATTTTGCTCAACAGTACCAAAATAGTTATTGATGAAAATTCCTTCTTTAATCTTAACGGCAAAAATATCTTTAACAACAGAAAATTTTTGATCAAGAGAAACTTGTCCATAAAAAATATTATCAACCAAACTTGTATTAACTGAATTAAAATTGAAATCTGCGGAAGTTCCAAAAGTAAAATTATCAGACATTCCTAATCGCGCTCCTAAACCGCCTCCTATATTAAATTCTGTTCCTATTCCACCGCCAAAATTGCCCGTGGTATAAGCCATAAATTCTGCCTCATTTTCTTCAAGCATTACTGCACGGTCTGCCGAATGGACATTCATTACACAACTAGAAAAAACAGCAATAACAACGGGAAAGATTAGGAATAACTTTTTCATAGTAGGTTTTTACGAATCACAAGGTATAAAAAAAGGTGCTAACCAAAATCAGCACCTTTAATAATAAACAGAGTTGTAATTAATCTTTAATGATTTTTACGACATGATTTCCTTCAGAGGTAAGTACTTCAAGAAAATAAATTCCTTTTTCACCTTCAATATTCATGTTAAGATTTGCTGAGTTATACTCAAATTCTTGCACTATTCTTCCTTCAACATTTGTAATTCGAATTAATACTGTTCCTACATTTTCTGCAAACACTAGGTTTACTTCTCCTTTTGTTGGGTTCGGATAAAGTGAGAATAAATTAGGTTGATCTTCTGGAATTGAAACGCCAAAAATATTAACACAAGCAGATGTGTCCACACATTCGCCTTTAGTAATTTCAACAGCATAATTTCCATCCATTAAAGCCACAAAACTAATACCTGTTTCTCCGTCAATTACAGCGTAATCATCATCACAATCTAACCATTGATATGAATCTGCGTCCGCATCATTTGCAGTAATTGTAAATCCATCCAATGTTGTTTCATTATCAATTACAACAAAATCAACATTTATTGATTCTGATTGTTCACAACCATTATCATCAATAACAGTTACTATATACTCATCTGCCACATCAACAGCATACACCTGTGTAGCAGGCCCATCCATCCAATTATAAGATGTAAAATCATCTCCAGCATCAATCCAAACAGTATCATCACAAGAAGTAATGTCATCACCTAAATCTAGTTCAGGACTAAAGTCATAAACTTCAACGGTGGTTGTAATTAAACTATCACATCCATAAGTTTCAGTTTCAAAAATGCTTGAATTGATAATCGTTTCAGTAATCTCTTCTGTTGAACCATCAGGAAAAGTATAGCTTGTTCCATAACAAACCGTCTCAGAAACTTCAATCGAATAGATTGGAGCAACAATAACATCTACTGACGCCTCTTGATAACATCCCTCACCATCCGTAACAGTAACGGTGTACGTTCCAGATTCATCTACCGTTTCCATTTGGTCTTCTCCTCCCGAACTCCAATCGAAAATTTCGTATCCTTCTCCTGCATCTAACACTGCTTCACCACACCCTATAACCTCATCACCTAAATCTAACGGTGGGCCTGGTTCAAAAGTTAATGGTAATTCAATTGCATAAGTTGGTGGAGTTTCAGCATATTTACGAACACGCACCCAATCCAAATCCATTGATCCAGAACCAGAAGATATTCCTCCAATCATTAAACGTAAATCTTCATCTTTAGCATATAAACTATTGTCTGTTGTAATCTCTCCAACAGTTGGGAAATTGGCAATTAAATCTCCAGTACCACGCCAAGTAAATGACCAAAGCCCTTCAGAACTTGTATATGACTCTAGAGAAGAAGCCCAGTTATGACCCGAACACCAATCTGTTCCTCCTCCTGTTAAAGAAATTCTCGCCTGGCTACCATTGGTCATTAAACCGTAATTCTTTTTTGTCGTTTCTCTTGCCCAATAGATAGCGGGCCAATTGCCACTTACACCATTAGACATCATTTCAGCCGTATAAATTTCTTCCATTGGAAATGTCATGGTAGACCCTATTAAACCACTACTACCCCATGATAAATTCAAATCTCCATCCATAACAGTTGAATCTGATATTGAACCGCACAAATAATCAAAGTTGGTGTAGTCACCATCAAAACCTGCATAAAATGTAAAAGTACATTCAGCATCAGAAGCCGCCTCTGCATCACTATTTCCAAAAAACAAATAAATTGTTTCTGTAGCACCTGCATCAATCAATGGAATGTTTACCCAAACAATTGTAGATGAAGTATTAATTCCACTCTCAATATAATAACACAATTGATCGCAACAACCGTCAGCAGTAAATCGAATATCACTTCCATCAGATTCCATTTCACCCAATAAAATTGGTGTTTCAGTATCCAACTCAAGTTGAATTTGATAATCAGTTAATTCACCTCCTGAAGAATTGTCAATTGTAATCGGAACTTTATTTGTCCAATCGACAAGGCATGTTTGCGTTTGACCGACAAATCCAATAAAAACTGTACTCAAAACAGTAAGGAAAGATTTTGTCGATAATTTAATTAGTTTCATAGCTTGAAATTTATCTTTCATCACAAAAATAGGCAATTTTAGTATACAGTAGTTTACTTTCTCATCAACGGATTTAAATAAGACAATCAAACCAATCGCTAAGTCACAAAAAATCGTCGTTCGCAACAAATAATCAACAAATCACTACATTTATTAAAAAACCACCCTTTTTTCTTTGATTTTCGCCTTTTAATCGATAGTAAAATAATACCTTTGCATCTTCTAGTAAAAGAACTGATTTTAAACAAAAAATGGCGGATAGAAAAAGGATCAAAAATGCACTGATTTCGGTATTTGATAAAGCCGGCTTAGATGACATTGCCAAAGCATTAGATGCACAAGGAGTAACAATCTTCTCGACAGGAGGAACTCAAAAATTTATTGAAGATTTAGGAATTCAAGTTGAACGTGTTGAAGACCTCACTTCATACCCATCAATTTTAGGTGGGCGTGTTAAAACTTTACACCCAAAAGTTTTTGGTGGAATTTTATCACGAAGAGATCATGAACAAGATCAAATTCAAACAGCCGAGTATGATATTCCAGAATTGGATGTTGTAATAGTTGATTTGTATCCGTTTGAAGCAACAGTTGCTTCTGGAGCAAGCCATGCTGATATTATTGAAAAAATTGATATTGGTGGAATTTCATTGATAAGAGCTGCAGCTAAGAATTACAAAGATGTAGCAATCATCCCTTCTAAAAATCAATATGATGCATTTTTAAAAATCATCACAAATTCTGATGAAGGAACAACAATGGATGAACGTAAGGAGTTTGCTGCTGCAGCTTTCGAAGTTTCATCTCATTATGATACGCATATCTTCAACTACTTTAACCAAGGAGAAAAAGATATTTTCAAAGCAAGTATTTCACAAGCCTCTGTTTTACGCTACGGAGAAAACCCGCATCAAAAAGGTGTTTTCTATGGTGATATGGATGCTATGTTTGATAAGCTTCATGGAAAAGAGCTTTCATACAACAACCTTTTAGATGTTGATGCAGCCGTGCAACTAATGGCGGATTTCAAAAATGATGATCCAACATTTGCTATTCTTAAGCACAATAATGCTTGTGGTTTAGCAACGCGCAGCACTATTGCTGAAGCATATAAAGATGCCTTAGCGGGTGATCCTGTTTCTGCATTTGGTGGAATTTTAATTTCAAACACAGCTATTGATGTAGCAACTGCAAATCAAATTCACGAATTATTTTGTGAGGTTGTTATTGCACCTGCATATGATGCAGAAGCACTTGAAATTTTAAAAGGAAAGAAAAACCGTGTCCTCTTAATTCAAAAAGATGTTGAATTGCCAACAAAACAGTTCAGAACTATTTTGAACGGCGTTTTAGAACAAGACAAAGACACGATTACAGATCGAAAAGAAAATTTTGAAACACGAACAAATGCTACACCTACTGCGCAAGAGCTAGTAGATTTAGAATTTGCAAATAAATTGGTAAAGCATACCAAGTCAAACACAATTGTATTAGCTAAAAATGGACAATTATTAGCTAGCGGAACAGGACAAACATCACGAGTGGATGCATTACGTCAAGCAATTCATAAAGCACAATCATTTAATTTTGATTTAAATGGAGCTGTAATGGCATCTGATGCATTTTTCCCTTTTCCTGATTGTGTAGAGATTGCTCACAACGCTGGAATCACTGCTGTAGTTCAGCCTGGAGGATCAATCAAAGACAAATTATCAATTGAATTTTGTGATGGTGCAGGCATGAGTATGGTATTTACCGGTAACAGACACTTTAAACATTAACAAACAAAATCCTTTGATAAACAGACAATTCAGTAACTTTTTTTCGAAAACACAGTACAACAAAGGATTAAACCACGAATAACAGAAATAATATTGTCGAATGGGACTATTTGATTTTTTTACACGCGAAATTGCGATTGACTTAGGGACGGCCAATACATTGATCATTATGAATGACAAGGTAGTGGTTGATGAACCTTCGATCGTTGCAAAAGATATTCAATCAGGGGCAATTGTTGCCATTGGTAAAACCGCGCAACAAATGCACGGTAAAACGCATAAATTAATCGAAACTATTAGGCCCCTGAAAGATGGTGTAATTGCTGATTTCGAATCGGCAGAGCAAATGATTCGCGGAATGATCAAAATGATTCATACGGGAAATCGTCTCATTACTCCTTCACTTAGAATGGTAATTTGTATTCCTTCTGGTATTACTGAAGTAGAAAAACGTGCGGTAAGAGATAGTGCTGAACATGCAGGAGCGAAAGAGGTGTTTTTAATTCACGAACCTATGGCTGCTGCTATAGGAATTGGAATTGATGTGGAAGAACCTATGGGAAATATGATTATTGACATAGGTGGTGGTACTTCTGAAATTGCTGTAATCGCTTTAGGTGGTATTGTTTGTGACAAATCTATCCGTGTTGCTGGAGATGATTTTACAACTGATATTGAAGAGTATATGCGTCGTCAACACAACATTTTGGTTGGAGAGCGCACAGCTGAGCAAATTAAAATTGAAGTAGGTTCTGCTTTAACAGATTTAGGTGATAAAGCTCCACCTCCATTCGCAGTTCGTGGTAGAGATTTAATGACAGGTATTCCTAAAGAGATTTCAATCACTTATTCAGAGGTTGCACATGCATTAGATAAGAGTATTTCAAAAATTGAAGAAGCGATATTAACTGCCCTGGAGATGACTCCGCCAGAACTTTCAGCAGATATTTATAAAACTGGAATTTATTTAGCGGGTGGTGGATCAATGTTAAGAGGATTAGACAGTCGTGTTTCTGAAAAAACAAAATTGCCTATTCACATTGCAGAGGATCCGCTTAGAGCAGTTGCCAGAGGAACAAGTATTGCTTTAAAGAATATTGGGCGTTTCCAATTCTTAATGCGATAAAAATAATAGGGTGACTTCGAGAGCCTCAGTCATCCCATTCGAATATATAACAATTAAGGGGGCTGAGGCTCTCGAAACTCGGTTGAACGTTAAAACCAAATGCGAAACTTAATTCAATTCTTAAAGAAATTTAGAGATTTTTTAATCTTTTTCGTTCTGCAAGTTTTCGTGTTGACTCTTTTTTTTAATAGCAAAAATTATCACCGCTCAAAAATGACAAATACCTCATCCAACCTCATTGGGTGGTTTGTTGAAAAAAAGCATAACATCAATAAGCACTTTAGTCTTTCTGAAGCTAATGAGAAATTATTAGAGGATAATGCTAGGTTAAGGGCTCAGCTTCCAGAAAGTTTTTATCAGTTGCAAGGAGACACCTATTATGTAAACGATACGCTTAAAAAAGAGCAATTTCAATATATACCAGCAACAGTAATAAACTCCTCAAGCACAAAACGGAATAATTATTTCACATTAAATAAAGGTACCGCCCAAGGAATTGAAATTGGAATGGGCGTAATTGCAGATGATGGTGTAATTGGCATTGTTGCAGATGTATCCGACCATTATTCTATTGTTATGACCGTTTTAACGGAAAAATCCAGCACAAACGTCAAGTTATTAAAGAACAATGAATATTGGTTTTTGTCTTGGGATGGCTTGGACAATCGTTTTGCTCAAATTAATGATGTAAAACGTGATATTCCTATTGAAATAGGAGATCATGTTGTGACACGCGGAGGAGGAACACAGTTTCCAGAAGGAATTGCTGTTGGAACAATAGACGAAATTATTGCAAATGATGGAGAACAAACCATTGGTTTGAATATCAAATTAGATGTAAATTATAATGCTGTTTACCATGTTTATGTTGTTAAAAACATGATGAGAGATGAACAGTTAAACCTTGAAAGACGCTTCACTGGAGATGAATAATGCATGGGTTAAATATGGATCATACTTTATCTTGATTGTTCTCATTCAAGGTTTAGTTGTCAATAATATTGAAATGAGCATGTATGTCAATCCCATGATCTATCCGGTCATGATTATGATGTTGCCTTTTGAATTCAATATTCTGCTGACAATGCTGGTTGCTTTTGTTTTAGGAATTTCTGTAGATGCCTTTAGCAATACTTTTGGATTAAATGCCTCTGCCGCAATGGTAATTGGCTATTTACGCCCTACCATTTTAAATATTATTAAACCACGAGATGGTTATGATCCTAGTTTGCTCCCATCTATACAAGACATGGGGAAACTTTGGTTTTTAACCTATGCTTCTGTTTTACTCTTTATCCATCATATTTGGTTTTTCATTATTGAAATTCTTCGTTTTGATCAAATTGGACACATACTATTGAAAACAATATTCAGCTTAGTCCTTTCATTGTTCCTTATTGTAATATTCCAGTATATTTTCTACAAGCCTTCTAAGAAATGAGAAATATCGATAACCGGAAATATATAATCGCACTCATTTTTGTGCTCATTCCGCTTACGTTTGTTGTTCGGCTTTTTTACATGCAAGTGGTTGATGACAAGTGGAAAGATAGAGCTGCAACCATTTCAGAAAATAAAATATTAACCTATCCTGCTCGAGGAATTGTATACGACAGGAATGGAGAAAAAATAATTTCCAATGAGGTTTATTATGACATTCATGTCATCCCTCGTCAAGCCAAAAACACGGACAGTGTTGCATTTATCAAATTGCTAGGAATTTCAATGGAAGAATATTCGAAAAAAATGGCTAAAGCATGGGCCTATTCTTCTAAAAAACCTTCCGAAATAGTGCGTCAAATTCCGCCCAATGAATTTGCTCAAATTGCTCCAGAACTTTATAAGTATCCTGGCTTTTTTGAAGTAGCTCGTACCTTAAGGGTTTATCCTAAAAAAATTGCGGCACATGTTTTAGGCTACATGAATGAGGCCAGCCCTAATGATATTGAAAAAGACCCCTATTATAAACCCGGAGACTATATTGGCCGAACAGGAATTGAGCGCATGTATGAAAAACAACTGCGCGGACAAAGGGGAGTAAAATATTATTTGCAAGATGCTATTGGAATGGCAACCGGCGAATATGAAAATGGAGATTATGACACCTTGGCAAAACAAGGGAAAAACATAACCCTTTCAATTGATTGGGAGTTGCAGGAATATGGCGAACGATTAATGCAAAACAAATTAGGAAGTATTGTTGCCATTGAACCTTCAAGCGGAGAAATATTGGCTATGGTTTCTGCTCCGTCCTATGATCCAAATCTTTTAGTTGGTAGACATTTGGGCGCTAATTATGGCAAACTGCAAGAGGACACCTTATTACCTTTACAAAACCGATCTATTAACTCGGCTTATATGCCAGGATCGATCTTTAAAACAGTAATGGCATTAATTGGAATGCAAGAAGGTGTTATTACTGCAAATTCAAGTTTCCCTTGCAATAAAGCCTTGCTAGGCTGCCATAATCACCCAACTGCGCAAGGCGTTTCTGACGGTGTAAAAATGTCTTGTAATCCCTACTTTGTTCAGCTTACTCGGCGCATAGTTCAGCAAGGCAAAGACCCAAGTATTTTTAAAGATGCCGCAATTGGATTAGATATTTGGGCAGAATATGTCCGCAGTTTTGGTATAGGGGTAGATTTGAAAACGGATTTCCCTACGAATGTACGAGGTAATGTTCCTGACACTGATTATTATAACGAACGTCTAAATTTTAGATGGGCATTTAGTACCATTCAATCTATTGCAATTGGACAAGGTGAGGTATTAATTACCCCAATGGAAATGGCGAATTTAGCAGCAATAATTGCCAATAGAGGTTATTTTTATTATCCGCATTTTGTTAAATCTATTGACGGAGCTGATATACCAGACATTTACTTATCACCCAACCAAACAATGGTTGATTCTCAATATTTTGAACCTGTTATTGATGGAATGTGGCGCGTTGTGCATGAAAGTGGCGGTACTGCTCGCCGTGCAAGAATGGACAGCATTGCTGTATGCGGAAAAACTGGAACGGTTGAAAATTTCAAAAAAATAAGTGGTAAGGTATATCAGTTAACAGATCACTCTAACTTTATGGCCTTTGCGCCAAGAGAAAATCCTCAAATTGCTATCTCTGTTTTTATTGAAAATACTGGATTTGGAGGAACTTGGTCTGCACCTGTTGCAAGTTTAATGATTGAAAAATACATTAATCGAACCATTAAAGATACGGTAAAAGAAAACCGAATTTTAAATGCCAATTTAATTCCTGACATAAACGACATAATTCGAGAATGAGGTCGCAGGAAAACAAAATATTTGCCAATATTGACTGGGCACTTTTGGGTATTTATCTGGTGCTGGTTTTATTAGGCATCAGTAATATATACTCCTCTGTTTATAATCCTGAAAAACCAGGTTTGTTTGACTTGAGCACAGAACATGGTAAACAAATTATGTGGTTAGGAGTAGCCCTGTTTTTAGGTATAATTGTTTTCTTTTTAGAGTCTAATTTTATTCGAAAATACGCCTATTGGTTTTATGGTTTTACCATGTTATTATTGATTGGCGTACTCTTTACAACTCCCATTCATGGAGCAAAATCTTGGTTTGGTTTTGGTGGTGTAGGTATTCAACCCTCTGAATTTGCTAAGGTTGGTGTAGCCCTAGCATTAGCTCGTTTTATTGATCAAAATAGCAGCTCTAAAGAGCGGACAAAAATGGGTAAAAATGCTGGAATTGCATCCCTTTGGGGAATCATTCCTTTCATTTCTAAAAACAAATCAACTGCTCTTATTTTAGGAATTCCGTGTGCACTTGTTTTATTACAACCTGATGCAGGAACATTTATCGTTTTTACTTCCTTTTTATTGGTGCTTTATCGAGAGGGATATGCGGGAAATATTTTACTCTTTTTAGTTATTGCTGTAATTATTGCTGTTGTAACCTTATTGGTAGCAGACTCTAACTTTATGTTACCCTTTACCAAAATGCAGCTTTCTGGTAAAACAGGTATTATCATTACACTCATAGTTCTTACAGGAGCCTTTGCTTTTGCTGTACGTTCATTTGTAATGCGTCGAAATCGCAAAGGAATCTATCGCTCATTATTTGGCAGTTTTATCGTTGCTGTTTTGTTTGTAAACTTTGTAGAGTTAGGCTATACCAATATATTACAGTCACATCAAAAAGAGCGAATTGATTTGCTATTGGGTAAGATTGATGATCCTGACGGAAAAGGATACAATATTAATCGTGCAAAGGCAGCTATTGGTTCAGGCGGATTCATTGGTAAAGGCTATAAATCAGCAACATTAGCCAACGCCAGTCAACGCCACGTGCCTATGCAAAGTACTGATTTTATTTTCTGCACTTGGTCAGAAGAGCGTGGGTTTTTAGGCTCTTTTTTATTGGTTGGGCTTTACACCTTTTTACTATTAAAAATGGTAGTAATTGCAGAACGGCAACGTTCCGTCTTTACCCGAGTTTATGCCTATTGTGTCGCCAGTATTTTCTTTTATCATTTTATGATTAATGTGGGCATGGCCATTGGCTTAGCCCCTGTAATTGGAATTCCGCTTCCATTTTTTAGTTACGGCGGTTCTTCTATGATGTCATTCTCCGTTTTGATTTTTATTTTGCTTAAATTGGACTCTGAACGTAAAATTGTTTTGCAATAGTTATGCTAAAAACCTTCTCACCTGGAATGCAGGTTATCATGTTTATTCTGCTGGTTTTTTTCAGTGTTACGTTGGGAGACCTTATCTTCCGTCTTGTGTTGGGCATTGTTATAGATGCTGACACGTTTACAAGTGTCAACCTTGATGATGCACGAATAACAATTGCTTACATGTTATTTAGCCAAGTTTTTTCATTTCTTGTAGCTTTTATGTTCTATTTACGCATAAGTGGCGAATGGTTTTCTGACATGGTAAATATGCAAGCCATTAAGCTAAAACCATTACTAATAACCCTAGGAATTTTATTAGCATGCTTTATCGCTTTACCCTTATTTGAGCTCATTAATGAACCTTTACGCCAAATATTACCTCCCGGCATTGTAGAAAGAGAAATTCTCATGAATGAGCGTAATACAGAGCTGTTTGTTCAATCAGACCCAATACAATTTATCTTTTCTTTAATTGTTGTTGCTTTGCTCCCTGCCATTTTTGAAGAGCTTGTTTTTAGAGGCTTTTTAATTAAAAAAATGTTGCAGTCTGGCATGTCAGATATGGGCGCCATTTTAATGAGCGGAGCTATTTTTGCACTTACACATATGCAACCACTAAAGTTCTTATCAATGTTTGTTTTGGGAGCTGCCTTAGGTTTTGTTTATGTCCGCTTCAAAAATTTAAAATATTCAATGATCATGCATTTTCTTTTCAACGGTACTCAATTAACTATGGCTTTTTTGGCCGGATCAGGGTTACCAAGTATAGATCTTTAAATCATTGCATATGCGTAGCTTTCTATCCATTCTTCTTTTATCGCTATTCGTTTCCTGTTCAAGTTCTGTAGAAGAAGACAAAAGCGTTACTAGCACTAATAAAACTACCTTAGCATTAGACACAGCAAATTATAACGTAGGCTTTTTAATTATGGATGGTGTGTTTAATTCAGAGTTAACAGCACCTTATGATATTTTTCATCACACCATTTTTAGAGATGATATAAAACCAATGAACGTTTTTACAGTTGCCAATAGCAAAGAGCCTGTTACTAGTTTTGAAGGGCTTAAGATATTACCAGACTTTGACTATTTAACAGATGATTTACCAAAGATTGACATACTTGTAGTACCAAGTGCCGAGCATCATTTGGACAGCGATTTAGAAGACACGGCAATGCTGGATTTTGTAAAAACCACCGCCCAAAATGCAATGTATGTTACCTCGCATTGTGACGGCGCATTTGTTTTAGCCAAAGCAGGATTATTAGATAACACCGTTTGCACCACTTTTCCAGGAGATGTGCAGGCCATGCGTGACATGTTTCCACATCTTGATGTAAGAGATAGTGTGTTATTTGTTCATGACGGAAAATTCATAACCTCAGCTGGAGGTGCTAAAAGCTTTGAGGCTGCACTTTACTTATGTGAAATAATGTACGGCAAACAAAATGCAGATGACATTGCTGAAGGAATGGTGATTGATTGGGATTTGAATAGCGTGCCGTATACCAAAATTCGGCGTTAGTTAAAATTCTATTAAACTAATGTCTGTTGTCGCACCTTATGCGAATTGGAAGTGCTTCTTCATCTACAAAATAAATCCGCTTGCATCCAAACCAAGGTTCAACAAAATTGTAAATAATTGAGGGCTTGTTTTTAAACAATTTTCCGGCCCACTGATATTGGTATGCACTTTTGTCTTCACTAAAACTTGTTGCCAACAGTGGCAAATCATGATCGCCTTCCACTAAAAAAAGTTTATTGTAAACCAATTGGTTGGTTAATGAATCCACAACAATTAAATGTCTAATTTCTGCGTCGTTTTTATCCTTATAATTCATTACATAATAAGTCGAGCCATCCATATTACATTTAAATATTTCTTGTGGCTCAAATGAATCCAAATCATTGGGTAAATTCTTCATTTCATGGAATGATAAAAATTTTTCAGTCGCCATTTTCTTCCATATGATAGGTTTCAATTGTCCTGTTTGAAAAGGACAGTTCTCACCAATTGCAATAAAATTATTTCCATAATCAAACACCTCTTTCATTGATAATTGATGATCATTTATTTTTAATCCTATGAAATAGTCATAATCAGGAACCGGTAATTGCGGTTCATAAGGTGTGAGGTGTGCAACAAGCACTAAATCACTTATTTTTAGTGTATAAATTGTGTCCTTAATCAGATGATACAAAAAGAGTTTGTCTGATTCTTGAATATTTAATCGAGACAAAAATTGTTTCCGTTTAACTGGATCCAATTCATGTAAATTATCAGCAACAATATCTAAATCAAGATTTCCTAAATGCTTATTTGCAATTGCAAGCGAATCAGGGTGCTCACTAAAAGGAAAGCCATCTGTCAAAGAAACAAATCCAAATTCATCCTCATTGTTTGAAGAATAACTTGTTAATCGATAGATATTCAAATTTTGCGAATAACTAACCAACGATTGCGTAATAAATAGCAGCAATATAGAAGTATACAGTCCTTTTTTTATCATAAAATAGAAACACTAAATTAAGCATAGCTATCCAATACATATCTACATAAACCCATTAAATAAACACTGCATTATTAAGGTCACCAAAGAAACTATTATTCGATTCAAGACTGATATTAAATGAATTAACACCTATTCAAAACAGGTAATTATACCTAGAGCATTCCCTTTTACTTTTCTTACATTTGAGATTTACCCAAATTTATTTAAAACCTAACTTTTATGGACGGAACCCTTTTCCAGTTGATCGACGACGTTACGCCGAAAAACTTAAAACAGGCCATGCAGCAAGCAATTGAAATTGAAATTGCAACCATCCCTGTTTACCTTTACACCTATTATTCTATTAATAGGACACCCAATCAAGATGATTTGGCAACGCAAATTTTAAAGGACTTTAAATTAACGCAAAGCAGTGTTGAAGATCCAATTCCTGATAATATATTAACCGAAATGGCTAATGAATTGGCTTTAGAAATTGTTGTGTTTGCCAATAAGGCGGGTGCACTAATTTTAAGTGTAGCCGTGGAAGAAATGTTACATATGTCACTTTCATCCAACATTAAAAATGCGCTTGGTAAATATGGAGGATTGCCAGATTTAGTTGGAAAAACACCAAAAGTTTGGCCAGCTTATTTACCAGGTCATGTTCCTGCTTTCCCTATTAACAGAGCCAAATTAACACTGGATCAATTACATGCGTTTTTGCTTATTGAAACTCCGCTTCCATTTAACAATAATATGGCAGAAAAAGGAGATGTAATTGAATATCAAACCATTGGTCAGTATTACGGAAAAATAATTGATTGCATTCAAAACGATTTATCTGACAGTGATTTTAATCCAGATGCTCCACAATTGATTTCGGGCAGAGGTTATTATGCTCAAAATAACATTGACACAGTTTATTATAATAAAAAACACGAGGCACAATTCACCAATGCTAATGACAGTGGAGGATTAATACATGTTGTAAACCGTGCATCTGCAGTTGCTGCAATGAATGAAATTGTTGAGCAAGGTGAAGGAGCCACGCATAAAACACCAGCAGGGAAAAAAATAACAGGTAATCATTTAACGCCTGATGGGCAAGTTGTTTGTCCAATTGCGCCTCTTGGCAAAAAAGGAACGAATACTAATGACTATGACGATAAAGACAAGAAAGAACTTTCGCACTTTGACAAGTTCTTAGAGGTTTATTGCGGTATTTATAAAATTAATCATGGTTTAAATGAACAATTAGGAACGAAGGATTTTGATTTTACAAAGTATTTTGTGAAAGACTTACCCACTAACCCTATGACGACAGATTATCCTGAGGATATTCAAAAATTATCAACCTTAACGAACTCCATTTATACCTACATTTTTGTAATGGCTGAAGCTTGTTATAAAACTGGCGGCCACAAACAGTATGAAATTTTCATGTTTGGAATTCATAAATCAATGATTTGGATTTTGAACTCACTTTGCGAATCAATGTCTGGTATGAGCTACAGAGATGCTAATGGGATGTTGCAAACTGTGTCTGCCACGTTAGAGGATTATGATTTTGCTTTGAGCAGTAGTCCAAAATCTCAAATTATAGAATTAGCAGCAATTGCAAAAGCAGCTAACCCAAGTTTATCGGAAGGAGTAATTGCAAATATTAACGATTTACCAGATGTGCCAATTGAAAGCTATTTAGTGAAGGACAATACAGGTATTTTATAATTATAAAAGATTAAAACATGGAAAATTTTAAATATAATGTTGCAAACGGCTGCGGTGGTGGCGGTGCATCAAATGGTTGTGGAGGAAGTGGAAAATCAAACGGTTGCGGTTCAAGCGGAAAAAAGGACATTGCTGTTCCTTTAGAGTTGCACACTTGTATGGGACTAAATGCCTGCAAAGGACATGATAGATATGGAACAAATGACTGTGCGGGGTCTGGAATGTGTGCAACAGTTCAGCATGTATGCCATACTTTAAATAACTGCAAAGCTCAAGGAGGTTGCGGACTTTATGGCGACACTGAAGAACAATGCAAACCAGGTGCAAATGATTGCGCATGGCAAGGAAGCTGTGGTTCTCCGATTCCTGCAGAGCGTTTTATTACCCAAGGTGAAAACCAAGGAAGAAGTGTATGGCAATTGGCTCGAAAATTATTTGAGGATCGCATGGATAAAGCTAAAAGAACGATTAAACCTGCGCCATTTAAATACGGCCCACCAGTAACTTGGTTAGAGGCAAATGGCAGAGGAAGTTCTTGCGGGCATAGTGGAAATAAATATTGCAGTTTTGGACAAAATAATGCAGCAGCAAGTGCTGAAGCATTTTGTATTGAATCAGCCAAAGAAATGGAAGATACTTTAGAAAACTGTGGTTGTATTGAACTAGAAGTTGAAAAAGTAACTCCTAAAAAAGCGGTTGCTGCAGTAAAAAAAGCTCCGGTTAAAAGAACCGCAACAAAAACAACTGTGAAAGGCAAAAAAAAGACAACACCTAGAACAAAACGCAAAGGTTAATTGACTACCTTTTAAGGATAAATAAACACGAATGACAATTGATAAATTGCCTAATTTAGGGCTTGGGCTAGGATTAAGAGGCGAACATTTTAACCACATTCTAGAACACAAGCCTGCCGTAGATTGGTTCGAAATTATTTCGGAAAATTTTATGGATTCTGGTGGACGTCCACGTCATGTATTAGATCAAATTAGAGAACATTATCCTGTGGTAATGCACGGCGTTTCTATGTCAATTGGTAGTACAGATCCGCTTGATTTTGACTATTTAAAAAAGTTAAAACAATTGAGCACAGAAATTAATCCTGTTTGGATTAGTGATCACCTGTGCTGGACAGGCGTTTTAAGCATTAATTCACACGATTTATTACCTGTGCCGCTAAATGAAGGAACCTTAGAGCATATTGTTAATCGCATTCAGGTTGTGCAAGACTTTTTAGAGCGGCCATTAATTATTGAAAACCCAAGCACCTACCTCGCCTTTCAGCATTCAGACATACCTGAGTGGGAATTTTTGAACGGCTTGGTAGCTGCGACAGGTTGCGGTTTATTATTAGATGTAAACAATGTTTATGTCTCGGCTTTTAACAATGAATTTGATCCTATAGAATATATTGAAAACATCAATCATCAACATATAGTTCAAATGCATTTGGCAGGCCATCAGCATTGCGGAGATCACATTATTGACACGCATGATAGCCCAGTAGTAGATCCTGTTTGGGAACTTTTTCGGCTGGCTTGGCAAAAAACTGGTGGCACCTCAACTCTATTAGAATGGGATGGCAATATTCCAGATTTTGACACTTGCCATGCTGAGCTATTAAAAGCCAAACAATATATGAACGGGCTGGTTGGCGATATCGATTTAGCAACACCAACGGATGAACGCGACTTGGCAGTTTCTAATCCTATAGACTTTATGGTCACCAAAGTTGCAAATAGTTTTGTTAAATAATTAAAGATGTATTTAGACCAAAGCTCCAAACTGAAAACAGCATCTGCCCAACTCAATGAAATTCAAAGTTGGATGCAAACACAACTCTTGCACCCTAGTGAATTAACCAAAGAGGAAACAGAAACTTACATTAAACCATCTAGCAAATTAACCGCACGCCAGCATTTGGCCATTTATCAACGCAGTTACATTGCCCGTTTACGTGCATGCATGCAAGCTCAATACACTGGACTTTCTTACGCCTTAGGTCCGCAAATTTTTGATCAATTCACTGATTTTTATTTGAATAATCACCCTTCCAAAAGTTATACCTTAGGAGATTTAGGAGACCAATACGCCCATTTTTTGGCAGAAACCCGACCAGATAAAGATGAAACAGTAAAAGAAACCTGGCCAGATTTTATGATCGAATTAGCGGAGTTTGAATATTTAATTAACGACGCTTTTGATCAAAAATCAAATGAAGACATTGAATTGGTTAAGACAGAAAACACAGATCAGGAATTTAAATTACTTCCGATTTTTCATATTCTCACTTATCAGTTTCCAATCAGTGTTTTTTATAAGGCTGTCATTAATGACCACCAACCTGAGTTGCCGCAAATGCAAACGAGTTATACCATTTTGCTCCGGAAAAATTATCAATTAGGGTTGTTCGAAATCAATGAGGGGCAATATCATTTTTTAAAGCATTTTGAATCTAATAATTCAGTTCGTGCGGCTAAAAGTTATATGGTTAATCATTTTGGAATTCCTGCAAAAAAAATGGATTTATTTTGGAAAGAATGGCGCCAAGCATGGATTGAACAAGGCTTTTTTCAGGTTAATTTATAAAGCAAAAGAGGGAAATACTCTTTCAAATAAATCCCTCCTCAGTTTTTTAACAACAGCTATTGGTTGTTTCACAAGTACACGTGCAATTATTATTTTCATCACAGGTGCATGTACAATTACAATTTTTCATTTTTTAAATATTAAGTGATACATTTATTTGTCACTCTTACAGACGGGAACTTTTAAAAAAGACGCAAATTATTTAACAATCACAATCTTTTTCCTCCGCGTTCAATACATTTCCGTAAACATCTGTTTGGATATTGCAACACTGCACAAACAGGTTTTTCAGTTTTTCTTTTGCACGTTGCGATCGTGATTTGATAGTAGAATAACCTACATTAAGATTTGCTGCATACTCTTTTTGAGACATTGAACCAAATGCTGTTTTGTTCAATAAATCTTGATCTTTTTCTGGCAATTCTTTGACGAAAGACATTAAACAGCTGCTCAAATCTTTCGTTGAGCTGGTCGCATCTTCTGGAAATTTTTCTTCAATGGTATCTTGAAATACGAGGCGTTTCTTTTTGCGATAATAATCAATGATTGTATTGCGCGTTATTCGATAAATCCAACTCGCTAAATTGGCACCTTCGCCCAATGATGCAAGGTTTGCATGAATTTTGATAAATACTTCTTGTAAAAGATCCTCTGCGAGCTCTTGATTATTTATACGCGATTTTATAAAGCCTAAAAGCTCCGCTTTAAAGTCGTTCCAAATATGTTCTGTTGTCATTGTTTTCTTTTATTAAACGTAGAAACTTTAAAAAGACGCAAAAAAGCTAAGCAATTCTTTATCTTCGTATTATGCAAATTACTCAATTCATATCAAAATTAATCATTAAGGTAATGTGTGTGTTTGTATTTTGCTATTCTGTAAAATTAGAGGCACAGGTGCTTGAAGAAGAGTTTCCTAATCCAGTTGAAAAAACTATTAATTCAGCAACCAAAATCATTAAAATTAACGAAGAATATGCCTTACAAAAGGGCGACTCTACCTTTGCTAAGGGAGTTTATGATAAAATTTCCCGTTTTAATCAAAGTCAATTTCTTGTTATAAAAGGGAACAAACGAGGCTTGATCAATGATACAGGTGAGTTAATTATTCCAATTAAATATGGTGCTATTTCCTATTTAAATCAAGACCATTCTACTGATATTCTTGTAAAAAAAGGCAAAAAGTGTGGTTTGATGGATGAAAAAGGAAAAATCATTTTACCTATTAAATACAAAAAGATACACTACGGTAATTCGTCCTCCAAATTATATTTAGTTACTGATAAAAAAGAGGAGTTACACTTATTACTAGGAAGTAAACTTGAACCGTTTACAGGAATTGAAAAAATAACTTTTTTCAAAAACGTGGCTGTGTTTACCAAGGACAAAAAATTTGGCGTGATCCATAATGGAGCAATTACCATTCAACCAGAATATGATAAAATTGAAGTTAAAACAGATGCAAGTAAGAATGCACCACTTTTAAATAAAACCTATTTCAGGAATCAGTACGCAAAAGATTTGCAATGCGTAGTAATTGTGCAGGATGGAAAAAAGGGCTTAGCAAGCGCGAATGGTGAAACAATTTACGAACCTCAATTTGATGCCATTGAATTTGATTATAATCATGGTTATTACTCCTTAATAAAAGGAAATAAATGGGGAGCATATTTTCCAAAAAGTAACATTAAAATTGAGACTGTTTATGACCGCATTCTTCCGCATAAAACAACGTATTTAAAGTTGTTAAAAAAAGGGAAGCAAGGTATTATAAACTATGATGGAAAAACTATTCTGCCGTGCATTTTCAGTTCAATAGAGGAGCAATTAACTGGCAATTTGTTAGTTGTTAAAAACAGAAAAATAGGACTTTATAACGGTCTTGGAAAAGTGGTTTTTCCGGTTGAATATGATGACATATCAGCCAATCGGTATTTAGAAAATTCTTATCGGGTAACACGCAACGGGGGCACTGGTGTAATTAACCCAAACACTACTATTGTGCCTATTCAATTTGACAAAATCACTGAATTTGGAAACTACTTTATTGTTGAGAAAACAGATTCAGTTGGGATGTATAATTTTAAAGGAGAGCAAATTCAAGAACCAACAAATGGTTGGATGCAACATAGCTATACGCCAAGAAGCGACCTAACGTATATCTCAATTAATAATCATTTAAATATCGTGGATCAATATGGGCAATCCGTTTTAAATGATTCTCTCATTGCTTATCAATACATCCGCAACAGTTCAAACTTATTCTCACCTGAATCTGAGAATATCACAGCAGCATTTGTTGGTGTTCAAAGTAAAAATGGAAAATGGGGTGTGCTTGAAGAAATAGAATCAAAACTCGTCATTCCTGTAATATATGATAAAATTATACAGAAACTTGACTTGAAAATAGCCACTTACTTTATTGTAAAAAAAGGCGATAAAATGGGGGTAATCAATTCAGCAAATGAAATTCTTATTCCTTTCGAATATCAAAATTTAAGCTTTAATGAAGTTTCTGCAAAGTATATTAGCGACTCTTGGGAAGTAAATGTTGTGGCCAAAAAAAACAATAAATACGGACTTATTGATTTGGAAAACACGATCATGATTCCGTTTCAATATAACGACTTAGTCAAAATTAGTTTTGACGATATTTATAAAGCAAAAACAAACGCTTCCTACATTGTTATTAATAGCAATAATCAACACATTTTTGAAGGAAAATTTGACCAAATTGGTGTTTTTGAAAATGCACAAGTGCTAACTTTTAAAAGTGGGAAAATGCGTGTAATTAATAAAGCAGGGAATTATCAAACAGATGCTAAGCCCATGACTTATCATCAAGGTTATCGCACCTTTAAAGCACTAAAAAGTGCATTGGTCAATGGTTTAAATAGTAAAAATAATGCTGCACTTTTAAATTTTGCAAATAAAATAACACCCAGTAAACATCTTCTCTATCTCTTTTCTAAAATTTCACATAGAAACGCCTATGTTGAATATCTTTCCCCTAAAAAAATTAGCAAACGTTATTACGAAGTACTTTTAAAAATTAAAAGTAAATGGAATGCTGGGTCACATTCAAAAAGTAAGCTGACAAATGTTGATGACTATACTACTTTCGACGGAAAGGTTTATTCAAATTATCGCAATGAAGAAGAGACATATGGTATGCGAGAATTAAATTGGATATTGAAAGATGCCGTGCGTTTAGATGGATTTTGGATGAGTACCTTTTTTCTAAAACATAGCTTTTAGACTTACTATTTGGAAATATATGAGGCCTATTGAATAATATTATCCTCTTCCACCAAGGCTTCATTTCTAAAGCGCAAGAACAATTGAATAAGTGCGATTACATCTTTTTGGCAATACACAACAATGCGTTCCAAATCATTTTCTTCATAATAAACACGAGCTACATCAGCCCCAGAAATATCATCCTTTGGTGTGGGCACATTAAAAATGTGGCATAATAAACTCATAGACGTATAATGCTTATAGTCACCAAACTTCCATAATTCCATGGTGTCTAAATGATTAATTTCCCATGGCTTTTTTCCTGCAATATCAAGCGCGCCGGGTAAATCAATACCGTGAATTAACATTCTTCGCGCTAAAAAAGGGAAATCAAACTCTTTGGCATTGTGGCCGCATAAAATATGGTAGGGTGAATTATATCTTTGATTTAACATTTGGGCAAATTCCTCTAATAATTGCTTTTCATCATCCCCTGCAAAAGATTTCATGCGAATACTTTTGCCATCAGACGTATGGTGAACAATACCGCATGAAATGCAAACTATTTTCCCAAATTCAGCAAAAACCCCTGCCCTTCCATAAACCTCCTCATTAGACAATTCATCCCGTTCTTGGATGTATTTGTTTTTGTGTAAATATAACTCGGCGGTTTTCTCGTCTAATTCGTTAAAATTATAGACTTGTGGCACAGTTTCAATGTCTAAAAACAAGACCTTTTCAAGGTTTACTTTTTTTAATTGCATGGGTAATATTGTTTGTTTGAACCAATTTAATGAAAATAACTATTTGGGGTGATTGGTGACTGAATAATATTTCCATTCAACTCCTGTCATTTATACTTGAAGTTTTAATGGTCAGAAATTCTAATTTGAACTAATTTCTTCCCTTGATTCGTTCTTTCAAAGCCCTCTTTAATTGATAAGATGGATGTATCATCCCCACTTTAAAGTCCAAAATTTTTCTCAATAAATTTTCTTCTCTCTGCCTTCTTTTTACGCGCTTCATTTTCATGATTTACCAAATGACCTTGAATTAATAGAAGCTACAATTCTTGCACTTTTAAAACTTTTCTTCAAACTTTACTCTTCCTTATTGATCAATATGGCAAAGTGTTTTTGGCTTTACTTATTTGATTCTGTGAATAATAAAATAGAAATGAACACTCCCCCTTATTTAGGTTGGAGAATCTTCGCAAGATTAGACTTATGCTTAGGTTGAAAGAAAATAAGCTCCAGAATGAGGCAAAACCTTTACAATTATTTTAGTGAAGAAAGCTGACCAGCAGAATTTGAAAATGTTGCCCCTTTAAACCAAACGAATTAAATCATTACCCCACTCTGTTCAAGAATAGGAATGGTTTTCATATTGTCATCAATTATGGTTTCAGCTAAAAACACATATTTTTTATCATACATTTTTCCATCCAATGAAAAACTGACCCAATACTCATTGCTAATTCCAAAAACATCTTCTACAATAGGTTCAATTTTGGCATAAGAATTCCCATCAACATTACCAATAAAATGACGCAATATAGAGGTCTTAATTTTTTCGCCTGTAGTTTTATTTTCTCCGTACCCTTTGGATGTTACTAGCACATTTTCAATTTGAACAGGTTTTTGATTAAGTACATAAACATTATATACCTCAGCCGTTTTTTCATCATTCAACTCCTTTACAACCGCAACAGAAACTCCTTCTACTTTTGGTATTTCAATGTCTTTTCTCATTTCTTATGATATCAAATGTTCAATTAGTGCCTGCAAATTTAGCGGTTTAAACAGTGTTTTCTCTTAAATACAGCAAAATTTAAACCATTCTATCTTGAAATCCTTCCATTTTCTACCCAATTGGATAAAAACACAAATTTCATAGAATAATGTATATATTGTCTTTCATATGAAAAACGTTGGGTATATCTTAATTCTATTTGCGGTTTTTTCATGTACTGACATTCAATCAGACGCAAACAATACCGTTGAACAAGAAGTTTCAGATCATCATACAAAATTGATGGATAACCCAACGGAAATGGATGAAGATGCAATTGCAGAAGGCAATCGAAAATCAATGCTTATTGGAGATTGGCAAGATAGAGATGACGCCGAATTGACTATTAGCATTAGTCCAAACAAATACACCACCTACATTAACGGAAAAAAGAATTGGGACAATCCCTGGAATCTTTGCAACTATACTGATTATGCTCCAGAAAATGAGGATGACAATGGAAAGTATGTATTAGTGCGTTTGGCAGATAAAAGTGCTGTTTTTTATTCGCAAGAAATTCTTTCAATTACCGAAAATCAACTGGAGGTAAAAATCATAAAAAGTAACGCAGGTAGCGGTATGACACAAACCTTTATTCGAATTTAACCCAAATGTCAAAAAACAACATAAAAGAAACCACCTTTGGCCGCGCTCTTTTTCCTGTGGTGTGCCTCATTGCTTTAATCATTTATGGCATCTTAATTGGTCCACATGTATTTGAGCAAACTGCTTTTCCGTTAGAGTTTATCTTTATTTTGGCCAGTGTAATTGCCATGGTTCAATTAAGATGGATGGGTTATAAATGGGAAGACATAACCAAAAGCATTATCGATAAAATTGGCAATGCCATGCCAGCAATTTTAGTTTTATTATCAATAGGTTTAGTGATTGGTTCATGGATTGCTTGCGGCACCATTCCTATGCTGGTTTATTACGGTATAAAACTTATTCATCCTGACTTCTTATATGTTATTGCTTTTATAGTTCCTGTTATATTTTCAACCTTAACAGGAACCTCATGGGGTTCTGTTGGCACCGTTGGCGTTGTTTTAATGGGAGTTGCAATTTCATTTGATGCTAACCTACCCATTGTTGCAGGTGCCATTATTGGTGGTTCTTTTTTTGGTGATAAACTTTCCCCACTTTCAGACACTACAAATGCCGCTGCAATTGCTGTTGACATTAGTGTTTATGACCATATCAAATCAATGCTTTACACTACTATTCCAGCTGCACTATTTTCAATTGGTTTTTATTTGGCCTTAGGATTTATTTACCCTGTAGAAAGCAGTACTTCAGAATTTGCTTTGTTAACTACGACATTAAACGAAACGCAAGCCGCGTTTAACTTCAACCTGTTATTATTAATTCCGCCGCTCATTGTTTTGTACGGATCCATTAAACGTATTCCAACTTTACAGGTTTTAGTGCTTTCGTCATTAGTTGCAGTATTGCTGGCTATCATATTTCAACCCTTTGCAGTGCATGCGGTTTTAGACAGTTTAATTCATGGCTTTAACACCGCCGCAATTGATTTTGCCGTTTCGGATAATGTGCAACTTTTATTTTCTCGTGGCGGTATTTATAGCTTAAAGGAGCCTTTAGTAATTACGTTGTTGGTTTTTGTATTTATTGGCACCATTTCTAAAATTAATGCCATGCCTATTTTGGTTGACCGCCTGTTTGGCTGGGTAAAAAGTAAAGGTGGTTTAGTTCGTTCGGCTTTAATTTCAACAGGAATTACTAATGCTATGACCTCTAATCAATTTGCAACTAGCTTTATTGTTGGAGATGCTTTTAAAAAGAAGTTTGATCAAGCCGGAGTGCCACGCTCCGTTTTATCACGTTCTTTAGAGGATACTGGAACCATCATTGAATCTTTAATTCCGTGGCATCCAACAGCCATATTTATGATGACCATGTTAGGTGTTGCTGTTGCAGATTATTGGTGCTGGCAAGTATTTACACTCTCCAATATTTTTATTGCGTTTTTACTTACTTTCCTAGGTATTGCTATTGGAAAATCTAAAAAAGAGAAAATTCAGAAGAAAGAGGAGCTTGAAAATATAGATTGAGTTTAGTTCTATTTTAACATCTCAACCACCCAAATTCCACGCAATTGGTTTGTTGCATATCCAATCGCCTTATCTTGCGGGTAAAGCAATTGAATTTTTGAATGTGTTTCTTCCTCAATGTTTGCAGGATCGCCATGACACTTTAAACACATGTCATTAGTAACAATGGGATAATAACCAAATACGTTTTCTTCCTCTTCAATTGTAATTGGTACAATCTCTTCGCCATTAGCCAATTGGGCTTTAAAATCATGAATAATTTCCAACTCTTGGTCGTTGGCTTGGTTATTTGCATTCCTTGGTTTGTCAGAAACGCGTTTAATTTCTGCATTATATTCAACCGACATACTATCCGTAAAATGAATGGCATTGAGATTGCAAAAATTGACAGCGGCTAAAGTGCCTTCACTATTAATTTTTCCCTTTAAGTTTTTCCCCAAAACTGATTTTGTGGCCATTGCATATTCAAAACCACGATCAACATCAGACTTGTTTTCACTATTCGCCAAAATGCGTTTCTGCTCTTTTGGATATTCGTTTGTGTACCACGCCGCACCCTCTACATTGTTTTGATAAAGGTAAAATGCAACGGCTTTTGACTGGGAAGATTGCAAACTCATTTGCGGCATTAATCCATACAATGTAACAGCATCAGTCATTAACGCAGTTTCATTATTAGGATTGGCTAAAAAACGTTGGATTGCCGCTACAAAATCAACCTCAGCATTAAACTTTTTTAAATAGGCGGTTTTAACTTCTGCTATTGTTGGAGCAACATTAAATTCGTTGTTAGAATTTGGGCTATGGCAAGCAAAACAGGTTGATGCTAACAATTGAAAACCATCTGGTAGTTCTTCTGGCTCATCCAACGTGTCAATATTTGTGTTTGCAACTATCTCTGTATGAATGTTTTCCTCATTTACAGAAGAATCTGAACAACTTACGATTAGCAACCCCAAAAGAGTAATAACAATCCAACTTCTTTTCATAGCAATAATTATATTGCTAATGTATTGCCTTTTATTTCTTTGGTTTGTGACTTAAGTTACCCAAGAGCATTTAAACCCTGCATAAACGTTTTAATGTCTTTTTGAAACTTGCCTGTATATTTTCCAAAATATAAATCAATTTCTGGTTGGCACTCTATGTGACAGCCGCAAGCATTTCCCATATCCTCCGTTCCATTTGTATCGCCCCAATAACCATTACCAAATAAACCAAATTTTAAAATATGTTTGGAATCACCATTTGGTCTTGAAATTTCCCACTCCTCTAAATATTCAAAAGTAGATATGTCAGTATGAATAACCCATTTCGTTCGGGTCAATTCTTTTTCTAATTGATCAATATGTGCTTTGCTCATTTTGTGTTGTTTTAAAGTTTGATTGTAAACCTAAAACGCTAGCATGAACTGTTTTTGCGCATTCACTGCGCAACCCCACTACGCAATTGTTTTTACTCTAATTATCACTGATCTTCTTCAAATAATAAATGAAAGTGAGTTCCTTTAAAATGAATTTGACCAAGGTTTATTCAATCCATAGATTTGCCCCATGATTTATAAGTTAAAAGTTTCAGTACCCTTCCTATTCCTACTGTTTTTGACGGGATTAAAATCAATAGCGCAAGACTATTATTATACCAATTGTGACTCTTTTAAAATTGATGATGGCTTTGTAATAACAGAGCAAGATGAACACGAATTTAAACACAGTTTTTCTGAGCGCACATTTGTTTATTGCAGCCCTGATTCAACTCAAACGCCTTTAGGTTTTGTAAATTTTAATACAACTCTTACCACTCTAGAAACTGTTTCGCACATACGTAAAGATTCATTTGTAATGTATAGTGATCGACCCAATGAATATCGCTACATCTACCATTCGTCTAACTGGAAAAAAGTCAACTTTAGAGGAGGAGTTGGTTATGTTAAAGCAAATGATTTAGCAGACGAGTATTACCCCAATGGTCAATTTTTACTCCAATCAAATCGTAAAAATTATGGCGAGGGCGTTCAATTAAAGGCAATATCAGCCGAACCAAAAATGAAAAGATCATTAGACAAAATTACGCTTCCATTTATGCATGGATACCGATTACAAACCAGCAGTGATAATGGGCTGAAAAATTCTGGATTACTAATTATTTACGAAACTTTTCGACAAAGCTGCCCTGGAGCATCTAGCATTAACCTAGTTCTTTTAAATAAAAATGGTTTTCACAACCTCATCTCTAGTTTTTCTACTGGAGAGGCTGGCATGTTTGAGCATGAAACTATTTACTATCCACTAAAACTTGCAAACGATTCGATAAAGTTAATTGCTGTGTCAGACATTATGTATGCGCAAAACGAAGAAAATGAACTTAACTTAAATACAATTTCTGGATATCCTTACCCCAACCATATTGGTATTCCAATTGAACAACTTATTGTAAAAACGAAGTCGTATACAGAGAATATTTTAGATGAAAATGGTAAAGAATTGATGGACGAGAACAGTAATTATCGTGTTAATATAATCAATGAAGAACCTGTTTTTTACGAATGGAATGGAGACGAGTTAATTGAGTTGGGGTCTCTTTACTATTTGAATCGTATGGATTCACTGATTGCATTACCAACAGATTCAGTAAAAATAGATAACCCTAAAAATCAGGTTCAAAAAGTTGTAAACGAAATTACAAAAGATGATCGTTCAACCTTTTCTGGAAGTCTTTTTAATATGCTTGCAGGGTTCTTTTTAGGAGGTTTAACAATTGGTATAATCTTCTTAATTAAACGGCAAAAGAGGTAAGCCTTAAAACGGGGTGCACATTCTTACAGTTTATATTTGCAGTAACCAAAATACACCGCTTTGTTAAATGGGTTTTTTCCAGCACTTCCAATTCTCAAAAAAGCAATTTCGTATTCAAACTCATCCGACTCAATACTCTCCTTTTCATTAACATGCAATGTAATGGAGCCTATTTTCTCTACTACTTTATCCGTTTTCGGGTTGATTATTTTAATTGATATTGTTGCCACTTCTCCCCTAAACTCGACCAACGAAATGCGCGTTTCACCAAATTGGCGGAAATAGCCTTCCTTAAACCAACTTTCTTCTTGAATTAGCGCCTTTTTTTCAGAGTTTTCAGAATAAGTTGAGCCTAATAATTTGCGCTGTGCATCATCAATTGAATCTGTTTTAGCCAGTGTTTGCTGAATTACTTTACTTTGATCTATAATCACATCTATTTGCCGATCTAGAGAACTGATCTCCTTTTTTATTGAATTTGATTTGACAGGATCATCAATTGAAGCAATTGTTTTCAATTCTTCAGTTTTTTGCTCTTTTAAAGCATCTAAACTATCAATTTCCTGTACCCTAACTTTGTCCTCTTCACTTATCTGTTTAGACTCTTCCTCTTCTCTTAAATTATCCAGCTTTTGTTGGGCAACAATGTCGCGTTCTAGTTGATCAATTTTTGCACAATAGTTCTCCTGAACATCAATGCTTAAGTTTTGATCATTACATGCATCATTAGAAACAGATAGTTTATGCTTTAGGTCGTTAGGATGCGCGTTGAATTGATCAAAATATTTTGCTGCTAAGTCTGCCTGGAGGTTGTCTTGATGTTGCTCTTTACTAAATTTGAAAGTACTCAGCTGAACAACAATAGTAACTAAAAGGCCAACAACTGGAACAAAACCAAAGAAAAATTTCCAACGTTCCATGGATAAATTTCTTATTTCAACAGCCAGTTTTTCGTTCTCTAATTCCTTTTTCTTACGGTCTAATTCTTTATCTGGATCTGGATTATTTTCAAGCGTACTCATAGCAATGGGTAGGTTAATTCTGGGTTAGTGTTACTTGAAGTTATGAAAAAAAATTAACTCGCAATTGAGATAAACTATGCACAGCCATCTATTTTTCAATATCAAGTTTACGTTGATTAGCTTCAGCCTGAGTGATATGTCCCTTTTGACTGAAGTTTACGATATCAATAATTACAATAATAATGTAAACGAACAAAATAATGCCTCCAATAGGAATGGTAAAAATTCCTAACCAAGGTAAAACCATCCAAGCACAATTTCCTTCATGGCATGGTTCACCTGTGCTAAACTCAGTATACCAGGCGCCAATTACACCAATAATAACTGGTGAAAAAGCCATAAAAAGAATCACCAATAACCAAGGAAATAATCGGGTTTTAAGGTGCCTTTTATTTTTAAGAATTAGTGCCATAATTGGGGATCAATATAGAGTATCTATAATTTCAATCCATTATTTTCCTCCAGCATGCGCCATTAGAGTAACGCCAATTGCAATGTAGGTTGGTAGTTCTTCATAGTGCCCTTCTAAGTCATCATCTTTTACATCACCATCATTCGTAAAGCTTGGTAAGGTTCCAGAACCTGTTCTTACAATTACTAGGTCTTTTTCAGGAATTGAAATGATGTATTGCCCTGACATTCCTCTAAAATAAGTCACCTCATAAGGCATTCCTGTATAAATCCAATATTGAAAACCGTAAACTTGATTAGGCTTCCCGTTTTTCTTTGTCAAAGGCGCCAAACTTGAAAATTCATTAACATAAGCCGCACTAACTAGCTGCTTTCCGTTCCAATTTCCATCATTATTCACCAATTTACCTAACCGTATAAAATCGCGCGAAGTTGAATAAAAACAGCAAAATGCTTTTTCCGCACTATTCTCATCATCTGCCAAACTCCACATAGCTTCACTCTCAGCCCCCATTGGAATCCATAATTTTTCACTTGCATAGTCAGACACTGAAGTTCCTGTTGCTGCCATTAAAATGTACATCAACACTTGGGTGTCTCCACTTTTATATTTAAAAGTTAAACCAGGATCTTCTTCAATTGTTCGTCTGTTCAAGGCCAAGTCACGATCATCCGTATCGTAATACAATTCAGCCACATCACAAAACGGACTTACATAGCTTTCAGTCCAAGACAAGCCCGAACTCATTGTTAAAATGTGTCGAATTGTAATCTCCTTTTTCTCGTCTGCAAACTCGGGTAAATAATTGGCAACAGGTTCGTCTAAAGACTTTATTTTTCCTTCATCCAAAGCCACACCAATTAATAAAGAAACAATTGATTTTGCCATTGAAAACGAATTGCTAATTTGGTTCTGGTCATGCTCTCCCCAATACTCTTCATAAATCAATGTGTCCCCCCACGCAACAAGCAAAGATGAAGGGCTTAATGCCTCAACCGACTCGCGTTGTTCTGCCGAAATTGCAAAACTTCCCAGCTCAGGATGCTCAGTCCAAGGTTGCGGATCCCCAACCTCTACGGTTCTATTTTCAAATACATCAAGGTCATAAATTGTTGGACGAATATGACCTCTAAAATACGTGTTGGCAATTCCTTTATAGATATAATAACGCCCCGTAAAAATAATAGCCAAATTGCCAATCAGTAATAGAACCAAAATTAGAATTCCAGCCCATTTTAATATTTTTTTGATGTATTTCATTCAATTTACTTTTAGCGCACATTTCAAAATCATCCCTGTGCTTACACTCTAATCAACGTAATCAAAGTCAAAAATATTAGCCATATTTTCTTTTAATGCTTGTTGCACTGCCTGAAAATCAACTTTTTTCCCCAACTCTTGTTCCATTGAAGTTACGGCTTTATCCACAATTCCACAAGGCACAATATGATTAAAATAAGATAAGTCAGAATTGACATTTAGCGCAATACCATGCATGGTCACCCATCTAGAGCTTTTTACACCCATGGCGCAAATTTTTCTTTCATTAGGTGTGCCTGCATCCAACCAAACACCAGTCATTCCATCCAATCTTCCTGCGTTTATTCCAAACTCACTTAAAGTTAAAATAACAGCCTCCTCTAAAAAGCGCATGTATTTATGAATATCAGTAAAAAACTGGTCCAAATCAAAAATCGGATACATTACCAATTGTCCAGGCCCGTGATATGTGATATCTCCACCACGATTTATTTTATAAAACTCGGCGTTTTTAGAGCGCAACATCTCTTCATTAATCAATAAATTAGATTCTGCACCACTTTTTCCTAATGTATAAACATGGGGATGCTCGCAAAAAATTAAGTGATTTAAAGGCATTTGCTCCGTTTTTCCATCACGTTTTTCAATTTTTAGCTGAATCGCCTCTTTGAATAAAACTTCTTGAAAACCCCATCCCTCTTTGTAGTCTATTAATCCTTTGTCGATATAGTTGACCTGTCTCATTGCTTTTGTATAATAACCTCTGTTCGGTTCATACAAATTTACATTGTTTAATTGACAATCTAATATTCCTTAAAATATACCGTTTAATAGATGAACAGGATATTGTTTTGTTCAAAAAACCATAATGCCTATTTTTGTAGTATAAGGAATATGAAAGTATTATTATCAATAATCGGAATTCTAATCTTGGCGGCTTCTTGCCGAAAAGATCCTGGTTTTGATGTGGGAGAAACCACACCTTATGTGATTGAATATCCTGAACGCCTTGCAAAATACTTACCTCCAATGTCTATTCCAGATGACAACCCTATGACGGTTGAAGGAGTTGAACTTGGTCGCATGTTGTTTTTTGACGAACGCCTTTCTGGTGACAACACCATGTCTTGCGCGGGTTGTCATGACCCTGCTTTGTCCTTTAGCGATACGGGTGCTGTTAGTGTTGGAATTGATGGGTTGGTTGGCGAACGCAATGCAATGCCATTAATTAACTTGGGTTGGATGGATCATCTTTTTTGGGATGGTCGAAAACCAACAATGGAAACTCAAGCATTTGCACCTGTAACTGATCCGGTTGAAATGCATGAAAATTGGCCAAACGCTGTTAGTGAATTGCAAGACGATAGTCAATACCCGCTTTTATTTGAACGTGCTTTTGGCTCTAAGATTATTGATTCTGTAATGGTTGCAAAAGCAATTGCACAGTTTGAACGCACATTAATTTCTGGAAATTCTCCAATGGATAAATACATGAACGCCAGTTTTGTTATTGGCAGCAGTGGTTGGAGCATGGCAGATGAGTTGGCAGCATATCAAGGTTTCATCATTTTCCGCGAAGAGGATAAAGGTGATTGCATACATTGCCACGGTGATTCGTTTAACCCGCTTTGGACAGATAATCTTTTCCATAATAATGGCTTAGATGCTGTAATTACAGATAAGGGCTTAGGTAAATTTACTGGCATTCCATCTGACTATGGAAAATTTAAAACACCAACTTTACGAAATTTAGTGTTTACAGCTCCATACATGCACGACGGCAGGTTTGAAACGTTAGATGAAGTTATAAATCATTATAGCGAAGGTTTACATCATTCGCCAACTATTGATCCTTTAATGAAAAAAGTAGATGATGGTGGTGTGCAATTAACCTCAGAAGAAAAGTATTATCTAAAGATGTTCTTAATCTCTTTATCTGATAGCACTTTTATTGCTGATGAGCGATTTACTGACCCTGGATAATTGTCAGTTTGTAATTAATCTCCTTCTTTTCCGACATACGTTGAAATTTACAAAAATGAAGACCTTCTTTTTTACATTTTTCATAGGCTTGGCATTTGTTTCATTTGGACAAGATGCTATGTATGAAATTTGCCCCATAAAAAATGCACAAAAGGTGCCTAGTGCAACTGTTTATAACCTCTCTGGTGAAACAATAGATTTAAAAAAACACATAGGAGACAAACCTACCATAGTTGTTTTTTATAGAGGTGGCTGGTGTCCCTATTGCATGCGACATTTATCTGCACTTGGAGAAATAAAAGATAGTATTGATGCTATGGGTTTTGAATTGATCGGAGTTACTCCTGATGATTATTCTAAACTAGACACTTCAATTACAAGAAGTGGAGCAATGGACTATACTTTACTTTCTGACAAAGATGCCAACGCAATGGAAGCTTTTGGAATTGGCTGGAAAGTGAATGAAGAGTTATATACAAAGTATAAAAACGAATACAATATGGATCTAGAATGGTGGAGTGGAAATACCACACACGTTTTACCAGTTCCTTCTGTTTTTATTATTAAAGATGGTATCATTCAATATCAACATGTTGATCCGAACTATACAAAAAGATTATCTCCAGATATTTTAATGGCTTTTTTAAGAGCGCTTAAATAGCCTATTTCATTTTGGCCATTTCACCTTTTAAGTGAAGGATCACATCCACCTCAATTGCATCTATCTGCTTAATCTCAGACATTAAATAAGACACCCAATCACCCAAATGAATTAAATAGAAGTTTTGAGCCAATTTTGTTTTGCCTATTGCTTCTGACTCTAGTATAGAGTCTGTATATTTTGCAATCACTTCTTTACTAATCTCCCATCTGCGATTAATACGCGGATGATTTATATTAGAGGATAAAAATAAAGGCACTTGATTTTTTGAACCTCCAGCCCAACCAACTAATTCGTTGTGGGTCATTTCAGGGAAAACATGATGCCATGCTAATTCTTTAGCATTTTCGTTAAATTGTTGACGCCATCTTACTGCAACTCCCTCAAAATCATTCCCAGCATAAATAATAGCTCGCTTTCCATGAAAAGCAGTTGCTAAACGCAAGGCCTCATCTCTAATAGCAGATTCATTCACATCAATAAAATCAGGAATGCTATTTAAATCCGTTAAATGTTCATCCGAAATTAATCCGTATCGCTCTAAAATATATAATTGTTGAACTAGAGAATAAGCCAACATAGCTCTTGGTTGTTCCCCTCCTGGTACTACAAAATGATTCCAGTTATTTGCTGTTGCCATTTCAAGTATTGAACCACCTGATGTAATTACAGCAACCTCAGCTCCACGTGTTTTACAAACCTCAACGGCTGACAATGTTTCTTCTGTATTTCCTGAGTAAGAAGATGCAATGACTAAGGTGTTTTCATTTACCCATGCCGGAACATCATAATCGTTAATACATAAAAAAGGTACTTTTAAATCATTTTTCAGCAGTAAACTAATTATTTTTCCGCCAATACCAGAACCACCTAAACCACATACTAGTATTGTAGAAATGGTTTTATTGGTCGCATTAAAATTGGTTGATTCACCGATTTGAATCGCTTCGCGAATTTGATTGGATAAGTTGGCAATTAGTTCTTTCATCTGTTGTGCTGCTTTTGAGGCTCGATTGTTTTCTAGTCGTATCGATCTTAAAAATCTTTCAAACTTACTTCTTTTGAACGTGAAATTTGGGTAAATGTTCTAGTAATTTCGTTAAATTTTAGTTTCAAATGCAATATGACAAGCATTTAACAATTATCTTTGCCTTCTTTAATCGCCTTTATTATGAGCAATCAAGACTTATCTGATCAAGAATTACAACGCCGAGAATCGGCAGACAAACTGCGTGAATTAGGAATAAATCCTTTTCCTGCAGCGCTTTACCCTGTTGACCATTTATCAACAGATATTAAAGAAAATTTTGAAGAAGGCAAGGCCGTTGTGATTGCTGGTAGATTAATGCGTAGAAAAATTCAAGGAAAAGCATCTTTTGGAGATTTGCAAGATAGCGCAGGACGCATTCAAGTTTATTTTAATCGTGACGAAATTTGTCCGGGAGAAGATAAAACCTTGTACAATGATGTTTTTAAAAAATTATTGGATTTAGGAGACTTTATTGGAATTGAAGGAACACTTTTTAAAACCAAAGTTGGTGAAATGTCAGTTAAGGTTTTAAAATTTACGGTTTTAAGCAAATCCATGAAGCCACTTCCTCAGGTTAAAACAGATGATGAAGGAAACGTTTATGACGCCTTTACAAACCCTGAATTGCGCTACCGACAACGTTATGTAGATTTGGTTGTTAATCCGCAGGTGAAAGAAGTATTTGTAAAACGTACAAAATTGATGACAGCAATGCGTCAATTTTTTAACGATAGAGACTACTTTGAAGTGGAGACACCCATTTTACAACCTATTGCGGGTGGAGCAGCTGCACGGCCTTTTATTACGCACCACAATGCATTAAACATTCCATTATATTTAAGAATTGCCAATGAGTTGTATTTAAAACGTCTTATTGTTGGAGGTTTTGATGGAGTATATGAGTTTTCAAAAAACTTTAGAAATGAAGGAATGGACAGAACTCATAATCCTGAATTTACAGCCATGGAAATTTATGTTTCCTACAAGGATTATAATTGGATGATGGACTTTACTGAGCAATTATTAGAGCATTGCGCAATTGCTGTAAACGGAACGTCAGACGCAACTTTTGGTGAGCACCAAGTAAGCTTTAAAGCACCTTATAAAAGAGTTACTATGCGTCAATCCATAATTGATTTTACAGGGTTTGACATTAATGGAAAATCAGAAGAAGAACTAATGACATGGTGTAAAGCTAATGGCATTGAGGTTGACAATACTATGGGGCGCGGTAAACTAATTGATGAAATTTTTGGTGAAAAATGTGAAGGAAACTACATTCAACCAACTTTCATTACTGATTACCCGAAAGAAATGTCTCCTTTATGTAAAGAACACCGAGATGACCCAACTTTAACAGAACGATTCGAATTAATGGTTTGCGGTAAAGAGGTTGCCAATGCTTATTCTGAATTAAATGATCCTATTGACCAACGCGAGCGTTTTGAAGAGCAATTAAAATTAGCTGCTAAAGGAGATGACGAAGCGGGAGAGTTTATTGATCAAGACTTTTTACGTGCTTTGGAATATGGAATGCCGCCAACATCTGGTTTAGGAATTGGAATTGATAGATTGGTAATGTATTTAACCAATAACCAGTCCATCCAGGAAGTCCTTTTCTTTCCGCAAATGAAACCAGAGGTATTTGGAAGTGAAGCTAAAGGTCCAGAATTGACAGATAACGAGCAGGTTATCTTTGATATTTTAAAAAAATCCGGTTCAATGGATTTGGGTGAATTGAAGACCGCTGCAGGTTTATCTAACAAACAGTGGGACAAAGGAATTAAAGGTTTAGGCAAACACGGCGTTACCAAGGTTACTAAAACGGATGATGCGTTAACTGTAGCAATTGTTGAAGGCTAATTAAAGCTTGAAATTAATTTCGTAAACCACACCATTGTCATTATAAAAATTGAAACTCCCATTAATTTGGTCTGTGAGGCTTTGAATCAATTCAAGGCCCAATGTTTCTACATTTTCTAGGTCAATATCAACAGGATATTCAGTCCCATTATCGCTGTATTTAATGTGATAATTATTTTCCGCGTCAATTGAGGCATGAATTAAGCATGCGCGTCTTTCTCCATCATTTGGTCGGCAATGTTTGAAAAAATTAGATGCAATTTCATTTATAATTAAACCTAGAGGGATTGCTGTTTCAATATCTACCGCAATGTCATCAGCAATATCTAACTCATAAGTAGCTGGGTCGCCCTTATAAATGTGTTGAATATGGCTTATTAATTCTTTAGAATAATATTTCAGTAAAGCTTGATGTTTCACGAATGCGCTGGTGCACTAATGACATGGACATAACCCTACTTTGGGTCTCTTTTAACGCCACTTCAATTTCCTTATGTCCTAGCTTCATTATTTGTAAATTAATAAGGCTAACAATTATTTGCAGGTTGTTTTTTACCCTATGGTGCACTTCTGTTAACAACACCTCTTTTTCTTGTTCAATTATTTCACTTTGCTCTTTAATGGTTAATGCCTGAATATATGCAACGCGGTTATTTCCTTCCGCTACTCTTCCAGCTAAAATGGCAAAAATCAAAGTCATCCAAGCAACAAAGGCATAAAGTAATATTTGCCCGTTTGATAAGTCTGAAAAAATGGCAATGTAAATGTGATATCCTAAAGTATAAGACAAAGCCGCAATAAAACCCGCCATCCAACGCAAACGAATCATATATGATCCAAAAAAGATGATAAAAATAAGCACTGGCAATGTCAAACTCTCTCCGTCAGGAAATTGATCGCAAAAATAGATGGCATATAAACCTCCCCAAGCATTAGAACATGCTCCTATAAAATGATAATAGCCCTTAAAACGTTTTTTATAAGTACTGTATACTATAAACCCGAAAAACAGTCCTATGTTGATTAGTGTCAGTGGAGCCAACCAATAAAGTTGATCGGGAATCAAAGAATAAATCAACCAAATACTACTATACCATGAAAGAATGGAGATTATAATTCCATAACGCAAAGGCAGTTTTACGCTTTTATCATAAGAGTTTCTAAATTCTCTCTCTAATATTTCATCCTCAAAAGCAAGCGTAAATTTATTTTGAGCTGGGAGTCTTTTTTGTAATGACATTCTAATAACGCAAGTTAAATAAGTCAGTATCTTTGGCACTGTAAGTTAATAAAAATAATGCTCTGCGCCTATTTTGCACCAAACAATTGATAATCAATACTCATGAAGAAATTTTTTGTTTTTATTCTCATTTTAGCACTTGCCGGTGGCGGAATTTATTTCTATTTAACACAAAACGGTCACAATATGGAGTCTATTATGAATACTCCTAATAAAATTGATTTAAGTGTTAATTGTTCGGCGGTAGAATCCCTTATTTTAACCTCAACTGTGGACGTGACAGTGGAGAACTCTTCAAGCCGCACACACAAAAACGTTACTGTGCATGTTACGGCTTACGATAAAAAAGGAAACATTATTAAACAAAAGGACAATACATTTGCGCGTACATTAGGTCCAAACGCCTCATTATCTAAAACAATTACTCTTCCTGCCAAAACGGTTGAATGTGATTGTGTTATTTTGGATTCTGATCCGCAGTAAGTTTTATCAGAGAGACAACTTTTATTTAAGCGCTACACAATAAAAAGCCCACTTGCAATCGCATATTTCACAATGCCAATAGTTGACTTGGCTCCAATTTTCTTTTTTATTTCATTGCGGTGCCAATCAATCGTTCTGTTTGATAGAAAAAGCTTTTTCCCCATTTCCACACTCGTCATTTCATTACAAAGGCCATTAATTATTTCTAATTCAGTTCCTGTAAAGTCAACTGTTTCTTTTTGAGCACTTTTACTTTGAAACAGCGAAATAGATCTGAGAATAGACTCAGAATAATAATAACCTTGCTGAATAACTCCCTCAACCGTTTGGAGAACCTGATTAGCGTTAAAATGTTTTAAAACAATGCCGTTAATTCCAGATTCCATATATTTCCAAAATAGTTTAGGTTGATCATAAAGTACCATTAGTATGATTTTCATATTTGGAAAAATGGACTTTATTTCTAGAATTGATTGCACTTTATTTAAAACTGTAATGTGCAAATTGATTAATAGTAAATCGATAGAATTTAACTTCATTTTACGAATCAATTCTTGTTTATTTCTTGCCTCAAATGTTACTTGATAATTAATCACTTCTTGAATTGATTTTTTAATTGCGTGCAATTCTTTTGTGGTTTCATCTAAGAAACCAATCCGAATTAAATTATTCATAAATATATGTTTTTAGGTTAACGATTTTAAGTGCTTAATACAACCACTATTTATGGTAACGCAAACTGCTTGTAAAGGGCACAAAATTTTGAGATTTTTTATCAAAAAAATTGTTAAAATTTCACTGGTAAAACTACTAGAATTCACTTGTATAAATACGGGAATTCAATTCAACTAAGAACCTAATCAAACACAAACAAAATGCTATTAATCAGTAAATTACAGGTTTCTAACATTGAATTTTGAGGTTTTCATCAAAAATTTAAAGCACAATATGTTTGGTGATTATACCGTAAATTATTTAGTGAAAACAAACAATATTTTTCACAACGTAAATAGATTACGTTCTGCTACATTACTTTAGCTAAACAATAAGAAATTAAGGCCCAAAACAAAAGTGTGAAAATAGCGTTCCGGCCGGACTATTTTCTCATGCAAAAGATGCCTTTATAAGTTCTTAAAGATACGTATTACTTGCGTTAAAATTTAATCATTAACCTATTATAATTTGATAAATATGTCAGAGAAGAAAAAACAAACCTTGTTTCGGTTTAAAACTATGAGAGCACCAGAATTGCTTTCTTCAGAAACAAAAGAAAATTATTTTATTCAACACCCTGATGGAACTTCAGGTACATTTTATGCTGCAGTTGCCGGTATGGGAATTGGTGATACAAAAAAAAGTGTTTTGTCAACAGCTGCATCATCATTCACAGGAAAGAAAACCAAAGCTGAAATTTTACAAATAAATTCAGATTTAGCCGCATTTGGTCTATTCTTAATTAAAAATCGGAAAAAATTGACCGTTGCAGATGTAAATGCTGAAATTTCGGGTTTAACTGCATTGTCTTCAGGTAAAGAGCTGGATTTATGGGACAGTTTATTCTATCAAACCGTAACGCGTGATTCAGGATACGCCAGAGAGACAATTTTACAATTGATCTTGGCGAATTATTTCGTTAACCAATTTTCTGGAATGGCCACTACTGACGAAGCCATGCAAAAATGGGCCGGTTCGCGCATTGTAATGCCAATGGAACTATTCGAATTTGAAGATAAGTATGGAAATCCAACCACAGATAATGACTTAGCTTCTGGAATTGATGTCTTATCACATTTTGCGCAAGCCGCTGAAGCAAAAATCTACGGAGAAATTATTGCAAATGCTGAAAAAGAAGTTGATGCTTATAAGACTGATTTTCTAAAGACAAATAACAAAGCGGAAACGGCTGCAATTGACGCACATATTTCAGGTGTGGATTTGGCGTTGGCAGGAGCAACCGAAACGGATTACGTGGATCAGTTTACCAATTATACCTTTAAGAAAATAACCAATTTTAATCCACCTGTTTACAGTTATACCCGCCCAGCAGAAGTTGCAAAAAGTGCTATGGGACAAGTGTTTTCTGAAGAAACAGACTATTTCTTATCACAGAATAATTTATATACTACTAATACTTTTGAGGAATTAGCCGGACAACTTGAACAAGCATCCTCTGATTATACAAAATCAATTTTTGATCGTACAGCTTTTTCTACAGAGAAAATTTCCATCAATGGAACCTTAGTTTCAAAATGCGGAATTGAACGCCGATTTAATCAGAAATACGCATTTATGGTTAAACTGGTAAAAAAGGCCGCCAATAAATATGGAGCCATTTTAGTAGTTGATACAGGGTCTGATTGTTTAAAATTAGATACCGCTATCGTCAACTTCAAAGCCCCAATCAATGCTGGTTTTACCGCCCGTTTGGGTTCAACCTCCAAAGGTGTTTTATCTATAGACTTATTACCTGGTCAATCAATTGATTTAACTGGAGAAACGGGAATCGAAGTTTCTGGAGAAGTCGTTTTTTCAAACGGAACGCGACTTGAATTTGCCAAAGATTTAGTTGAAATCGGTGGATTTATGTCAGGTGTCATGACCAAAAATTCAAACGATAGCCAAGGTATTCAACTTGACTTACCTTCTGGTTTTGGAGTAACTCGTTTGGGAATTTCAGATTATCGTAAAGTTGAACAAACTTTATGTTGTTATGTACCTGGCGAAGTAGCTCATATTGAAAACGTAATGGCTCGTGAATATAAAGAGCGTAGCACAAGACGATTAAGAAGATCAGATGACAAATCTACAGTTGGATCCTCTTCTGAATCAGAAAGCATGACCGACACATCTACAACCACTCGTTTTGACATGCAAAAAGAAGTTTCTAAGGTTATTTCTGATAGCAAAGACATGGGGCTTTCGATAGGATTCAACACCTCTGTTTCTGGAACCAAAAAGACGGGTATTGGAGATATTGATTTTAGCGCAGGCGGAGATGTTTCAACAGATTTTGCAACAAGTCATTCATCTGAAGAATCCAATAGTCAATCAACTTCAATGGCTAAAGATATTACTGAGAAAGCTTCTCAACGCGTTACCAGCAAAGTGAATGAAGAGCGTGTTACACGAATAATCGAAGAGTTTGAAGAAAAAAATCAACACGGTTTTGATAACCGACAAGGAGCAGAACATGTTTCAGGGGTTTATCGTTGGGTAGATAAAATCTATAAGAATGAAATCTACAATTACGGCAAACGTCTGCAATATGAATTCATGATTCCAGAACCGGCAAAATTTCACTTAATTGCCAAAGCAAGCGGTGTGAATTTAGATAATGGTCTTCCATTAATCAAACCTCTTGACCCTAGAAAAGATGAATTTGGCGTACTAAAACCACTGCGAAATTCAGCACATGTAAAACCTGATAACTATTACCAATGGGCTTGTGCTTATGGAGCTGTTGTTTCTCCTCCACCTAATAAATTTTTAACCGTTGGTAAAACACTTTTAAAACCAGATGACGGAGCAGAATGGCATATACCAAAAACTGTTAAAGATGATATTATAATCCCTCCTGGTTATGGCATTGAATCCATCAATTTTTCATTTGGAGGAAACAAACGAGAGAAATGGTGCAACTTTTTAATATCTGCAGCAGGTGTAACCCGCAGATTATATGAAGACCATGCAAGTGATTGGTTATTTGCTCATGTAGATGCGCACCCAAGTTTTAGACAATATTCTACTACTATTCCAATCTCAGCGCAATTTTTAGGACATGATGCTGGTATGGTTTCGTTTTCCGTTAAACTATCACATAAAGCATCAACCATGGCAGAGTGGCAACTCAAAACATACAATGCTATTTTAAGTGCTTATGAAGATCGTTTGCAAGAATATAAGAATCAATTAGCAAGCAGAGAAACTGAGTTAGGTGTTCAAATGGGCGATAACCCTGCCTTCCACCGAAAAATTGAAAATACGGTGTTACGTAAAAATTGTTTGGATTATTTAGCTGGACATCATACTCTTGGTCAACCTTTTACAACGGGGGATGAAATCAAAAACAACCAAGTGCGCTTAACGGAGGATATGGACCGTTATTCTGCCATTGTTAAATTCTTTGAACAAGCCTTTGAATGGGACGTAATGGATTACTATTTCTATCCATTCTATTGGGCTGATAAAGAAAAATGGAGTGAACTCTACGCCATGGAAAATGATGACCATATTTTCAAAGGATTCTTGCAGGCAGGAATGGCTAGAACGGTTGTCACGGTTCGTCCAGGATTTGAAGAAGCTGTTATGTTCTTTATGGCAACAGGTTATATCTGGAATGGTGGTGCAGTTCCTGTAATAGGAGATGACTTATACCTCTCTATTGTCAATGAACTACAAGAGCCTGAATACACTATTGAAGAAACATGGGAAACCCGTTTACCATCAACTTTGACAGTAATTCAAGCTAAAACCATTGGGCTAGACGCTGAAGGTTTACCTTGCTATTGTGAGGAAGAAGAACCTTTAGAAAACCTGGAAACTCCAGTTGTAAATCCACTTACTGATTTGGACGTCCATATTGATGGGCTGAATCCACCAGCATAGTGTAATTCTGAACCCACTCGAAGCCTTCAGTTCTTGCAGGTTTTGGGTGCGGTTTTTTGTTAAATTTTTAAAATTTAGATTATGGATGATTTAAATTCTCCTTTGGGAGAAACATTCAAAGAAAATTTTGCCAACAGCCCACTCTATAAGATGAAACAAAGTGTTGTTAAAGCAAGTCCGTTTGGAGAGAAAAGTGAATTACATGAAAACAGATGTGGAGAGTTTGATACTGAACCGAGGCAAGTTTACACACAATTCCATAAATTAGTTGAAACCCTTTCAAAAGGTATAAATGATTCTAACTTCCTATTTGATAGTGAATCATATATAGGTAAAGTCAATGTTACAAAGGCTAGAAATGATGTTGAAGAGTATGGAAAAACAATAGGAGAACACCCTGCTTTCGAATATGAAACAGTTGACGGTGCAAAGGCTATAGGAACCGTTTTTAGTGTCAAATTAAATTCCAGAAAATGCTATTTAGAACCAAATATCGGTTATAGAATAAAGGTTGACCCATCCTCCAATAGATTAATGTTTGTAGTATTAGTTTATTATGCTGATACAAAAAAATACAGAAGAGAAGCATTAGATACGATTGATGAAAAAGATTTTCGATTGGAAAGCAAGTATGTAGCAGTCCAAATCGAAACGCAAGATGCAAGACTATTCGAAGATATTATTATCCGTTTTAGTGGAAAAAAGAGTATTAAGTCTGCTATCAAGGATAAATTCGACACAGTTTTCCATTCCATTTCTACAGCTTCGGATTATAATTGGTTCTATTCTGTTGCTCCTGAATATGTAATTGATGATATTGGAAAACATCTTCTTTGGGATCATTTAGTAATTATCCTTGATCATGACGCCGAAGGATGGTTTTCATGGTTTAAAGATAGTAGTAATGCAATGTTGAACATTGTAAAGGCCTTTTGCAAAACCGAGCAAGGAATCGCTCATTTATATAGGCAATTTGACAATGATCAAGTCAAGGTAAAATCGATCTATGAACACTTGCAAGGGAATTCAAAATATGAAGGTCAAGAATTACCCAATAAAACAATTTTTGCCGCCCTTATTACCGCTCTAACAGACCTTCAAGTTACTACTATTTTAAACTCCCAATCAAGCAATTCCAAGCATTCTCGCGACCGAACTCATATTGTGTATAGGCTAACTAAAGGTTATAGGGTAGATAGTAATATTGCCTCCGCGGATGAGTCATCTGATACATTTGTCTTAACACAACAGCAACAATATACTGAAGAACGAACTGATACTATTTATCCTTCAGGAGGTAGCGGCGGAGCAACTGTCACTTATGACCACGTTGAATGGCGAAATGGACAGGAATATTCATTACACCCAATGGATATAATAATGGTTGAAATGGTTGGCCTTTTCGGATTTACTATGACCGTTCCTTTACCTGCTATTTATGTGAAAGACATAGCACACCACGAAGAATGGGGAAGAGTAATGCACGGAATTAGAATAGCTGCTAACCTTTTAATGATTGTTGTTTCTGTTACAACTATTTTGTCTGGTGCAGGATTACTTTTAACAACTTTAGCTTGGATTGATTTAGGTTTGGCTTTAGGAGATATTACAATACAGGCATTCGAAAGTGAATTGCGAAAGACGGAATGGGGGCGTAAGTTTCTAGAAATTTGGGATGAAATTTACACTGTTGGCAGTTTTGTAACTGTGGCGCCTATGCTCGGTAATTTATTAGTCAATGGAGCAAAAGCATTTACAAGAGCTTTAAGTAAAGCGGCACAATTACGCCTTGGTAATATGTTAGAATTTGCCATATTCCAATCTCAAAAGTTTAACAATTTTTTGGTAGCCGGCCAATTTAAGGTTATTTATAATTACTCCACTTTTGCAACTGATATTGCACATAAATTAACCGTTCTAAGAGCTGAAGGAATATTAATGCTTCAAGAAGTTAAAGCTTTGGGAGCCAAAGTTTCTGACCAAATAGGGGAGAAGTTTCACCTGATTTATTGGGACACTATCATTTATACAGCAGAGTCTCTCAATGATTTAAAGGCCTTTCTCAGTCGTGTTGTGAAAAACGAAAAAATCGTATTCAAAGAAATCGAAGAATTTTCACTCGAGCAATTCTATAAAAAGGGGTATGATTATGTTAAAATGGGAATGCCCTCGAAGAATATAATAAAAGCAATGTTTGGTCGGCGTGGTCAAAAACTTGTTTCTGTAGTTGACCGAGAAGTGGGAAAACTCAAAAAAATGATTGATCCAGAAACGGGAAAAGTTATTTCTGGTAATAAACTTCGTGAACGAGTGTTAGTTGCTGGAATTACTTGTAGAAAGTATACGACCAAAATATTTCATCATACCAACTATCCAAAAAGACTGATTGAAGCGTATCTTGAAACGAACAATCTTTCACGCGGTGCATTTGAATTAGCTGATATAAAAGATTTTTATCGACATCTTAAAAAAGTTGGTTTCATAGATAATGAAATGCATCCACTACTAGAGGCGAGAATAAAAAAATATCTAAAAAGAGCTCAAGGTGGAATAAAACACAGTGATAATTACAGTTTAAATCAAACCGGTGGAATTCCCGGGGTACATGCCGAAATTTTATCAATCAATGAAATGCTTTGGAAATTGGAAAGCATTGGTGTAAATTTAGATGCAAGAATTTTTACAGAAATGATTGGTTTTAATAAAGCTATAGTACCTGGAAATGTTATGATCCGTTGTTTAGATTGCCATTTTATCAGTTTTAGAGTTCCATTCATTGAAAAAATAATCCCGTAAAAAACAAAACTTATGCAAAACGAATTAAAACGGCCTGAATTATTGCGCCAATACTATAAAGATCTCGAATGTTTAGGCCCAGGAAAATACTACGGCGAAGAGTACAACTATGAAGGTAAGCCTTACACTGGCTTTGTAATTTATGATTATTGGGATAATGGCAATATAATGTTTGAGGCTGAACATGTAGACGGTCAAACCATGGGGTGGGAAGTTGAATATTATGAAAATGGATCTTTAAAAAGAGAATCACTTATGTGGGGGGCAACCTCTGTTGTTTTTAGAGAATATGGTGAGGATAGAGAATTGTTACTTGAAGGCTGGATAGCTCCTAAAAAATACTACAACGAAGTTGCCAAACTTACAGGTATCGAACCTATTGATTTATAACATTATAATTGGTCAAATTTGTGGCTGAAACCTTAGAATTAAATGGCGCACTCAACATGCGCCATTTTTTCAATAAAGGCATTTTATGAACATCACAAAAGAAACATTAGATCTAAAATTTCTATATCCAGAGCCGTTAATTAGAGATCATTCCTTTTTAGGCGAGGGCTCTGAGCTAGCTAATTGGCAGAATAAGTATTATAAGGAAGAACAGGTTGCTTCTGATTTTATTGAAGTGTGCTCGACAAATGATTTTATTTACCTCATTGTCTCTATTTTCAAAGAAAACTTTCCTTATTATATGCGGTTTTGTACATGCTTTGCAGCAAAAATATATAGTAAAGGTAAAATAGATAGCACTGAAAGTACTTCTGAATTCTATAGAATGGATTTAGTTTATCATAAGATTAGTTATCATGTTGAAATGGAAACTTTAGCAGATGGATTTGAAGAAGAAAAGTCATTTGAAAAAGAGCTTTTGCTAGAGTTTAACTACACAATTTCTACAATTCCCATTGAACAAGCACTTGAAGGATTAAAATATGAGAAAAGCGTTAACGAAGGAATTGTGAATTACGAAGTAGAAAATACCCCTATTCAAAGTATTTGTGTTGAAGGCAATTCGTTAACCTTAATTACGAATCCAGCAATGTGGGTTAAGTATATTTAGACAAAGTTTAATAAAAAGAGAAATCATGAGGAAATTTGACAATTTTAATAAAACGCTATTACAATGAAACTTGATTTTTTATACTACCAACAAAAATACTTTTTGGATGGAAGCGACCCCATGAACGAAACCTTCTGGAATGACAAAATAAAGTTTTCTGAATTTTTGAATTCAGAAAAGCTTAGTATAATAATTCGTTTGCTAGTTATGGCATACAAAGAGAAATATTGCAACCCTTTAAGATGGGAAACCTCTTTGAGTAAAATGTCGATACGTGAAGAACGACTTGAACCTCCATTTGCAATTACTGAAAACGACTTATATATGTCTGGTAAACAAATGTACCGTGATGATATTGAATATATGATAACATATATGTACGAAATTGAAGATGACGAGAAAGGAGACTTTGACTATTTAAAAAAAATGGAAATCGTCTTTAATACGCCCCAGCCCAATATTGCACCTGAAATTGAAGCCGAATTAGAAGATGTTGAATACCAAAAATCTGTAATGGACAGTACAACAATTTATTCATTTTCAGATTCACCAATTTTAGAAATACGCCTGAGTTCAAAAGCTTTTGTTCTTATAATTAATCCGGACAAATGGGAAGGAAGATTCTAAAATGAAATGCCTAATACCCCAACCTTAATGGTGACTGATTTGTTGCAAGAATAGATAAGGTTATACCTACACACTAGAATGGAATTATATTGACAAAAAATGGATAAAATAAAGGGTTTATGTGATGGAATTCACGAATGAAATAGTTGAATACATAAAATTGAATGGTCGCCAATTGAGTGGTGGAGCAGCTAGACAATCTAACTTTACGCAAGGTTTTCCTGAGAAGATAAAATCTTTTATGCTGAGATACGGCGGATTAGAAATAAAAAAATTTCATTCAGAGGGAGTAATTTCTAGAGAAGTAAATAAAATCATTTTTGATATTTCGTTAACAGAGGGTTTAGCAGAGGGATATGGCAAATTTTTATCAAAAAAACTATTCCCTATTGGAGTTTATATGCCCGAAGCTTACGAAATTGTTGTTGATGAAAATGAGTTTGTCTATTTATTAGGTGAATCATGTTTCTGTGCAGGCAAAAAACTATATGAAGGGATAGAAAGAATAATTAGAGCAGATGAACGCAACATGTTAGAATTAGATCCTTCAAATGATACTCATCCTGTATGGCTGAAGTTGAATGAAAATGAAAGTATTCCTGTTAATATTGATTCTTATTTATTTATTTAATAAGTAAGATAGTAGAACTTCCACCTATTAGAATTAGCAAGAAACAGTTTAATTTTGTAACCAACCCTGCATATTGGAAACCATATTATTAAGAACTAAAACACTCCTATTTTGAAGAAAAGTAAGCTATGAATAGAGAAGATATAAACTTCGGCTTTTTGTGGGAAGATAAAAAGGGAATCGTTTTGGATGCTAAACATCCGTTTGATGAAAAATGGGATGATGAGTACATAAAATTTCGAAATTATGTAGAGAATGCATCCATTGAGGAGGTAATTTGGTTAATCATTTATTCTTATCGAGATAATTTTCCAAGAGATTATTGGGCAACAGTCATGTCAAAAGGAATGCTTTCAAAGCATATCATTAAAAAAGGTAATTGATGGAAAGCACTTCATACATAAAGAAATTTCGCTTTATAAAGATTATGAAAAACCCGATCTAATTGGGTTTAGCTATGTATTTGAACGAATATTTCATTTTAACAAAACTCTTCCTCTCAAAAGGATAGTTGAAGACGCAATTTCAGAAAAAGAATATGCCAAAAAACAATTGGATAATAAAACCATTTATAAGGTTACGGACAGTCCTATTAGCTCAATATCAATTACTGACAATGTCTTTGAATTGAAGGTTAACAAAAACAAATACAGAAGAAGGAATTATTAAAGTTTATTCTAGACAATTGCTTTTGCACGAAAGTGTCAAGCAATGACAACCCCCAAAATAAGCTTTAACAAACTGTTTTTTAGATTTTTGAAAACAGATTGATTAACTTTACCTCAAACCTAACACCCAAAACAAGTATGAATATGCCTCCCATTAAAACCATTGATGATGTTATTCATCAATTAGACATCATTATTGCTAATTCAGAAAAAGACAATAATCCGCTTGGATATTTTGCGGCGCTCTATAAAAAAGTAACCGTTAAAGTAAAGGAAGGGATTGCCAATAATTACTTTGATGATGGACCGCGAATGGAAAGACTAGACGTTGTTTTTGCTTCGCGCTATTTGGATGCTTATTTTGCTTATCAAAACAATGCTAAGGTCACTAAGTCATGGATTGTTGCTTTTGACAAGAGCAAAAAATATTGGCCCATTGTGCTACAACATTTGTTAATTGGCATTAACGCACATATTAATTTAGACCTTGGTATTGCCGCCGCGGAAATTTCAAAGGGTAAAAATCTTAATGATCTTAAGGGTGACTTTGATAAAATCAACGAAATTCTGTCCGACTTGGTGGCTGGCGTAGAAAAGGACCTCTCAGCAATTTGGCCAACCCTCAAAAAAATATTGAAGTGGACTGGATCTGTTGATGACTTTTTAATTGATTTTAGCATGAAGTTAGCCCGTGATGGTGCTTGGAAATTTGCACAAGAGGTTTTTAATGCTCCGCCAGATCAGTTGACGAAAATCATTACAGATCGTGATGTTAAAGTAGCCAATAATGCCAAAATTGTTTTTCCGAAAAACGTAATTATAAGGCTAATTTTAGGGATTGTGCGCCTTGGTGAAAAAGGCACAGTTGCAGATAAAATTAAACAATTGAATGATTAGTTTATTACAATAAATAGTAGTGTTTGCAAACGCCACTAAAGAATTTCTTCATTTTCCCTATCGACAGAATAAACTTGCATTTGCTCATCACTTCCGATACCATAATCAGCCTTATTGCTTGACAAGAGTATTATTAAAAGCGTAATATCAAACACAAGTCCAATAAGTGAATACATCATAATTGCGGTCATAAACATACCGCCGCGCGTGGTAAAAAAGAAAACACAGGCAAGAGCGTTTAACACTACAAATGCTATCAAAGCAAATTTTGCAAAATTGTAATTTGCAGGTGCCACACTCAATAGTTTAACACCGCCCATTATGTAAAAAATAGTTAGTACTAGTCCCAAAATTCCGAATACAACCAACATTGTTACTTGTAGTTGTGTAAAACCAAACAAATTGCTAAACTCATTAATAACAACGTCATTATATGGGTTATTATCCAGATGCGACAAATTATTCATTGCTATTGGAAAAGAATTAAAGAACATAGGCATTATCAATTTATAGATTTGATAAAAAATCCCTAATCCACCTAAGCAAATCATAATTATTCCAATGGCTTTTCCCCAACCTGGTGCTGTTTTTCTCATCTACTATTCTTTTCGCTGAAATTAATGCTTTTATTTCATCTAACATTTATTTGATTGTTATTAAATAAATGCCTTTAGACATGTATAATACAAACTGTTTCTGAAACGCTTATTTATATACACCCTACTGATATCAAGCATCTAACAAGACCTAAAACGCATAATTATTGATTGAATGGTAGCTCACATTTATTGAATGTTCGAATCTGCATGTACTATCGCCCTAACTTGTATATATACAATTTAACTTAAAATCGTTTACGTATGAAAAATATTTATGAATTATTTGTGACATTTTTTCTTGTGATGCTTTTTGCACCACAATTATTCGCTCAGGAGGGTGACCCTGTAGGCTGCGGTTTACATAAAAAACTACCCGCCATTTATGAAGCATATCCAGGGCTTGAAAATGATCAAAAAGAACTGCTTGAGCGCAGTAAGAACTATCGAGAAATCAGAGGGGGTGATCGTTCTGAAAACTACATTATTCCAGTAGTATTTCATGTCATTCATGAAAATGGTGATGAGAACATTTCTGATGCTCAAATTCTGGATCAAATGGCCATTTTAAATCGTGATTTCAGAAAATTAAATGCTGACACTGTTGAGATTATGGATGAATTTCAAGATTTAGCATCAGATACAAAAATTGAATTTCGTTTAGCGAATAAGGATCCTTTTGGAAATTGCACCAATGGAATTGAACATATATACTCGCACGAGACAAATATTGGAGACGACTTTTCGAAACTAAATCAATGGCCTCGCACACGTTATTTAAATGTGTGGATTGTTAATTCAATGGAGAGCGGTGTTGCTGGATATGCCTATTATCCTTCTGCCGTTTCGGGTGCATTATTTTTTGCAGACGGAATTATCATTTTAAATGAGTATATCGGAAGTATTGGAACAGGTTCAACCTACAATTCGCGCGCACTTACGCATGAAATTGGACATTGGTTAAGTTTACCACATGTTTGGGGAAGTAACAATAATCCCGGAGTTGCTTGCGGAAATGATGGTATTGAAGACACTCCAATAACTGCTGGCCACACTTCATGCGTTTTAGTTGACACAGATGATTGTAATGACGGAATAGCTGAAAATATTCAAAACTATATGGAATATTCCTATTGCTCGCGCATGTATACACATGGGCAAACAGATGTTATGACATTAACTTTAGAAACGCCACTTTCGGGCAGAAATAACTTACATACAGATGAAAACTTAACCAACGCCGGGTTAATTGATGAACCTGTTTTATGCACACCTCTGCCCGATTTTTATATCAATGGTGATATTGCTTGCCCAGGATCAGAAATTAAATACTTTCCTTCTGTTACACGCGCAGGGGTTGATGAATACAGTTGGTATTTTCCAGGCGGAACTCCAACTTATTCAAGCGAAGCATCACCAACTGTAATATATGATACACCAGGTATTTATGATGTGCAGTTGACGGTAACAAATGCTGCAGGATCTGAAACAACAACAAAATCAAGCTATACTCATATTCTTGGCGACTATTGGAAATACGAAGGTCCACATGCTGAAAATTTTGAAAATGATAACTTTGAAACAGACGGTTGGTATGCTTTCAACCCAGAAAATAATGATGTTGAATGGAGTTTAGTTGATTATGCAGGGCGTTCAGGTAACCAATGTATTGGGTTAGAATATTTCAGAGCTGATCCTGATCCAATTCTTTATCCAAGTTACTATTGGCGTATTGGAGGTACTAAAGATATTTTAATCTCTCCTTCATTTAATCTTTCTAATACTTCTGAATCTGTTTTAAGTTTTAGCTACATTTTTGCCACTACAAATGCTGGTATTTTCAGCCCTCAAGATTTGGAATTACGCATTTCTTACTGGAAAGATTGTGAATCTAGTTGGACCTTATTAGACAATATAAACGCAAATGATATGGTTTGCTCTGGACATCAAGAAAATGGTTTTGCACCTACTGCTGCTGACGATTGGCAAAATGTAACAATTAACTTACCTCCAGGAACTGAGACTAGCAATGTTCGCTTTAAAATTGAATTTACAGCCACTGACTTTATGAATAATTTCTTCATTGACGATTTTAACGTGTCGGGCTTGCTTTCAACTAATGAAAACGATTTGATTTTACAAGATGTTTCAATCTATCCTAACCCAGGTTCTGCTAACGAAAACATAACCCTGTCTTATTATTCTACTACTAGCAATCCTATGCAGGTTACTGTATTTGATATGCTTGGAAATCAAGTTTATTCTACCGTTTATAATTCAAACCTTGGCATGAACGAGCAAAACCTTGAATTAGGAAACACTGCTTTATCTAAAGGTATTTACAATGTAATTTTGAATACAGAAGGTACAGTACTTACAAAAAGATTAGTTCTTAAGTAGTTAATCTTTCTTTTTTTAATGAAACCCCGCACTCCTCCCTACTGGTTTGCGGGGTTTTTATTACTACCTTTATAACTAACCTCATTCACAATAATTTAAAAGTTTAATCGTTCCTTATTAAAGACCTAAAACAACCTTTTTATAAGTGCATTTACGAATACTACATATTGCCTTATTATTATCGGTATTTCTATTGTTTGCTCCTACTGGTAATAGCCAAACGTTGTACAATACCAATTCCACTCCCGCAGGTTACGGAGAGAACCCAATTGGTTGGTTTAGTTTGTCTGCAACACCAGATGTATCCAATGTTAATGGTTGGTGGGGATTAACAGATTGGTATTATCCCATTGATACTCCTCCAAACGGTGACTCTGTTTGGGTTACTGGTTATAGTAGTGAGAAAAGCGGAACTTACCTTACAGATTTGATCGTTGGGGTTGAATATACGCTTAGTTTTTCTATGTCGGAATTATCTATTTATGCGGATGGCGGGTGGACAGGTGGTACTCTTAAGGTGGGTTTAGGTGATGAAAATTACCTTTTTCCTTTTACTGGTGGTTTAGATTTTGGGTGGACTTCGCAAACAATCACATTTAGCGCAACATCTTCATCCATGTTAATGTCTTTTGGGTATGAAATCCCAGTAAGTCATCAATGGAATGTTTCAATGGACAGTATCATCTTTGCTTGTGATACTTTGGAAACTCTTGTTTCTGCCAGTGAAATTTGTTTAGGTGATGAAGTAACCTTGTCTGCCTTATCTTTAAATGATGGAGAAATTAGCTGGGATGGCGGAATAATTAATGATGAATCATTTGCACCACCTGCAGGTACACATATATACACTGCAACAAGCGATTTTGAAGGAGACTGTATTGGAGTCGTTGAAATTATTGTCTATGAATATCCGGATTTTGAAATTTTGGTAGAAGACACAGAGCTATGTGAAGGGGATTCTATTATTTTTTGGGTAGATGCAGACGGTGGAACATATGAATGGGATCCTGCTGAAATTATAATTGGATATCCATATTTTCCTGAGTTAGGCGAATCTGAAGTTGCACTAACCATTACAAAGGGTGTTTGCGAAACAACTGAGGTGGTTGAAATAACAGTTCATGAACCCCCAACAGTAAATGGTTTGGTAGACAATTCAACAATTTGTTTAGGAGAAACCATTGTATTTACAGGTGAAGGTGCAGATGCTTATACTTGGGATTCTGGCATAATTAACGGCGAACCTTATACTCCTTTAAGTCCAGGAATTTTTACTTATGTTGTAGAAGGTGAAGATGCCATTTCTGGTTGTACCAGCAGTGATTTTGTTTCAATAACAGTTTTTGATACACCAACTGTTATTGCAACTGCAGATGATGAGGAAGTTTGCGAGGGAGATCTCATAACACTTACTGGGATTGGTGCTTCAAGTTTTTCTTGGGATTTAGATATTACAGATGGAGTTGCTTTTGAACCTCCCGTTGGAGTTACTACTTATACAGTTATTGGAACAGATGAAAACGGTTGCCAGGCCAGCTCATCTATTATTATTAATGTCATAGATTGCGATCCTATTTTTGCAGAATTTACTCTGCCAGAATTGGTTTGTTTAAACGATTGTATTTCAATTCAAGATGCAACAATAGGAGAGGTTGTTGAATGGGATTGGAATTTTGGATCAGCATTTGAGCCCAACACATCTAACATACAAAACCCAACTATTTGTGCAATTAATCCAGGTGTTTATAACATTACCTTAACCTCAACCAGTATAGAAGGAGCAACAGCAACTATCAACAAAGAATTAATTGTACTTGCAACCCCATTAGTTAAAGCAAATAATGATACGATTATAGAGTTTGGGGCCAGTCTTGATCTTGTTGCAACCAGTATTTCTTTGGGTGATTTTACATGGACTCCGTATGGCGAGGTAGAATGTTTTGATTGCTCAATAACTAACGTTGCTCCAAATCAAACACAAACTTATATTGTTGAACTGATAGATTCTAATGGATGTAAAGGAAGTGATTCTGTTATGGTGATGGTTAACTTTACTGTTAGTGTTGGAGTTCCGACTGCTTTTTCACCTAATAACGACGGAAACAATGACGTTCTTTATGTTAAAGGCAATGGGCTTGAAGCTATCCAATTCTCAATTTACAATCGTTATGGAGAACTCATCTTTGAAACTACTGATCAAAATATTGGATGGGATGGTACTTTTTTAAATCAAAAAGAAAACCCTGGGGTTTATACATGGGTGCTACATTGCACTACAGTTGACGGAAAACACAGTATCCTTAAAGGAAATACAACCTTGTTTCGATAAATAGAGGTTTATTGTTTTCATCCTCTAAATAACCATTTTTACTTTTTTTAACATTTTCATGCGAACTTTATTGATGATCTTGTGTATTACGGAAAATCAAATCTTAGAACAATGAAATTATTGCTAACGACAAGTATCCTATTATTCTCTCTTTTATTCAATACAAGTTTTGCTCAAACCGCACAACCCGAAAAAGTTCATTCAATTGTTGTAATTTATAAACCTTTTGAATGGTATGTTGAACAGTATGGACTTTGGGAAAAAGAAGTCAAAAAAAATAAAAAAGATGGTGCCGCTTGGGAAAACATGTATACAGCAGCGCGAATGGCAAAAATAATGTCGCCTGATACAACAGACCGCAACAAATGGTACGGAACAATGGATGAAGTTGTTTCTAAAATGGAAAAAGCAATTCCAAAAACATACGATTATTATCACATCAAATCATGGCATTCAAACATTTGGTCTGAGGACCCTGAAGGTGTAAAAGAAATTGGAAGTTGGGCAGAAAAAGCTTATTCAATTGACCCTAACCGAACAGATGTTTATCCTGACTTAATGAACCTTTATATGATTAATGGTGACACCAATAAAATGGAAGAATTAAGTAAAAAGTGGTTACAATCAGGAGAATTTTCGCCCAACCTTTTAGCCCTTACATATAATATGCTTAATTCAACTGCACCTAATGCAACCTTATTATCTGCAGGAGATAATGACACTTATCCAGCATTGGCTTTACAATACGGGAGAGGAATTAGACGAGACGTTACAGTTATCAACATTTTCTGTGCTTATGGATCATCACAATATCGTGCTCATCAATTTAAAAAGGCACATATTCCAACACCTAATCAAGAAATGAAAGATCAAGCACAGGTTGTGAATTATATAATAGAAAATCAAGGTAAAAACCCTCTTTATTTTGCTTATGGTAATTACAGTGCATCACAACCTGAACTTAATGATAAAATGTATAATGTTGGTTTAGCACTGCGTTATTCAGAAGAGCCATTTAATAATACTTCAGATGTCATTAACAATTTTGAAAACAAATTTTTACTCGATCATTTAACCTTTAGCACTTCTAATGAGCGCTTTCCTGAGCAAGTAAAACGCCACAACTTATCATACCTGCCTGGCCTTTTTATTCTTTACGATCATTATGTAACAATACAAGACACAAGAAAACAAGAACAGATTAAAAAAATTATTCAAACCATTGCGGCAGGCACTTCACATGAAGAAACTGTCAACACCAAATTTGCTAAATGCTGATTTTATTCTCTTTTGTAAGTAAGTAAGCCTGAGAATAAGGAAAGGGTCTAGATTAGTCTAGCTCCTTTCCATTTTTTTATGAAGAACTATAAAAACCATACAGACGAAGAGTTAATGTCCTTTATTCAAAAGGGGAAAGAGGCTGCGTTTAATGAATTGTATGCACGATACAGTAATCGATTATTGCATTTTATGTATCGCATGCTAGGGCAAGACGAGGCAAAAGCACAAGATTTTTTGCAAGACCTTTTTCTTAAAATAGTCAACGACCCTTGGAAGTTTGATTTAGGAAAAAACTTTAAAACATGGGTTTTTACCGTTGCTGCCAATCAGTGTAAAAACTCTTATCGTCAAAAAAATAAAGCCGCGGTAAATATTGACCAAATTGCAGAAATATCTGCCACTGACAATACCAACTCAATTGATAACGCAGCTTTTAAAACAGAGTTGAAACAACGCCTTAACGAACTACCACCGGTTTATAAAGAAGTTTTTATTCTTCGTTATCATGAAGGGCTTTCGTTAAATGAAATTGCCCTTGTGGCTAATTGCCCATTAGGAACGGTAAAGTCACGATTACATAGTGCTACAAAGGCACTCTCAAAAAAATTAGTTCACTATCAACATTAAAGTTATGAAACACGATTTAAGCGATTTATTGGATCAAAAAGACTTTGAAGACTTAACAATGAATGAGCGCAACTTTGTGCTTTCTGAAATATCAGAGGAAGCGTATAATGAACAGCGAGAAACAATTGTTATGGCACAATTAATTATGGCAGATGATGCCTCAAACTTGCGCGCTAATCCTTCTATTGCTATTGCTGCTAGCACGGCTTTGCAACAACGTAAAAAAACTGGTGTTTTTGCAATATTTACACATAAAGTTCCTACTTGGGCAGCAGTGGCAGCTTGCGCTTTATTGTTTACTTTATTCAATTATTCTGGCATTTTTGGACAATCTGTAGAAAAGAATCACGTTGCAGATGTCTCTTCTATTGATACTGTTTATATTGAAAAAATAATTACAGAATTTCGAGATTTAAAACCTTTTCAGGAAAAACCCGTTTCCAATAAAGTTCAACCTCACAATTCAGAAAACCTGGCACAAGTATCTGCTCCACCCAAGCCAGATAAAACGCCTACCTATTCTGACGAAATGTTAAATGCAGAACAAATTAATTATACAGCACTTTTGCAAAATTACAGTTCGTCAAATGGTGTTTCATTACAAAACGACTCCATAACACGAATGGTAAACCGCACAGTTTATTAGCAAGTAAAAAATACTTATTGTAAAAAGACAGTCTTAAAATTAAGTTGCATACCTGGCAACCGTAGGGGAAAATAAACAGTTATATGTAATAGATATGAGCTGTTATTTATTGAACTAAGTCACTATTTCTCAAAATGCTAGTCCTTGTTCAATTTTTTTGATAGCTTTATAAAACCAAAAAAACTAGTACCCCTATGAAAAAACAACTTCTAATTGGAGCTACAATTCTTGCTTTAGGAATTATAGGTTTAACAAGTTTCCAATCGGAGACAAACGAATCAGATGTAAAATCAACCGGAAATACTGCTTGTGAAGTTTACGGAAAAATCAAAATTGTAACCTATGGTGAAGACTATAAGGTTAAGAAAGTAGATTATGGTGAGGACGTAAAAGTGAAGTGGGTAGATTACGGTGAAGATGACCAAGGAGAATGGAAAGAAGTAACCTATGGTGAAGATTTCAAAATCAAATGGGTTGACTACGGCGAAGATTTTAGCATCAAAATTGTTACTTACGGCGAAGGCTGCTAAGCAATAAAAGCAATTTCCCTATCGTTTTATTTTGGTTGTATTAATTAAATGCAGCCTGTTTTTCTGTGCCATTTTAAAGCTATCTTGAACAATTACTTAATGCAATTGTTTTTAAGGTAAATCAACCTTATGGCCGCACGCATTATTTTATTTTTGGTAATCAACTTTGTTGGATTAGCATTGGGCGGTTTATTTACTGGTACAGGAACACAATCTAGCTGGTATACTAACCTAAACATTGCTCCATGGACACCACCAGGTTGGGTTTTTGGTGCGGCTTGGACCACAATCATGATTTGCTTTGCCATTTACATGGCCTATGCTTACCAAAATAGTTCTAATAAAAGCTTATTAATTGGTTTATTCGCTCTTCAATGGATTTTGAACTTTGCATGGAACCCCGTCTTTTTTAAATACCAGGCAGTCTTAATGGCGCTCATTATAATCGTATCGTTAACAGTTTTAGTGGGCGGTTTTCTTTTTTACGGAATTTTAGAATTAAAGGGCAAAGCATTGCTAGTACTACCCTATTTTGTTTGGCTAATTATTGCAACCTCATTAAACGCATATATTTATGTCAAAAATTAAAGTGGCATTTCTTTTGTACCTTTAACTACATGCGATTTTTTATCTTCTCTTTTTGTATTTTATTGATGCTATTTTCTTTTACTCAAAAGAACTTTGATTCGTCTTATACCGTTTATCAACCTTCTGCAGATAGTTTGAAAATAGCTGCGCTTACAGTTTTAGAAAACAACTGTAATGAGTGCCACAGCAAAAAGAAACCTGCCTACTATTTCACCACTAAAACCATGGACTACTTTGTGGCAGATATCAATAAAGAAGTTTTTATTAAGGGTAAAATGCCTAAAGGAAAAAAGAATAAGTTAACACCAGAGGATAAAGAAACGCTAAGACTTTGGGTGGAGCAAAAAATGAAAAGTTAATCTTTCCTTAATTTATATTGCAACGTAAATAAATTATAAGTACTTGATTCTGTATAGCTAATCATATCTTGATCTCTATCAAAATGTACTACTGTCACATCTATAATTAAAGAGTCACTCATGGATCCAGTAAAGGCAACATTAAAATCACTTTCGCTGTAAATTAATGTGCTATCTAAAACAAAGTCTTCCTCAAAATTAGGATACCAAAAGTCCACATCTTCTGCACTAATATTTAAAACATTATCGATTGTGTTTTCAATAATTGCTAACGCAGGCCTAACCGTATCATTACTAGAATAATTCCAAGTGCTCCAGTGCGATTCTGTAAGCGGTCCAGAATAATGCCATTTTTCGTATTGATAATTTTCAACACCCGTATAGTTGCCCTCCAAATGCTTAACCGTAAATGGTTCAGTAATAACTGGAGGTTCTACAATAATATTTGGATCTTTTCGACAGCTTAAAATAGCACCTCCCGTTACAATAAGTAATATGATTATCAGCCTCATAAGTTTGTTATGATGCAAATTAATCAAAAAATACTTGTTACCCAACTTTAGTTAAAACAAGCGTTGTCATTGAACGTAATTCTTCAACCAAAACAGATTTAACAGGCTCTAGCTGCTCAAACCCAATTGTTGTTTTTACTTGATCTAATAAATCCTTAGTCAACAAAAAACGTTCGTAACCGTCTTGCTGTAAAAAGCGTCCATTTCCTACCTCCGTATAATTCTCTGGCAAGCCAAATTTTGAGGTCATACGAATAAATAAAATACCACCGGGTTTAAGCACTCGGTGCATTTCCTTCATCATTGCTAAAAAATGCTTTGGAGATTCAGCAAAATGTAGCACTGCATTACAAATTACATGGTCAAATTCATCATTCGCATAAGGCATATTTTCAACTGCAGCCACCTTAAAGCAGGTTTCAGGCAATCCTGTGTAAGGTGGAGACTCTTGTAGCATTTCTTCATTTGTATCGCAGCCTTGTACGTTATAGTTGTTATTAGCAAACCAGCGCATGTTTCTTCCGCGGCCACAGCCTGCATCCAAAATTTTATGTTCTGGTAAAAACCTTCCTTTAATGATTTGATCCAACAAATAAATATCTGTCCCTTTAATCTCTTCCATAATAATGCTTTTCAAAAAATTAAATTTACCCCTTTTCTAGTCTAAAACTTGCTCTTTTCACGAATTATACTGTAATTGACAATAATCAAATTGCTATCTGTGAGAAAAATTGTTTTGTCTTTGTTATTATTCCTCTGGTTCAGCGTAATTTATGCGCAAGATAATACAACGTCAGACCACTTTCTAAATAAAGCATATTCCTGTATCGTTACTTCTCCTGATTCTGCACTACATTATGCTGACAGTGTTTTAGCAAATAATCAGGCTTTATTCGAACAACGAATCAACGCATTTACAATTAAAGGAATTGTATATAAAAACAAAGGTTTTTATGACTTAGCGACAAACAACTATATCAATGCGCTACAAAATGCCGTGCAATCCAATGACAAAGGACGAATTTCTGTATGCCTAAATAATATTGGTGTAATTTTCAAAGCTCAAAAAAACTATCCATTAGCGGTTAAGTATTTTAAAGCATCCATTAAAATTGAAGAGCCTTTAAACAATCCGCTTCAATCATCCATCCGCTATTACAACTTGGCAGAAACATATCTGGAGCAGGATAGTACATTATTAGCGAATCTCTATTTTACAAAATCTATGCTAATTGAAGAGCAAGAATCTAATTTAGAAGGAATAATTTATGGAAACTACGGACTAGCATTAGTCGAATTGAAAAGAGAGAATTTAGCAACGGCAAAAAAGCAAATGTTAACCTCTCTTGCCATGATTGATTCAAGTTCTTTTGTTGAGATTAAATTTAATATCACAAATGCGCTTGGCGAAATTTATGCGCTTGAAAACAGTCTTGATTCTTCTAATCATTATTTCCAAATGATTCAAAACTATGATCGAAAAAATGACTTTTTAGAAATGTGGATTGCCTCATGCGACGGTTTAGCAAAAAACCACTACGAACTTATGCATTATAAAAAAGCATATGATTATAAAAACACGCATGACTCGCTTAATACGAATATGCTTAATGTTATTGCTAATCAAAAAATAGAAGAACTCAGCTACCTTTATAATTTCTCTATTAAGGAAAAAGAAATTGCACAATTAAAACATAATAAACAAAGCTTGACTGAGAAAAAAGAAATGGCGAATGATTTGCTTATCTTCATATTATTCAGCGTATTTTTAGTTTTAATTGCCTTAATTATTCGCCGAGTGGGTAAAAATACGCATGAATAAGTGGTTTGTTAAATATCGTCCTTTAAAACTGGCAATCATATTTGCGCTTTATTTTTTGCTGTTCATATTATTGATTAACCCTTTCAGAAACTACAGAGGTGTTGCTGAAGGAAACTTAATAAATGCCGTTTTGGCAGCAACAATTGTCTTTTTCTTGATTTTTGCAATTTATTTTTTCCTTCAAAGAATAAACTTAATTTTTGCAAGACTCTTTTCCATCCCAGTTGTTTTTTTTATTTCTCTTTATTTTTTGTATTCAACCGCAAGCACTGTTAATTTATATGAGGTCTTAATAATGGCAGCGGCAGCCTCAATCGTTCCTGTTTTTTTCGAGTTAATTTTTTCAGAAAAAGCCAATCAAAGTGAACACCAAAATGTAGCAAACAAAACCAAAGAATTACTCCATTTAAAAGGAACAAATCAACTTGATTCCTTATCTGTACTACCAGAAAATATTGTTGTTATTGAAGCAAATGATAATTATGTTAACATCAATTATTTAGATGAAAATAAAATCAAGAAAAAAATGCTGAGAGCAACATTAAAAAATATTGGTTTACAGCTTGAAAATGAAATTGGATTTGAAAAAATACACCGATCAGTGATCATTAATAAGAATTATTTAAAGGTAGTAATTGGAAAATCTCAACAAAAGAAAGTTGTAATGGAACACCTTCAAAATGAATTTCCAGTATCGCGTCATTTTGATCTTGATAAAATTTCAAAACTGTAAAAAAAGCTTAATCCATAACTAGCTTTTCGCCACAAAACCCCATACTTTCGCCCCATACCCTAGCAATTCAAGGCTTTTATAGGCATTCTACCACAAAAATTTTCAAGGTCTTTAAACACGCGGTAAATTGTGTTTTCGAACAATTGAAACAGGTTTTATGCAAGCAATTCTTACAATAAAAAATTTGATTTTTCTAACGACACTTTTTCTCTTAACCGCAAATATCGGAAAAGCGCAAACGTATGAAATGGATGTAGAAGACGGTAACACTATATATACATGTTCTGGAACATTTACTGATTCAGATCCAAGTATTACAGGTGATTATTTAAATGATGAAGACTATACGGTTACTTTTTGTTCTGGCAGCAGTGAATTCTTAACCTTTGACTTTGATGTTACTGGTTTTTTTGATGCACTTGGAACTGGAGATACCCTTTATATGTATGACGGTATGGACGTGACAGGAGACCTAATCATGAAAATTGATAACACAGATGATCCTGGTTTTAGTGAGTTCATGTTATCTACATTTTCAACTTGTGTTACTTTCCGTTTTATTTCTGACGGAGCTGGAACAAATGATGGTTGGGCTGCAGAAATTTCATGCCCTGCTCCACCGGAATCTTGCAGTGACAACCCTGTAGCTGCTGATATTGCATTACAAGCACCCTACATTTGCAATTTTGATGGATATTGTGGAAACACCAGTGCATATTATCACGAAGATCTTCCTAACAACATGATTGGTACTGGTGGCAGCTGTCCGTCAGCACAGGCTTTTTTAGGTACAATTCAAAACAACTCATGGTTACGATTTGAAGCAACAGCAACTTCCGTTTCGTTAGATTTTACGGTATCGGGTTGTGGATTAGACGGAATACAAGTTGGTATTCTTCAATATGACGGGTCCGATTGGGTTCGTTTTTCTGATTGTGACATGACAGATGGTGAAAACTCTGGAACATTTACAGTGGATGGAACAGGAATGACAATTGGAGAGGTTTATTACATTATGGTTGATGGATTTGCAGGTGCTAACTGTGATTATATCATTAATGTTGAAGATGGAGATGGGATTGCTGTGTTAGATGCAGGCGCAGATCAAACCGTTTGTCCAGGAAGTGATGTTGACTTAACCGCAACAGGCCCTTTATTAGCAGAATACACTTGGCACTCGCTAGATGGGGTCGTAACAGATGCTATAGGTGCCAGTCAAACTTTTAATCCGTTAGTTGAAACAATTTATGTTGTTGAAATAACTGGAGGTGGAGTGTGTCAAAGTCAAACAGATACTGTAGTTGTTTTTATGGGAGATGGGGCAGATCCTGGTGTTGGCGGAAGTGTTTTGTATTGTGCTGCTGATGATCCTGTAGATTTGTTTTTAGAATTAACTGGGACACCAGATGCTGGCGGAGATTGGAGCCCTGCGTTAATTTCAGGCACAGGGGAATTTGATCCTGCAGCAGACCTAGCAGGCACTTACACATACACACTAACCAGCGTTTGTGGAGAATCGAGTTCAGAAATTATTGTTGCAATTGATGATGCAATTCCTAATGCGGGTGCTGACAGCACGATAACTATATGCGGTACTGACGATTCTTTTGACTTAACTACTCAATTGGGCGGAACCCCAGAACCAGGGGGGATATGGACTCCTTCTTTAACCTCTGGAACATCAACCTTTGACCCAGTAGTTGATCCTGCAGGTGAGTATACCTATTCGCTCACCAATGCTTGTGGCACAAATACAGCTACTGTTACCATAACAATTGAAGTTAGCATTCCAAACGCTGGAACTAGCGGTAGTTTAACAACCTGCATTACAGATGACCCTGCTGATTTATTTCTTGAACTAACTGGTACACCAGATTTTGGTGGAGAATGGTCGCCCGTAATGGATTCAGGAACAGGGTTCTTTAATCCTGATGTTGACTCAGATGGAACTTATACATATACCTTAAGCAATGCTTGCGGTTCTGCTTCAAGCGAAGTTGTAACAACTGTTGTGGATGGGTTGCCTAATACTGGAGATGACGGAGATGTACTACTCTGCATTGAGGATGACCCCATTAATCTTTTTAGTGAACTCACAGGAGGACCAGAAATGGGAGGAGTATGGTCGCCAATTATGGATTCAGGAACTGATTTATTTAATCCTGCAGTTGATGTATTTGGAGAGTACACTTACAGCCTAACTAATGTTTGCGGTACTGCAAATTCAATTGTTACTACAGTTTTAACTGAATCTCCCAATGCCGGAACTGATAATGAAACTTCAATATGTCCAGCTGATGAACCAATTAACCTCTTCGATTTACTAGGAGGAACACCTGATATAGGTGGTATATGGACCCCTGAGCTTGCTTCAGGAACTGGTGAATTTGATCCAACAATTGACCTTGCAGATACCTACACCTATACCTTAGAAACAGCTTGCGGAACAGCTGTTTCAGAAGTAATAATAACACTTAACCCCTTGCCTAATGCAGGTTTAGATGCAACCATATCCATGTGCTCAGATGAGGACCCTTTCAACTTGATTGACTCATTAGGCGGTAGTCCAGAATTAGGGGGTATTTGGGAACCTGCATTAACTTCTGGATCTGATTTATTTGACCCAACAACAGACACTGAATTATTATATCAATATAACGTTACCAACTCTTGCGGATCAACATCTGCGGAAATAATCATTGACATTATATCCTTGCCACTTGCAGGAGAAAACGGAACCTTAAGTATTTGCACGAATGCCGAACCATATACCCTAACCAGTTCGATTGAAGGCGAGTTTGATTCAGGAGGCCTTTGGTCTCCTGAATTAACCGCTGGAGAAGAGTTTAACCCTTCAATAGACACGCCTGGTGTCTATACCTATACCGTTTCAAATGTTTGTGGAAGCTCAAGTTCAACAGTTATTGTTAGTACTAATGATTTACCAAATGCTGGAGAGTCTGCCATTCTAACTATTTGTCCAAATGACACCCCAATTAATCTTTTTGATTCCATTGAGGGAAGCCCTACTGAAGGTGGAACTTGGACACCAGTTTTATACTCAGGAACAAATTTTTATAGCCCAAATCAAGACGAATTAGGGCTCTATACCTACACTGTTTCTAACGAATGTGGCGAAAATTCAACAGTTGTTCAAGTCACTGATTTTGGTGCAGACTGCAGTTACCATATTTATATACCAACCGTTTTTAGTCCTAACAATGATGGCGAAAATGACGGTTTTTATATTAGAGGATCGGGTATTACAGAAATGACACTTACGATCTATAATCGTTGGGGACAAAAAGTATTTCAATCAACAAATCAAGAAATTGGTTGGGATGGATACTTCCGTGGAAAACCTGTTAACAATGACGTTTTTGTTTACCTAGTAAATGGAACTTATCAAAACGGTGAGACATTTAATTTAACTGGAGACGTAACACTTACAAAATAGCGCTTATGAAATCTTTAATAATAATTCTTTCGTTCATCTCAGTCACAATTGTTCATGGTCAAGATGTACATTTTAGTCAATTAAGTAAAACTCCATTACTACAATCACCTGCAATGGCTGGAGCTTTTTCATCAGACCTTCGGGTTTCAGCACATTATAAAAATCAATGGGCAAATATTGGTAACCCATACACTACGTATGCATTTGCAATTGATGGTAAAATAAAAGGAGACAACTGGAAAAATAAATACATTGGAGTTGGAGGGTCATTACTAACTGACAAAGCAGGAAGTCTTCATTTTAAGAGGTTTCAAGGTGATTTACATACGGCATATCATCAAAAAGTTAATACGAATCATTACTTAAGTTTTGGCTTAAAAATTGGTGTTGTACAACACAGTATAAGTTTATTAGAAGCACAATGGGACAATCAATATGACGGAGCCGGTTATAACGGTTCATTATCGAGCGGTGAAAATATTTCTTTTCAACCATTTATGTCATTTGACGCTGGGGCTGGAATTTTATGGACCTACCAAATGGGAAATGGTACAGTAAGTTCATACGATTCCAAGTTCATGCAAATTGGTTTGGCGGTTCATCATTTAAACAAGCCTAATTTAAGTTTTGTTGGGCCTCAGCAATCACGATATTATCAGCGATATGTCCTTCATGGCAGAGGTTCTTTCGGAATCAATAATTCTTCTTGGGCAGTAGAACCTTCTTTTTTATTCCAGCGCAAATCAAAAGAACAAGAACTTGTAATAGGAACAATGTTCAAATACCTTATTACAGAAAAAAGTCATTACACAGAGTATGTTGCCAAATTTGATGTTTCTTTCGGGGGCTACTACCGTTTTTTATCAGATGCAATTGTTCCAACGATATATTTTAATTACGCTACTTGTGGTTTAGGAATCGGATATGACATTAATATATCACCATTAAGCGCAGCCACAAATTACCGTGGAGGGCTTGAGATTTCATTAAAATTTGTCTCACCTCATCCTTACCACAAAACGTCACATAGTTTTCCTTCTTTTTAAATTGTATTAATCCAGCTTAATGTGAGTGCTCTCCCCCACTTTCACTTTTTTGCAGATGACTTTGCAAATAGTATGCTCCGCTCAATACAATCTTATCTCCTTTATGAATTTTTTCAAGTGGTGTTACTTGTGTATATCCCAGTTGAGTCGGTCCTGTCTTAACCTCTAATCTAGAAAAAGTCGTCTTTTTAGGCCCATGGTTATGACCGTCATCTACTCCATGCTCATCTTCATCATTTTCTTTTTCATAAAGGAAAATAAATGATCTTCCCTCGGCCTGAACAATTGCTCCTTCTGGTAAAGTTTTCACCTCATTTGATCCTATATCAATTAATGCGTTAACGTACATTCCTGGTATTAATGCAGCATCTTTATCTTTAATATGTGCATGTACCGCAACTGTTTTTGTTTCATTTTCAAATGATTTACCCACATTAAAAATGGTTCCTTCAATCTCTTTATTAGACTGATTGGTTAACACAAAATGAACAGTTTGCCCTTCTTTAACCTTTGGCAAATCTTGCTCATAAACCAATAAATCTACATGCATTTCAGAATTGTCTACAATTGAAAATAGTGGTTTTCCAACTTCAACAGATGAACCTATATTCACATATATTTCAGTGATATGTCCAGCAATTGGTGCAACTATTGGAATTGTAGACACAGGTCCTCCATCTCCATTTATTTTATAAACAGCTAACTGCTTTTTTAAGGAGTTGAAGCGCGCCTGCTCAGCATCCAAATCTGCCTTAGTTTTTTCCAACACTTTTTTAGCGTTTACATTTTCTGTACTCAGTGTTGTTTGTCGGTCGTACTCTAATTTTAAAAACTCTAAATTACTTTTTGAGACTAAATAGTCTTGTTGTAAAATAGTAAATTCAGGACTTTCTACATAAGCCAATACAGCTCCTTTTTTTACTTCTTGCCCTTCAATTACTTTAATTGTTTTAACTAGTCCTGTTGTAAAAACAGAAACATCTGCCTGGTTTTGTGGCGGCAATTTGGTATATCCATTTGCGTTAACAACTTCACTCATGTTCTTTTTCTCAAACCAGCCCAACTCAATCTCCGCATTGGTGTATTGTGAGTTATTAAGCTCAACTGTTTTACCATGCCCGTGATGATTATGTTCATCTTCATGTGCCTCATTTTCCGATACTACCTCAACCGTTTCTCCTCCAGAAAAATAGTCATAGGTAAAATATGCAACTACCATTAAGGCCATTCCAATTACAACCCCAATTATATATTTTTGATTTTTCATTTTCTTAAACTTTTACAATGAGTTAACTAAATATTTAACTCTATAAACACTTTCGTTATATGCTTTAACAGCACTTAAATATTTTTTCTGGGTATTAAATGATGATGTAATTGCTTGCGCATATTGTAAATAATCAATATCTCCATTCGCATAACCCAAGGTTGATTTTTCAATCAGTAATTGAGCATTTTCAAGCGCCTTTGCATAAAAATTCACTTGCATGTTTTGCAACATTAATTCTCTTGTTGCTCTTAAAAGTTGATTTTCTAATTGTTTTAAAACATAATCTGCCTCTTGCTCTTCAATTAAAATATCTGTTTTTGCAGCCGCTCTTTCCGCTTTATTTGATCCAAAAAATAGCGGAATACTTAACCCAACATTAACTCCTTGAAAACGCGGTGTACCATCATAAACAACAGGTGCACCATCCACTATTTGCTCCCCTTTAATAGACTGAATAAAATAGCCAATTGTTATATCAGGAAAATTATATGCACTTTTCACATTCTCCCAGTTTTTAGCTCTATCCACCTCTTGGTTTGCGAATTGCAAAGTTGGGTTATTAGACAAATTAACCTTGTTAGTATCTCCTGTCAACAATTCTTTTTCAAGCACTGATCCAGTTAAACTCAAATCTTGCGGATTTAATAAAACCACTAATTCATTGGATGAAATTTCTTGCTTTAACTTATTGTCCAACCATTCATAGTTCGACTCTAGTGCTTTCAAATCAGCCGTTGTTTTTTCAATAACATTAGCATCTCCAGCAGCATATCTTTTTGCCGCTTTTTCTGAAAAAATTTGCAATACACTGTCCTGCGACCACAATAATTTACTTAAACTATTATGATAAGCCCATTCATTCCAAGCCATTTGAATTTGGTAACGCAATTCTTGCTGCGCCATTAATTCTTCCGTTTTACTTAGCGCAATTCCTGCATTAAGATATTTCTTTTTCGCAACAAAAAGAGCCGGATTAAACTGCTGAGAAATACTATAGCTTTGATCAAAACTTGCGGTGTTTATTTGACCATAAGATGCTGATAAATTTGTTTTGGGCATATCATAAGCGGTGCCTTTTAACTCAGTTTGACGCTGTACTTTTAGGGTAGCAATTTTTATTTGTTGATTATTTGTTAAACCCAATTCTATTGCTTGACTCAATGTATTAACCTGCTCCTGTGCCATGCTATTAATTGAGATAAAACCAATTAAAATTGCCGCTATTGTTTTAGCACCATTCGATTTAAACTTGAATCCTTTTTCCAAATAGTAGTACAAAATTGGAAGTACTACTAGAGTTAAAAAAGTTGCTGTTAAAAGCCCACCTATTACAACTGTTGCTAGTGGTTTTTGAACCTCTGCCCCAGCTGAATTACTCATAGCCATTGGCAAAAATCCTAATGAAGCTACTGCAGCTGTCATAATAACTGGGCGCAATCGCACTTTTGTTCCTTCTTTAATTCGGGCAACAATATCCGTCATTCCCTCTGCTTTTAACTGATTAAAATATCCGATTAATACAATACCATTAAGCACTGCTACACCAAAAAGTGCAATAAAACCAACACCTGCCGAAATGCTAAAAGGCATATCCCTCATCCATAAAGCTACTACACCACCAATTGCGGCAAGCGGAATTGCGGTAAAAATGAGCAAGGCTTGCGACACGTTTTTAAAGGTGAAATACAATAATGCAAAAATGAAAGCCAATGCAATTGGAACTGCAATGGACAAACGTTTATTCGCTTCTACTAAGTTCTCAAACTGACCAGCATATTCAACATAATAACCAACCGGTAAATCTAAACTTGCCTGCAGTTTATCTTGTATTTCTTTTACTACAGATTGCACATCTCTATCTCTTACATTAAAACCTATTATTATTCGGCGCTTACCTTGTTCACGACTAATTTGTGCAGGGCCACGCTCCATTTTTATATCTGCAACTTGTGCTAAAGGAATTTGACTACCTGAAGGCAGTGTTACATACATGTTTTTCAAATCATCTATGTCCTGTCGATCTTCCTCAGCCAATCGAACAACAAGGTCAAATCGTTTTTCTCCTTCATAAACAACCCCAGCTTTTTCTCCAGCAAACCCCATACGAACCAGTTGATTTAAATCACCCACATTTAATCCATAAAGTGCCAATTTATCTTTATCATAGTTGACTGAAATTTGTGGTAAACCTGCTACCGTTTCAGCACGTGCATCTGTTACTCCTTCTACTCCTTGAATAATACTCACAATCTCTTCTCCAAAACCAACCAACAAGTCAATATCCTCTCCAAAAACTTTAATTCCTACATCACTTCTTACTCCTGTCATTAACTCATTAAAACGCATTTGAATAGGTTGCGAAAACTCTGTTGTAACACCTGGTAAATCAGCCAAAACATCCTCCATTTTATGCATTAGCTCCTCTTTAGAGTCTGCAGATGTCCATTCGCTTTTTGGTTTTAGAATCACCATTACGTCAGCCACCTCCATAGGCATTGGATCGGTTGGAACTTCGGCACTACCAATTTTAGAAACCACTTGCTCTACTTCTGGAAAATTGGCCATAATTAATTGCTCGGCTTTGGTGGTTGTTTGAATTTCCTGCTCTAATGAACTACCCGGCGGAATAATAACATGCGTTGCAATATCACCCTCCTCTAAGGTTGGAATAAACTCGCCACCCAAACTGCTAAACAAAGCCAAGGCTCCAATAAATAAAATGAGTGATACAGCAATAACTCCCGCTTTTATTCTAAATGCAAAATCCAGTAGTTTTTGATAATAATGATTTAAAAATTGAATGATTTTATCAGAAATAGTGACTTTATGTTTTACTTTTTTACTTAAAAACAAAGCACTCATCATTGGTACATATGTCAACGATAAAATAAAGGCTCCTAAAATGGCAAAAGAAACTGTTTGTGCCATTGGTCCAAACATTTTTCCTTCAATCCCTACCAAAACTAAAATTGGTAAATAAACAATTAAGATAATAATCTCACCAAAAGCTGCTGAGGTTCTTATTTTAGAAGAAGCACCATAAACCGCATCATCCATTTCATCTGCAGATAAAGTTTTGCTACCAGTTCTTTTATTCAAAGTATGAATAATTGCTTCAACAATAATTACAGCTCCATCCACAATCAATCCAAAATCAATTGCACCTAAACTCATGAGGTTTCCACTCACACCGAACAGGTTCATTAAAGAAATGGCAAACAATAGTGCCAGTGGAATTACTGAAGCCACAATTAAGCCCGCCCGCCAATTTCCAATTAAAAGCACTAATATGAAAATAACAATTAAGGCTCCTTCAATCAAGTTTTTTTGAACAGTACTAATAGCGTTGTCGACCAATTTAGATCGATCTAAAAACGGCTCAATAGAAACACCTTCTGGTAACGTTTCTTTTATGACCTCCACCTTTTCTTTTACACTTTTAACAACCTCAGCACTATTCTCACCTTTAAGCATCATTACCATTCCGCTTACAACTTCTCCTTTACCATCTTTAGTGGTTGCGCCATAACGAATAGCACTGCCGTATTGTACATTGGCAACATCTCTAATCAGAATAGGTAAGCCATTTTCAACCTTCACAACGATTTTTTTAATCTCGTCTAATTCGTTAACCATGCCTACCCCACGGATGTAATAAGCATTTGGTTTTTTATCAATATAGGCTCCTCCAGTATTTTCATTATTCACCTCTAAAGCTTCAAAAATTTCAGCCATGGTAACCGACATACTTTTAAGCTTATCTGGATCAACAGCCACCTCATATTCTTTAAGCCTTCCTCCTAATGTATTAACCTCAGCAACCCCTGGTGTACCTAACAGTTGTGGAACTATAATCCAATCCTGAATTGTTCTAAGTTCCATTTCGCTATAGGTATCTTCATAACCTTTTTCAGCACAAACGACATATTGATAAATTTCGCCCAAACCTGTGCTTACTGGAGCCAATTCCGGTTTTCCTAAACTTGGCGGTATGTTTTCCTCGGCGGCTTGCAGCCGCTCTGTAATTTGATTTCTTGCCCAATAAATATCTACACCTTCCTCAAACACAACGGTGATCAAACTCAAGCCAAAACGGCTCACTGATCTTAGTTCTACTATATCTGGAATAGATTTTACTTCTCTTTCAATTGGGTACGTAATAAATTTTTCTACCTCTTGTGTGGCTAATGTTGGTGATGTGGTAATTATTTGAACCTGATTGTTTGTTATATCAGGTAAAGCATCAATTGGTAATTTAGATGCGGAATAAAATCCCCAAACTACCAAGCCTAAGGTAAACAAGCCTATTACAAACTTGTTTTTAATACTAAAATGAATGACTCTATTTAACATTGTTCTTTCATTATAGCTGAAGGCATAATCGCCTCAACTAATTTAAAATTCATTGATTTTTAAGTCAATTCAGACATGAATCGAACTCAAGGAACCGTCTACAAGAAAAATGTAAGGACCTAACTTAGGCCTGAGGAGGACCCCTTTTTGCCCTATTTTCGGACAAAGGATCATTATTGCTACTTGGCTGATAATCTCCTTGAAACTGCAAATTTAAACGCTCAATATTGAGGTTGCTATTTGTAGTAAGTACGGCGATAAATTGATCAGAATTCGTTGTGTTTTCACGATTTTTTTGATCTCCTTCTATAAACTCATACTCGGTAGCAGAATTGTGTTCATGACTTCCTAAAACGCATCCTAAATAATCAATTAACCCTTCATCAAAATGATCTTCGTGCGCTACATGATTATGTGTCTCTTCTTCAGTAACACAATGGTCATGCGCCCCCTCCAAATGGTGACTATGATTCTCAGAATTTTCATGGTGATGATGTGGAATAATTTGGTGTCCAAAAGACACGCTATAAACCAATAGCAAAAAGTATGCTGCGATATGTTTTAGGCTAAACACGTTACAAATATACGCAATTTGAGAAAGTTTGTTTTATGTGTGCTGTTTTAGCTGCGTTTTTTAGCAAAGAAAGTTTTCATAAGTTCCGCGGCCTCTTCTTGCATTAATCCTCTTTCAATCTTGGTTTTAGGATGATAAATATTTTCATCCAAGTATTTTTTTCGATCATCACTTGCCCCAAAAACAATCTTATCAATTTGAGTCCAAGCCAAAGCTCCAGCACACATAGCACAAGGCTCTAGCGTTACATAAAGTGTACATTTTTTCAAATACTTTGCGCCTATATATTCACTAGCAGCAGTTATTGCCTGCATTTCTGCATGTGCGGTAACATCTGTTAAACGCTCCGTTAAATTATGCGCCCGTGCAATGATTGTTTTATCTAAAACAATTACGGCTCCAACAGGAACCTCATTTTCGGCGAATGCTAACTCGGCTTCTTTCAAAGCCTCCTTCATAAAATAAGCATCTGTATAAACCTCAATCATAATAAAACTGGTGTATTTACCTTTAATTAATTCAATCTTAGCTTAACCTTTAACCAAAAAAGTTTTAGCCTTTGCTTGGTTTGATACGGTGATAATTAATGACTTTCCTTTAAAGTTTATTTGTGCCATATCTTTACAGTCATTATTTTCAAAAAATCCAGATTCTGTTGGGCTTAATTGTTCAAAACCTCCTTTTCCATCACCTAATAATAAGCAACCTCTTCCACCATCATATCGTGTTGTTTCAACCTCAACACCAAAGTTATTACCAACAATTAAAGCATCTAAATTTCCATCATTATTAAAATCATCAACAATGGTTTTATTGATAGGACTCAATTGGCAATACGCTGGCAACCTCTTAATATCAAAGCTGTTTCCTTGGCTCATATAAACTTGCGAACTAAAGTTAGTCGCTGAAAAGTGCAAGGCTTTTTTTAGTTCGCTTTCGCCATAAATACTACTTAATGCAGCTGTTGAATAATCACCATATGTTGCATATTTTTGCGAAATAAACGGCATTTGCTCTGTTGAGCATTGTTTTCCTCTTACCGGATAACAAATGTTGTTTTGGTATTCACCCAATACAATATCATTTGTTCCATTTCCATCAAAATCATGGCAGTATATCTCTAATGGTGCTTCCTTTGTTGGATGAAATTTATTATTCTCTCCTAAGTTTCCAACAATATAATCCATCTTTCCATCAGCATTAAAGTCTCCTTTTTCTATTGAATAAAACCAACCTACTTCCATTTCAGGGTTATATTGAGCTGTTACATTTTTAAAGACATTATTCTCATTTTCAAAAAACACAACAGGCATCCACTCTCCTACTACTATTAAGTCTAAATCATCATCCCCATCAAAATCATCAAAAATGGCGTCTGTCACTAACCCTGGTGAAGCAATATTTGGTGAGTTTTGAGTCACATTTTTAAACGTTCCATTATCATTTTCTAATAAATAACTTTTAGGAATAAATGGATAGTAACCAGGTATTTGTCGTCCACCAATGTAAAGGTCTAAATCACCGTCTCCATCAAAATCTCCCTCTGCAACTGACTGACCTGCAATAATCATTTCTGGTAAGCGGTCAGATTCATTTGTGAATTTTCCTTTACCATCATTAATATATAGTTGATCTTGCAAAAATGGTGAGTCATGAAAAAATTCATTTCCACCACAAACAACATATAAGTCCAAATCTGCATCTCCGTCCACATCTAAAAAAAGTGCGTCCATTTCTTCACGTTTTTTTTCTTTCAACCAAGGACCAGAAACCGATTGAAACCCTTGAGCCGTTTGAATAAACATTTTCCCTGTTCCATCATACGGACCTGTAATATAAATGTCCTCTAAACCATCTCCATTAATATCTCCTTCAGCAATAAACGGACCTGATTGTGAGAGTTTATTTGGCAATAGTACCTCAAAATCAAAATCATCTGCCGTAATTTCTTTGTGCTGAAACTTTAAAATTGAGTCTGTAATATCTGTAAACAAAGGAGTGGTTACAGTTTTAGTTAACGGAGATTTATTTCCTTGAGAATGTGCTATTTCAAGCGTACTATTTAAGGCTACATTATTCATGGTTATTGTGGTCCCATCCAACCACTCAACCTCAACTTTATTAATTTTTTCAGCAGCACCTAACCCAAAATGTAAAGTAGATTCAACAGAAGAAATATAACCACGTGCAACATGTAACTCTTGAAATTGAATACCATTATCTGTATAGATTTTAACTTTAGTACCTATTCCCTGCTGATTATTCCCATAACCACCTACCTTTATCCGTATATAATTGGTAGACTCACCGCTCAATTTATTTTCAAAGAGAGATGCTTTATCATCCATATTATTAAGCACCAAATCTAAATCACCGTCATTATCAAGGTCTGCATAAGCTGCTCCATTTGAATTAATTGGAGTATCCATTCCCCAATCAGCAGTTACTTTTGAAAAATTAAGATCTCCTTGATTTTGGTAGATATAGTTTTCAATTTTTGTTGTGGGAACTAGGTCTAATCCATCCTGAAAGTTTTCAATTTCACCCGTTGCCTTTTTGTAATTATACTCAGCATTATAATCATTGTCTCTTAACTCTCTTCGGTAACCATTAGTAATAAACAAATCTTTATTTCCGTCATTGTCAAAATCTGCAAAAAGAGGCGCCCAACTCCAATCAGTTTTAGCTACACCTGCAACTTGCGCCACATCAGAAAAAGTTCCGTTACCATTGTTTAATTGCAAACTATTAAACATGTATTGCAAGTGAAAACCTATGTCAACAATATTCCAAAATTTGTCCGTGCTCATAGCCCCCATATTCTTTTTAGAGCGCACATGATCTTCACTCGCCATGTCAAGTGTCATGATGTCCACAAAGCCATCATTATTAAAATCTGCAACATCATTCCCCATTGAAAAATTAGAAACATGGTGCGTTCTTTCCCGAATTTCTTCAGAAAAAGTTCCATCACCATTATTCATATAAAGCAAATCTGGATCAACAAAGTCATTTGAAACATAAATATCTTGGTATCCATCTCCGTCCAAATCACTTATAGCAAGACCAAGACCAAACATGTGTGCTTTAATTCCAGCTTTTTCAGATACATCCACATATTTACCATCTTGATTCTCCAATAAAACGTCCATGTCTGCCCCACTTCTTTTCATTTGAATAACCTCTTGGTTATTGAACTCTCGTTTTTCTTGCTGTTCTGGGTGGTTTAGTACATAAAGATCTAAATCACCGTCATTATCATAATCAAAAAACGCGGCGCTAGTCGTTCTTTTATCAACATCAACACCATATTCTGCTCCCTTTTCTGTAAACGTATTGTTTTGATTATTTACAAATAGTAAGTTTCTAAATTCATTTCTATCAACATCTCCTCCCGATCTGCAAACATAAATATCCAACCAACCATCACTGTTAATATCCACCATGGTTACACCTGTATGCCAACCGGTTGATAAATCATCTTGAAATGCTGATTTTGTGATATCCTCAAAAACCAAATCTCCTTTATTCAAATACAACTTATCTGAGGTTGCATTTCCTGTAAAAAAAAGATCTTGCAATCCGTCATTATTTATATCTCCAACAGCAACTCCACCTCCGTTGTATATATACTCGAAATTGTAATAATTTAACTCCTCCGTCTCTTGAAAAACATTGGCAAATTCAATACCAGAAGTTTCAGACGGAACAGCTTCAAAACCGCTTGTAGCAATTGTTTCTACACTGTTTTCAACAGTATCATTAACAGGTTCTTTTCCATCTCCACACGCCACTATAAAAGCGAATAAAAAAATGGAAGCAGGGATTAAAATTTTCATAATAAACACATTATAGAACAGCAAATATATTATAAATCGTTCACTCTATAATTTATGCTGTAATATCCCAATATCAAGAAGTCAATTTCATTACTTAAAAAGGTACTAAATCACACCTAGTCAGATACCTTTCTTTAAAAGTTCTACGTGTTTTTATTTTTGGTAGGTCATTAAACCTAGAAGAATTGGTATAAATTTTAGGTAAATAGTCTTAAAAAAGTTCAATTCTAGGTGTTTTATAACAAGCTATAAATCAAGTGTTTATAAAAATTGATTTAAATTTAACGAAAGAAATTAGCTAATTCACCTGTTTATGTTATTGAATATTTATAAATTGCTAGCTTGAAACGCATGTATAAATCGATTTAAAAGACTGTTTATACATGCATTAACCAATTACTATTTATTATGAAAAAAAAATTACTTTTATTCGCAGTTGCGGCCTTTTCTACAGCCGCAGTAAATGCGCAGTATTGTGGCGGAGGGCCAAGTAGTTCATTTGACTCGAACCTCGAAGGAGCAAGTTTAGTCGGTGAATCTTCTTCAATCAGTTATTCTGGGTGTCCTGGAGTTACGGGTATTGAAGACGCAACTGGTGAAATGGCTGATTTAACCATCTCTGGAGATTATACATTAGATTTATCATGGGGTACCTGTGGTGGAAGTTATAGTTGGGCAGGAAGTGCATGGATTGATTTTGACGGAAGTGGGACTTATGATCCTGACGAAGTAGTTGCTGAAGAAACAGGTTATGGTTCAACTGGACTTTCAAGCTATAGTTTTACAGTTCCTGATGATGCCGTTGCTGGAGAAACACGAATGCGTGTTACACAATGGGAAAGTGGTTCTTTACCATTAGATCCGTGTGGTTCATTCACTTGGGGAAGTGCTGTTGAATTCAATGTTGAACTTTTACCAAGTTGTTCTGATATTGTTATAACTGTTTCTGATTACGAAACATGTGAAGGAGAAATGGTAACAATTGACGGAGAAGGATTAGGAGAAATCACTTGGACTGGTGGTATCACTGATGGTGTTGCTTTCGATCCAGGAGCTCCTGGTACTTATACTTATATCCCTTCTAGTGATGATGAAGGTGATTGTGTATTTGCTGAAGAAGATGCAATTGTTATTGAAGTGTACGGACCTCCAATTGTAATTGCAGGTGCCGGAGATTTAGATTTCTGTGTAAATGAAATGATTACTCTTTCTGCCGCAGGTGGAGCTGACGTTTATGAGTGGAATGACGGAGAAGAATTAGATTTAATGCCTGGTGTTGGAACATATACTTTCACACTTGTTGGTACTTCTACTACAGGAGGTTGTGCTGGAGAAGAAACTACAGACGAAGTAACTGTTGAAGTACATGATTTACCAACTATTACTGCAACTGCTGACGAAGATGTAATTTGTACTGGTAGTTCTGTCGTATTGAACGGCGGTGGCGGTGAGTCATACAATTGGGATAATGGAGTAATGGACGGTATGGCATATACGCCAGAGTCTATTGGAACAACTACTTATACTGTTACAGGATGGGATGAGTACGGTTGTGAAAACACTGCATCTGTTGATGTAGAGGTTGTAGACAATATCACTATTTCTTTAGAATCTGTTGTTATTGAAACTGTTGGAGACGACGGAGAAATCAACATTGCTGTAACTGGTGGAGCACCAAGTTATGATTTTGATTGGGATAATGACGGAACTGGTGAGTTTGGTGACGACGAAGATTTAACTGGATTAGCTGGTGGAATTTACACTGTTGTTGTTGTTGGATCTGCTGGTTGTGAAGCTACACTTACAGTTGACCTTAACAGCCAAGTTGGAATTGAGGATTTAAATGCTGCTAACGTTGCTGTTTACCCTAACCCAACTACAGAATTTGTAAATGTTGCATTTGCAGGAACTTTCAACTATGAATTAGTTGCAATTAACGGTGATATTTTAATTGCTGGTTCTGCTACTGACAATGAAGTAATCGACATGAATGAATTTGCTGACGGTGTTTACTTTGTAAATGTTAAAAACGAGAATGCTTCAACTACTGTTAAAGTAGTGAAAAAGTAATTCTTAAGTAATATTGTAAGAAGGGGCTTGAATTATCAAGCCCCTTTTTTTGTGCCTTTAAATTTTTGTGGAGAGAATATATTCAGTCGTTCAGAAATAACCTCTTATCGTTTTTCAGAAGCAAAATATTATCGCAATTAAATGTTTCTTAACTTAGTAATTCAAAATCCTATTATTATGAAAACACGTTTTAGCCTATTTACTTTACTCTTTTGCGGCATTAGTATTAATACCTCTTTTGCACAAGATTGCACACCAATGGAACTAGATGTGTCAGGCTATTCAATTTGTTTAGGAGATGAAATTACCCTAGATGCAACAGCTGAAAGTGGAGCACCAATTATTTGGGACGGGGGCGTTTTTGATGGAGTTCCTTTCACTCCTGCAGAGGCTGGAACATTTACCTATACAGCGACAAGTGTTGATGATAGCGACTGTCCTTTATCTGTAGATATTGATGTATTACCATATCCAACAGTAATTCCAGGTGCAGGAGATGAAAACTTTTGCGAAGATGAAGCCATTGTTTTATCTGCCGCTGGTGATGCAGATGAGTATTCATGGGAGCCTTTAGATTTTTCTCCTGGGGTTGGAACACATACTTACACATTAACTGGTTCTTTAGACATTGGTTGTACTACTTCTGAAACAATTGAGATTACGGTTCATCCAACCCCAGAAATTACACCTACTGTTACTCCAACTTTAACTTGTTTAGGACAAGATGTTGTATTTACAGTTAGTGGAGCAGATACATATGTTTGGGAAGATCCAGAAATTGAAGGAGGAGAATCATATACAACAACATCTGGTGGAACAACGACCTATTTTGTAACAGGCACAAGTATTAATGGTTGTGTTGGTTTTGGAAGTGTTGATTTAGAAGTAGCGGATGCGATTGAAATTACAGGTACTGCCTCTGATGAAATTGCTGGTGATGACGGAAGCGTGGATATTACATTAACAGGTGGTGTACCTGCATATACGGTTGACTGGGATAATGACGGCACAGGAGATTTTGATGACCCAGCGAGCATTGCTGGTCTTGCTGGCGGAACTTATACGATTATAGTTCAAGGTTCAATGGGTTGTGCGGATACTGCAACATTTATAATTAACAGCCAGTTATCAGTAACAGCTTTTGAAAATAGTTTTATTAAGGCATATCCAAATCCAACAGTTAACCATGTAAATATAGAGCTTGCCGGAAGTTTTTCTTATACTTTATTAACCGCAAAAGGTAACGTTGTTTTATCTGGTAATGGTTATAATAAAGAAACTATAAACATGGAGAATTTTGCAGAAGGGGTGTACTTTTTTGATATAAAATCAGATTTAGAAAACACAATTATTCAAGTTATAAAAAACTAAACTGCTTTATATAAGTTATTGAAAAGAGTCGGGTTTACTGACTCTTTTTTTTGACTAAAATTTTTTGGTTAATAAGTCTTGTGGGCGCCCTTGTACACAATCCTGCTCATTTTTAATATGCACAACAGAGTCGGCCATTTCTAGAATTACATCTTTTCGGTGGCTGACAACAAGTACTGTGGTTCCAATTTCATTTTGTATGATTTTAATTTCACGAATTAAATCGCCTATAGCCTCATCATCTAAAGCTGAAAAAGGCTCGTCTAACAATAATAATTTTGGGTTTTGACATAATGCCCTAACTATAGAAACGCGTTGCTTCTCCCCTCCTGATAGTTCTTGCGGACGGCTTTTAAACAACTTGGTTAAATCCATCACTTCCATCAGGTGTTTTGTTTCTTTTGATATTTCTTTGCCCGAAGAGGAAGCATACTTTAAGTTTCCTTCCACCGTCATGTTTGGAAACAAATTAAAGTCCTGAAAAACAAAACCAATATTACGTGCTGCAACTGAGCGATTTGTTTTTGATTGCTCATCAAACCAGAATTCATCCTTAAATTGAATAAATCCGTCCGTTGGTTTTTCTAGCCCTGCAATCATTCTTAGCACCGTAGATTTTCCAACCCCTGATTTTCCATAAATTGCAGATGTTACTCCTAAATCAAACTGCGCCTTACATCTAATTTCAGTCGTTCTTTGGCGTGTTTTAAAAGTTCTATGTAAATCTATTTTAAGCAATGTCTGATCGGGATGTTTTTCTAGTTAATAAATTCAATAGGAAAATGAGAACAAAGCTGATAATTAACAAAATAAGTGCATAACTGTGCACTACATCAAAATTCATAGCGGTCATTTCATCATAAATTGCTACTGAAGCTACATTCGTTTCTGGAAATTTTCCTCCAATCATTAAAACTAAACCAAACTCCCCTATTGTATGTGCAAAAGTGAGTAAAACACCGCTTAAAATACTTCTTTTTATAAAGGGAATAAATACATACCACAAGGCATTTATTCTTGATTTGTTTAACAGTTTTGTAGATTCAATTATGTTTTTAGGAATGCTTCTGAATCCATTTATAATAGGGGTTAGCATAAACGGCAAACAATAAATAATGGACCCTAATAAAATACCCTGAAAAGAAAAAGCTAAAGAATGTCCAAATAGCTCATCAAAAAATTTTCCAACCCCACTATTTGGCCCTAAAAAAAATATGAAATAAAAGCCTAATACAGTTGGTGGAAGTACAATAGGCAGCATCATAATACTCTCTAAAATTGCCTTACCTCTCCATTTAGAAAACGCAATGAAATAAGCAATAGGAATTCCTATTACAAACAGAATTAGCGTAGTTAAGCAAGCTAATTTAAACGTTACTAAAAACGGCGTATAATCCATTATTCTGTAATGTATCCATAATAATTTAAAATGCCTTTACATTTTTCACTTGTGAAAAACTTTAGCAATTGGTTACAGGCATCTGCATTTTGTTTATTTCCATGGTCCAAAATCATTGCTGCTTGATAAATGGGATCAAAATAGGTGGAATCTACCTCAAAAAAGCTGTATTTATTTTCGTTTTTCACTTTAAACGAATAGCTGGTAAATGCAGCATCAACAGCTCCGGTTGTTAAATATTGGTTTACTTGTCCAACACTTTCTCCGGTTACCAACATTTTTTCTAAATCCTTCTTTTTATCAATTGCATCTAAATAATCACTCGCAGCCATTCCATAAGGAGCTGTTCGGTCATCTGCAATGCCAATTCTCTTAATTTTTGGATCTTGAAAAACTTCTTCAATTTTTGTGTAATTGGTTTGGTTATTCACAACAAATAAAAGTCGTCCTTTAGCATAAATAATTGGCTCACTTCCATTGCCATTATTATATATTGTCTCAGGATAATTCATATTTGCAGAAACAAACATATCGTAAGGCGCCCCGTTTTCTATTTGCGAGGTTAACATACCTGATGAACCTGAAGTGATATCACAATGAATACCGTGATCTTTTTCAAAAATTATGACGATTGAGTCCATAGCCAGCAGCATATTTGCTGCACATGCAACTTTAATTGTATTTTGATGCGTTGTTCCTGATCCACAACTTACAAGAAACGCTAGAAAAATTACGATTGTAATTCGCATTAAATTTGTTTTTTGCTGCAACGAAGATAAGGGTATTGCTTGTTTTTTAGGCGAAGTCTAGTTTAAAAATAATTCTATTCAACAATGCGGGATGAATTAACTATCTTTACAGCCTAAATTTTAGAATTAGATTCATGTACAGATCACATACTTGCGGAGAATTAAGAGCAGAAAATATTGGAGCAACAGTAACAGTTGCAGGATGGGTGCAAACCATTCGAGACAAAGGAAATATCTTATGGGTTGATTTAAGAGACCGTTATGGTATTGTTCAAATAGTTGGTGAAACAGGTGTTGTTTCAGACGAAGTGATGGAACAATTGAAAGGTATGGGACGTGAATTTGTGATTCAGGTTGAGGGAGAAGTGATAGAGCGTTATCAAAAAAATCCTGAAATGGAAACTGGTGATATTGAAATTAAAGCAACAGCCGTAACGCTTTTAAACGCTTCTATTACACCACCATTTACTATTGAAGATGAAACGGATGGTGGAGAAGAAATTCGCATGAAATATCGTTATTTAGATTTGCGAAGAAACCCTGTTCAGGAAAAATTAAAGTTAAGACATAAAGTTTCTTTAGAAACTCGAAAATATTTAGACACTGTTGATTTTATGGAGGTTGAAACACCTTATTTAATAAAATCAACACCTGAAGGCGCCCGTGATTTTGTTGTGCCAAGCAGAATGAATCCGGGACAATTTTATGCATTGCCACAATCACCACAAACATTTAAGCAATTATTAATGGTATCTGGTTACGACCGTTATTACCAAATTGTAAAATGCTTTAGAGATGAAGATTTAAGAGCAGATAGACAACCTGAGTTTACGCAAATTGATTGCGAAATGGCTTTTGTAGAACAAGAGGATGTATTAAACACTTTTGAAGGATTAATTAAACACCTATTTAAAACATGCCGTAACCATGAGTTTGATGGAGATTTTCCAAGAATGACTTATGCAGAAGCTATGGAGCGTTACGGATCTGACAAACCAGACATTCGTTTTGGAATGGAGTTCGTTAACTTAAATAGTGTAGCTCAAGGTAAAGGTTTTGGCGTTTTTGATAATGCAGAATTGGTTGTTGCAATTAATGCAAAAGGATGTGCAAACTACTCAAGAAAACAATTAGATGCGTTGGTAAATTGGGTAAAACGTCCACAAATTGGTGCTTTAGGAATGATTTATTGCAAATGCAATGAAGATGGTACCTTTAAATCATCAGTAGATAAGTTTTTTGACCAAGACGCTTTAGCCGAATGGGCTACAGCCGCCGGAGCAGAAAAAGGAGATTTAATTTTAGTACTTTCTGGTGAAACGAATAAAGTTCGTTCACAAATGAATGAACTGCGTTTACATATGGGAACAGAATTAGGGTTGAGAGATCCGAATGCTTTTGCTCCATTATGGGTATTAGATTTTCCATTGTTGGAATGGGACGAAGAAAGTGAAAGATATCACGCCATGCATCACCCATTTACATCCCCTAAGAAAGAAGATTTTGATTTAATTGACACAGAGCCTGGAAAAGTAAGAGCAAACGCTTACGATTTAGCTATGAACGGCGTAGAGCTTGGTGGAGGTTCAATTAGAATTCATAATAAAGAATTGCAAGCACGCATGTTTGAATTACTTGGTTTTTCAGATGAAGAAGCAAAAGCACAGTTTGGCTTTTTAATGAATGCGTTTGAATATGGTGCACCGCCGCATGGTGGATTAGCTTTTGGTTTTGACCGATTGGTTGCAACAATGGGCGGTTCTGATTCTATTCGTGATTATATTGCTTTCCCTAAAAATAATAGCGGAAGAGATGTTATGATTGATTCTCCAGCTCCTTTAGGAACTGAACAATACGAAGAGCTTTATTTAGAGAGCACTGCTAAAGAAGAAACGGCAGAGTAATAGTTTAAAGCTATTGCTTTTTCAAGCACTTTAGAAACTATACAAAACGAAAAAGCCCTGACATTGAGAATGTCAGGGCTTTTTATTGTTATTAAATTTTCTATTGTTTTACCAACTTGTATACGTTAGATTCTCCATCTACGTTTAACTCAATATAGTAAATTCCAGCTGCATAATTTTCCAACGAAATAGTTTCGCTATCAACTGCTGTTCCGTTTACTAATTGTGTACCATCTACTGCAATTACTTTGTAATTAAATGTTCCTGAATAAACAATTGTTACATCACCAAGTGTTGGGTTAGGATAAACTAATGCTTGGATATTAGACTCCTCTATTCCAACTTGTCCTGCAAGTACAATAGTTTCTTCTGCTGTACATCCTGCCTCATCCTCTACTGCTACAATATATGTTCCGGCTACAAGTCCTGTTAAATCTTCATCATCATCAAAGTCTCCTGTACCATCATTATCCCAATCAAATACATAAGCAGGGTTTCCTCCTGTTACAGTAATGTCTATCTCACCATCTGCACCAAACATTTCATCTATTGTTGTATAAGAAATTTCTAACACAGGGTATACAGTTACATCAACAGTTGCAGTGTTTATACAACCATTTGCATCTGTACCCCAAACGGTATAGGTTGCTGTTTCATCAGGTGTATAACCTGCCCCATCTTCAACTTCTTCAGGATTCCATGTATAGGTTTCTGCTCCCGCTCCAGTAAAAATCACTTCTTCTCCTAAGCAAATTTCATCATCATTTACTTCTGCAACTACTTCTGGTAATGCATTTACAGTAACTGTAATATCATCCTCATCCTCACATCCATTATCATCTGTACCCGTTACTGTATATGTTAATGAACCTGCAGATTCAGGGGTGAAAAATTCACCATCTACAACGTCTTCAGGATCCCAAACATATTCTGTTGCTGTTCCTGTACCTGTTAAAGTAATTGTATCTCCTAAGCAAATTACTTCATCATCTACTGTTGCAGTAACCTCTGGTAATTCAAAAACTTCAATATCAATTGTTGTTGGACAATCGTCATCCGAATCACTCATTACTGTATAGGTTATAATTCCAGTTGATTCAGGAATAAACTCTTCTCCGTTCACAATACCATCTTCCCAAGTTACTTCTCCTCCAGCAGTTGCAGTTAAAACTAATTCTTCGTCAAAACAAAGTGATGTTTCAGAAGCTTCAATTTCAATTGGCGTACATGCTAAATCAATATTAAAATGATCTACAAAATTCCAATGAATTGCTCCGTCCTGCTCGTTTCTAACAGAAATATGAGAAGCATTATTTGGTGCTACAAAAGTAACTGTATGCTCTACCCAAGTATCTGTTGTTGTCACAACTGACTCAACAATTTCTCCCATTACAGCACCATCTTCTGTACATCCAATTTCTACATCTCCGTTAGGACGTGAAGGGTTGGAATAAGACCAAAAGGTTAAAATATATTCTAATCCTGAAGTTAACGGAGCATCTAGCTCCATATTTACGGCATCTGAACCATCAACCCCAAGTGGGTCTGCAGCTAAAGCAATAGCTTTAACTCCATCAGGTATAGAAGGGGTATAACAACCCGATTCGACAATATCAATTTCCCAACCAGAAAACATTTGCACATTGTCCATTACTGAGTTAAACTCAGCAATTCCGTTGTTATAATCGCAACCTGTAGAGGTTGTCATTTCATAACTTCCATTTAAAAAATCCTGGCCAAATGTGGCTCCAGATAATAATAAGAAAATAGGTAATAATTTTTTATTCATAGCTAAAATAATTAGGTAGTTTATAACTACAAAAATACATTTAATCTCTGTTTTAAGTTGTTTTTCTTAATTAAGAATATTTTTTCATTGAACTGATTAAGTTGTTTATTGAAACTAACAAAAATCAGCCTTATCTATAAACGGAAAGCCGTAACTTTGCAGAAAGTTAAAGGAAATGTCAAAAACAATAATTGCTTTTATCATTATACTCGTTCTTGGAATTGGAACTGCAGTTTTTCTAAATATGCGTCATTATTCGGATGACCCAGAATCTCCTTTTAATCGCAGTGAAAATAACCGACTTAAGGTATATAGTCCATATGATGTAAATCCAGCGTTGGTTGATAGTTCTATTCAATCGCAAAAAAAGGATCATTCGATTGCAGATTTTTCATTAGTTAACCAACTTGGTGACACCATTACTAAGGCTAATGTTACTGGTAAAATTTTTGTGACTGATTTTTTCTTTACTACTTGCGGCGGTATTTGTCCTAAAATGACAACACAACTGCAACGGGTACATAAAGAGTTTTTAACTGATCCTAATTTTTTAATTTTAAGCCACACTGTTAATCCAAAGGTTGATACTGTTGAAGTAATGTATAAATATGCAGAGCGCTTTGAGGCTAACCATGATAAATGGTGGTTTTTAACTGGTACAAAAGAAGCCTTGTACATTATGGCTCGCAAGTCGTATTTAGCTGTTCCAGACAAAGCCGATCCTAATTTTGACCACGGTGCAGAATCAGACTTTATTCACACTGAAAACTTTGTTTTAATTGATCCTGAAGGAAGAATTAGAGGAATGTATGACGGCACTAATAAAGAGGAAGTCTCTGAATTAATTCGAGATGTTTACGATTTAAAACGCGAATACGGTTTTGAAGATTAATCCTTTAGATTAAGTTCAGTTTATCCATCAATTGATCTTTAAAAGATCCTCCGATAGGCACTGTCTTTTTATCTTTTTCCAAATGTAAATTTGGATACTCAATGGCTGCAATTTTATCTATTCTAACAATAAACGAGCGGTGTACACGAATAAATTGATCTGCCGATAGTTTGTTAACAATATCTTTCATTGTAGAATGAATTGTATAACGACTATCAAACGTATTTATGACAACGTAATCCTTTAAAGCCTCAACATAATAAATGTCATTGGTTTTAATTTTTACGAGGCGACTTTTAGATTTTACAAAAATGAAATCTTTTGAATCTTTATTTTCTATCAAAGAGTAAAAAAGATCGCGCTCTTTTAAAACCTCTTTTTCTTTAGAGTATTTATAAAGCGCCATTTCAATTGACGTATGCAAGTCAACTTCCTTGAAAGGTTTAATAATATAACCGTATGGTTCTGTCACTTTTGCTTTTGACAAGGTTGCCTCATCTGCATAAGCTGTTAGATAAATAACAGGAATGTTTAATTCTCTTTTTACCTTTTCAGCTGTTTCAATACCATTTATATTTCCTTTTAACATAATGTCCATCAGGATAATATCTGGCAATTCAGAAGAAGCCAATTCAAATGCTTTTTCACCAGTAGATGCCGCACCAACGACATTATACCCCAGCTTTTTTAAGCTGTGCTGAATATCTTTTGATACGATACTCTCATCCTCGACTACTAAGACGTTTGTTTTGGCCATAATAACTTACAAATCTTGCTTCTCAAATATAATTAAATATTTCGTTCCATTCTCTGTTTTTAAGATAAGTTCTCCATCTATTTGATCTACCAAAGTGTCAACAAGACCTAATCCTAATGAGTCACTTTCCTCTATTTTAAAGCCTTCGGGCAATCCTAAACCAAAATCTTCGACTCGAATTTTTATTTTTCCAGACTCTTCTTTTATTTCAATTTGTATTTCACCACCCGTTCCTTCTGGATAAGCATATTTCAACGAATTTGAAACCAATTCATTTAAAATTAAACCACAAGGTATGGCTTGATCTAGAATTAATTGAACCTTATCTATGTCTAAATTTAGTTTCGTTTTTCCAGTAAATAACTGATAAGAATGAACCAGGTTTTGAACCAAGTTGGTGATATAATCATGAAAGTCTATTGAAGAAAAATCTTTTGTTTGATATAAACTTTCATGAATATACGACATGGATCGTATTCTGTTCTGGCTTTCATTAATAATTTCTAATGTCTTTTCATCCTCTACATAAGACGATTGCAGGTTTAGAATGCTACTAATAACTTGCAAATTATTTTTTACTCTATGGTGAACTTCTTTTAATAAAATTTCTTTTTCTTTTACAGATTCTATCAGTTGCGTTTCAAACTCAACTTTATCTGTTACATCTCGTGTAATAACAATAACCTCATTCGCATTTACGCGAGAATATCGGTTTTCATAAACCATTCTTTTGGATGTTTTTCCAATAATAAATGGAATAATAAAGTTTTGTGTGTGAACTTGCCCTGTTCGCAAGGCTTTTTGAATGTTTTTTAAGAAAATTTTGCCTTGTTTTTCATTTTTAAACACCTCCAAAATGTGCATGTTTAACAAGTCTGTAGTGTAGGCAAATTCTTTCAGCATTGCCCCACCTTCTTCATTCAATCTATAATCTGTAAAATATCCCTCTTTATTAACTTTAAAAAGCATATCAGGAATAGCAGATACTGTTGCTTTATTGTTGGCTTCACTATCTAAAACCTTGCGCTCATTTTCAACCTTTTCAGTAATATTGTGCGCAATAAATGCAATTTCTCTAATATCTTCTCCTTCAACCAAAACAGGGCTAATAAAAGACTCCACCCAAATTTCTCCTTTTTCTGTTGGAAAATGACTTATAATTTCAACAGATTCTCCGCGCAATGCTCTTTTGAAACGTTTAATTAATTTGCCATAAGCTGTTTCTTCAATCGGAAATGTATTTAAAAAATCATCTCCTACAGTAACTTCAACATCCAAATAAAAACGCATCATTTCCTTAAAACTACTGTTGAATGATGAGATGTTTAAATCACGATCAATTGTCAGAATAAAAAGGTTACTTGAGCTTTCAAAAAGGGCATTTAATTTTGAGGTATTCTCAACTAAATCTAGCTGAGTTTCTTTGTGTTTTCTGATTTCTTCAGAAAGTTTTTTATTTGTTTCTTCGGCTATTTCGGCCCTTATTTTTTGGATATTATATTCATTTTGCAAACTAATATCCATAAGCATTAAAAGCTTAGAACTAATTCCATCATAAATAACATTCACTAAGCTTATGCTAAACTTTTTATCTTCCTTATCATTACCCAAAATTATTTCCGTGTAAGCTCCAGAATTATTGGGTTCTTCACCTAATAGTTCATTTAATAAAAAGTGCTGGTCTTTAGGGAAAATACCAAATAGATTTGATTTAGAATTATCTAGATATTGGTTGAATATTAGCTCGGCTCTTGAGTTGTTATAAACCAATTCATTTTCAGTAAAAATAAATATGCTTATCGGAGAATTGTCTACAATATTTCTAAAGCTTTGAACGGACTCAGATATTTTGGTTTGGTTCAAACGTTTTTCTGTAATGTCATTTACAAAAACTTGTATAAAGTTCTCATCATTAAGAACTACTGAAACAAATGTAGTTTCAGCAATAAATTCTTCATTATTTTTTCTTCTAAAAGCCCCAGTAAAAACAAATTTCTCGTGATTTTTTAAAGCTTTAATTTTTTTGCAAAGTTGCTCTTTTTGTTCCTCATCTTCTCCACAAAGATTCTCAAATCGCTGTTCTATTAAGTTCTCTTTCTTTATTCCAAAAACAGTTTCACACATTTCATTTGTGTCAAATATTTCAAACTTATCATCTTTATTTTTTAATAAAAAAGTTGCCGATAAACCTTGCTCAAAAAGTACCTTAAATTTTTGTTCTGAAACTTGTAATTCATGACTATTAACTAGTAGTTGATTTAACCAACGACTAACAAAAATTGCAGCTGAAGAAAATATGATTGAATAAACAACATAATTCAATTTAATTGCAGGATAATATAAGCTTAAAACGTATAAAAATATGTGATAGGCAATGAAGTAGGATAAGGTTGTTTTTTGCTCAATATATAAATAACAAGAACCACTGCCTATAAATAACATGTACGCCAATTCTCGCGTTCCTCCATTATTAACAAACCAAACTATTGATACAATTACTGTTGCTAAAACAAAAACCTGATGAAAACATATTTGATGTTCAATAATGGTTTTGTTATTTCTTGTAAATCTAAAAAAGAATAGCGCTGACAATAAAATTCCTAACAACACCAGGTTTTCAATGTTATTATCCAATAATAGTTGCGCTATTACAACAGCTGTAACAACCGGAACTCCTACTAGAAAGGAATCATTATACAACTTTAGGGTTGAAAATGAAAAGGCATTATTGACCCCATTGTTATTTAAATCATTCTGTACCATTAAATTTCTTCATTGACTGGTACAACTTTAAAACCATCAATCTTAAATATTTCTCCGCGTTTATATTCTATTTCCTGTATTAAAACACCTTTGTTGTCATATGCCTTCCACTTACCATGTTTCTCTCCTCCTAAATACTTCCCTACTTGTTTTTTCAGGCCATTTTTATGATAGTAAATATGTTTTCCTTTTGGTTCTCCTTCATCATAAGTTCCAGTAAAGGCTAATTTTCCATTTTGATAATAATGATTCCATTTTCCTGTTTGCATACCTAAGGTGTATTCTCCTACCTCTTTATGATCTCCCACATGGTAAAACCATTCTCCTTCTCTCAATCCATTATAATAATCACCACGGGTTAATTCATTCCCTAACGAATCATACTCAAAAACAGTTCCTTCCAGTAATTCTTTTCTATTATAAAACTCTTTTCTTTTAACCTGGCCATTTTGATAATACCATGTCCATGAGCCTTTTAATTTATTTTCTTTAAAATTTCCTTCTTGCTCTTTTTTGCCGTTGGCATAATAATAAATCCATTTTCCTTCTTTTCTGCTGTTAACATAAGCTCCTTTAGCTTTCTCTTTTCCAGATTTATAATAATGCGTCCATTCTCCTTCATAAGTTCCGCTACCGGTAATTATTCCTTGAGCAACAACTGTATCTTTTTCATAGATATAGCCATTTATAATTTCGCCTGTTTGGTCATATTCTCTGTAAACACCATTTCTTATTCCATTATCTAACCCGCCCACTAATTTAATTTTACCATTGTCGTAAAACTCTTTAAAAAGTTCAATAATTACCAACTCATCTGAATGTCCAGCAACGGTGTCACCCTCCATTTTTTGTAAATCAATGAGCTTTCCTTTTTTATTATACGTTTTTGATAAACCACTTTTGTTACCGTCTTTATAAGCTACTTCGCTCTTAATAGTTCCATTCGGAAAAAATTCGCGCCAAACGCCTGTTTTCTTTCCATTTCTATCTAGCCGATTAAATTCTTTTCGGTCTTTTAAAAAGCCATTATCATAAATCTCCTCAGTAATTACATCTCCATCCTCATTAAATTCCAATGCTAACCCAATCTCTTTGCCGTCTACTATGTTTGTTTGCTTTTTTAATGCTCCACCAGGATAATACTCCAATACTTCTCCCTGCGCCACGTCATTGATGTAAAACATTTCTTTTAAAACATTCCCGCTGGTGTCAAAATAAACGGCGCAACCATTCTTTTTATCGTTGACATAATCAAACACATGACTTTTTCTTCCTTCTGAATCAAAGAATACCCAAAGACTATCAGAAAGGCCTTTATCTTTATTTCCTGCAGATTTCAATGTGCCGTCAGAATAATAGCTTTTCCAAATTCCAACTGGCAATCCTTCTTTAAAATATCCTTCGCTTGAAATTCGCCCGTTTTGATAATAAAAAACATTGCGCCCATCAGGATCTATTTCCTGCCCAAAAATCGAACTCGAACAGAAAAATATCAATCCCCCTATTATAATATAATTCATAATAAATCTTTTTAAAAAGAAAGAATACTTATTATTATTAGGGCTGTTCATATGTTGATAAGTGACGCTTTTTTATTAGGATTTCTAATTTAATGCTTTTTTTTAATAAAATGCTAACAGTGTAAAACATTAAATACCCTTGTAAATAAAAGAAAATTACAGGTTATTAACAATTACGTAAAATTGTTAATTGTGAATAAAAATTCTGTTTCTTGTTTATTTTTTTGTCAATAAAATAGTGGTTAAAAAAAGGCTAAGTTTTTGCGCTAATTAAAAAATTCCATTACCTGAAATAATAATTTTAGAAAACAAATAAAGTTTTCAGAATTAATCCTTGTTTTATTAGTCGGTTATTAACAATGGTTAAAAAACTATGTTAATAAACCAATTGTTCGTAACTGCTGATTTTATTGATGTATGAAAAATAAGGAATAAGATGTTAATAATTATAAACAATGATTTTTTTGGGTTATAGAATAAAACTATAGCTTTGAAAAAAAGATAAATTATGTTGATACCTATTGGATGTGATCACGCAGGAGTTGAGTTAAAAGAAATCGTAAAAACTCACTTAATTAACAAAGGTTTTGAAGTAGAAGATTATGGTACACATGGTCCGGATAGTGTAGATTATCCTGATTTTGGACATAAAGTAGCAAACCATGTAACCGAAGCTAAAGGATTAGGTATTGTTATTTGCGGTAGTGGAAACGGTATTAACATGACTGTTAATAAACATCAAGAGATTAGATCTGCTTTATGTTGGACTGCGGAAATTGCAGCATTAGCTAGGCAACACAATGATGCGAATATTATTGCTGTTCCGGCGCGTTTTGTAAGCACAGAATTGGCATTAGAAATGGTTGATACTTTTTTAAGTACTGATTTTGAAGGTGGCAGACACGGACGAAGAGTAGCTAAAATTAGCTGCTAATTCAAACTTCTTTTATACTTAGTATAATAAGGTAATTAGTTCTGTTCAGAAACTAGTTGCTGTATTAGTGCGTTTGTTTTTTCAACAAATTCATCATAATACATTCCTGTTCCTGGACCATTAAATCCTGTATGGATTCTTCTGATATGAGCATCTTTATCAATAAAGATAAGGGTAGGAAAGGAGATGACTTTATTTAACATTGGAAACAATTCGCTTGCGCAAGATTTGCAAGCATCTCCACCTATTAAAAAGGTATAATCTAAATTGAGGTTTTCTTTGTACTTTTTAACCTTTGCTATTTTACCAGCTGTTGATTTTTGTGTTTCAAATGTTACTGCGATAATTTCAAGCTGGTCACCATATTTTGTTTTTTGTTCAGCCAAATATTTACTTTCATCTAAACAGTTTGGACACCAGGTACCCATTATTTGAATTAATGTTGCTTTACCTTTTGTTGCTTCATTAGGATAAACATAAGTGTTGTTATTTAAATCTGTAAGCGAAAGGTGAATCTCATCATCTGTTACTAAGTAAGTTAATGAGTCAGGATCTGTTAATTCAAAGTTTTTATTGCGAACAGCATACCAATTAGATTTGTAATGAGTTCCTGATAAAAACTCTCCCCATAAGGTATCATTTTTTAGTTTTGAACGAAATAAAAAGGCATGAGATCCATCAAATGTCGATAAATAGAGACTATCATTTGAAACAACCCCTTCTAAATATCTATAATCTCCTGTTTCGGTTAAAAAAGTTCCTTTAACTACATCTGTTTGACTATATGAACAATGGTTGGTTATTGGATCAAAAACGCCAATTGCTTTTTCAGGATCGTTATCATAATCAAAAGTTACTTCCCATTTTCCAAAAATATCAACTGTTGCTCCCATTTTTGGAAACCTTGGAATGTAATCATTAACACAGGTGAAAGGGATGGAGTAATTATTTCCTTTGGCAAAATTAAACCAACGCCCAGTAACGTAATTCTTTTTATGGATTTTAGCTTTAAGTTGTGAGTCGAAAGCTGGAAATGTAATAAATATAGAGTCTTTTTTCTGAACAATGTCTGTTAATTCAATCGATTCATCTGCATTTATAACATACAAATGTGTTTCTTTTTTATCCTTTTCTAACATAAACGTTACCGGTAAAGTTGTGGTTTCGTTTAGTTTAAATTCGGAATGCCAATAACCGTCTTTGACTTTTTTATTTCTTGAAAAACCTCCTAGGGAAAAGATAAAAAAAGAGAGTAGGAAAATAATTTTCATTTAATGTATTACGTTTAGACTTATTTTAAAGCTATAATTGCGTCGCACAAGTCGAAGGCTAAATATAGGAAAATTATAAATTATCATAAGCATGGTGCAACTTTTAAATAAAGTAATGGGTCTATGTATTGGAAAGAGTATTTATGACGGAAGAACAATTAGTTAAAGAATGTATTTCCGGAAATGCGACTGCCCATAAAAAGTTCTATGACTTATTTGCGAAAAAGATGATGGGTGTATGCCTGCGTTACACAAATAATCCTGATGAAGCACAAGATGTTTTGCAAGATGGGTTTATTAAGGTGTTTAGCAAGCTGCCGAAATTTGTTAATAAAGGTTCATTAGAAGGGTGGGTGAGAAGAATAATGGTGAATACTGCGCTTGACCAGTATAGAAAAAACAAAAAGTATCAATCGGATGTTGAGATTGATGCCGTTTCTTTCAAACTGGAACAACGTGATTTTATTGTTGAAACCATTAATGCGAATGATTTGTTAAAGATTATTCAAACGATACCTAAGGGGTATCGAGTCGTGTTTAACCTTTTCGCAATTGAAGGGTATTCGCATAAGGAAATTGCGGAACAGCTCGGGGTAACTGAAAGTACGTCAAAGTCTCAGTATTCTAGAGCTAAGAAAATGTTAAGAAAATTATTAGTTGATAATAATATAGTAGTAGAAGGTGAAAGATAATTTAAATATAGAAGAACTATTTCAGGATAAGTTCAGTTCATTTGAAGGTGAAGTGAGTCCAGATGCTTGGGCAAACATTCAGCAAGGAATGGCTGCTGGTGCTGCAGGAACAACAGCTGCAACTACAGGTATGAGCTTATTAATGAAAGGTGTTATTGCTGGAGGAATTGTGGCTGCAACAGTTACAAGCGTATACTTATTTTCTGACCCAACGGAACAGGAAATTAGTCCAGAAAACAATTTGGTTGTGAACGATCAGGTTGATAATAGCACAAATAATACGGTTATTGATGAATCTGTTATTGACGAAAACTTGCCAGAAAACACAATAGACGGATCTAATGTTGTTGTTGAAAACGACGGAAATCAGATTGTAGATGAACCACTAAACGAATTTGAAGTTAATAATGGTTCAGAAAATAATGGTGCATTAATTCCAACAAATGGGGGAGATAATAGTTCTCAGCCAGGTGACTCAAATAATGGTAATGGCGGTGATGTAACAGACAATAATATTATATCAGATGATAATAATGTAAATCATGATGATGGTGTAAATGCAGGAGAACCAATTTTAAGAGAACCGGTGGAGAAAAAGTATATTTCAAGCGACCCTTATTTTGAAGCTGGAAATGAATTTGCACCAACAACATATGCTTTTCATGCCAATTCAAAAAACGCAGAGCGTGTAGAGTGGACTTTTGAAGACGGAACAGTGTTAGAAGGGGAGGATGTTAAATTTACATTTGAAAAGCCAGGGAATTATAAAGTTGATATGTTGGTGCATGGTGATGGCGAATTGATAGGAAAAACAATAGAAATTGAAATAAAATCAAGTTCTAGTATCAATACATTACCAAATATTATTACACCAAATGGTGATAGAAAAAATGATTTCTTTGCCATAAGCACAACAGATATTGAGACTTTTTACATTAAGATAACTGATTTAAAAGGAAATGTTTTGTTTGAAGATACAGATGTGAACTTTAGATGGTATGGAACTGATTTAGGAGGAGAACAAATGCCTGCCGGAATTTATATTTATGAATTTTTTGCGAAAGGTATTGATGGAACTGAATTTAAAAAAGCAGATCAAATAACATTGAAATAAAAAAAGCTCCCATAAAAACATCTTAAAACCGCACTTCAAATTGAGGTGCGGTTTTACTTTTAAAAACGGAAACATTAAATAATTGTTGATTCATTACAAATTCATTGAAAACAGCAGCATTCAATAAAAAGTGATGCCCCCACATACTATCATTGCCAGTGTTTGCCTATTTTTAGGAAATAAAAACACCATTTGAAGTTTCTATTCACCGCCATATTGTTTTTAACAGTTGCCCTTTCTTTTGGACAAGAGGAAGAAATAGTGTTGGATTTTGAACCCACTGGTGGTAAGTACGACGAGCCCACAATGGTAACACTTTCTGCAGGTGAGGGAGCTACTATTTATTATACTTTAGATGGTTCTAGACCTGGCTCAGGTGCTATGCGTTATAAAGGACCAATAGAAGTTAAAACGGTAAATGTTATTCGGGCGGTAGCTTATAAAAATGGTAAAAGGTCCGAAACGGTTACTCAATCTTATTTTTGCGATAGAGAATATACATTGCCAATAGTCTCAATAGCAACAAATCCAGAAAATTTATGGGATTATAGCACAGGAATTTATGTGAAAGGTTGTTGTGCAGATACGATTGAGCCATACCAAGGCGCCAATTTTTGGAAAGATTGGGAGAAATACGCCAATATTGAAATGTATGAAACAGATGGTGAACTTTGTTTTAACCAAGGTGTAGGAATTAACCTTTTTGGTGGGTTTAGTAGAATGCTACCACAAAAATCATTGGCTGTTTTTGCTCGAGAAAAATATGGTGAAAAACGAATTAAATATCCCATATTTCCTGAACGTGACATAAAAAAATACAAGTCGTTTATTATTCGGAATTCTGGAGGTGATTTTAGAAGAACACATTTTAGAGATGCTTTTATGACACAACTTGCAGCACCAACAGGAGTTGCTATTCAAGCTTATCGCCCTGCTGTAGTCTTTTTAAATGGAGAGTATTGGGGAATTCAAAACTTGCGTGAAAAAATTAGTGAGCATTATTTAAAAGCCAATTTTGGGGTAGATAAAGATAATGTTGATATCCTTCGCCATAATGGGGTTGTGCGGCATGGTACTTCACGAAACTATAAAAAGCTTTTACAGTTCTTACGTTCGCGCGATATGTCTAATGATGAAACTATTGTTGAGTTAAGAACTTTTATGGATGTAGAGGATTATTTGCGTTATAATATTGCAGAAACTTATTCTGACAATAGAGATGCTGGTGGAAATATTCGCTATTGGCGTGAAAGAAATGATTCTGCTAAATGGCGTTGGGTATTGTATGATTTAGATTTAGGGCTAGGTAATAATGCTTATACTGGTTATAAACGAAACACGGTCAAAAAATTTACATCTGCCAATGCAGAGGCTTGGCCAGATCCTTCATGGTCAACTTTTATTATTCGTAAGTTGTTAGAAAATGAGCAGCTCCAACATCAATATATTAACACATTTGCAGACCATTTAAACACCGTTTACAGTTCTGAACGAGCTTTGGCCTTAATAGATGAAATGCACGGTAATTTGGCTACTGAAATGCCTTATCATGTAGATAAATGGAAAACCTCTGTAGAGAATTGGAACTTTCATGTAGATGTAGTACGAGAATTTGTTCGTGAGCGTCCAGCTTATTTGCGTAAGTATATCATGCAAAAGTTTGAGTTAAAAGGAATGATTGATGTAAACATTAAATACCCAGGAGACGAAGTTGCAAAGGTTGAGTTTAATAGTTTAAAAATAGAGGAAGACTTTGAAGGGGTTTATTTTCAAGATGTACCTGTTACAATTACTTTAGAACCTAAACATGATTATAATTTTGTAGGATGGAGTGGGAGAGATGAAAAAACACTGAGCATTACTGTAAAGGCAAATTCAGATTTAATATTAGAACCACTGTTTGAACCAAAAGAAAGAAGTCCATTCAAAGATTCTATTATTATTAACGAAATAGCTGTTTATCAAGTAGAAGGAGATAGTTCTGGCGATTGGTTTGAGTTGTATAATCGATCAAATCAAAGGGTTGATTTAACACATTGGACATTTACAAAGTCGAGTTATAAAAAAGGGTTTAATTTTCCAAAAAACTCAGAATTGGACGCTGGGAAATATATGATTGTTTCACGTAATAAAGAAAATTATGCAGCTTATTTTAATGTTGATACTATCGCTGTAATTGGGAGTTTTGATTTTGGTTTATCGAAAGAAAAAGAAGCGATTAAGTTATATGATTTAGAAGGGTTAATTGTTGATTCGTTGTCTTATGAGTTTGATGATTGGGATACCGCAGCAACCTTTAACTTGGTCCATCCAGACTCTGCAAGTGATGTAATTGCAAATTGGAATTTGGAAGAACCAAACCCAGGAGATATAAGTAAAGCCTACAAAGCTTTTCTCAAACACGAAGCAGATAAAAAGTACTGGACGAAACTCTATTATATTGGCGGTGGAAGCTTTTTTTTTATCTTGGTCGTTGGACTGTTATTACGCCGATCTTCTAAAAAACGTAAGTTAAAGGCACTATCAGCTAAGGAGGAAGAGTAGGTGTATACTAACTTAGTGTGGGCTGTTTAGTTTGTTTGAGGTAACAAGCATTTGGCAACAAAATTTCTAATAATTTCAATGGTTTTTTCTTGTTCTTTGAACGGAATAAGGTGTCCTTGATTGTCCCAAGAATATATAGATATAAAATCAGGATTAAAATGGGTTTGAGAATAGCTTAGGTTTACGTAAGGCGCTATTTTATCATTGGTTCCGTGTATGTGTAAAACAGGTGTCTTTATTTGACCTAATAAATGTTCTAATTTCTTTAACTCTGCAGCATGTTGGTATTTTTCATCAGCACTAACTTGCCAAGCCTTTGAAAATAACCACCGTGTTGGTTTGTGGTAGGCCAATTTTCCACCAAAAAAGTATTTTTCATTTTCAGGGTCAAGGGCCGGGGCAATCATAATGGTTCCTTTTATTTTATTATCCAACCGTTGCGCCGCGTGAGAAACAACCGGACCTCCAAAACTATGACCAATAAGAAAAACCGAAGTGTTTGAGAATTGTTTTTCTACAAAATTGGTGAGCCAATCTGCCTGTGTTGCAATAGGGTAATAGGTACCATAATCTGAATAGCCATAGCCAGGTCTATCAATAACGACAATATTAAAATCATTATTTAAAGATGAATCTTTTAGATAGGGAAGGAAAGAGGAGGAAGAACCAGGTGCTCCGTGTACAAATATTAATGTTGGCAATGATTCTTTTTGATCATAATGTAGATAGCGCATTTGTTGGCCGTTAAAATCATGATAAGATATGTTAATGTCATGGTTAGTTTTTGAAAATTCCTTTTCGAGACTTTTAGTGCTTTTCCTAAAGTTCATGCAGTTGGTTAAAACAAAAACGATAAAACAAAAACATGATATGATGATTAAAGCACTTTTCATAAAGGTATTATTCCCTGATTCGACTTAATGACGTGTATAAAGCGATAAGATTACAGAAAAGTAAAACCAAAAAAAAAGGAAGTCGCTACCAAATACCATATTTTAATAAGTAGTTATAAAACATTGTAGAGATGAATACTAAAAAAATAGCCACCAAAGAAACTTCTCTGATGGCTATACTTATTAAATAGTAATGTTGTTTTTAATATTCGTCAATACCCAAATATCCAAAACCAGGTGTTCCACAATCTACCCAACGTGCATGCACAAAACTATAGTTTCCAGAACAACTTGTGCTTGTAACAGCTGGAGGAGCACTTGGCTCTTGACAAAGACTATTACAGTACATTGGTGTTCCTACTGTTAAACCAAAACCGGAGCATGAACTAGGACTAATCTCGACCCAAACGTATTCTTCTATTGATGATACTTGAGGTGTGGTGTAAGTTCCACCCGCTGGAATGGAAACCGTGTAAGTGTTGACCTGTGCACATGGCGCATTTTCATAGATATAAAATACAAAGTCAAGATCCATGGTAGTGTTGTTTCGAATGTCAATTTCTTGTTGAGCATTGACACCAAAACTGCATAGAATGATTAGAATAGATAATAGTGTTTTCATAATAATTGTTTAGGTTAATAATGATTAAATAATGGACGAAAGTAATTTGTTTGATTCCGTCTTCTATCAGAATAAACAATTTTTAAACAAAGAAGTAATGACTTTTCACAACTGGTACTTGTTTTTTATAACTGGTTGTATTACAGTTGTTTTAGTGCTTTTTTTGCTCAAGAGCTTGAGCGAATTATTTTCAATGATCCGTAGTATGGTTAAAACAATACCGAAGAAAGCACTATTTCTTCGAAATAATTTTTTGTTCGCTAAAAATAAATTGAACTTCTTTTATTTTCTACCAAACAAAAAAACCTGCTCTACAAGTAGAACAGGTTTTCTTTGAGGTCCCGAGCGGATTCGAACCGCTGTAGATGGTTTTGCAGACCACTGCCTAGCCGCTCGGCCACAGGACCCTTTTTATAAGGACGTCAAAGATAAAAATAAATTCTAAATCCTAATCATTAAAAATGAAAAGAAAATATTTGATTACCCTTCAATGACCACAGCAACCTCTTTCACAACCCCTTGAATAGGCGGACTTAGTTTGCGAACTTTGATATTTGCAGTGATTAAAGTTTCAAATTCACTTTTAAAGCGACTTAATATGCGGTGAGCTACATGTTCAATTAATTTAGAACGAATAGCCATTTCTTCAACAACAATGTTTCGTACGGCAACATAATCAATTGTATCAACCAATTTGTCTGTTTGCGCTGATTGCGTAAAATCCGTTGATAAAATAACATCAACAATATATTTACCACCTAGCACAGCTTCTTCACCCATACATCCGTGGTAAGCATATAGCTCAATTCCGGTTACTTCTATGAGGTTTTTCATGCTTGTGCGGCGTTTTTTAAGGCATTTACTTTTGTTAAACCTTCTTCCATTCGTGAAATTACAGTTGACTTGCCTAAAGTGGCGCAAATGTCAAACATAGAAGGTCCCATACCTTTTCCAGTAACTAAAAGTCTGAATCCAGGTCCTACTTTTCCAAAACCATATTCCTTTTTAGCTAAATAAGCCGAGAATACTGTTTCAATATTTGTTGTAGTAAAATCTTCAATAGAGTTTAGCTCTGCTAATAACTCTTGCATGATTTCAGGAGTATCCTCTTTCCATTTTTTACGAACGGTTTTTTCGTCGTAATGAGCAATCTCTGCAGCAAAGAAATAATCTCCATCAGATACAATGTCTTGAATAAATGTAGCGCGCTCTTTCATTAAACCGCAAACACTAGCTAAGTATTCAACAGAATAATCACCTTCAATTAATTTTTCGTTTAGAATCATTTCAGCTAAACCTTCGTTAGAAGTTGATCGTAAATATTGTTGGTTAAACCATTTTGTTTTGTCTGGATCAAATCTTGCTCCTGATTTTCCTACACGCTCTAGTGAAAATAAGTCCACTAAATCATCTAATGAAAATAATTCTTGATTGTCTCCAGGATTCCAACCTAACAAAGCCAACATGTTTACAAATGCCTCTTTGAAATATCCATCCTCTTTATAACCGCTATATTTTTCTCCGTCAGCTGTCATCCAATCAATAGGAAAAACAGGGAAACCTAATTTGTCTCCATCACGCTTGCTTAATTTTCCTTTTCCATCAGGTCTAAGAATTAATGGCAAGTGAGCAAATTTTGGTCTTTCCCATCCAAAAGAATCATATAATAAAACATGGAGTGGGGCAGAAGGTAACCATTCTTCCCCTCTAATTACGTGTGTAATTTCCATTAAATGATCATCCACGATATTTGCTAAATGATAAGTTGGCATTCCTGTTTCTTTAAACAAAACTTTATCATCTAAGTTGTTTGTGTTAACCGTTACCCAACCTCTAATCTCATCATGTAATTTGATGTCCACATTACGTGGCATTTTCATACGAATGGTATATGGGTCGCCATTTGCTAATCTTTTTTCAACCTCTTCTTTAGATAAAGAAATTGAATTTTTCATAGATGAACGAGTGACACCATTATATTGCCAATTTGCTAACCCCATAGTTTTGGCTTGCTCACGCATGTTTTCTAATTCTTCTGAAGTATCAAAAGCAAGATAAGCATGACCAGATTCTACTAATTGATCAGCATATGGTCGATACATTTCTTTACGTTGTGATTGAACATATGGTCCTTTATCACCTGTATATCCTGCACCTTCATTTGGTTCTATTCCACACCATTTTAAAGATTCAATAATGTAATCCTGTGCACCAGGAACAAAACGTTTTTCATCTGTATCTTCAATACGCAAAATAAAATCTCCGCCATTTTTTTTGGCGAACAAATAATTGTATAATGCTGTTCTAACACCCCCCATGTGTAATGGACCTGTTGGGCTTGGTGCGAATCGAACTCTAACTTTACTCATAATAATCACTAATTAAGTAGGCGCAAAGATACATTTTTGCTGTGAATTACGTTATATCTCTTAACGCCATAACTGTGAGAATTTTTCAATTGATGTTTTTAGTGTTTTTTGCAGGGTTAATTTTTGATGAATCGAATATGTTACGAAAAGCTAACCAAACGTTAATTAAATGAACGAATTAGCATGATTGTTGTACTATCAAACGGAAATGCGTAACTTAGGGAGTTAGATAAAATTGTAATAAATTGAATAAGTTTCAAAAAGTCATAAATCAAATAGAACTTTTTATAAAAAAGTACTATAAAAACCAGATGTTAAAAGGGGGAATTCTCTTTTTAGGATTATTGCTGTTGAGTTACTTGGCGGTGACAGGGTTAGAATATATAGGTCATTTCGGATCAGGAGTGAGGTTAGGGTTATTAATTTGTTTTTTAGGAATGAATGTATTTCTATTGATTCGTTTTTTAATAATTCCATTGTTAAAATTGAACAAGCTCGGTAACCATTTATCGTTGATGGATGCATCTGAAATGATTGGGAAAATTTTCCCGGATGTTGGTGATAAATTAAAGAACACACTACAACTAAATAATGACAAGGCAGCTGCTGAAGCTAACTTAGAATTAGTAAATGCAAGTATTGAGCAAAGATCAGGTAACCTATCTGTAGTTCCTTTTTCTTCGGGTATTGATCTTACAGAAAATAGGCAGTATTTAAAATATTTAATTCCTATTGTACTATTGTTTGTTTTGATTGCGGTAATTAGTCCTAATTGGTTTTATGATGGATCAAAACGAGTGATTAATTTCTCAACCGAGTATGTAGAACCGGCACCATTTGATTTTGTATTGGAAAGTAATGATGAAGCAATAGAGGGTGAAAACTATACGTTAAAAATCAAATTAAAAGGGGATGAGATTCCAAACGAGGTTAAAGTATATACCAACAATGGTAACTATAATTTGAAGCAAACCTCTAATGTAACTTTTGAGCATGAGTTTGTAAACCTTTCAAATGAACTGAGTTTTTATTGCGTAGCAAATGGTTTTGAAAGTGAAGATTTTGAAGTTGAGATGTTACATAAACCTGTAATTGATGATTTAAATCTAAGCGTAGTATATCCAAAACATACTGGTAGAGCTCCTGAAAAATTTCAGAATACTGGAGAATTAAATGTTCCTGAAGGATCTATGATTGAATGGAATATTGGAGCAACCAATATGAGTGAAATGGAGGTTGTTTTTAGTGATACTACTATTACGTTAAATACGAGTGTATCGAATCGATATCGTTTTAAAAAGCAATTTTTTGAATCTACTAATTATTTATTGGCATTAAGTTCTGAGGATATTGAACATGCAGATTCTATCTTTTATAAAATAGGAGTTGTAAAAGATGAGTATCCTACTATTTCCATTCAAGAAGAGGTTGATTCTAGCAATAGTATGAAACGATTTATTGAAGGGCGGATTAGTGATGATTATGGTTTTAGAGGGCTTAGTTTGAGAGTTACGGTGTCAGGTAAAGACACTTCTTATAATGTTGTAAAACCGATAAGTTTAAGAACTAACGCGTCTAATCAGTTATTCTCATTTATGATGGATGTGTCTCAATATGATTTAAAGCCGGGGGATAAATTAGACTACATTTTTACTGTGACTGATAATGATGAATTGAACGGGTTTAAATCCATGTCATCTAGTCGTAAGTTTTATGAGGTTCCTGAATTTGATGAATTGGAGAATCAGTTAGGTGAGAAGGATGATCAATTGAAGGATGACATGGATGAGGCAACAAAAGATGCCAAGGAATTGAGAGAAGAAATTAAGGAGGTGAAAAGTGAAATGGTGAATAAACCAAACTTAGATTGGAAGGATAAACAAAGTCTGGAAAATTTAATGGAAATGCAAAAGAACCTTGAGGAGAAGATTAAGGATTTACAGAAAGATTTTGAAGAGAATAAAGAAGAGAAGGAGAATTTTTTGGAAAACTCTGAGGAACTAAAACAAAAGCAAGAAGAGCTTCAGAAGTTAATGGAAGAATTAATGGACGACGAGTTGAAGGAGTTGTTTGAAGAGTTAGAGAAGTTGATGGAGGAAATGAATAAGGAGGAGTTGGTAGAGAATTTGGAAGACATGGAACAAAATGCTGAAGATATGGAAGAGGAGCTGGATCGTACTTTGGAACTATTCAAGAACATGGAGTTGGATCAAAAGCTGGAGAATTTGGAAGAGCAGTTGGAGGCATTGTCGGAAGAGCAAGAAGCGTTAAAAGAACAAAGTGAAAACAAGGAGTTGTCAGAAGAAGAGTTGGCAAAGGAACAAGAAAAATTGAATGAAAAATTTGACGAAATTCAAAAGGATATTGATGAAATAGAAGAGAAGAACGAAGAGTTGGAATCTCCAAGGGATATGGATTTTGATGAAGAGATGGAGGAAGAAATTGATAGTGAAATGGAAGATTCCAAAGAAAGTTTGGATAATGGAAAGCAAAAGCAATCTGAAAAAAGTCAAGGTAAAGCCGCGGAGATGATGAAACAAATGGCTGATGATGTTGCGGCAATGAAACAGGCTGGTGCAGAACAGCAGGCTGCGGAAGATTTGGACGCTTTAAGGTTTTTGTTAGAGAACTTAGTGAATCTTTCATACACCCAAGAAAACCTAATGGATACTTATGGTCAGGTACGAACGGATGATCCTTATTATTTAGAGTTGAATAGGGAGCAATTAGAAATTAGTAAGTCTACAGTTATTGTAAATGATTCATTAATTGCGTTGAGTAAAAGGGTGGGAGAGTTGTCCACTATGATTAATGAGGAATTGAATGAATTGTCTTATAATTTGGATAAATCACTTGTGTTTTCAGAAGAAAGAAAGACAGGTCCATTGATGCAACATCAACAATATAGTATGACAAGTTATAACGATTTGGCGTTAATGTTGTCTGAAGTGTTAGATCAAATGCAGCAGCAAATGAAGAACCAAAAGCCAGGTTCTGGTTCGTGTGATAATCCTGGAGGATCTGGTCAAGGTAAATCAGGTAAAAAGATGTCTATGGAGCAAATGAAGCAAGCGCTTAGTGAGCAAATAGAAAAAATGAAGGGCGGTAAAAAACCTGGTGGAGAAGAAGGAAAGGGTGAAAAAGGAGAAGGTAAAGGAGAAACGCCTGGTGGAACTGGCGGTCAAATTCCTCAATTGTCACCTAAGGAAGTTGCTAAGATGGCTGCTGAACAAGGTCGATTAAGAGATGGTTTAAAGCAATTGAAACAAGAGTTAAATAAAGATGGTAGTGGTGCAGGTAATGGTTTAGATGATTTAATTGAAGACTTGGATAAACTACAAACAGATTTGATTAATGGAAACATTGGAAGTGATTTTGTAAAACGCCAAGAAGATATTTACACGCGATTGTTAGAAAGTGAGAAAGCTATGCGGGAACGGGGATACAGCGAAGAACGTGAAGCTAAAGAAGGAAAAAACGAAGAGGATGGTAACCTTAAAGAATTTACAGAGTATAATAAAAAGAAAGACGCCGAGATTGAGTTTTTACGCTCGCTACCGGTAGGTCTGCAAGTTTATTATAAAGGCTTGGTAAACGAGTATTTTAATTCTGTAAATAACTAATGAATGCATAGTATTGAAATAGGATCTGATTTAAAGTTCATGACTGAAGTAGAACTTTTAATTGACACAGTTTGTGAGGATCTGAAGTTGAATGAAGATAATTATGGTAATATATTAATTGCCGTAACGGAGGCGGTTAATAATGCAATTGTGCATGGTAACCATAATGATGAAGATAAAAAGGTGAAAGTGGCTGTTGAAAAGGAGAATGAAAAAGTAACATTCACTGTTGCTGATGAAGGGAAAGGTTTTGACTTTGGTAATTTGCCTGATCCAACTGCACCTGAGAATATCGAAAAACCAGATGGTCGAGGAATCTTTTTAATGAAGAACTTGTCTGATGAGGTAAGTTTTGATTTGAATGGTTCGAAAGTTAGTATTACCTTTGTCTCCGAAAATGGATAATGAAATCTTATATAATTTTATAGATGTAGAAATTCCGGACTTCAATCCGGAATTTTTTAGTTTATGGATAAACCAAACTGTTATTGATAATAACTTTGAATTGGGTGAATTGTCATATGTGTTTTGTACAGATGATTATTTATTGGAAATGAATAAGGAGCATTTGAACCATGACTACTATACAGATATAATTACATTTAATTATAACGTAGGTTTTAGTTTAAGTGGTGATTTATTCATTAGTTATGATCGAATAATGGATAACGCAAAAGATTTGGGTGTGTCTGTTTATGATGAATTGTCGAGAGTTATGATTCATGGTGTTTTGCATTTGTTAGGTTTTAATGATAAAACAGATGAGGAGCAAGAAGAGATGACTCGAATGGAGAATGAATGTTTAGTTAAAAGAAATAGTTTCACGTGAAACATAAATAAATTGTTCCACGTGAAACATTAAGAAATATGTTACCAGAATACGATATTATAGTAGTTGGTGGTGGTCATGCTGGATGCGAGGCCGCTTACTCATCCGCAAAGATGGGGTCAAAAGTTTTGTTGGTGACCATGAATTTGGCCACTATTGCGCAAATGTCATGTAATCCTGCTATGGGTGGGGTTGCCAAAGGACAAATTGTTCGAGAGATTGATGCGCTTGGTGGGGGGTCAGGAATGGTCACGGATAAATCAGCCATTCAATTCAAAATGCTGAATCTTTCAAAAGGTCCTGCAATGTGGTCGCCAAGAACGCAAAACGACAGAATGCGTTTTGCAGAAGAATGGCGCATGTTGTTGGAACGAACAGAGAATGTTCACTTTTGGCAAGATATGGTGAATGGATTGATTGTTGAGGATGGCGAACTGAAAGGTGTGACTACAGTAATGGGTCAAAAGATTTTTTCAAAAGCCGTGGTTTTAACCAACGGAACCTTTTTAAATGGGTTGATTCATTTGGGTGAAAAAAACTTTAGAGGTGGTCGTTCAGGTGAGGGTGCCAGTTATGGTATTACTGAACAATTGGTTGATTTAGGTTTTGAAACGGGAAGAATGAAAACAGGAACGCCTCCACGTGTGGATGGTCGTTCGTTGGATTATTCTAAAATGGAAGAACAACCGGGTGATGAGAATCCTCAAAAATTTTCTTATTCTGAGGATACTGAACCGCTTCCAAAACAACGAAGTTGTTACATCACATATACCAATCAGGAAACGCATGATATTCTAAAAACAGGTTTTGATAGAAGCCCAATGTTTAATGGAGCGATTCAAGGAGCAGGCCCACGCTACTGTCCATCAATTGAAGATAAGATTAACCGATTTGCTGAGCGTAATCGTCATCAAATTTTTGTTGAACCAGAAGGGTGGAATACGGTTGAGATTTATGTAAATGGTTTTAGTACATCTTTGCCTGAGGAAGTTCAGCTAGAGGCTATGAAAACAATTCCTGGCTTTGCTGATGTTAAAATGTTTCGCCCTGGATATGCAATTGAATATGATTATTTCCCACCAACACAATTGAAACATAGTTTGGAAACAAAGTTGGTAGAGAACTTATATTTTGCTGGTCAAATTAATGGTACAACAGGATATGAAGAAGCTGCTTCGCAAGGTTTAATGGCTGGAATAAATGCACATAATAAATTGAACAATAAAGTTGACTTTATTTTGGGTAGATCTCAAGCTTATATCGGTGTGTTAATTGATGACCTTATTACTAAAGGAACAGAAGAACCTTACCGTATGTTTACTTCTAGAGCCGAATATCGTATTCTATTAAGACAAGATAATGCCGATTTACGTTTGACAAAAATTGGTTACGAAATTGGATTGGCAGATGAGGAAAGGCTAAAACGTGTAGAAGAAAAAATTCAAAAGACAGAAGCAATTAAAGAGTTATTAGCTAAAGCTAGTGTTTCACCTGATGAAATAAATACATACTTGGTTTCGTTAAAATCGTCACCAATAAAACAAAAAGTAAAAGCAAATTCTATTTTAAGACGTCCACATATAACACTGCAAGGTTTAAGAAATTGTTCTCAATTTTTGGAAGAGAAAATTTCTGCTATTTGTGATTTAAAAGATGATGCTTTGGTGCAAGCCGAAGTTCAAATTAAATATGAAGGATATATTACTAGGGAAGAGGAGATGGCAAATAAAATGGATCGTTTGGAGAATGTAAAAATTCCGCCAGACACTGATTATTCATTGTTATCGTCTTTGTCTGCTGAGGCGGTTGAAAAATTAACGGAAATTATGCCTGTTACTATTGGTCAGGCAGGGCGTATTAGTGGAGTATCTCCTTCTGATATTTCTATATTACTTGTTTATTTAGGAAGATAAATTATGAATGAAATTAAAAATTGTCCTGTTTGTAATGGCACGGAGTTTAAACCATTTTTGAGCGCTGTTGACTATACAGTGTCGAATGACACTTTTAACATTGTGACTTGTGATGGTTGTGGTTTTCATTTTACAAATCCAATTCCGCCTATTGAAAAAATTGGAGATTATTATAAGGCCGAGTCTTATGTCTCACATTCTTCAACCAATAAAGGAATCATTAATAAGTTGTATCAACGTGTTAGAAAATATACGTTAAAACAAAAAGTGAAGTTGGTAAAGCGTGTTGGTAATGGTAAGGATACGTTAGATATTGGAGCTGGTACTGGACACTTTTTAAATGCTTGTCAAAATGCAGGTTTTAATGCACTAGGTTTAGAACCTGATGCAGATGCTAGAAAATTTGCGGAAGATAATTTTAAAGCAAATATTAAATCTTTGGATGAACTACATAGTTTGCCAGATGCTTCTAGAGATGTAATTACTATGTGGCATGTTTTAGAGCATGTTTATGATTTAAGAAAAGATTTAGATAAAATAACAAGTGTTTTAAAACCAGACGGGCGTTTGGTTGTTGCTGTGCCTAATATGAATTCATTTGATGCCAAACATTATAAAGAGTTTTGGGCAGCATATGATTTACCAATTCATTTGTATCATTTTACCCCAGATGATATTAAACGTTTATTCGCACAATATGATATGGAGTTGGAAGAAATGCTTCCTATGAAATTTGATTCGTATTATGTTTCTATGTTAAGTGAAAAATATAAAGGCGGAAATATTGTAAAAGCGTTTTGGAATGGTTGGCGTTCTAATTTAAAGGCAAATGATGGGACTTATTCTTCACAGATCTATATTTTGAAGAAAAAAAGCCATTAGAAGCGTTTTAAGCGCATTTTAGTCTTTCTCAAAGGCAATCTATAAGCATAGTTCGAGTTCGTTGAACTGGAGAGACGTGTTTTTAATGATCTGAAAATTAAGTAAACAGCTGTTTTTTAGTGATTTAGGTGTTTTTTCTTCCAATCTCGGTTAATTTTGATCGATTTTTAAGGTCGCTGCAAGATTTTATCTATTAAAAACTTCCTGACGCGAAATTTGAAAATTAATTTAGTGCGTAATCATTTACGTACTAAAAAAGAATAATTCTACTCGTAGCTTTTAATTATGTTTTGAATCTGATGAATTGCTTTTGGATAAATTTCGATACCATGTCCATAACTTTCTACAAACACATTTTTTAAATTCTTATTGAGATGCGCTTTTGCATTAGCAACAGATTTTTGATAGGGGAGTAGAATGTCATATTTTCCAACAATTAAATAAGTGGAAACTTTAACCTCATTTAATTGATCTTTCATGTAATAAGGTTTTTGAGTATTATCCTTATACTGACCAATTGCAAGAGATAAATAGTCGATCAGGTGTTGCTCTGCCTCTGAAGATATTTTATAAGTGGGTTTATGAAATACCACCTTGTCCAAAAAGGATACTATATTCTTACGGTTTGTTTTAAATAAAGGTAAAAGATTGTAATATAGGTTTTTAAATCCGAATGATATGGGTCTGAAACAACCTGGATTTAAGAGTATTGCCGCTTTTACTCGATCAGGAATTACCAATGCAATTTTCATGCAAATTAATCCTCCAAAAGATGCTCCAGCAATAAATGCATTGTCTATTTCAAGTGCATTAAATATTTCCTTTCCCCATTCCCCATATTCCAACGATTTTACAGCTGGTGTATTACCTTCACTAAGGTTGGGTTGGCCATTTGTTTCTACTAAAAATAGCCGATATGTTTCGGCTAAATCAGCCAAACCTTTGTCCAAATCCCAAATTAAAGAGGTGGTTCTAAATCCAGGAAAAATAACTAAGGTTTCTCTGTCCGTTTGATCAGTATTTAGTCCATAAACTTGGGTGTCTCCAAGGCTTGTTTGAATGGTTAATTTGTCATATTCATAACCATTCATTTGTTCTAGTTTGGCAACCCAATTTTCAAATGCTTTTATATCGTTGTTTGGATCCTTCCAAAATGATTTTCTGATTGGTTTCATAGTCAACAGTATTTTTGGATCAGATTATTTTTCATTTCCTCCAGGTTAACGGCTTTGTCCATCAATAAGGTTTCAAAGACTAAACCGTCTAAAATTGCTACAATAAATTGAGCTTCTGTTAGGCTGTTTTTTACTCCTAGGCGTTGGAATGATTTTTCAAATCGTGCAACAGATTGCTCATACTTTGCGACTGTAATTTTATTAATGAGTTCTATTTTTTGTTTGTGAAGCCCCATTTGAGCCAATAGCCGAATTTTCTCTCGTTCTTTATCTAAGAGATCAATAAAGCTTGTTATAGAAGCTCTAATGTTCTCTGAGGGATCTTTTGAGTCGTTATCTGCTATTACTTCATCAATAGATGTAAAAGCACCCTTTAAAACGCCTAAAGCAAGCTCTTCTTTAGATTTAAAGTAATTATAGAATAAACCGTCTGATACCTTAGCTTCTCTGGCTATTTTTCTTATTGATGTTTCAGCGTACCCATTAGCAGAAAAGAGTTTAAGCGCAGCATTTAGAATATTCTCTTTGCTCGACTTTCTTATTTCTTCAAACTGTTTGGTAGTTCTTGGACTCATTTTTATTAATTGAACGTTTGTTCAAATATAACTACTGTTTTATAAATGAACAAGTGTTTAATTAAAAATATTGTTGTAAGTTATCAGAACATCAACTTTCACATTGAATTTACAAAGGGTGTTAATTGCTGATAATGTTTGCCGTATAATCTATGGGATGGCAGATAGCCAAATCATTGTTAATCTACGTTTTATTTTTTATAAATTGACTTGTCTCAAAATTTTCGACTGAATCAATCCAATCTTTTGGAATTCTATTTTCATCTGTTGACATAATGGTTATTCCTCCAACAATTGCACAAATGGTATCTCTATCGCCTAAAATTGAAACAGCTTTCCAAATTGATTCTTCAAAATTTGTCAAGTTATGTGCCGAGCACCAGATCGAAAATGGTACGGTATCTTGAACTATTATATTGCTTCCATTTCCTAATATCGATTTTACAGTTTCAATATTATAGCTGTATGGAACTGATGTTGATTTCCTTAACTTTGATTTAGTATCCGTATCTGGCAACTCTTCAGCAATTTTATTTATAAATTCATTGGGGGAAATTTTTAGGTTTTCCAGTTTTATTTGTGTGGCAATTGCCGCTCCAACCGCAACTGCTATTGCTCCAGTTATCCCCTCAATATTTGAATGTGTAATTTCAGCTGATTTTATGGCAAGTTCTTTAACCCTTTTTAAGTCATCAAAATAATATGCTCCAATTGGGCTTACCCTCATTGATGCACCGTTACCCATTGATCCCATTCCTTCAAATACACTTTGAGATATTGTTTTCCAATTTCCTCCTTCTCCAATTTCTCTTAATACTCGTCTTGCAGTTGCTCCATATCCTCTGTTTACATCCTTTTCGTGGTTTATTACAAAATCATTCGCCAACTCATTTTGATTGATGTCATTGTTAATTCTCAGTTGATCATAAATTGCAATTGCCATTACAGTATCATCAGTAAATTCCCAACTTGTTTTAGGAATACTTCTTTCTCTTATGTGATTTAGTATTTTATCTGTTTCGCCAAAAAAACTTTCCCCAAAAGCATCTCCAATTGAAATTCCTTTTAACGATTTATTTGCAAGTTTTGCTCTATGATTAATGGTCATTTTTGTTTTATGTTAGCACCAGTTTATTTCATTTTTTCATCCAACCTAATTCAATCTTTAAATTAGCATATAAACCAGATAAATCAACGTTTAAAAATTTGTTCATTGTGTATTTCTGTAGTTTCTATTTATTAAAATGAAACAATTACTTTTTTTGTTCCTTTTCCGTAGGATATGGTATTCAGATCAGTATTTATTTCTAATTCTCGTTTGTTGATTTGTTTAACAAAATCTAACTCCGAAGAAAATGATACAATGTCTTTTTTAAATCTAAAAATCACGCGCAATGGAATAAACTCGCCATACATAGTAGCATCATTTGGGCCATCTTCTTCAAAAACATGCGTAATAATGAATTGTTCATTTTCGTATTTAAAGCTGGTTGGCGCTGTGCCACTTTCCATACTATTAAGAGGAAAAAGATAATTTTCTAATGAGTCTACATTATTAATATCATAAGTCACTTTATAAAACCCATTCTCTTCAATACGTTCATAGTTTGATACAACTTCTGAGTTTTTAAATGCATCATATTCAGAATAAAAATCCTCCCCACCTACACTTTGTTCATATTGCTCTCCATCATGGCTTTCCCAGTCATTTATTTCAATATGCGCACTACCATCATTGTTAATGGTGATGTCATAAGTGCAAAAGCAAGAATTCAGGATCAATATTAGAGGGAGGTAAATATATTTCTTCATGCTGAAAATTAGTGATTAGCGATTTCATGAAGTTGCTTCACAACCTCTTGCTTATCCGCGAAGATTAAATGCTTGTAATTGGGTATTAAAAGACAGGCGGCAATTTCTGAACCGTAAAGTTTTTCAATTTCTTGGGCTTTATCGTTTAATTGAATAGCCCATCCACCAACGCAATGTTTATTGCCATTATGCCAATTGTTAACATCTAATAACTCCTGTTTATTCAAAATTTTATTTGCGATTTCATGTATTAATTCTTGTTCATTTATGCTGCTTATGTTAAAGCCCACTTGTTTACTTATGAAGGCCAAAACTGGTTCGCAGGTTGACTCAACAATAATGTTGGCCATTTCATGCAACTCCAAAGGCATGGTAATAAGCCGTATCGCAGCTTCATCTTTTTGATTGCTGTATTTTAAAATATGCCACAAATCTTTTTGAGAAGGGTTGAATTTTAAACACCATTCTGCAACTTCATTTTTTAATACAGAACCTAACCTTACCAATATCCAAATTACTGAGCTCAATTCAGATTCGTCAGGAGTCATTTTACGCATCAGTTCCCAAGCATCATTTACTCGAATTTCACTGCGAATAAAACCGATTAAATCCGAAACACTTGGGTTATTATTTAAAACATATTCGGCTGTTTCGTTTCGTTTTTTTCCTGATTTTACATAGTCCTTTATGAGATCGCACAAGTCGCTATTTGAAGTGTTTTGTTGTATTAAATAGTTCCATGCTGTATCATCAAAATCTGTTTCTTGAATAATATTGATGATTTCTTCGGTAGTAGGGGATTGCTGTAAAAATTTTTCCCAAGCTTCATTTTTAAGACTTGAATGTTTTATGATTTCGTGTAACTCATAAATGTCTTGGTCCTGCTTCAACATTTCTTTTGCTGCTTCGTCACTAAGGTTTGAGTAACGCACAATAGAATCAAGTTGATCGTTGTTAGGGTTTTGCTTTAGCAGTAATTTTGCAGCCTCATCACTATTGTTGTTCTTGACAATACTTTCTAAAGTTTCCGCATCTAAGGAAAAGCCATTAATCAATAGCGTTTCCGCTTCTTTTTTAAATGATTTGTCATCTGAATATTTTACGATATCTAACAAGTCGTCTTTGTTAGGTTGCAATTCTTTAAAATGTTCCCAGGCCTCTTTAGCAAATGGAGTGCCCATAATAACATCAATTAGCTCGTCACAGTTGGGGTCTAATGTCTTAAAATGTTCCCAAGCATCCCTGTTTCCTTCAAGTTCTATAATATTTAGCAGGTAGCCCTTAAGCCTCTCCTTTAAGCTTTTTTCCATGATTTATATATATGGGTTATTAAAACCTGCGCGTTCAACAGCATTCATTTCATTCCAGTTTTTTATTCTTTTCCATTCTCTTTGATGTGGGAGATAAGGCTCCAAATAATCATCAATATTACGATCATCTTCAGAATAAAAAGAATAATCCAAACAACGTCCACCTAACTCAAGCATGGCTTTAATAAGTGCTTGAAAGAAGTACATATTTTCAATTCTGATACCACATTCTAGATCAAAAGATTTTGTTTCGGGTTGCAAATATTCCCCTAAATATACGTCATCAAATTCTGCGCATGAAAAATACGGTCTCCGGTATATATGACGGTGTGGCCCTTTAACAGATTGTTCTATAGAACGCAGAACATCTTCCTCATCTGTGATTAATTCATTTAATTGCAAGCACGAGGTATACGACAAGTATAGCCCTGTAATTTCTTCAAATTTTGCTTTAATTACGTTTACTTTTGGTAGTCCTTGCTTAAAGTAAAAGTGCTCTCTTTGAATTCCCATTTAATTAATATTAATTTTTTTTTATCGATTGAATATGCACTGTTTAGCGTAGTTATTTCGCAATCCAATGCTCATATTTTTTTTCAATTGAATTTTTCATGTATTCGTTGAAATTAAACAATAAAATTTCAACCTCTGTTTTAAAATACTCAATTGCCAGCCCATCTATAATATGAATATCTTTCGTTATTTTATCCAAGTTTATAAAGAACTGTTGGCTACCAATATCATCAATTGATAAACCCTCATAATCATAAATTCTTTTTAGTGAATTAAAATCTGCAGACAATAAGTCTTCAATATATTTTAGTTCTTTTCCAGTAACTTTTCCGGTTTCAATTAAAGTGTCAGAATTATTCTTTGTAAGGGTACTATGCTGAAAAGCACGCAATTCTAACACATAATTGTATTCATAATCAATAACAAATTCTGCGCTTAAAAGACGGTTTGAAAATCCATCAGATTTGGAATACGCAAATAGATATTTTTCATCTAATAGTATGCGGTTATGCTCTTCGCTAAATCTTCTAAACTGTTCCAATTTTATGTATTGTTTGCAATGTTTGAATAAAATTAGCCATTTATGGCAAACTGCTTAGCCATGTTATAAGTAGTTTTCTCTCACAAAGAATCTGTAACTCAATTCCAGATGCTCTCCCCGAAAAAACACGTGTTTATTTCAATCCGTAATTTGCACGCATTATATAATGACATTTTTAGGTGAAATTTATAACACACGAATTAACCTAAAAATAATAACTATGAAAAACGAACAACAGGCAGGTACACTAAACCTGGAAAACACAGATGCATTACAAATGGGGTTTTGGGTACCAAATCGTATTTGGGCAACGGCAAAATTTTTGATTCCCTTGCGAAAAGAATTAGAAGAAAAACGAAAATTGGGAACCTTAAAAGCTCTTATTCCAGAAATGGTTGCTTTTAAACATTGGGTAACCAGCCATAGCGTTTATCGCATGTGGGTAAACACAATGATTGAAGAAGCAAACGAATATGTGCACAATGCCAGCTTGAAAGATAAGATTGAAATAATAATAGACGGAGATGCACTTTATATTGGCGGTTATGATCAGTTTTTTGAATTGCTAAATGAAATTATTACAACGTCACCTTCATTTAACAATACTGTAATGGTTGGAACGCCAATGAATGGACTTTTAGCAGTGTCTATGGCAACCAAATCGGGCTTAGCTTTATTCCATGACACTACATTCAACCAAGAGTTTAAAAAAGTACTAAACACATGGAATACTTTTCTTAAAAGCTCTGATTCATTGGATAAACTAGACATTACACAACCAGAAAAACCAGGATCATGGATTTCGGACGCTGCAAAAAAAGCAGGTGTTTGGCATGAAATGAAACATGATCCAAAAGCGCCAGGCTATGGTTTTGACTCTTGGAACTCCTTTTTTATTCGAGAGTTTATAAAGGGCGCTCGTCCTTTTCATGGCACAGAAAATGACATATGTATTGGATGTGAAACAACACCTTGGAAATATGAAAATAGTGTTTCTTACGAAACGGGTTTTTGGGTAAAAGACATGCCTTATTCACTGCTTGATCTTTTTGGAGGAAGAAAAGAATTGGCAGACCGCTTTACAGGTGGTCAGATCTATCAAGGATTTTTATCTGCTACGCATTATCACCGTTGGAATGCTCCATTGGATGGTAAATTAGTTCGTTCGTGGGTAGAACCTGGAACTTATTTTGCGCAAAGTCCATCTCAAAAAGAAGGCGAATCAACCTGGCAAGGGACAGATTCACAGCCTTACCTTGGGCATGTTGCTACAAGAGCTGTTTTTATATTTGAGCACCCTGTTTGTGGCTATATTGCCATGATTTGTATTGGAATGGTAGAAGTATCAACTTGTGTTATTCTTCCTGAATTTTTAGTTGACAAAGGCGCAGCTCCTGTAACAATTACAAAAGGTCAAGGAATCGGTAACTTTGAGTTTGGAGGGTCAACGCATATGATGATTTTCCAAAAAGACAAAGTAGATTTGGAAACATGGGCTACAAATATCACTCATAATGAAAACACTCCACCAACAAAGATGGGAACCATTATAGCAAAACCTAAATAGCTTTATAAGCAGTATAAAATTGAAAGTCCGACAGCTTTAAATAGTGTCGGGCTTTTTTTATGTTTTACAATTAACACAAAATCGTGGTTGGGGATGACGTTATAAACCGTTAAATCAATGATTTATATGCGAGAATCTTTTCTTGAACAATAGTTGCTCTAAAAATATTAATTTGTAAGTTATATGAAGTCAATTTTGGTCTTTCTGCTATTGTATACTGGGTTTTTGTTTGGGCAAGAACGCGATAGTATTGTCGTCGTTTACCATATTTCTGACCAAAAAGAATTTGCAGTTCAGGGCGCAGTGGCAAAAATCTTTCAGGGAAATTCTAATTATGAAATTGTTTCAAATGAACAAGGAGAAGCCTTTTGTAATGTAGCGAGATATGGAGAAATAAAAACCACATTCATACACCCCGAATATTCAAAATTAACAACCATAGAGCAGATTTATAAAACCACCCAATTAGATACAATACATTTTGATGTTAAATTAACCTCCATTAAGAGTTTAAATCTTGCTGAAATAGTCATTTTAGCACCTGGCGTACCAGAAATAGTATATAGTTCTAGTAAAAATAGCGTTCATGATTTTCAGATCATTGACGATAATAATATCATATTACTTACTTATCCGAAGCAATTAAAAAAAGGCAGTCAGCTTTTGCTTTATGATATGTACAATAATGCTAAGGATTCGGTTTTAGTGGCGGAAGAGGCAGTTGATTTAACTCGGGATTACTTAGGACGTGTATATCTTATTCATACCCAAGGATGCAAGCAAATACTTATTAAGGATAATTCCATTGAAATGATTGATGTCAATCGACATTATTTAGAAAGAAACATTATGCCGGTAATAGGAACGGCCAATAATAAACTGTACTTCTCAACTTACGACCCGTTATACCCTGCTTTTGATTATTATTTTTATGATGAAAAGGACTCCGTTTATCAAAAGTTTGCATCTGTTTGTGATAATGTAATGATGGCTCAATATCGATCAGAATTTCGATTTGCAGATCTAAAAGATCCTGTTGTAAGAAGAAGAAGAGTTATTGCAAAAAACTATGAATTAGAGACTGGAGTTGATGCGGAAGTTTATTACGGGAGAAAGTATTTTACAAATACCGAATTCTATGAACCGCCTTTTGCACCTATGTTCCAAATAAGAGATTCTTTGTATTTGTTTGACTATCACAGTGACTCTTTGAAGATATATAATACGGAAGGAAAAATACAACATGAAGTACAAATTACCCATGATTATAATGGACATAAACTTGGCTGGCAAAAGAAACTTCTTCACGATCGGATTAAGAACAAAATATATGCATTATTTGAATGGGGTGGGTTTTACTATTTGCATAAAGTGAATTTGATAAGCGGAGAGCTTTCGAAACCGATTAAACTAAATCACAGGTATACAGAAGAGATTCAAGTGTACAATGGCTTTATTTATTATGTCTATAGACCTTTTGAATCGTATCAGAAAAAGTATTTCTGGAGGGAAAAGATACCGAGTTAAGTAACGTGTTTTCTTTGTTATAGGTAGCGTTTGGGTAAAATTAGCCATATATACCGAACAGCTTTGCTGTGAATTTTACTTTTTTCTATTCTTAACTATTTTTTTACTAGCCTTTCAACTTCTTGCCCAGTAAAAACAATAATTTCTGACTCTGTTAGTCTTCTAATCAGCCATTCTTCTATTAGACAACCATCTTTTAGTGTTAGTCTAACATATGAACCAGTCCCTACACATACGTAAAAGGTTTGTTTTTTGATCCCGAACCCTTTCACGTTATATAGTTGTGTACCAGATAGCCCTACTTTTATAGAATCGTTACAATAAGAAGGTAGGCTATAAGAGTTGTCATTAAATATAAATTCTATTTCCGAGGTGTCTGTATCTCCAATTTTCAACCATTTTCCTTCCAGTAATCCAAAGTTAAATAAGTGGGCATTATTATTTTCAAACTCAGCTTCATAAACATTTTTATATTCAATATTTAATTCTTCGATAAAGACGAAATCACCTTGATAATTAGTGGCAAAATAATTTTTATCACCAGACTTCTCACATAATGTGTATTCGGTTCTATTGTAATTTATTGTGGCAGCACAAACAGGGTTAATACTTGATTCGAGCTTAAAGTAAATGCCAGATTCCTGAGGATAATGATATGTTATATTATTAGTAATTTCTCTACTAAAACCATTTTCATTCTCACGTACAGTAATCGTTTCATCTAAATAATCAATTGTAATTCTTATTGAGTCGACCGTAAGACTATCAATGCTATTTATTGTCCCTTCTTCCAATTCATATTGCGTTGAAATAGTCATTGTTGTCTTCACTATTTGGGAGTTTCCAAAAATTGAAAAGCAGCAGAGAAAAAATAATGTGACAATTGATTTCATTAAAAATATTTATTCCTTTTTACATTCTCTATTTTTTGTAAAACTTCATTCATCTAATTGGGGTAGTGTTTGAATAAAAATAGGTGTTTATGGTTTTGTTTCAGTGTTGTAATGTTTTTATCAACAGCTTGTAGGTACATTAAATACGATTATATTTTCATAAGTTTCCCCTGAGTTTAACTCACGCGATATAATTTTGTAATTGTATTGTATCTCAGTTTCTGAGAAAGGTATTTTGTTCAGACTGTCAGCATCTTTGAATTCTTCAAACCACTCATTTCCACAAGAATTTTTAATTCCTTCTTTAAGATCATCTAATTCAACAGTCAACGGTTCTGAATTAAACATATTAGAAATTTCAAATAGGAATTCATCATTTATCGGTTGAATTTGAATCCATTCAGAAGGTGATTTTTGCCAACTAGATAGTACACAAAAAGGAACTTCTATTGGGCGTTCAGAATCAATTCCAATTGATGTTACTTCTTGAACGAACATGTCGGTAATTTCAAATTCATCACCTTTAATTTTAATTACCTTGTCTTCCATCCAATCTCCTGGCCATAAATCAAAAAATGCTGTGTCTTGAAAACTACACCTCTGTTCATTTTCGCCATTGCTCATGTCCCAACTCATATCAATCTTCTCTAACAAGAATGTGACAGTATTCATTTCAACTTGAATCCACCCTTCTGGAATATCGAGCTCTTGATTCAAATCATCATTAATAATAGTTTCAAATTCGTTGTGGGTTGTGTTTCTTTCAATGTCATTTTGCTTTGGGCTGTCTCCAGGTCCGGAACAAGAGACTAAGAATAATACTAAAAGAAAGTTTATAGATTTCATTACTAATAATTGTGTTTGAGTAAAATTAGGCAATTTTTAGATTGCCGAACTAAGTGCGTTGGCGTTCTGCAGTGATGGAACCCCAGGATAATAGACAAGAGAACGGGGGCTTTTTGCGTGACCAAGGGGTGGGTGGGACTTTACTTACTATGTTATGGTCTGTTTTTATAGGTAGTTTTCTAGTTGTTCTATTTTTTCATTTTCAAGCGTTCCGTAAAATTCTCTTACTTTATCTAGGTCCATATTATTCTAAATCTATTAGAGTTATTCAGCAATTACATGTATGTATTATTTCGGAAACAATTCAACTTTATTATCTACATGCCCTAAACTTAAAACCGACTTTTGTTCAAGCGGTTTCCATGCATTCTCTAAGCCAAGTTTAATAACTTGTTTTACAATGCCGGATGAAATTTTGAATTGAGGATTATCTTCCGTAATAGTCTCTTCTGGCTTGTGATGATAATGGAATTTAGTATTCAGTAATTGCCCATTTTTCACATCTTTTGATTCAATATAAAGATCGATCCAACCATCATTTCCTGATACTTTCCAACCGTAATTATTGTTGTCAACTGTGATTTTTCGAAGTCCTTTTTGGGGTAGGCTCATACTGTAATTGCTATTTAGCTTAAAATTAATAATTAATTCGCCTTTGGTGCCTCAATCAAACAATCCATTTAAGCCTTACACAAGTCAAATCGCAATCTTTCAATTTCTCGAATTACGAGTGAAATCAATTTTAATGATTATTGGTTGATCCAACAATCTCCGCTTCCTCCTCCTCCTTCAAAATAGAATTCTCTATCATCACATTGACGTTCTGCATCTTCTAAATTTTTTGCATGAATTGTTGTCGTTGACCCACTTGCAGAACAGTCACAACGATAGGTTCTAGTGCACGATTGAACAAGGAATAGTACCATTAGGCAAATGAGATGTTTAGTAAACGGTTTCATAAGTTTGTTTTACGAGTTTATGGTGACAAAGCACAACATCCGAATAAACGCCATAACGTTATATTCCTTTTATAAGTGTAAATGCCACAAAATTCAAATAGAAAACGTCAAATGTTTGGGCAAATGACACTTTTATAAAGATAAGTAATACTTTGAATAATTATCCGCTATTGCTTAGCCTTTCTATTTCTTTTCTCATTCTTTTTCTACCCCAATACTTATTCCATTTATGTCTTAACCCGCCGTGCTCCCAATTAACGTCAAATTTTTCATTCTTTTTGTAGGGAGGAATTGCAACCTTACAGTGTAGCATGGGAGGGCTGTTTTCAGCTGTTTGTTGATGTTCTTGAATTAAGGATGATTTTGGATAATAGCGAATGTCTATAATTGTATTATTCTTATTGGCTTTGTAGATGTATAGGTTGATATCATAAAGGTTGTCGTAGAGCGGGAGAAGTTGGTTTATTGCCTGATCATAAGACATTGGAATCATTTTATCATTCAGCTTTTTTCTAATTTTTGCTTCATTTTTAAAACCGGCTGTGGTGTTTGGAATTTCTGAAACAATATAGACCAAGTTTTCGGACAGTTTATTCCAGCATAAATCCTTCGCCATTTCAATTAGCCTGGGAACTAATAGTTGAATTTCTTCTTTTAGCGTTTCTTTTGTCATTAAGAAATTAGAATGTATATTGAGATTAACGTTGCAATACTTGTGACTGTTGTGAACACACCCAGTTTTTTTGATTTTGACCACCCTGCTAAAGCAATAATAACAAGCAATGAAACAACACCTAAAAAGAAAGTTAATGTTCCTAATAAGCGTTCAGGCCTAAAATCCGTTTCTGTTATTTGAATGGGGTAGCCTTCTGTTGTTTTTAAAATTACGGAGGTCATTGCGAAAACAGTAATTAAGAACAAACATGCAGCTATTGTTGATGCTACCATTATGGTTTTTGACAATTTTGTATTGAGTTCAGAAACCAACATATTGGCTATGATAGCAATTGTAAATCCACCAAGTAGTGAGCTTATGGTTACTGTTTGACTTGCCAGTTTATTCCAATATTCAAATGTAATTTCAAGCATATTTAGTCAGTTAGTATTAAAGTTTTCTAGCTGTAAGGTAAGCAAATAGTTAGTTAAATTGAATGGCATTGGCAAAGCGATTGATGCGGACAATTGTTGATTTAAGAAAAACAAATGGATTGAAAATCAAACAATGTTGTTAAAATTTGCATTCAATTCTCTTTAATTATGCGTATAATTATTTCCTGAAAACGTTGGATTAAAACAATAGAATGATGAAAAAATGGACTGCCTCTTTATTATTAATGCTTTTAACATTAAGTGTTAAAGCACAAACAAACGTAGTGTTTTACACCAGTATGGGAAACTTTATGGTTGAAATACGAGAAGATTTGGTGCCAATTACCGGCAATAACTTTTTGGATTTAGTAAATGATAATTTTTATGACGGAATTATTTTTCATAGGGTTATTGACAATTTTATGATTCAAGGAGGTGATCCAACAGGAACTGGATCTGGTGGTCCAGGTTATACTATTGATGATGAATTTCACCCAGATATGGATAATGCTCAAATGGCTATTTCAATGGCTAACTCTGGTCCTGATACAGGAGGAAGTCAGTTTTTCATTAACCTCGTTAATAATTTTTATTTGGATTATGATGTTGCTCCGCTTGAATATGCGCATGCTGTATTTGGAATTGTGACAGAAGGATTTGAGGTTGTGCAAGATATTGGTGGAGTTTCAACCAATGTTTCTGACCGCCCAATAAATGATGTAGTGATGGATAGTGTTCGTGTAACGGATGATTATGAACCGTCAGGAATTGTAAGTTCTGATCTTTCTAAAAATTTAGTGAAAGTATATCCAAACCCTATAACTGACAATTCAGTGATTCGTATTGATTCTGAAAACGCTGGAACGAGTCAAATTGAAGCGTATGATGCCTTTGGAAAACTAGTTGCAAGTTTAGACTTGGAATTAATTCAAGGAATAAATCAAATCAATGTTGCAGAGGTTTTAACTGAAAACTGTGCTTCTGGAATTTATCATTTGCGCGTAACAATTGATGATGTAACAGAGATTGTGCGTTTGAGTGTTCAATAAAAGAATACTGCGATTGAAGTGGTGTAATTAATTACTATTTACTTCGTAATTGGGTACGTACTGCATGTTTAAATAGTGTTATTGTCTTAGGTTGGTAAAGAAACTTAATATGATGTTATTTAAATTGAAAAGTCAAGAGACATGTCAAAGTCTTTCGGAAAAAGAGTGCCACTGAACTCACCATCACCCAAAAATCGAACATCCCAGAATTCGCAATTTGTGAAATCAATGCTTTTTAGCATTTGGTGTTTGAAGTTAACCAATCTCCATGTGCACTGTTTTAAATCTAAACGTTCCAAATCTACAAAGTAGAAGTTTTGATTTTCAAAAAGTGTATTCACAAATAAGGAGTCCTGAATGGTTGTAAAGGTCATATTGCACCTCTTAAAGCTACAATCATACATCTTTACATAATCAAAGGTAGATTGTACTAAAATGCAGTCTTTAAACACAACGTTTTTAAATTCAGAATTAGAAAAATCAAATCGCGAAAGGTTTAGATGCTGAAGTGTTAAATTCTCAAATCGTAAATTCGGTAGCTCAATTTTTTCTGAATGAAAATCTCCGTCATATTGCCACCAGTCACCTTGTTCTATGGTTAAAATTGAGATTATTTTTTTAAAATCTTCAACCTGCATGGGCTCGTTTAAAGAGAGTTTATCTTTTAGGGTTTTATATGTTAATGTTTTCATTTATAGTTTTTAATACTGGGACTTTTTGTGTTCTAATAAATTGGGGACTAATTCAATTTCTTTAAACATTTTAATTTATTGTGGATAGGTTTTGGCTAAAATTACTCCTTTGGCACGAGTTGCACAAGTGGAAAGGTTTATTGGCTTAGTTGTGTATTGCTTTTAAGCTTATTTTAATTACCATAGAACCTGTACACTGTAGTTTTAAGTTATTACGAAAACCAGTAATTCGCAGATGAAATAGTTAATAATTGAATAAGATATTACAGTAAAAATCACTGTGAATACCACTTGGTCAGTAGTCAATGAGTTGTATGATTCTACATCATAAAGTTCATCTTCTCCTCCAAATTCACCGTCATAGCGGTATTCACTAGTATGGTTTCCACTCGCTGAATCTAATCTTAGCATAATATAGTCGTAATCCGTTCCAACGCCTTCAAATTGGCTAGAGTCTTAGCCCAGTTATAGATAGTATTTCCGATTGGGGTAAATCATATGCGAAAATGCTATTAGAAAAATAATTTTTATTCTGCGTTGTAGTATAATTTTAATTCGTCGAAGGCATCTCCAAACAAATCTTGCCCTCTCATTGTCCAGTTTGGTCTGTCATAATAATCAAAGGCTTCTTTACACAAGATTTTTGTTTGTTCACGTAGAGGAATGTCATATTTATAAAGGTTGGCTAAAGTGTCTTCTAGTGCTAACCTCCATTCACGACCCTGTCTCCACTCCGCATCTTTTAAAATTTTAGAAAGAACTTTTGCATTGAATTGATCTTTTTTTAAGAGAATCTTCAATTCCTTTTGGAGGTGAGTAATTAGCTCACTTGTTTTCTTTTTTGCAATTCTAGCTCTTTTTTTTGATTCCATAAATTTAATGCAAATCTCAATTTAAATCATTGATTTTATTTCATTATAAGTACAATTACTAATTTTTAATCCCAGTTGCTACAAATAGTTTACCACCTACTTTACGCTCCTTTACAGGTAAATATTCTTGATGGAAATTAGTTGTTTTTGTTTTGAGTGTTTGCCAAATCTTTCGGTCTAAATCTGCCCGTGCAAACTTTTCAACCAACCAGGTGTTAAAGTTCCTTTTTTCTGCAAAAACATCTACAATTACAATTCTTCCACCCTCTTTCAATAAGTCAAGCATTTTATCTAATACTTGTTCCCAATCAGGTATAACAGAAAGGCCTAAAACGCATATAACTCTATCAAAGGTGATGTCTTTGTTCAGTTTTTCTTTTACGAATGATGAGGTTAACGCTCTGGCGTCTGCTTGAAATAGGGTAATGTTTTTCCAATTATTTTTATCAATATTGGATTGTCCTTTTCGTAGCATTCCTTCAGAAAAATCTGTCCCGTAAATCTCTAAATTGGTGTTAGCAGCTTTAATGTGTTTGAAGTTTGCTCCTGTTCCGCAGGCAACATCAATTAGCACTTGTCCAGGAGCTAAATCCAATAATTCTACTGCTTTTTTCCTACTTTCAAAATAGAGTTTTTCTAAAGATGAGTCATAAACATTTGAAAAGAGATCATACCATTTCATAGGATTTGTTTAGGTTTTCTTATTCATGCAAAATATTAAAATTATGTTAGGCACCCAGCATAACCAAGCAGTAATTTGATAAGCAAATATAAAATCATCAAGAATTAATACAAGAAGTGGTAGCCAAAGTCTTAGTGTTACAGCGGCAAAACACAAAGCATAACTGTAGCGCATGTATGCTTTATGTCTTTGAATTTTACCTAAAGTTATTTGATAGTAGCCAATTATTGTAAAGTAAAACCAACCAATTCCAAGAGCAATAAACCCAACGGAAGAGATTAGCCCTCCGGTTGCAGAAAAAGCTATGTATACACCACTAATTGCGCCTATTATAACGGATAAAACATAGGCATAACCAATTTTCCGGTGAAGTTTCCGTAATCGACCTTTTGAAAATTGAATCCAACCAATTAATAGTGAAATACCACTAAAAATGATGTGCAAATAGAAGGCAATTTGCCACCAAGTATTGTTTAACACGATTAGTGATTTTGTTGTCAATAATCCAAAGGGTTCGTCTGAAAGAAAATGTACAATTGGATATATCCCAATGAGCAGTGCCAGAATAATAGTTACAAACCTCATTAAACTTATTTTGCTAGTGGAAATCTAGCTCCTAATTGAAAGAAGTATAATAACCCACCGCGTGAAGCATTAAACGTTGTTGCTCCTAATGTTTGGTTTTCGGTGCCGCTTAAGTTAAAGCTCCATCCAATGCTGGCGTCCGTGTAAAAGAATTTTTTAAACGGAAAAAGACGAACGCCCACGTTAGGTACTACGTAAGACTTAATAATGGTTGTTTTGGCAGCAGTAATATTGTCTTTTATCTCGAACCATTCAGGGCCTCCTACAATACCAAAATAGAGTCCCTTTCTATCTGGTCTTAAGTAATAATTGGCAAAAAGTTCTACAGCATAATTTTGCTCAATGGTAATGTCATCTGCATTTCTAAAAAAGGTCGTTTTAATAAATTCGGGCGGTTGAACTGTAAATCCAATTAGGCCTGTGTGCCAATGATTAAATTCTGCACCCAAAGAACCACCTATTCCGCCAAAAAATAGAAAGGGATAAGTGCCTATAGTCAGTTGTAATCTTTCTACTTCTTTGTCCTTACCTAAAAGTATTTTTGAGAGTTTATTTTCAGTTTTTTGTGCATAAATGAGTGGGCATGAAAACATGACTACTAAAAGTGCAATACTAATTTTAAATGTATTTTTCATTGTGCTATAATTTTGTTACAGCACAAAAGTAGATTGCCCTCGGTCAATAAACCGTTGACTTATGTTAAGGTTTTTTTGATATCCTAGATCGGATTCTGCTAAAGCTTTCAGGCGTAATGCCAATTAGATTTGCTAAATGCCTTTGCGACACTAATTGAAATAATTCTGGACGGCTTGCTAATAAATGTTGAACGCGTTCTTCTGGTTTTTGAGAAATTAACGCTAACGACATTTCTGTGGATCTTTCAGCCACATTCTCGGCCATAATTCGCCCTAATTGCTCTAGGGCTGTGGACTGGTTATAAAGTTGATTTAGATCGTCATAAGAAATACAGAATGCTTCTGTATCTTTTAGTGCTTGAAAACTGAATTTTGATGGAATGTTTTTATTGAAAGATGCAAAATCGGTAATAAAACAAGGACCAACTGAAATGTCGCAGGTAATCTCTTCACCATCTTTGATGTGAAAATGGCGAATAACACCTGATGCAATGAATGCAATAAAACCGCACTTTTCTCCCTCTTTTAATAAAAACTTTTTTCGCTGCACAAATGTTGGTTGAAATGCTTGGTTAAGTATTTCCTTGTCTTGAGTAGTTAACTCAACAAAATTGGAGCAGTATTTTATTATGTCTGAATGCATTATTCTTGCGGTGTAAATGGTGTTTTTGTTTTCAAGTTAAAGATCTGTACAAGAATGTTATATGCCAAAAGAAGTGTTGGGTATTTTTGATTTTAATTGATCAATAATTGCTAGATTATTGGCGTTTTCATTTAATTTATTTTGTGAGATGTAAAAGTGCTCTAGACGCTCAAATCCATCAACAGGAAAGTTAGTAATACTGCTGATTGAATTCATGTTTAAATTTAGTGATTGTAGATTGTTTAAATTCACAATTTCACCTAAACTAGTTAGTTCATTGCTCTGCACATCTAGTTCTTTGAGTTGTGTTAAAGCTCCAATTCCATTCAATGTTTTCAGCAAAGAATCTGAAATGGAAATATGTTCTAAGTTGTTGAGCGTTGCGAGTTCTTCAAATCCAGAAATATGATAATTATTGCTTGCTATTATTTGTTTGAGGTTTTTGTTTTTGCTCAACGGAGCCAGACTTTTAATGTTGTTGTATGAAATCCATAATTCTTCTAACTCGCCTAAATTTTGTAGCCCATCAAGTTCATTAATTTTATTGTTTGAAATGTTTAAATATTTGAGGAGGTTGAGGTTTTCTAATTTATTAATTGCCTCAATATTATTGTATTCTAAGTTGAGCCAAGTGAGTTTATCTAAGTTTTTTAAGGTAGGTATTTTATCAAAACGACAACCTTTAATATTAATTTTTTCTAATAAAGCTAGTTCATTAAGAAGGTCTAAACTTTTTATTTCGTTAAAGGCAAGATTGATGCTTTTTAGGTTCTTCGTAAATGATAATGCAGTAATATCTTCAACCTGACATTCTTCAAGGTTTAAATCTACTAAGGCGTGCAAATCCTTTAAGCAATTTGTGTCTTTAAAAGCCGTTTGTTTTAATCTTAAGCCCGTTAATAATCCATTTTCAACGCAATAAGCTTGCTTTTCTGACCACATTCCTTGATGATAGTCATCAAGGTTGTTATACCCTTTTAAACTGTCTAAACCCCAACCTATGTGTGCTATTATTTTTTCGTAGGCTGCCTTTTGATTCGCAATTAATTCCTTATACATGATTTTAATTATTGAAACTTATGGTAAGTACTATTTTTTGTTTGTGTCGTTAAACTTAGCCTTCATTGTTGGATTTCCATATGTCAACTTTTTAATGGTTAAGTCTTCTGCTTTTTGATTGGCTAAACGGAGCTGATTTTTACTTGTTGTTAACTCTTGTTTTACTTTTTGCATCCTAGCGATTGATTTATCAATCTCTATTATTGCTTTGTCAAAATGGTTTGAAGCTGACAAGTAGTTTTTTGCAAAACCATCTCTGAATTTAGTAATCTTATCTTCAAAATTTGTAATATCAATGTTTTGATTTTTTATCAAATTTAGTTCTTGTTTGTATTGCAAAGAGTTCATTGCAGCATTGCGAAGAAGCGTAATAATTGGGATGAAGAATTGAGGGCGCACAACATACATTTTTTGGAATTTATGTGAAACATCAACAATTCCATTATTGTAGTATTCGTTTTCAGTTTCCAACAGTGAAACTAAAACGGCATATTCGCAGTTTTTAGCTTCGCGGTCTTTATTTAGCTTTGCGAAAAAATCTTCATTTCTTTTTTTTGTGGCTGTTTCATCATTTTCGTTCTTCATTTCAAACATAATTGAAATGATTTCATTCCCTTCATGATCCATTTCTTTATAAATGAAATCACCTTTAGTGCCGCCACTTGCGTCATTGTCCTTTTCAAAGTACGCGTTTTGAAATGCTGTTGGGCGCAATTTATTAAACTCTATTTCGCAATGTTGTTCCAAAGTTTCACCCACCATTTTAGTGGAAAGCTTCTGTTTAAAATCTTTCAGACGAGCAATTTCGTCGTCCTTCATTTTTATAGTCTCGTTTTTAACGTCAAGTTTATTGTTAAACTGTTCTTTTATAGATTTTTCAAGCAGTTCTTTTTCGGTGTCTTTTATTTTTAAATCATTAGCGAGGTTGTCGCGTTCTTTTTCAACAAGCTTTACAGCTTCAGATACGGCTAATTTTTTATCTGCTTCTGCAATTTGAATTCTGGATTTGATTTCCGCAATTTCGGTCTCTTTCTCCGCCAGTTTTCGGGTAAGTTCAGTATCACTCTTCGCTTTTAACTCAGTTAATTGTTTATCCTTTTCGGCTAGCTTTTCTTGCAAGGCGTTTTTAATATTTGCCTCTGCAAGCATAACTGCACTTTCTTTTTCCTTCTCTGCAAGTGTTAGTCGGTTTTTCAATTCTTCTTCAAATTGCTGGTCACGCACTTGTTTCAATATATCCGCAAATCCAGCTTCATCAACTTTGAAAGCCTTGGTACAATTAGGACAAATTATTTCATTCATATTTTTGGTGTTTTCTTTAAGCGTAATGTCAATTTTTGTGCAACTCGAAGGTAGGAAATATCAACCTTGTTGTAAAATGTTTTCTGTTATTTCAAGGTTTTCACTATAAACTTCAAACACCCCTGCTTCAAATGGAAACTCGGCTCTAAAAACAATTTTATCATTTCCAAAGGTGTCTTCTTCAATCCCCACTTCGTAAGTTATTAAGTCTTTATAAAGATCTCCAAGGTTCTGTTGCTTCATATTAAATTGACTTACTTTATTGAATCGTAATTCAAACGTTCTATTTTCTCCTGTCAATAATAAAGACACTTGATAGGTGTCTTTTGAAATGAACTCGTATTCAATTTTTTTGATTCTAGAATCATGCAAACTCTTTTCACTTAAATCGTGTCTTTGAACATCAGATACAAAATCATATAAATCCTTGGAAATCTTGCTCTTTATAGTTTCAAGATATTCGAAATAGTCGTTGAAATTTCCTCCTTTATATGACTTGTTGTATTTCATTTAGTTTTTGGTGATTAATTGTTTATAAGGTGCTAATAGAGGTTGTAAACTTTGTTTCTTTTATTTGGGCAAATGACACTTTATAAAGATAAGCTTTAGTGGGTCAAGTCCAAAAGTTGGGAAGTATATTTCTTTGATCACTGATTCTTATTGAGAAGTGCTAAATTCATGGTTTTATTTGTCTGCTATGAGTGGTGTAGGAAGTTTTGTCGGTTATCGGCGTTCGTCGGAGAATTGATTTTATCAAAGCCAATTGCTAGAAAGGTCGGGAAGCTCCCGTTAGCTATTGGCGGAGGGAGATCACCCGGTTGCACTTGCAATAGGGGAAAATTAATATGAGAATGCGCCTCTAGGCTTAAGCCCTGCTAGGAGAATTTTTTGGTCCTTTTTGTTCGAGCAAAAAGGATACAACTTTCATTCAAACAACACAATTAGTTTTCCAATCGATCAATCATATCCTCAATATCAACTGAATCTAGGTTTTGATTTGTCCCAAATTCTCTAATTTCTGCAGTCCATTTTTCTTCATAATTACTTCTTGCTTTTGCATTGGTAATTGGACGGCAATAGGGCCGTGTATCAAATGCAGATAGGAGTAATTTATTGACTTCTTCCACACTCATTTTTGGTTTTACTGGGTGGTTTTGTCTTTTTTCAATTCCCAATAAAATGCTTTCCTGAATTTTAGGATCTCTTATTATTTCTTCTTCTCTAACAGCGTTTAATACCAAAAACTGGACAGCAGCATCTTCCAATTGAAAGGCTTTTAATCTTGCATGACCATCAAGTATAACATAACCATCTATACATCCTAAAAACCAAACTAAAATGGGTGGACAAGCATTTTCACGAACAAGTTTCCGAAACCATTTTATACGACCACTTTCTTGATCCGGTTCATCTTTTAATGCAACGAGGCTTCCACATCTTCCAATGTCCCATTCTACCCATCTTGGGTTGGCGTTGTCAAAAGCATTGTCAATGTCATTGATTAATTCTGAGGTGTTTTCTGTTCTGTTTTTCATGGAAGAACCTATGGTTATGGTCCACAAACCGTTAGACAAACTAGGTGTTTTTGAGTTGCCCAATTCTTTTGCAAAAATGCGCGACCAAAATTTATAATAATCCGCCTTTTTCGAATCCTCAATAAGTGAAGAGTTTATAGGAGGAATTGGCATGTCATCCAGCTCCCAATTATTTTTATTGATTAAAACCCAAACGCCCCAATAATCAGAACCAAAAGTCCCCCATAAAATAGGCTGTTCGTTATTGTATAGTTTAAAACGACAATTGATTCCAGACTCTAACTGAAATGTAGAAGATGCCGCCTCATTTATTTCAATTCGTAGCCCCATCCAGAGGTTGGTGTCATTGATTATATCTTTCCAAATCATGTTTTAATTAAAAATAGTCATAAGCATGGTTTCCGCTGTCGTGATATTCTTGTTCTGATAGTACTTTTATTTCCTCAAGTCTACCTTTAATAATTTCCATTTTAAGATATTCATATTCATGATTTGGTTTTGACGAAGTAGAAGATAGAAGCAATGTTCCACTAAACCAGCTACAAACTCGCTGATTGGGAAGAGCATAATCAATTACGGACTTGGTAAGCAGCTCTCCTTTTTCTTTATCAAAATCATAAATGATGCTAAGGTCAAAGACTATTAGTTGATAGTCAACTATTTTAAATTCAGAAAAATATCCTCTACGTAAGCTCGTCATAGTGACTGCACCTTTCGGTTTACGATTAGGCTTTACCTCAAAATAGGATTTAAAAATATCGAGATTCAAAGCATACTTTTTCTCTTTATAATTTAATATGTCTCTGCGTTGTAGCGTCATGGTTAAGGCGAAGTTTTGGATGCTTTTTTATATTTCAATTTTCCCTCTTTATCGGTAAATTCAAGGGCAGTTTTACTTTTTGCACCAAACGTATTAAAGTTGTGTTGTGCCTCCTCCAAAGTCATATGATTGGGCCCATTTCCTCCATTTTCCCAGAAACAAACAGGACATACATCATAATCACCATCTTCTCCATAATCTATGGAATAGTATTCGCAACAAGGGCATTTTCCTGTTGGCTCTTTTATACCAATAACTGATGATTCAATTTTTAATTCTAATAACCTTTTTTCAAGATATTGATTTGTAACATGTAGAAAAGAATCAATAAAATAGAGTTGATATACCGGCTTAAACGCTAAGCTAAATTCGATATCAAGCCATTCATTTTTTTGAATTCTAATATGGTTTTGTTTAGATAATCCTAAAATTTTGCCCTCTTCAAGTAAACTATTAATTTCTTCAATGTAATCGTAATAGGGAAAATCATCCTTTAACTCTTCGAGGTTGCAATTTGATTCATTAAGCATCATCTCTGCAATAATTTCTTTTGCCTTGTCTCGGTTAAATTTTTTCATTTTTTGCTTACAGATAACTACTTAGGCAGCTCTCTTTGGGTTTTTCTTGGTTTAATAATTCACTTTATGATATTTCTCATTAAGAACCAATTCTTCACACGCTTCAAACTCTTTTCCAATTAACCTCCATATGCGATAAGGTTTTTCTGGATTGAAATTTTCGCATTCATCATCCATTTCATATAACACACCGTGACTTCCGTCAGATATTTCACTTATCCATTTATAAAGTTCTCTTAATGTTCCATTAAAGTGATTGCGGGATAATTGAATGGATAGAAAGCTGTCTAGGTTGTTCAATTTATCAATAAAGTTGAATTGTATAATTTCATTTGAATCAATGATTTCTTGAAGTTTTGATTTCACTTTATTGTTCAAATCAATATCTAACTTGTCATATTTAATTTCAAGATCATCATCTATATTATCCAAGGGTTTCCGATTCATTCCTAGTTGAATCCATCCATAAGAATTAAACATATTTAGTTTTTAAATTCATAACTAGTCTTCTTGGTTATTAAAACAGCCAAGTATATAAGAGCTTGAGCTACTGATTTAATAATATTGAATAATACGCTTTTCTTCTTCATCAAGTTCGCCATCACATAAACTTATTTTTTCAATCCAGTTACCCTGTTCATCATATTTGTAGGTATAGGTGTATTTGTATGTTTCGTTGTTTTTTGCCGAAAATGTTGTGCTTGCCTTCAAGTCTCCATGTTTGTTATAGGTGTATGAATATTTGTAGGTGATGTTTCCTTCGAGGTCAGTCGTTGTTTCTTCTATAACCTGTCCCAGCTCGTTATAGATATACCTTTCTATATAGCTATCATCTGTATTTGGTGCGTTGCTGTAATCAAAGTGCTTTTCGTCTGTTATTTCACCATTATCATCCACTTCATAATAAGTTTTGCTGGTTCTGCTGGTATCCAATAGTTTTTTCTCAATAAGCTTTCCGTTTTCGTCATATTTTTGAAAAAAGTGCTGACTATGTCTTTCTGAGACATCACTATACGCAATCATTCGTTTGTTCTCGTCATATTCATAGTGTTGGGTTTGAACGTCACCTGTTTTATCAATTTTGATAGTGACTTCCGATAATAAACCCTGATTATTGTATTTGTAATAATGATTACACCACGGCTGTCCCAAAGTGCCAACTTCTATTTGTTGTAGTTTTCCAAAATCGTCAAATAAAAAATTATAGGGAGAGAGCGTATCTTTATCCATAAGGTTGAATTCTCTTAAACAATGGATCCCTTCTTTGTCATAAATGCGAACAGTTTCGTTGTCTGCATGCCCCATAAATGAGACGTGATCTAAAGTAGAACGTACAAGATACCCTTGCTTATTGTATTCATATCGTTCACTTTGCACAACTTCGGGCTCTTTGCTTCCGTAATAGGCTTTTATCTTGTAATCGTAGCTAGCAACATTGCCTTTTAAAGTGCAAGTGTCCTTTACCCAGTCTTGGGCTTGTAATGAAGACCCTAAGGTTAGTGTGAAAATTGTAAATAGTACGTTATAAATTCTTAGGTTCATTTTGAATTGTGTTGGGGTTTTACTACTGCTAATGTTAGTTTTTAAATTCATATTCGTAACTAGTCTTCTTAGTTATTACACCTTCTAGTTTACTTACAATTATGCAAATAGGTAAACCCTTGTCAGATTTAATTGTCTCTATTTGTTGAAAACCAGAGGAAGTACCATGATAAGTTGATCGATTATTTTCCTTATCAAATATAATGGTCAAGGTATCCCAGCCATAACTGTCATGCGAAAAAGAGATAAGTTTATAAACTTCATTTTTATTGTTGAGGTATGCACTTACAGAATCAGGGTTAGCATATTTTTGCCCATTAAGATCATAAAATTGGCTAGTGTATGAAATCGTGTTTTTTACAGTGTCATAATCATAGGATCTATTTTCACTGATAATTCCATTCTTAAAAATGGTGTATTGGGTTAAATTCTCCTCTTCATAATGCCATAAGTGCTCTTCAGAGTTGTTTATTGCCTTAAGTGGACGATTCAAAGAATCGTATGAAACGGTATGCTTAAAATCGTCTATAACTAATTCAATTACATTTCCATTTGCATCAAATTGAACTTGGCGCTTATAAGTTTTTCCATCCGCTATTTTTTCTTGCCAAAAACCATTTATATATTTATTAAAAGTAACCATGTCTCCGTGGCCATAAAATATTCCGGTTGTATTTCCAATGGAGTCAAATTCCTGAATCATATGTAATTCTTTTTCTCCAGAGTCAATCCCATCAACAATCTCATGATTCCATACTGTTATTGATTTAATCGAATCTTTTGGAATACTTGAGTTTGGGCTCCAATTGGATGCCGCCAATGGAGGATAACTCCATATTTGTGAATAGGAGGATAATGAAAATAATAAGCCTAATATGATTATGTAGTTACTTTTCATAATTAAATCAAAACAGCACTTTATCGTAAGTCAAGAATTCGATAGCGTTGTTTTGCGTAGTATTTATTCTTACCTCTGTCTTTGTCTTTGACAAGCTCAATATTTTGCTCACCTGTTGTTATGTTTTTCCAATATTTATCAGAATGAGCAGACATTTTCACATAATAATTTTTTACAAGAATACTTGTACCGATAAGGGAATCATTTTCTGCTGACATTGTCTCACCTATTTTTACACCAATTATTGTATCCTTGCTTTCGTTCATATACCGGTAAATATCATAAGCTTGCTGATATGTTGAAAGGTGGTTTTGTTCTGAAGAATTAGAATTAAGCGCTTTGGTTAAAGTATCTATCCTATTTTCAAGAATTCTTAGTTGTTCTTTATTGTTATGGATCTTATTGCATTCAATAATTGCAGTGCATATGCTCACAAATTCTTTCATGTGTGTTCCGTCTATAGGAGACCACTTTTCAGCATACTTTACAATACCATTGGTGTCTTTTACCGTAAACAAGTGTAATGTTCCGTCATGGTCAATCATATTCGTATCAGGATACCTAGTTTGATTAATGGCAACTTGAAAAAGTTGAATTAATTTTTCAGCAAAGGATGCTTCAACTCTATACATTCCCATGCGTGTAATCTTGTAATATTCTTCTTTGCCCAATAAGTTATTTACAGTTTTTTGATGCACATGAATTGAATAGGAAACAGAATCATCTTTTTTTAAATAGAAAGATTTCTCTGGCTCAAATTCTGGTAAGATCATAAACCTAACTAAGGAATCATCCGTTGATGACTCTAATGATTGGAACATATTATTTGTAAAATAATCGAAAAGAATACCGCCGTAAATACCATAGGTTCCTCTGGGTTCTAAATGATCATTTTGAGCACTTGCCTTGTAAGAAATTAGGCTGATAATCATTATGAAGGCATACTTTTTCATTTTAAACTGTTTTGAGGTTCTACTTTTGCATGCTTTAGTTTTTCGCTCAGCGTTTTTCTTAATTTAGGGTAGTTACCTTGTGTTATGCATTTAGCAGGAACAAAAAAATTCTCTTGCCCTTCTAATGAAATATACTCACTGTTTAATTCAGCCTTTATTATGCTAGACCAACTAAGAATTTTCTCCGTATCGTCTTGAACAATTGTAAAGTATGAGTCGGTAAGTATTACTTTGTAAACCTTAGTTACTTTTAACTTTTTTAGGTAGTTTCTTATTTGTTTTTTCCACTGTTTAATTTCTAAAGCCTTTTGCATAAACCCTAAAAAGAAAATGATTGTTACTATTTGTCCAATACAAAACAAAACCATTAATAATAGCAATGGCGTAGTAGGAGTGTTATCAAATGAAAAATTACCAATACTGAGTGAAACAACGATAAGAATAACGCTTGTTATTAAAGAAACAGCGAATTTGTGAAAGATGCCTTTTGTTTGCGGGCTTTTTAAATAATGCCCATTGTTATTTGCAAAGTATATTTCTTCGTAAGCCTCAATTATTGGAGATATTTCAAATTCTGAGTTCAAGGTTATTGTAAATATAAGTAATCAATAATTACTGCTAAAAAGTTGTTTGTTTTACTTCTGGTGAATGATTTACCACTCTTGTATAAAATATGCAGTTGTGTTGACTAGGTTCAGCTGTTTCATAAAAAAGGAGATAGTTTTTATAATCAATAGATTGAGAGTATACACTTTCTTCAAAATCAATAGTCCTTAATTCAAGCCCATTGCCAACACTGTTAAGCATTGTGCCCTCAGAAAAAACATGATTTATTGAGCAAATAGTATTGGCAGAAAAATTCAAAGAATCATTTAAACAATAGTTTCCCATTGTGGGGTTATTATTGAAAGGAACCAGCCAACTATGTATACTACCCGATAAGGTTATAACCTTTGATGCAGGATGTTTGTGCTTTTGATTAAGTACTGATAGGTACATTGCGCTGTCTCTATTTTGAACCTCCATAGAAGTAAAATTATCAAAGAAGAATAAGTTTATGTTTGGTTTTGAATTACAATAGCTTATCAAATCATACCAGGCTTGGCCATTCCTTCCGTCTGTATTTTCCTTGGTAAAAAAATCTGTTAGAGACAGGGTTGAATCGTTTGGATTTTGCATGAACTGGATCATTTGGTTTTCTGGAATTTCAAGTCCAACCGAAACGGAATCTTCATTTTGTAATATCAGTTCTGAGATAGCTTTAACCAAAGTTGCTGGTTCTTGTGTTCCGTGGAATTCCCCTACCATTATTAAACTGTAGTTTTTAAATTCCTTGTAATGGGAAGAGTCTAGTTTAAAATCGTCGCTTACCTGTTTGGCGTTTTCAGCAATATAATCGCCAAACCCTTGCGTAAAACTAAAAGCTGGTAAAATCAGAAATATTAATAATATTTTTATTCTCATGTCAGTTGATGTGGGCAATGGTTGTTGTATATCGTGTTAGTAAAGGTAATTTTTTAATAGAATCTCCTCTCGCACTTGAAATTCTATTAATTTCTCCAGCTCATATGCTTTATTTTCTAGTCCAAATTTTTGAGCTAAATCCACTACATTATTGCTTCTGTTTTCGGTTTCCCAAGAGAATAATTTGGAATATAAATCAGTGAAGGATTCAAGCTTAACATTCGAGTATTGGTCACTAATTTTGATATCAATTAATTCCAAAAGCACTTCTACTGCATTTTTTTGTTCTATAAGGTTCGTTTTGTTTTTTATATCTAGATACAATTCACTAATTGAAATATTTAAATTAATTAGGCCTTGATATACATACCATACGTTTCCGGTTCCTGTATTTGATGCTTCCCAAAAATCATTATAAATGACATCCCAAAAGTATTGAAGCCCCTCTTTGCCACATAGTGATAAGCCTAATATTATACCTGAATTACAGTCTGATGAACATTGTGTTCTACCTGATTTGTATAGTTTTAAAAGAACATCCTTACGGTTTGCCAGTTTACAAACAAGCGCAGGAGTGAATTCGTCTTCAAAAAAACCTTTGTCAAAAGTTGCAGTTATCTTTTCTCGAATGAGATTTTCAATTTTTTTACAATCGAAATTTAAAAGACCCAATACAGCGTATTTATGCGCGTAATAATTTGTTTTAGCGTTAAATGCGTAGTGAATTAATACGGGTTCAACTCTGCTGTAATTCAATTTACCTAGAAGTTCTAAAACTTCTGGATGCTCAGGGTTAATTAGACGATCATTTTTTAAATGTGCATCAAATATTTTTTCAGCATACACCATGTCTCCCCATTTTTCAAGAATGCTGAGTAAATATATATATTGAAATTTGAAAGGTTCAGAAATGAAGTATTCAAATATAATATCAGCATCTAATTTTGTTCCGCACTTTAAAATCGAATAAGAATAAGCAGACACTATTGTGTAGTCTATTTTAATCTTTTTTTGAGTTAAGTAAGAAACTAGTTCTTTAGTTGTATTCGTCATTATTGAAATAGTGGTTTTTTCATAATTGCATTTACTATAACTCTAAATATAAAATAGATTCCCAGTACAATTACAAAGCCAGTTACCTTAAACTTAAATGTCAATTGACTAGATGGCCAAAATAGCTTATTGAGTAAAGGTCCGAAAATGTAGATATGCAAAACTAACCACGTCCCTATCGAAATTACTTCAAATATTATATTCCTTTTGGCTGTAATTTTTTCTAGCATACGCTTTATAAAAAGGACAAAAGTCAGTAGTAAGAGCGTTGCACTTCCAGAAAACAAAAGCCAATCTATAGGGTTTTTCTCAAACGAAGAACCTTCTCTAAAAATATGTTCAAAGTAATCATAAGTGCTAACTGCAAGTACAATAAGGGAAAACCAAAACCAGTATTTTTTGAGCATTTAATTGGGTTGTTGCTGATGGTTTGAGAAAACTGCATTTTTACAATAATGTTGTACACCGTTTTTTATTCATATTCTGGAATGTTCTTTCCCAAAATTAAATTTCTATGAGCGGTCCAAATTCCATCTTTATTTTCAAGTTTTACAATTCCGGACCCACCCCTATTTTTTTGAGATTGTCTTTTCGCTTTTGTAAGTTTTGGGTCACTTTCAAAAAAATAACTATCAATATAATAAGGAACAGTATTAGGCTCTTTCACGTAGATATGAATATGCTCAGGTTCATTAACTTTAGGGTATGGTGCTGGCCTAAAAGTGTAAAAGGTGAATTTTCCATCTTTCCCTGTTTTCAACCAAGTCCGATACTGTCCATGCGTTTTTTCCCAGCCTATAGGGTTTTCACTTGGTTGATAAAGTCCATTTTTGTTGGTATGATAGATATAAAGTATGATATTTTCTGCAGGTGTTTTCCCGTCTTTTTGAAATACTGTTCCTGTTATTTTAATTTTTGGATTGTTCTCATTGAAGCCAGGAAGAGTATCAATTGATTTTAGTGTTCTATTGAGTGTTTTATAATCCAATAGGGCTTCACAATCTTGGCACGGTCCTCCAACTGTTCTTTCAATTTCAGAATTGGATTGCCCTTTGCATGAAATTATAAAGAAAGTTAGAAAAAGTATTCCCAAATATTTTTTCATTGTCTTTTTTCTATTGGTGTTGACGGTTGAATAAAAATAGGCATTTATGTCGAACTGCGTTAGCGGTAGATTTATTATTATCTACCCTTGATTATCAAGTCAATTTCTGAAATATCTTTCCGTCTCGCGCGTTCAGGATGCAACAGGTTGAAAACTAATTGGGATAGTCCTCTTTCTGAAAGGATTGAATTTTTCACTCTTAGGCATTCAGGTTTTCCAATAATTACAGTGTGGTTTCCATCTTCTTTTGCCTCAAAGGTGTAGCATTTCACAGCTTTCTTATTGTTCTCCAGTGCCAGATTGGAATATGTCTATGGAGAATCCAGGTTCCGTTTCAACCGTATGTCCGCCGGCAACGAAAATCTCATACTTTCGTTTTTTTAAACTGATTTGAGTTTCTTTATTTGCCAAGGGAATTAGATGCATATTTAATTACCGTTAACGTTTGGCAATGCTTAGTGCTGGGTTTGAAAAAGCAGAGTTTTCAAATTTGCACCTAGCCAAGAGTTTACATTATTTTTTACCAGACTGAGTTAATTCAATTCTTAATTCTTTCACTATTTTTTGTAACTCTAAATTATCCATTTCACATTTTAAAGATCTCTTTTTAAACACATCTTCTTTTTTTATTCCAGGCCCAAGTGAGTATGCTCCAAATCCAGCAACAGGTGTTGTGTCGTCATATGTAATGCGAATAATCTTTGAGCTTAAATTATTTTTCAGCAAATCAAAATAAAGTTGATTATAAGATGTCAAAAGCCTCGATTCAATTGGTTTGTTGAGTAGAAGTTCTTCAAACCATTCAATTATTTTCTTAACATCAGAAATAAGAAAGGACATACACATACCAACCTTCTCAATCTCTAAATGCAGTATGCGATAATCCGATTCCTCTTTAATACCAGTTAATTCTTCAAGATTATGATATTCTAATCTAAACTCTATTGTTTGATTATATATCCCATTAAATCTCATATTGTGTTTAGCTTGTGTACAATGGTGAGTAAATGTAGCCATTTATGGCGTCGTTGCGAAGCAATGACATTTACTTTTTGTTGTAGGTAGTTTTCTATCTTTCAAATTTAGCTTTTACAAACTCACCGTTTATTCCATCCATAATATCTTGATTAGTTAGTTTGTCTTGCCCTCGGCAAATGAAAAGTTCTGCTGCGCCTGCATATTCGCATGAATCTCTAAACACCCTTTTTTCTACGGGTGAGAATTCGGTTACAGCTTCATCAATAGGTTGAAAAACTATTCGCAAACTTCTATTAATAAGTTTTTGTTCTTTGATCTCGTTGATGGCGTTTCTAAGTTGTTCTTCAAAAACAAAAAAATCAGCAATTAACATTCTACTATTCGAGTAGGTTTGACTAACGGCGTAAGAAATTTCTTGACCTGTTTTCACATTCCTAATTTCAATTTTAGTACGGTGCGCTCTAACATATAAAGTGTCCTTTGGGAATAACTTGTTAATGATTTTGTTGTAGATAGTTCCCATAAGCTTCACTCAAAAAACTCCCCAATTTCACATCCAATACCTTCAGCAATTCTTTTCAAGGTTAAAGAAGTGGCATTTTGTCTTCCATTTTCGATTGCGGATAAATTTGACTTTTCCATATTGATTTTATTCCTTTTATATGTATAAATGCCACTAAATTCAAAAAGAAAAACATCAAGAGTTTGGGCAAATGACACTTTATAAAGATAAGAATAACCTTGAAAAAGGTGGCAATTGCCCCGCAAAATTTAACCCGCTTTCTTCTTAAAATTGAATAGGATTTTTAGTTGTTGGATTGATGACATGCAAGGCAAATAATTTTGCACTTCTCGTTTTGAGCAATTCCGTAAGATTCAATATTTTGACCTTTTAGGTTGACAATTTTTTCTAGGTAATGTTCTCCGTCTTCTATGGTATCATTGCATATTTCGCAATTATCAGGATAAATGTTTTTGCACCATAAATTACGCGATTCAAAACAGTTGCTGCATACATACAAATAATAGGGAATAAGTTGTGAGTTTCTGTGTTGCCAAAAGTTAATTATTTGTAATCCTCCAACCTCTTCAATTGCTAACCCGCAATTTTCACATTGACCATTTTTGTAATGAAAAATTTCCATTGATATTTGTTTTACTTTTTTAGAGGTAATTTCCTTATTTTGAATAAAAGGTCTTTTTAACGTTTGTAAATGGTCTTAGCAATATTCTCCATCTATTTCAAAATTCCAAAAACATGGCGAAGCAGTACCTTTTAAATCTTTTAAATTGACCCTGATGTTTCTTAATTGTTTATGTTTTAGCAATACATCTGAGTTGTTTATTTCAGTATCAGATTCAATGTTAATGGTATGAATTGATTCAAGGTAGTCTAAATTTTCAATTCGATTAAAATTACCTTGAATTCCTAACTCTTCTAATAAAGGATGATTACTCAAATTTGGAAAAACAGCAAGTTCGTAACCTATTGTTAACCGGGTTAACTTTGATAAGGAATCCATGTTTTCAAACTTTGCAATTTCGTTGGTATGGAGAGTTAATCTTTTTAAACGGGTTAGTTGATTTATATTTTCTACAACTTGAATTTGGTTGCCATGCAAGTATAAAGCCTCTAGTTTTGTTAAAAAATTTAAACCTTCAATTTTTTTGATATAACCATTCGAACCAAGCCCGTTTTCACTTAAATCAAGTATTCTAAGTTGAGTTAAATTTTCAAGCCCGCTTATTCTTTCAATTCTATTTCCACTTAAATCGAGTACCTCAAGTTCTGTTAAGTTTTCAAGTCCAGAAATTTCTTTGAAATAATTGTTATATGCCAAGCCTAATTCCTTTAAATGAGTGAATTTCTTGATTGAGGACATGTCTTTCACAGTCCCGTTGTTAATATGTAACACTTTTAAATATGGACTTAATGGAAGCAAGAAGTTTAAGTCATGTATCAGCTTGGGGTCATCTTTTATATAAGATACTTGTTGAGGTTGAAGATAGAGTTCGGAAATATTACCATTCTTATCAAGAACAAATCGATCATCTCTGTCAAAATTTACGTAAAATCTATCTTCTAGATATTTGATGAATTCGTTTTTCATTGGTGAGTTTGCTATACTGTATTTTAATGTTGTTTATGCATTTTTTAATCAGTTTCAATTACCATTGTTTCATTTTGTCTGGCACTGGAATTTCTTTAGGTTTTTGCAGGTTTAAATCATGCAGTAATTCTAAATTTCCTAATTGAACAGAGCCGTCACTAAAAATTTTGGAGGCCATTAAAGTTCCATTTTTTGTTGCAATAATTCGTCCATTATAATCAACGTCAGCCCATTCAATTCCTTTTAACTCTTTTACTGTTTGTCTTTTTACGATAAAGAATGTTGTGAGCCGTTTGAACTTTTTTGGGTGGAGGTAGGATAACCGATATAAAAATGAACTTTTTGTAATTGATTTTGACCACAAATCTGGAGAGGATTGAAACCTATTTTCCATGTAAATGTCTTTCCAAAATAGTGGTAATTCTTCAAATTGATTCAATTCATTATCAACAAATGCCTTGGAATCTAATTGAGTCCAGCCATCTCTTTCCATTCGTGTATCTTCAACATTAAAAGACTTGCCTTTAGAACTTACTTTAAGTTGAGGTGATGCTGGAAATAATGTCTCAGTTTCAAGCATATAATGCCAGTTTAACACCAATTCATTTTCAGAATTAAAAACGCCACCACCAATGCCAAATAGCGGATTATAGTGTTTCCATTTTGTTATTGCAGTCCAAAAAGGTGGTTTACTAATAATTGTTGCACTATCTCCATCTTCAAACTGGTCGTCAAGGTAGACTAAGTATTTTCCTGATGGAGATAAATCGCATCTCCATTTTTGAAATTTTACTTTACTCCATTGCCCATATTCAAGTTTGTCAGAATCTAAATTCCACACAATCATTTGAGTCCATTTTGTAGGACCTCTTCTAAAAACAATGGCCTTATTAATCGCTCTTGCAAGCAGAAAAAAGACTCTGGCTGGATGCGTTGTTGACATTGATTTTTTATTATAAGTTACTTGCTGCGTAACTTGTATTATTGCTTCTGGAACTTAATAATGATATTATAAGCTTCACGCACATTTTCTATATCAGAAAGGGATGGTGTAGCTTTAATTCCTGGCCACCATGACATACTAGAGGCTAATCCAAATGGATCTCTGGGGTCATTAGGCCCCAACTTTATTGTGCCACTTCCGTCTGCCTTTTCACTAAACTCCAAATTAGTCAGTGTTTTGATATGGATAGAATCAACTTTTTTAGAGAATATTCCAGAACGAATTAATATTCTAGTATCCGTTATTCCATAAAATGTTTTTTCTCTTTGTTTCTTGTCTATAAAGAATCGTCCAAAGGCAAGTAGAAGACCGATCAGAACAAATGGAATGCCTAATAGACCGAAAAGTCCGCCTGCTTTAGACAGCATAATTAACCCAAATATTGCAAAACCGCACCAGATTAAGGTAAATGGAATTATAAAGATATCTGATTTTCTAAAGATGATCCCTTTTTTTGGTGTTCCTGTCCAAACAAGACGTTCATCTCTATCTAAAAAATCATTGAGTTCTGATGATTCTGAAAATATCATAGGAGGTTAATATATTTTTTACTGTTTGCAAAGTTCTAGTTGTTGAAAGATAGCACAATTATGAGATTTGTTGAATGATGCTATTTAATCATCTTGGAAAGTAACGACTCTTTGTTTGCGACTTATTTTTTCGAAGTAGTGATCAATAGTTTCCATAATCATCTGTTTTTCTTCTACAGATACTTTACCTTGAATAGAGATTCTAAAAGGAGTGCTAGGAGTACCAAATTCAACATAACAATCAATGTTACTGTTGACTTTTTCAATGATGTCAATAAGTTCATATTCGTCAATATCATTCTCGTTCATTAAGGTATTCTCATAAGGCTCAAACGGAAGTTCTAGGTTGTTTTTTCTTGCAAAATCTAGTTGAATTTGCTCAATGCATGAGGAACATCTCCAACCTCTATTTTTCATGATATCACGATAGATGAAGTCTATTCTTTTTGGCATATCGGGATACTTTTTTTTAATAATCCCGTAATTTCTTGTGATATTCCAAGTGTTATCCTTTTCAGAATAATAGGTGGCAGCATCAATTATTTGTTGAAGGTCATATTTTTCAGCGCACTTTAAACACATTCTAGTTATCATAACGGGCAACTCAAAATAGGTTTGGTATATCCCTTTTTCTAAGTCTTCGTGTAAATGTTCGCACATTTCTACGATAGAAGATTCACCATGTATTTCGCATTCAGTTATTGGCATGATTTTATCGTTGTTTATGCTTGCTTTCAATAAGCTCCAATGCTTTAATTAAAGCGAGATCTTTACCTGCTAAATAGGTGTTAATAGTTGGTTGAACAATAATCCCAGGAATCGTACCAAATCCAGTATCCTTTGTGTAGTCTGCTCCTAAAACATATGTTCTTCGTGGGGCGGAGTATATGAGTTTAGTATTGGGTAATCGCAGTGTTCTAACATAGAACCACCTGCTAGAAATTAGCCATGGGCTTCCTCCCGCTTCTTCTCCTATTATTGTGCCTCTATTGTATCTCATAACAACACTAGCTACTTCTGCACTGGCAGAGGAAGAACCTCCATCTATCAGTAAATAAACTTCTCCTTTAAAAGCGTTTTTTAGTGGTTGAGTGATTCCTGCAGTTTTGTCTTTAAGTAATGTTTCTTTTGAGCGTTCAGCAAATTCTGATTTTGAATGATTTCTTAATTTTCGGAACTCGGCTTTAAAAACAAATTCCTCATTCATAAATGATCTGCATAAATACCAGGCAAAATTTGGGCTTCCTCCACCGTTTTCTTGTAAGTCAATGATTAAAGATTCTGACTTAGAAATGTCAATTTCTCGAAAACAAGAGTCGATCATTTTTTTCCATTTTTTACCATTGTTATTCTTTATATCTGCTGCAGTAAAAGAACCAATTTGTAAATAGGCTGTTTTAATTGAATCAATAATCTCTAATTGAATCTTTTCGGGCTTTTCTAATCCAATTTCGGGACGATCTTCAATGATGCTATCCATTGCTTCAACAGGCATTCCTAAAGCAGAAATTTTTTCTGTTTTTCCGTTTGTTAGAATTTCAAATTCATAAATTTCATGCATGTCATACCAGAGGTGGTAATAGTGATAGAATTGTCGATTAACCCAGTATTTTGGATATTGTGTGCTGTATCCGTCTCTTGGAAGTAATGTTAGAAACTGGGCATGCATGTCGGACATTTTTACGCCGTTAATTGCCCTTATAATTGTTCCTTCATTAAGTTCTTTTAACCCAGTGTAGTTATAACTGATATACGCAGTGTCAGAATACCACCTAATATCTACAGGAATCATGATTGGTGAATTCATGATACAATCACTCATTTTAGCAGTGCTTTGGACTTGTGAATGAGAACACTTAACAAAAAATGATGAAGGACCAATTAATCGAAAAAATTCTGCCCTGCTCATTTCCTCATCAATCTCTGTATAAAGACTATCAAAATATTTCTCAAAAGATTCTTTTGAATTGTATTGATAAAGAATAGGATGGTTTTTTTCTAATTGATTCCGCCAGAAAATGAAATCTTCTTGTAGCTCTTCTACTGTAAATAAAGTGGTGTCTACAAAACGATCTTGTGAAAACCCTTTGAATAGAAATAAGGCAAAAAGTACAGTTAAGATAAGTTTTGGGTGATTCATATTGTTTTCTTACGTCTGATTAGTATAAATCTAATCTGCCTTGCGCACAAAGTTACCCTTTGTATCAATGTAATATGCTTCGTCAGATTCCATAATTTTATATTCGCCATCTGGCACTAATGTACACTTTTTTGCAACCCAGCATATGCCGCCAATAAAGTAACTCGTACATTCAAATTGAGGCTCAATAACAATTTCACCTTTGAAATTTGCGAAACCAATCAGTCCGTTTATTTTAATTCTAAAAAGCTCTCCTTCTCCATAGTCCTGCGAAAATTCATTGTCTGGCATTCCATCAAACCAATAGACTTCAAAAAGTTCATTATCATTTGTATCAATGGCAATTAATCGAGATTCGTGAGTACGGACAACAGCGAAATGTTTAAATTGGTGCGTAAAGCACACCTGATATTTGCCTAATGGAACTATGGTATCACCCGCGCTATTTCGATACCCCATATTGCCAAAATAGTCAACACTATCATTTTCGTAAAACCTATAAAGCCCCCCTTCAGATTGTGCAATGACTGACGTTAAGGATGATAATAAAAGTGCTATTAATATTATGCTTTTGAACAAAAAAGGTGCTTTTTTCATGTCTTGGGTTTGTTAATAACTCATATCAATATAATTGCCAATCCTCTTTGCAGTTAACCTCTGTATTAGCAAAACTACTCTTCGGTACCTTGAGATATAATATTCATCAAGCTATCTCTTTGTACTTTAATGTTTTTTATAATTGCTCTATTTTTATCTATTTCGTCCCGAATCTTTTTTCTACTTGCTTCTGCAGCCTCATCAATTTCACTAACTATTTCAATAGATACTCTTCTGTTTTTTGAACGAGAAATTTCATCTTTATTTTCTACTAATTGATGTTCGTCTCCAAAACCACTAACCTCATTTATAGTGTTATTTTGATGGTTTATAGATTTTACAAAATCGGCTACATTTTGGGCTCTTTCATTTGAAATATCCTTATTGTATGATCTATTTCCTGAATCATCTGAATAACCGTAAATATTTAACCTACAGTTTTCTAAGTTAGAAACAAAGGCTGTTATTTTTTGTTGATTAAAATCGGAAATTTCTGAGTGGCCAGCATCAAAGAAAATAATTTCATGGTTTTTAAAATTTGTGTTTTTAGAATCTTGTTCTTCCAAGCTCTTGTTTTCTAGGTTTATTAATAAAGAATCTAGCTGATCTATCTCCTTTTCTTTGTCTAACAATAAGGCATAGGATTCCATATCTATATTGGGTTTTACTCCTAACCTAAACCCAAGAATAAAGAATGAAATTGTGAACAGAAACAGGAAAAAATAGCCCATATTTTTATCTAAGTTTATTCCTCCCAGTATAAAAATAGCAAGCAGTATAATAGTAAAAAGTAAGACAATCCACCAATTATTTATATAACCGAAATAGTTTATTTCAATGAATGTTCCTAGGGTATATAATAAATATGGAATGCCAATGATAACTAGAATCACAGCTAGAATTAGAAACAAATTTGTTAATTTTTCACTTCCCATTTTGCAACTTGTTTTTTAAAAATAGTAAACTATTGACTTAGAATAAAACATAAATAACGTTAATCATTGTGAGAAAACGGCATACTCAAAAGAAATTGTCTTAATTCGTTTTGCAAAGGAGTATTACTTTCTTTCCGTATTTACTTTCAGAATTACACCAATTTAGCTTACTAATCACTTTCTCAGGTGCTTTGATATTCTCCCTATTTTCAAATCCAAATTTAGTGTAGAACTTCAATAAGTTTTCGAATGGTAAACACCACAGAGTAGTTTCACCAAATGGATTTTTCTCGCATAAATTGCGCACAATATTTTCAGCTACTCCTAATCCTCTATAGTTTGGAAATACATAGATTCCTCCAAGCTCTATATTCTTGTTATCAACCTTCACTAACCTACCGAGTCCAGCATTGTTATTTCCTACTTTGGCAATAACAATGTATTCGCTTTCATAATTAGATTTCACAAAATCAACCTCACCATATTTTGCGTTTATCCAATTTATCTCATTTTTTTCGGCTTGTTTTACTGTTATTGTTTTCATCTAAACTCCCACTTTCCGTTATTACCCTCAATCAAAATTTCGGAATTTCCGAGTGGAATTTGCTTTGGTTCTGATGGCTGATTTAGTTCAAAATAAATTATAGAAATTGAAGCAAATTCAATACTTTTTGAGAAATCAAGTTCTATGAAATCAATAGAGTTCGAGAATTTCAATATATCGTGTGTGTTTGATTCAGCAGTATAACCAATGAGGTTTAAATACTGCGTAATACTTAAAGAATCTTTGAGATTCATCTTGACTTGGATGCCAGTAACGTTATTAAATAAATAGTTTCTAGAGGAATCTGATTCAGCAGGGCTATTGTAGTCAGTTGTTTGGAAAATTAACGAATCATTATATTTTTTTTTCGTCCAACTTTCATATTGATTCTTCTTCATCTCCACAGTGGTCATCAAACTAGCGGAGTTTTGTATATATATAGAATCTTGTGTATAAACGGATAATTCGTTATAGTTTTCATCAGAAGAATACGTTATGAGATTGTTATCCGGTAAGTCATATTTTTTTGTGCAATTTGCAACTAAAGATGCTTGGCATATCCATGTAAATCCAATAGGTAGGTATTCGTTAGGAATGCTATTAGGATGAAATATTTCAATATAATTATCTTGTCCAAATAGGTATATCCCCTCCCAGTATTTGTTTCTTTCATATGCATAGGCAAAATCAGAATTTAAAATTTCCGAACCTAAGATGGCTTGATAAGTAGTTGAATCAACAGTTATATAAAAATGATTGAGTAGGACAGAACAATCTGGCTTTTGAGCCTGGGCTCCTGAACAAATTGTCAGAAATATAAGTATGGTTAAAATTCTGTTCATTATTGAGCGCGTTATAGCCTTTATTTTAGTTTATACACTTCTTTGCATTTAAGGCTGAATATTTCAAAAACAATAAACTCCTTTTTGTCACCAAGAATTTTACCTCTCATTTCAGTTTCACCATATTTTATGGTAATAGTGTCTTTGTCTGTGTACTCAAATTTTCCAAATATTTCAGAGTTTGCTGCTTCTCCGTCATATCTGGATTGATCAAGAATGGTACTCTTTAATATTACTTGATTATTCAGTTCAATAAACTTAATAGATTTTTTTTGAATATATCCATCAAAGTTTCCACCAGCAACCCAATCAACGAATGGAGCAGTAGCTCCTTCTTCATATTCAATATCAAAATGTGGTTTGGTCATTATTAATGTACTGCGTTCAGTAAATATAAGCATTTAGTGCGGTGAGTGTCCGGAGAAAAAAATCGATAGATCTTAGCCCTAGATTCATTGAATCTTCTTATTTTGTTGCTCCAGTTTATAATCTCAAAACCTATTTTACTATGAACGTATTATTAATAGAACAAACCCATGTTGTATACTCATTAGCACCAAGCAATTTATGTTCGAGTGCAGTTGTATGTTTTCCAGACTCGTATATTATTGTATCAAAAGGGCCATCTCATCCCTTTCGGATTGAGAATGACCCTGTTCCTGGATACAATTTTCCTGATAATGATGTTGCTGCTGGATTAAGAAGTATGATTGATTCGGCCAGTTCTGAAGAAGAGTTGAAAGCAAAATTGCTTGAGTTGATCCAAAACAATAATACCTGTGTAATCAACTTTTCTGATTATAAAAAGATTAAGATCAAGGGGTTTTTAGGTACAAAAAATTTCAAAGTATCAAATAATGCCATGAACTATATTTCTTTTAGTACAAGAAAAGATGATGCTAAATCATTGGCTGAATTTTATTCAAATTTGTAAGAGCTTCACTTGCAAATTTGCACTAAATTTTTGTGAACTTTATTGTTTGTGACCGCCCACTTAGTTCAGTGAAAACTAAATAATGAATACCATTTGTCAAGCCACTCAGGTCTAGCAAGACATTTTTTTCCTGAGCGGGCTTATATAGGTTCATTTCCAACTGTCCTAAAGCGTTGTATAATTGAATAGAGCCATCTAACCACGCTCCATCAAAAAATACATGTGTATTGGAGTGACATGGGTTTGGAAATAGACTAATGGTGGTTGAATTCTCTTGAAGATTGTTGATGGATAAATAAGTTTTGTTGATGTCCAACTTTAATCCTACTGGTCTGTGATCTGAGATATTGGAATCATATTCTGAAAGACCTCCAGCCAAATAATCATCCACTTTTATGGTCATAATACTGGATAATGGGTTTTCAAATTCTTCGAATAATTCATTTGTGATTAAGATATGATCAAGGTGCGACGGCCATCCTGGAAAGGACCATTCTGTCGAGGTTCCTGTTGCAATAGCGTTATCAGCAAAACTAAAATGATCTGGATAATCTGTGAATGGAGTGAAAACATTATCAGTTAATGGGTCGGTTAGAATGTCATTCAAATCCCCAATTACAATTACTCTACTACTGGCAAAATTTTCGTCAATATAATCCTTCAAATATTGATTGGCTGTGAGTCGTCTATATTCTTCATCTGAAGAGTTTCCAGGGTCTAATGTTCCGTCTCCACAGCATTTGTAATGATTGTTGATTAAAATGATAGGCTCACCTCTGTAAAGCAATTCCATTACCATTGGTGAACGCGGAAATGCATTCCAATAAGGAGCACTTGTGTAAATCTCGTATATATCTGTAATGAGTATTGAATCCGTTTTATAGATATACGCAAGCCCGGCAAACCAAGCTGATTCAAAATAGACTTCATAATCATCCAAGCTATCTACCATTTGTTTTAAAAGAGTAGTGTCCGTAATCTCTTGGCAGGCAATAATATCTGCGTCAATAGCATCAATTGCTTTTCGAACTGAATCTACGGTGCTCATGCCGTTTTTCGGAAACCATTCAAGGTTCCAAGTCACAACTTCAAAGGTTGAATCTGTGCCAAAGGTGATGTCTTCCAAACTTTGAGAAAAGGTTAGTGTAGAAAACACAGTTAAAAACAATATGACAACGAAAGATTTCAATTGATATATCGAGTGTTTAGATGAAGTTTCTTTGTTGTAAGTTACGAAATGGAAATGACTTTTATTTTTTACTCCAAAAGACCTACAAATTCTAAATAGTTCGTTTCAGAATCATATATATCTAATAGTTTTTCCCGATCAATTTTCACTTTTTTTTGAACGATTACATGGTCAGCTAATTCGTCTAAATCTAATACTAAATTTGAAGGATTTTCATCTTTATCAAAAGGCTCTTCAACGATAATACCAAGTTCAATCATGTAATCCTCTTCTAATTCAAGAACTTTTTTTATCAGCTCCAAATCAATCGATTCGTCATTAACTTCGGAATAAATAAAGCAGGCCGCTTCATCTAAGTCATATATTCCAGAATCAGCATTTTTGTCATCAATTTCACATAAAATATTTTGCTGACAGCTCACCATAACTAATATTGTGCAGGTTGCAAGCAATCGAGATAAAATTCTATTTCCATTCATTTTTAAATCGTCATAAAGCATAATCTACCGTGTTATGAGCCGTTTTCAAAAAAATCGCGAATTTTTTCTATGTTACCAGCTAACAGGTCACTGTATAATTCTTCAGCATGGTCCCAGTTTTTTGCGTTAGATTTCAACTCGTATTCAATATTATTCGGTCCGTCAAGAGTGAAGTACATCCCTAAGTTCTTGCCAATTTGCAGGATGGAAATATACTCTCCGTAATAAACACCTACATGGAAATAACAATGTTCAATGTCTGTAGTTGTTTTGATTTTTTCTAAAAACGCTTTAATTTTTTCAATTCCTATATTATCAAGGGAGTTTCCCCACCCGTCTTCAATGAAATTTCCTTCTATTTCCCTCATATTATCAAGTAAAATTGATTCACACTTTATCAAAAGTTAGCTCTATAAAATATAACTTGTGTGTATGTTATGTAGGATTCTGTTGGGTACTGCACCGTGCACATTGTTACCAGTTTTTTAATATTTTATATCGGGTCTTTATAAAATCGAAATCATCATTGAGTTCTTCATATTTATATTCTTTTACAATTTCAATTAATCCTTTATTGATTTAAGTTTTGAAATCATCAGAATCAACTTGATTTAATGAGGATTTTAGTTCAATTTCCCCAAAGTAAATATACCAAGGATACCACGTTGGCCCCCATTCTTGAACTATGAATTCAAATTCATTAATCAAGAGCTTTTTTGCATAGCTCATTAAATAACATTTTGTGACCGATCTCCAAAAAAATTATTTCTGTTTATTCCAATTTCTCCATTTCCAATAATTTGGATTTAAGCTAAAACCTTCTGCATTTGAAAATATATGATTCCAGTCTTTGTTTTTCCAATCTATATTTTTATTGGCAAATTGTATGGCTTCAGCAACTAGTTTAGAAGTGATGGCTTTTACTTGGTCCTTTTCTTCAACTCCGTTGTCGAAATATTTTTTATGAGAGGCATCTGCGCCACGACAAAAGGAGAATCTAAAATTAGATTGTTCTATTAGACCAATATTACACACTATATCTCCATTATCTTCATCATATTTTATACTCCAATAATACTGAACACCATCAACGGTTATTTTTCGAATATTTTTATTTTTAGGTATTGACATTTGAATTTTTAATGGTTTATAATGTTCGAATAAAGTGAATGACTTTATTCCTTGTATATGCCTCAACTCCACAAAATCCAAAAAGAAAACATCAGGAATTCAGGCTAATGACACTTTATAAAGATAAGCATAACCTTGAGAAAAGAAATAATCACCTCGCAAAAATTAATCCTCTTTCTTCTTAAAAACGGTGCGATATAGCTCGCCCAATAAAATTTGAACGCCAAAGCTGTAATAGGGCCTGTTGAATGCTCCTTTTACTTCTGGACTAGTATTAAATGAAAGTCGGTAGCCAACAGATGCACGGGGTGCGAGCCATGAAAAAATGTAATATTTGGTTTGAAAACCAACTGTTAGTGCAGAAAATGGGCTTTGAATTAAGGGTAGAAAAATTCCTGTACTATCTTCAAACTGCCCCGTGATAGTTCCTGCGCTAAATTCGGTGGGAATGGCAAATTCCCATTTGGGAGATTTAAACAAAACACGTTCATAAAAAATGGAGACGTATCCAACATTAAAAATAACGCTAGAAGTATCTGTTGCAGCAGGATGGTCTACTGGGATATTAGTGAAAACTACATTTTTTGAGAGGCCATAAAAGCCTAAACCAAAACGGTGAACACCTTTGTATTCTAAACCTGTACGCAAGCCATTAATTTTTACGGGTGCCCCTCTAAAAAAGGATCGCCGTGCATCTAACCCCAGCATAAATTTCCACTTTTTAGGCCCGTATTGATTAGGAAAAAGCTTTGCTTTTAATGGTAGATCTGCAAGCGAGTCGTTTTGAGCATTTACACCATTGGCGGATGCGAATGTGATTAGAAATAAAACGGTTGCCAAAAATTTCACATGCCAAAAGTATTGAATATCATTGGTTGTTTAAAGAGTAAACAAAGTAAGTATTGAACAGTTTGCTGTTTAGGATAGGTTCCAAACAGCCTCATTTCTTTGACCAAAGTGGGGTTTTGCTCCAAACTTGACAATGAAGTTGCCTTCACCAAAATATAGGTTTAATACCAGAAGAATCAGCGGCAATAACTCAAAACTTGAGTATATTTAGTATTGTAATTATGGATTTATATACCTTTTTTGTTTGGGCTTTGATATTGGCACTTGTAGTACTCGGTGTCTGGTTTTTATATACGGTATTTATTCCTACGAAAGAAGAAAAAGAACATAGAAGAATACAAAAAGAGAGTCTTGAGGATGATCGTGTTTATGATCCGGAAACAGGTCGGTTTTTTACGTTAGAAGAGTTGGAAAATGACGAAAGATTTGAAGCAACAAAAGGAAATGATTTATATACGGAAGAGGAGATTGAGAAAGTATTTTCTTATGATGCTTCGTTTCCATTAATTCATAATTTTTTGATTGAGAATGGGTATCTCACCACGAATGATGACGAAACGCTCAGTCGGTTTAAGGAAACGGCAATGGCAAATTCTTATGACGGAATTAGATTTGCAAGAACCTATGCAATATCAAGTAAGAGTGCACTTTCATTAATGGAGCTAGAGTATAAAGTAAACGGATCTTATCATAGCGATTTATACTTTATTGGAAATACTAGTTTAAAAGAGGGTAGGGGTCACTTTTTGTTAGAACCTGTTTCAATAAAAGAAGGTTTGTTGCGGTTTATTGATACCACTAAATCAAAAATAATAGATGGGTGGAATTTAGTGCCAGTTAATAATGAACTTGATGGTGTTATTGTTGATGATATCATAATGGCATTGCCAAAAAATAAGTGGTTGAATGATCAATTGGTAGATGAATCTGAAAATGTGAAGGTTGCAATAGAGGTAAAAGAAAATCAGCTTTATTTTAAGAGTTCTTCACCAATAAAAGAAGAAGAGCTTGATGGAATGATTTCTATTCTTAGAAATTTGGAAAAGCTTTAAATAAGCAAGAATCATAGAATAAAAGTACTGTAGATTTGAGCTATGAAATCTAAGCCATTTCATGTACTTTTGCCCTCATGAAATTTGAATACCAAATTCAAGAGCAAGATTATCTGGATTTTCAGTTGTATACTGCATCAAAATCGCCGCGGTTCGAAAAAAAGCAACGTAACGGACGTTATTTCATTACGCTTTGCTCCCTAATTACAGCATGTTATTTCACCTATGTGCAAGATTGGGGAATGGTGGCATATTTTGGATTGACAACGGTTGTGTTTTTTCTTTTTTACCCTTGGTATTTTAAGTGGAGACAAAAGGTACATTACACCAAATATATTCGCCGTAACTACAAAAATTTATTTGGCAGGTCTGAGGAAATGGAGGTGAAAGGAAAAACACTAGAGCTTACAAATTCAACTGGTAAAGGTCAAATCAAAGCTGCGGAACTTGTAAAGTTTATCGAAACTAAAAACCACTTTTTCATTCAAATGAAATCGGGCGCCTCGTTAATTATTCCGGTTTATAAAATGGATGATGCAGCTACTTTAAGAAACCAAATTAACGGAATGAAAATTCCGGTTGAAAAGGATATGGATTGGAAATGGTAGAAAGCCAGACTATCTATGTCTTAAATCCTTATTTTTCCATTTTTTCTAAATAGTCTTCAAGTAAATTCAACTTGTTAGTCATATTTACCTTAATCTTTTTTGAAACTGTGCGTTTTATTAAATTGTATGGAAAGCGCAAATCAAATTGATAGGTAATTTTTAAAGTTGTTTTTTCCTTTTCAATTGGAATGTAGTTCCAAGCACCAACAAAACATTTGAAAACAGAAGATCTATTCAGCATTTTAATGGATATTTCAGTTGGAACTTTAAAAGTTAAATATTCAGTATCCATCCTTATACCTTCAACAGATTCTGTATAAACTTTTGCCCCTTTTGCTAAGGTTGTAAAACCATCAAGAAAAGCAATTTCTTTGGTTTGTTTATCCCATTTTTTTCTTTCAACGAAGTTTTGCGTAAAGTCAAATAGCCAATCTATATTACGGTTGATTATTACTTCTTGAGAGATAGTGTGATTCATTTTTAATGTAGTTAAACAGGTTGCAGTAAAGATACGCATTAATCTTTCCTTTTGCGAATATGTTATTCTTCTACAAAACGTGTTTTATTTTTAAAAAAGTTTATTTCTATCCCTAAAATTACGACAGTTAGAGGGCCTAATGTTGCTGTGAGTAATAGTCCCCAGCTTGGCATATAATCTTGAGTAGGTATGCTTAATATCATAAACGTGATAAACGAATATCCGCAGCATAGTATGGCTAAAATTATTAGCATTATTCTTCTCCATATATTGGGTTGACATAATTGAAAACTAATTGCGAGTATGGAAAGAGGAATGAAAAAACTGAAAAGTTCAAAGTCTTTATACACATAGTTAAGTTGCCAAATTAAATCGTCAGTTTCACTAGGACCTCCGCTATAGGTTATTGAATATGGAAGGATTAAAACTAGCACGATAACAACATTAAAGATGGTTATCATCTTATTGTTCTTTATGTATTGCCAGATGCCGTTCATTTATTTTGACATTGACATAAAGATACTACTTTAATTGTGCGTAGAACTGGTTCGCTTTATTACTGCATAATCATGTGCTCAATATTCTCATTGTCAGTTTTATTTTGCACGTGTTTAGAGTTTTCTAATAAAACGGTTTTTTTCAGAGACGGAAATATTTTATTGGCGCGTTTGATCATCTTGTTTCCTGGAAACATAATGTCTTTATTGGCTGCAATAAGTGTAATTGGAGTATTAATTGAATTTGCCTCAGCTTTTGTTATGGTTGGAATAGCTGTAAAATCCATGTCAAAATGTAAAAACACTTTAGATAAATAACTCAACGCAAATTCATCTCTTTCAGAAAAAAGTGAGTCTAGAAACTTTTCAAGATGTTTGCTGTTTTTGGTCTTTATGTAGCGCTTCATTGGAATAAATACTTTAAATAAAGCTACCAGTGGGTTTCCGTTTACAATGAATGCTGGGGCGGTTAAAAAGACCTCCTTAATATTGTTTTGATTCTGGATTAAAGTTTTGAGAATAACTAAACCTCCAAATGAAAAACCAGCCATGGTTACATTTGTCAATCCTAAATTGTTTATGACATTATTCATCCATAAACCATAGCTATTGTCTTTCATGTTTAGGCGGTTTTCAGCACTTTTATTAGGTTGTGCTAAAACGTCTATTGCAAATACTTGAAAGTCCTTATATACATTAGGGTAGGTTTCTAAAGCAATTGGTGCGCAACCATTGGATCCATGAATTAGTAGCAACGGCGGTTTTGAATCGTCTCCTATAATAAGTACATGTGTTTTGCCAAAATCAGTGTCAATCATTTTGGTTTTATAGTCCAATTTTAATTCATTTAGCTTCTTGTTGTAAAGGGCTAAAATCTCATTTTTTCCTGTTTCTGATTTGAATAATGATTTCATTTTGTAATTTTAGGACAAGTTTACCAATAATATTTAATTAGGACAAGTTTACTAATGAATAAAAAAAAGAAAATAATTACAGAAGCGGCCAAAACTTTGTTTAACGAAAAGGGTTACAGCCAAGTAACCATTAGAATGATTGCGTTAAAATTGGAAATGAGTTCAGGAAACCTTAATTATCATTACCAAAAGCGGGAGGATATTTTTGAAGCACTATATTTTGAAATGGTTGCGGCATTTGATGAAAGGCTTGCAATGCTGCAGAATGTTGAGGTATCAATAAAGCAAATAAGAGACGATATTGAGCAAAGTATGCTTAGAATGATTGATTATAAATTTTTCTGGACTGATTTATACAACCTATTAAGCGTAAGTGATAAGGTTAAAAAGCATTTTCAAGAGGTTTATAAAAATAGAATTGTCGGATGTTTAGTGTTGTTTGAAAAGTTGAAAAAGCAAGAATTAATGAGAAGCGCATCTTTCAAACTAGAATATGATTTACTGGCAGAACAAATTGTGAATTATGGAAATACGTGGTTGTATGCTTCTAATTTATACGCCAAAAACAATGAGAATATTGACAAAGCAGCAAATACGCTTTTAAGCTTTTTTTATCCTTATTTAACGCCTAAAGGACAGTTAGAATTTAAAAAGGAAATTCCCGTTTTTTTTGACTAAAGCTTGCATAAATAAATGGAATGAGGATAGTAAAACCTAGGTTTCTTCAAAACCAACATTAAAGTCATCTGTTAAGGTGAGTCGTCCATTAATTTTTTGGTCTGTTCCCGCACGATAAAAACCTTTAATGACGGTGGTTTTCTTTTTATCAATAAGATCTACTGTTTGTTTTTCCGTCAATTTTTTCCCCATCATAACAAAAGGAACTAGGAAATCACACCCTGATTTATGATTAGAGCATCCGTAAGCCTTTTTTCCGGTAATAAGTGAACCATTATCGCATTTAGGACAATTAAGGTCGGCTATGGTCTTTTTTTGAGCTTTAGCTCTGGGTTTCTTCTTTTTTTCTTTTGCCGCATTCTCGTCATAAAGGGCTACGGTCTTTCCTTTAGATAGCATCACCTCATTGGTTAGGTCAACCACCATTTGAATCAATTCTTTACGAAAGAGCTTAACATCATACTCGCCGTTTTCAATGAGGCGTAGTTTTTTCTCCCATTGCCCTGTTAGTTCTGCCGATTTTAAAAGGTCTGATTGTATAACATCAATTAACCCGACACCAGTAACTGTAGCATGAATGTTTTTCTTCTTTTTTTCTAGGTATTTGCGTCTAAAAAGTGTTTCAATAATATTGGCTCGGGTAGATGGTCGTCCAATTCCATTTTCCTTCATGGCCTCACGTAATTCGTCATCATCTACATTTTTTCCTGCAGATTCCATGGCACGTAATAGTGTTGCCTCCGTAAAGTATTTTGGTGGCCGTGTTTCTTTTTCTTGAATCTCTGGTTCATGCGGTCCAGATTCTCCTTCAGTAAAAGTGGGCATTATATTTTCGTCGTCCTTCCCTTTAGATTCTTTCTTTTCATTAGCAAAAACCTCGCGCCATCCTGGTTTCAAAATTTGTTTACCAGTTGCTTTAAATTCAACTTTTTCAACATTTCCAATTACTGTAGTGTTGGATACAATACAATCTGGATAAAAAGCAGCAATAAAACGTTTGGTAATTACCGCATATATTTTTTGCTCATCAGGATTAATGCCTGAAGGTGGAATACCTGTTGGAATAATTGCGTGGTGATCTGTTACTTTATTATCGTTAAAAACCTTTTTAGATTTAGGAATAGGTTTGTCTAATAACGGAGCTGTTAACTGCGAGTAAAAATTAAGTCCCTGTAAAATTTTAGGAATTTTAGGGTGAATATCTTCTGATAAGAAGGTTGTATCAACACGCGGATACGTCACCAATTTTTTCTCATATAAACCTTGAACAAGTTTTAAAGTTTGCTCTGCCGAAAAAGCAAAACGGTTATTTCCTTCTACCTGTAATGAGGTTAAGTCAAATAGGCGAGGAGGTGATTCTTTTCCTTCTTTTTGAGTATATTCTTTAATGTGAAAATCTTTACCTTTCACATATTCCACGGCTTTTTGCGATTTTTCTTTATCGGTTAGTTTGCCAATGGTTGATGAGAATAAAACATCTCTATATTTTGTTTTTAGCTCCCAATATTTGGAGGCCTTAAAGTTTTCAATTGTTTTTTGGCGCTCAACAATCATTGCAAGGGTTGGGGTTTGTACCCGCCCAATTGATAATACTTGCTTGTTTTGTCCATATTTTAGGGTGTACAATCTGGTTGCGTTCATACCCAACAACCAGTCACCAACTGCTCTAGAACTTCCAGCAGCATATAAATTTAAAAACTCGTCTCCATCTTTTAGGTTGCCAAATCCTTCACGAATGGCTTCTTCTGTTAGTGAAGAAATCCACAAACGCTTAATGGGTTTTTTGTTTTTAGCCTTTAACAATACCCATTGTTGAATGAGTTCCCCTTCTTGGCCGGCATCACCGCAGTTTATCACTTCGTTGCAGCGTTGCACTAGGCTTTCGATTACTCTAAACTGCTTTTGAGCGCTTGAGCTTTCTGTGAGTTTGATTCCAAATGTGGATGGAATCATGGGCAAGGTGGCCAAATTCCACCATTTCCACATGCCAGTATAGTCGTGCGGCTCTTTTAAAGTACATAAATGACCATAGGTCCATGAAACCCAATAGCCATTACCTTCGAAATAGCCATCCTTTTTTAGTTTGGCTCCTAATATTGCGGCAATTTCTCGCGCAACGCTTGGTTTCTCGGCAATGCAAAGTTTCATTCTTTATAAACTGAATTTTATTTTATGGTTTTGTGAATTTATAGACCTCAAATGCATATTTGTTTTTTTCATCAATGCTATGTTGCATTATGCATTCTTTGTTCCATTTTGTTTCGTCAATAGCAGGGAAATAGGTGTCACCGTCAAAACTTTCATCAATATAAGTGACATACATTTCATCCAATAAATCATTCTCCATGCAGTAGGCATAAATTTGCCCGCCACCAATAATAAAAAGGTCTTTTTCTTCAGCCGTTGGCGCATGGTTTTTGTAGTGATCCAATGCCGCCTCAACAGAATTGAAAACAACACAATCAGGATGAGAAAAGGTTTTGCTTCTTGTAATTACAACATTAATTCGGTTAGAAAGTGGGCGGTATTTTAAGGGAATAGAATCCCAATTGCGACGCCCCATAATTACAACATGCTCTTTTGTACTTTGAGTAAAAAAACGCATATCTGCAGGCAAGTGCCAGATTAAATCATTGTCTTTTCCAATGACATCATTTTTTGCTTTTGCAACAATTAATTTAACTTTCATATCCATCAATTTTTAAACAGAAACAACACCTTTAATTAATGGATGATATTCATAATTAACCAATTCAAAATCCTCATATTTAAAATCAAAAATTGATTTAATATTAGGGTTCATTTTCATGGTTGGTAATGGTTTCGGGTCTCTGCTCAATTGCAAATCTACCTGTTCACGCAAATTATTGTAAACATGTACATCTCCAAATGAATGGATAAAATCTCCAGCTTCTAAGTCGCAAACTTGTGCAACCATCATGGTAAGTAAAGCATAAGATGCTATGTTAAAAGGAACTCCTAAAAACACATCTGCACTTCTTTGATATAATTGACAAGATAATTTTCCGTCAGCCACATAAAATTGAAAAAAGGCATGGCAAGGAGGTAAAGCAGCCTTATTATTGGCTACATTCTCTTCGAATGATACAGAAGTGTCTGGCATAACACTTGGGTTCCAAGCTGAAACCATGATGCGTCTGCTGTCAGGATTGTTTTTAATTTGATCGATTACATTTTGTAACTGATCAATGCCTTCGTTATTCCAATTGCGCCATTGTGCGCCATAAACTGGACCTAAATCACCGTTGGAATTAGCCCAAGCATCCCAAATTTTTACACCATTATCATTTAAATACTTAATGTTAGTATCACCCTTAATAAACCATAACAATTCATGAATGATTGATTTTAAATGCAACTTTTTGGTGGTAACCATAGGGAAACCTTTAGACAAGTCAAAGCGCATTTGATGGCCAAAAATACTTTTGGTTCCGGTACCTGTACGGTCTCCTTTTTCTACACCTGTGTCTTTAATAAGTTGGAGTAATTCCAAGTAGTTTTGCATATCGAAAAAATTAGCTGCATAAAGTTAAATGTTTGCTCCATCATTGTGGCATACATTGTGCATTAAAAATTAAACAATGCTGCTGTATTTATTAACAATAGTTGCGAAACCATTGCTAGCCAGTTACATTTGAGTATTTTAATCCAGGAAAGGATATTGAAAACTATGAAAGAATCTATTATCGTATTATTTACACTGTTTTTAGCTATAAATATTAAAGCGCAAGATTTGCCAAAAAGCTGCTACGGTAGTTATGCTGGTGAAATGCCAGGGTATAGTGTAGAGGTTGATGGAGCATCAATTGAAATTGACAAGCATGATGTTTATGTTACTGTTAGTGAAGATGAGGTGATTTATGTAGGTGGAAATTTAGAGTTGTCAGGAACTTATACGGTGTATAAGCAAAGCAAACATGAGTATGTAATTAAGTCTATTTTGACCAACGGAAAATCACTGACTTATGAGTTGAATTTGATTTGGAATAAAAAGGAAGAGAAGATATATATTACGCCTAAAAATGGGCAGTCTCAAGCGCAGTTAGAGAAGTTAGATGATTAATCTTTGTACTCATTTCGCGCATAGCGCTCTTCGATTTCTCGAATGTGTTTTTCTTTTTTAGCTTGACGTAACTTAATGGCAGATTTTGTAAAGTAGGTGTGTTGATTCAGGAATTTGATTTGAATCTCATCCCATAAACGGTCACTATCTAATTTACCATGTTCGCGCAGTTCACGACGTAAATAGTCAGCAATTACATGAAAATCATCACGTCCTAAATAGTCCAAATCTGCATCACACATAATTTGTTCTAAATGTGTTTTTGGACTTTGAGGAATTTCAGTAGACTTGATTAAACCGTCTATAATATCTAATTGCGTATCGGTATAGCCGTATTTCGGCAATATAGCACGCGCCATTCTAATTCCAATATCTTCGTTCTTGTCGTATTGTTCAACAAAACCAGCATCATGATAAGTAGCAGCAGATTTGAGCAAGAAAAGATCTTCATCTGTAATTCCTTCCATAATTGCTAAACGTTCCACGGCTTGCGTTACATCAATGGTGTGGTTAATGCTGTGATAAAGTAGTTTTGGAGAAAGCGCATCCTCTAATATTTTCATAATATGACGCTCTGCTTTCATGTAGTTAATTGAGCTGTAAAGGTGCAAATCTACAATCTTCCAAAAATCTTCATTTGGAACAAGTCCTTCTCCGTCAATAGAAAGTTCGGGTTTAATGCCTTTCACGTAGAACATATCTAGCATCCCTTTGTGCTTCGTTTGAATTTTTCCACGATAAACACAGTCAAAATAAGGGGCAATAAATTCGTAAGTATTACCAGATACATTTACGGTGCCAGGTTGGCCGTGCATCTCCATTCGTTGTGCCTGGTTAACAGTAGACCCCCAAATATCATAGGCGAATCGTTTCAATCCAATTACACCAGCAATGACCTCTCCCGTATTAATTCCAATTCTAATTTTCCAAGATTGCTCTCCACGTTTTTTCGCATCTTCAGAAAACTTAATCATGAAGTTTTTAATTTCCAATGCGGCTAAAGTAACCTCTATTGCATTACTCTTGTTTCGAATTGGAACCCCACCAGCGCACATATATGAATCACCAATGGTTTTAATCTTTTCAAGATCATATTTCTCAATAATCTCATCAAAAGCTGAGAAATAATCATCCAATTGTTGCACCAATTCTTGCGGTTTCATATCCTCCGCAATTTTAGAGAATCCGACAAAATCTGTAAAGAGTACGGATACATTTTTGTAATAACGCGCCTTAGATCTTCCTTTGTTTTTAAGCTCCTCGGCTGTACCTACAGGTAAAATGTTTAAGAGTAATTGCTCTACTTTTTCTTTCTCTTTTTCAAGCAGTTCATTTTGATGCTCAATTTTTGCTTTTTGAATTTCAACTTTTTGTTTTTGGTCTTGAATCTTTTTACTTTGTTCAGTAACCTGTCTTGTTCGTTTTACAACTTCAATTTCTAGTCGAACTTTTTGTCTTCTTATTTTGTCAATTCTTCTTCTATAAAAGAACAATCCAAGTGCAATTAATAGTATTCCAACTAAAATTCTAAACCACCAAGTAAGCCAAAATGGTGGAGTAATGTTTATAGTAACTGTAGTAGGTTCGTCAGACCAAACGCCATCTGCACTTTGTGCAAACACTTCTAAGAGATAGGTGCCATGATCAATATTCATGTAAGTTACCTTATTCTCTTGATCAAGGTAACTGTATTCCGCCTCGTGCCCCTCTAACCGGTATTTATATCTGTTTTGCTCAGGGTTAGAGTAATTAGTAGCCGCAAACTCAAAGGTAAGGTCGTTTTGATTGTAGTTAAGCTCTAAAACGTCTGTAACAAGAATGTTTTCTGCAATTATTTTTCGCGATTTACTGTTTTTGGCAGACAAGGTAATTTCAGAAACAATTGCTTTTGGTGGGTTCGGATTAATGGTAATTGCTTTCGGGTCGAAAATATTATATCCCTTAATACCGCCAAAATAAAGTAACCCTTTAGATGTTTTTAAATAAGCCCCAGTATTAAATTCATTACTTTGTAATCCATCTTTAACACTGTAGGTTGTAAATTGCTCTGTTATTGGGTTGAATTTTGAAATTCCTTTATTGGTACTTGCCCAAATCAATCCTTCATCATCTTCCAACAATCCATAAATTACATTGTTTGATAATCCTTCAGATTCTGTATAATTCTTAGTTTCTCTAGAGACTAAATCTAATTTTTTAATTCCTTCACCATAAGTTCCCAACCACATGCTGCCAGGTTCGGTTTGAAGCAAGCAAGTAATGTGCGCATTAGATTCGTCATGATCTTTAATATTGCAATACTCAAAATCAAAACTGTTTTCTGAATTTTCGTGAACTGCATATAGTCCTTTATTACTTGTAACTACCCATGTTTGATCAGAAAGGTCTTTATAAATTACTTTAACAGATCCTTCTCCAAGTCCATTACCGCTCGCATAAAATCCAAATTCCTTGGTTGATTTGTCTATAATTGTTAGCCCTTCTCGCGAAGCAATCCAAAGCCGATTAGAATCTGCTGGAATAATGGCATAAACACGAACATCTCTACTAATATCATCTGGCAAAAATTCCAGTGGTTTAAGTTCGCTTTTAAGCGTTTGTGAGTCAAGAATATTAAGAATGTAAACACCATCTTCATAACCCAACCAAATTTTATCATCACTCTCTACATAAATAGACAATAAGCGGTGGGTCGCATTTATATCTCTAACGATATGGTAATACTTTTGCTTTTCGTAGTTGTAAACCGTTAAATCCTTTTTAGTTCCAATATAGGTATTACCTATATTGTCCTCTGCAAAGGACCATACACTATAATCAATCAACCCTTTGGCGGGATCATTGTTTAAGGATATGGTGGTAAAGCCTTGCTTATATTTATCGAACTTGGAAATACCTTGTTCGGTTCCAATCCAAAAAACGCCTGATTCATCCTCATAAATGCATGAAATATCATTATCGGCAATTGATGAATTATCTAGTGGGTTATTTTGATATTGCGAAATTATTTGACGATCATCTTCTGTTTGCTGAATCAAAAATAAACCTGCGGCCTCAGTTCCTACCCAGGCGTTATTCTCATCTTCTATATAAATACAGTTGACACTGCCGTAGCGTATGTCAGTATATTCTGTATAAACTTGAAGTCTTTTATCCTTGTCAACATAAAAGAGTCCCTTTTTGGTTAAAACCATTATGTCTCCATTGGCAGTTTCGTAAAAATCATTAACTGGCGCAATGGTGAAAATGGAATTATAATCAATGGGTTTAAACTTCTTATAAGGATATTCTGAATAATAGGTTTCTCCAGATTCTGTTCCTACCCACAGTTGGTTGTTCTTGTCAATATATATTGCACTTAATTCTGAATTTCCTTCGACAGATTTGATGGTTTCAATCTTTTTACTTTTTAAGTTAATTTTATTGATTCCGTTTTTTTCAGTCAAAGCCCAGAGGTTGCCATCTCTGTCAAACGTAAGGGAAGTAAAAATATAACCGTTTAATTTAGGGAAAGTGGTTCTACTTATGCGCTCAACACTATAGTCTTTCGAGTCCATTTTACCAATGCCACGATTGGTTCCAAACCAGAGCATTCCATCCATATCTTTATCCAGAAAATGGATATAATTATTAGGAATTGAATTTGCATCAACAGGATTGTTTTTGAACGTTTTAAAAGTGTATCCGTCGTAACGGTTAATCCCATCTTGGGTAGATATCCAAATGAACCCATAAGGATCTTGCACAATTCCAGTAACAGAACTTTGAGAAAGACCGTCGTCTAACGAATAGGTGTCAAACTTGATGGTTTTTTGCTGCCCGAAAGAGCTTACCGATAACAGAAGTAGCAGTATGAGGCGGGACAGTTTTTTTATCATTGGGTTTAAATTCTTACTCCTACCACTAGAATGTCATCCACTTGTTCAAATGAACCTTGCCATTCAAACATAGTTTTTTGCAAATATTTTTTCTGTTGCGACATTTCTTCTTTGTGAACAGATAATAAATGCTGGCGGAATCGATTATAAAGGAATTTTTTTCCACGTTCACCTCCAAATTGATCTGCATATCCATCACTAAATAGATAGATTACATCTCCTTTTTGAAGTTTCACATTATGTTGGTTATATTTTTTTGTTCCAGGGTCAAAGGAACCAATTGCAAACTTGTCTGCTTTAATAATTACAAACTCACCATCACGAATAATGTAAAGCGGATTGTTAGCACCAGCATAAACCAGTTCCATTTTATCATAATCAATAGAGCAAAGGGCAATATCCATCCCGTCTCTAATTTGATTTTCTTCTCTACTCTTGTTTAATGATTCGTTTACGAATTTATTCAGATGGTCTAATATTTCGGCAGGTTGTGTTGCATTATGTTCTCGAATAGATGTGTTTAAACCATTGGCTCCTACCAAACTCATAAAGGCTCCAGGCACGCCATGTCCTGTACAATCTACAGCTGCAAAATAGTTTGCGTTTTCTGTTTTCTCAAACCAATAAAAATCACCAGATACAATGTCCTTAGGTTTGTATAGTACAAAAGAGTCAGGACAAATAGAGTTTATTACCTCTTTTGGTGGTAAGATTGAGTTTTGTAAACGTTTTGCATAGCGGATACTTGCTGTTACGGCTTTGTATAAATCCTCTAACTTTAAGCGTTGGCGCTCATTTTCGTCACGTTGTCTAACAACCTCTTCAGTTCTTTCTTTTACTTTTTGTTCTAGAATACGTTCCGTTTCTGCTAATTCGTCACGCATTTTTAGCAATGCATGGCCCAATACATCTTCATTGCTCAATGGTTGATAAGGCGAATTAAAATTACTTTGTCCTACCTCTTCAGCAAAGTGTGTAGTTTTTTTCATCCCATCTACCAAATCCACAACGGCAGATGACATATCGCCTATTTCGTCATTTCTAATATCAATTTTTTGTTTGGGAAAAATTCCTTTTCCAAGTGATAAAAGAACCTCGCGTAAATTATTGACAGGTTTTACAATTGTGTTGGTTGTGAATACAGCAATAAAAACGGCAAAAATAATGAGCAATCCACCCAACCACCAGTAAAATTGTAGAGATTGGAATTTTGTTCTTGATTCAACGGAAGAGGAGCGCACTAATGCTAATGCATCTTCTTGTTTACTTACAACACTCTCCTCTAAAAAATCCAGATTTTTGAATAAATCTGTCATGTCTTCACCCACACCATTTTGATCCACTAATTCACGCGCAAAGAAAACGTTAATGGCATCATCATAACTACTAATGTTTGGCAAATAGTTCATCATTTGCGTGTAGTTTTCAAACAAGGTGATGTATTGATCTTTCAAAACAGAAAACAATTCAAGGTCTTGTTTGTCAGTCCATTTTATTGAAATGTCTTCTAGTTTTTCTAAAGTGGCAGGAATCTCTTTATTGATGATTTCTTTAAAGCGCATTTTATGATCAACATCATTACGACTTTGATCATTAACCCATTGTGCAGCCAATTGTCTTGATTCTACAGTAAGTGATTTGAGCGCAATTACATGCTCTTTTGAAGGGGTAAGAACATGTATTAATTGATTAGAGGTTTTATCGTTTTCCTCAAACGTTTCTATTCCGTTATTAACCGCTAAAAAGGTGGCCCCAAACACCACAATAATGAACACAATAAGAACACCAAAACCGGTTCCAATTTTTTTTCCTATTGTAAATCTAAAGCTCATAGTTCTGGTGGCACTGGAGTTTATTTAGTTAGGGATTCTCTAGAGTGTATAATATTTTTTTAAATTTTTCTGCTTGTTCTAAATCTATTAAGGTTTGGGTATATACTCTTACTAGTTGTCTTACGTTTTCAATGTCGTTTGGGTGCGTGTTATGTCGCTCTAAATAGGTTCCTATATTGTGTTGGTCTACCAATTTTTGATATTTGAGATATAGCTCGTTATTATTCAATCCATAATAGCAACCCATTAATGCTTCTTGTACTGCCTTATTATTTGGTTGTAATTGCTCAGCACGGTGCAAATAGGGTAGTGCTTTTAAAAATGCTTCTTCAGATTTCTTTTGGTTCAAAATTAATTGTTCCAGTGTTGTTTCAGTAGGATCAATGGTGAGTACATAATCTACTCCCATATTGTAATATACAATTCCAATATTAAAGTTGGCCTTAAAGTCTAAGCTGTCAAATTCTAATACTTTAAGCGAATATTCAATTGCTTTTTCTCTTAAAGCATTTTTCTTGCTAGGTTCAACAATTTCAACCTTTTTAAGATATTCTGACCCAACGGCATTGTAATAATTAATGTTCTTTTCGGTAAAGTTAAAACCTGGATCAACAAGCTTTCTATATTCTCGTAGATAAATGTTGTAGGAATCTTCTGACTTTTCAAATTCACCCTCTTCTATCAATAGTGTTACCGCATCATTGTAATAGCGTACTAATGTGTGACGGATGTATTCGTTAATTTTAGCGGTATAAAGTCCGGTGCTGTCAATTTTTTTAGCGTGCACAAATGACTCTAATGCAATTTCACGGTAATAAATTTGATCACCATTTGAAATGTTGCGATAGATAATTCCACGCAATTGCCATGTTTGCGAATCAAAACGTTCAACACTATTAATTGCAGAATCAATTGCTGTTTTAGCACTTTCAAAATCTTTTGCTTTGTACAATTCGTAGGCTTGTCCAGTCCATGATTGGGCAAATGAATACGAGGCCGTAAGCATTACGATAAAGATCGATATGTAGCGAATTAACTTCATTTTACAACACGTGCTGCCAAATCTGACAATTTATCTGCGATTACTAATTTATGCTTTTTTGCGTTACTTTTATTTATTTCGTATTTCTGCTGATTTCCTTCAACAATGAAGTTAACAATTGCACCTTTTGTTAAACCGCCTGATTCTTCAGAAACCAATAAGGTATTTTCCTTAATTGTGGTTTGCATTAATGCTTTAAGGTGCTTAGAGTTTTCAGGACTTACATAAAGTATATGAGAGTCTGAGATATCTTTTGTTGTTGTGTAATTTTTAATTACAATCTCTTGACTTCCAATTGATTTTCCTGAATATTTTTTGTTTAGTTCACTGTATACTCCAGCAGTTTCTCCAAAAACACCTATAACAAAATCACCACTTCTTTTTTCTTGCGGCCATTCTACCAATGTTGCAAAGGTATAAATATATAAAGCTCTTACAACTGATCGAGTATCAGGCATTAGTGTTGGTGATGCCGTATTACTCCTAAGTCCTACCAGGATTATAATCGTTAACAGTATGTAAGTTACTCTTTTCAAAAAATTTATCTAAATCGTTTGATGCATTACCAAAAGCGTGCCAATTATGCTTTTTCTCCACTAGGATCAGCATTCTGAAGCGTTTCTAAATCTCTATCAAATAGATATAGTCCAGCTTTGTCATTTCCGATCATTTTTAACTTGTCTAAAATATTTCTAGCCAAAGCTTCTTCTTCCAATTGTTCTGCAACAAACCATTGCATGAAATTATGCGTTGAATAATCCTTTTCTTCCAAGCAAACGAACACAATTTCGTTAATCATATTTGTTACTTTGATTTCATGCTCTAACAATAACGTAAATATGTCTGTTAATGATTCAAAGTTTTGCTGTGGAATGTTTAAAGATGGAATGATTGCTTTACCTCCACGTTCGTTTACAAAGCGCACTAGTTTTAACATGTGCTCTCGCTCTTCGTCTGAATGCAAATACAAAAATTCTGCAGTACCATTAATTCCTGAGTTTTCCGCCCAAGAGGCCATAGCCAAATAGAGTTGTGAAGACACCGCTTCCGCTTCTATTTGTTTGTTCAATATTTCCTCTACTCTTTTATTCAATTTTCTTTTATTTTGTTTGATCTTATTGACCTAAGCGATAAAAATAATCTAAAAAATAGAAACAAAAACAGTTTACACTTAAATAATTCATAATTTTATTCGGAATTTAAAGAGATGCATGAGCAAGAAGAAGACTAAGAACAAACAAAAATTTAATAAAAAATTACGTCAAGATATTCTTGCCATATTTATTGAAAATCCGAAGTCAGGACTTAACTATAAACAAATTTCTGGCTTTCTAGATATTACTGATAAAGCGCTAAGAAAACTGGTGTTTGAAGTTTTGACTGAATTGACGGACCAAGGTGTGCTGAAAGAAACACAAAGAGGTAAGTTTAAAATGAGTACTAGCCGCCAGGTTGTTACGGGTAAAATTGACATTGCCAAACGTGGAGTGGGTTATGTAGTCACAGACGAATTGGAAGAGGATTTGATTATTCCAGCCAAGTTTATGGACCAAGTTGTGCATGGCGACACTGTGCGTGCTGAGGTATTGCCGGCTAAAGGAGGTAGAAGAAAGCCTGAAGGTAGAATTGTTGAGGTAGTTGGTAGGGAAGAACGTCGATTTGTTGGAACTATAGAAATCCAAAGAAAATATGCTTTTCTTACACCAGATGATCCAAAAATTAGTGTAGATATATTTATCCCTAAAGGTAAAATTAAAAATGCCGAATCTGGTGACAAAGTAATAGGTAGAATTACTGATTGGCCGAGTTCTGCAAAAAATCCTTTTGGAGAAATAACGCAAGTATTAGGTTCAACCGAATCTAACGACGTGCAAATGATGTCTATTTTGGCTGCGCAAGGTATTAACATGTCTTTTCCAGATGATGTTATTAACGAATCTAATCAAGTCAACATTACGCTTGATGAAGCTGAGATTGCCACTAGAACTGATTTTAGAAAAATATTAACTTTTACTATTGATCCTGTAGACGCAAAGGATTTTGATGATGCCATTTCTGTTGAGTTTTTAGAGAATGGAAACATTAAATTGGGGGTGCACATTGCGGATGTTGCGCACTACGTAAAACCAGGGAGTGCGCTGGATAAAGAAGCGATTGATCGTGGTAATTCAGTTTATTTAGTAGATCGGGTTATTCCAATGTTACCAGAGCATCTTTCAAATGGTGTGTGCTCATTAAGACCAAACGAAGATAAGTTTACTTTTTCGGCGGTTTTTGAAATTACCAAAGACGCAGAGGTTGTCGACGAATGGTTTGGTAAAACCGTCATTTGTTCAGATCGAAGGTTTACTTATGAAGAGGCGCAAGAGGTAATTGAAACAGGGAAGGGCGACCATGCTGAAGAAATTGTATTGATTGATAAAATTGCTAAAAAACTAAGGTACGAACGTCTTTCAAAAGGAGGATTAGAAATTGTAAGTTCGGAAATTAGATTTGAGCTAGACAAAGATGGAATTCCAATTGGAGTTTATAAAAAAACAAGTAAAGATGCGAATAAGTTAATTGAAGAGTTTATGCTTTTGGCTAACAAAAGTGTGGGCCGTTTTATTGGAAACACAAAGCGGAAAACTAAAATTCCATTGATTTATCGTGTGCATGATAAACCAGATCGTGAAAAAGTGGAGCAGTTTAGAGTTTTTGTTTCCAAGTTTGGTCAGGATTTTACGTTTAAAAATGATCGTGACATTTCATTAAAAATGAATGATCTTTTTGCTGAAATGAAAGATGACGGTAACTTTAATATGATTCAACAAATGGCGATTAAATCTATGGCTAAAGCCATTTATGATACAGAAAATATCGGTCATTATGGATTAGGCTTTGAATATTACGCGCACTTTACTTCTCCTATTCGGCGATATGCAGATTTAATGGTTCACCGTATTTTATTTAATGTGTTGAGAAAAGAATCTATGCGTTTTTCTGGATTAGAGGATGTGGCGAGTCATATTTCAAAAACAGAGCGCCGTGCTGTTGAGGCGGAAAGAGCTTCTAAAAAATATTTCCAGGCGCAGTATTTAAAAGACAAAGTCGGGGAGCGTTTTAGTGGTTTCGTAACAGGAATTACTGAATGGGGTATGTATGTTGAAATGTACGAAAATCACTGTGAAGGTATGATTCCGTTAAAAAGCATGAAGCACGATCGGTTTGTGTTTGATGAAAAAGAATACGCTATCATTGGTCACCGAACTGGCGAATCATACACTGTTGGCGACAATGTAGATGTAATATTATCTCGCGTAAGTTTAGTGAAAAAGCAAATAGATTTAGAATTGGTGGATTAATAAAATCCACCGATCCTTATTTCTTTTTAAACCATTTTGAAGGCAATGAGTAGTTGTATTGGATCACATAATTATGTGTCATAATTTGCTGGCTACCATAATCCTTTTCATAAATATATTTGATGCCTAACTCATGTCGTTTTGGTAAGTCAAAATCTACTCCAGCATAAAATCTATAGGTACTCAAGCCTTTAAATTCTGAAGGTTGTATGGCTTTAAACAATTCGTATCCAGCAAAAGGAGAAACGCGCTTAAAGGCATCATTTTTATACTTTAAAGTGAATTTCCAACGAAAAGTGCTTCTTATGTTGGGATAAATAACATCATTAATTACTCCAGGACGATCAAGAGCAAGTTGATAGCGCGCTCTTGTTTTAAATCGTAATCCCGTTTCAGCCAATTTAATTGCATAATCTGCATTTAAACAAAATCTATTTTCACCTGCAAAATGACTCTCTTTATTTTTACGTGAATAACGGTAACTTACACCAATTCCCAAATTTTTAACCACTTCATAGTTGGCTGAAAACTCGTTGTAGTAAGTACGGAGTGTAGAGACGTTTTTATAGAATCGCGTTTGCGTTTCATATTTTAATGAAATCTTTTTACCAATATCTGCTTTTAAGCCTAATCCCGTCCACAACTGTGCATCTTGATTTTGACCAAAACTCAGAATACTGATGAATAAAGTACTCAATAATAAACTTCTCATTAGTCAAAAATTACTATATCATCCATTGTAATAGTTTGCTTCTTTTCTGTTATTTCAACAGTAGTGCTAACAGCATTTTGTCCACTGTCGCATAAATCGCATTTCGAATATGCAAAAACAGTATATTTTCCAGGAGTTAAATAATTAAAAGAAAAACTACCATCTAAACTAGTTGAAAACTTGTCGGCGTATGTTTGTGTATCTTCTCCGTAAATGATATATACGTCTTGATCCATTGCGTAATATTGTGCAATAGTATCACCGCTTGCATTAAGGTCTACTACCCATACTTTTCCGTTAATGGATGAAGTGCCTCCCTCTCCTGGCTCTTTATTACAGGCTGTAAAGAATAGCATTGAGCAGGTTGCGGCGAATAGAATAAGTGATTTCATACGTTTCATTTTCTGTTTAATGTGAAATTAATGATAAATTAACAATTTGCTAACATTTGACTGCATTTTACAAATTTGGTTTAGTCGTCTTACGTTAGAAAATGTACTTTTGATACAATCGAAAACAATTTTTCCCTTAAAATGGAGTCAGAACCAGAAGAAAAAATAGTCGTAGACTTTAAAAAATTCAAAGGTCATCACCGTAAATTTCCTTGGGCTTTGGTGATAAGAGTGCTGGTTGCAGCAGTAAGTATTGGAATAATATTTTTTTTGGTAGAATATTTAGATGACTGGCGAAAAAATCAACCAACCGATCAGCCTGAAATAGAAATAGAATTTGAACCTTAATATTGAACTTGCAATGACGTTTGTTGAGCAACAAATTCGCCATTTTCAGTAACTGCTTCTATTATAACAAAGTAGGTTCCTGCGACCACTTTTACACCAGCGTGGGTATAGCCGTCCCAAGTTCCGTTGGCTCCAAAAAATCGATAGATTATTTCGCCATAACGGTTTATTATAGTGCAAGAAAGTTCTTCAAATTCACCACCTCGTAAAGTAAAAACGTCATTAACACCATCATTATTTGGTGTGATAATGTTTGGCGCAAGCACAATTTCTTGAGCAAAACTACCTACAGCAAAAAAGAGGCAAAACGTTAATATGATTTTAGAAAATGACATTCTTAGGGTCTAAGATATTAAAAATACAGCTGATATCCCCTAAAACACTAGTCTTTTTTAAGCCCAAGTCCATAATTGATGCCCTTATCGGTTGCTGGAACGCCCTCATCCATCCATGTAGGAATTTCTGCATCAAGTAGATAATAGTCAAAAAATTGACGCATTCTTATGCTTAAATCTTTTCTGTTTGCAGTCTTCATTAAGTTGTGTTGATCTCCATTATAGTTTAATAACCATACAGGTTGATCCAACCTACGTAAACCCATATATAATTCAATTCCTTGATACCATGGCACCGCTCCGTCACCGTCATTATGCATAATAAGCAAAGGAGTGTGTACATTTGGTAATCCAAAAATGGGTGAATTTTCAATATAAAGTTCTGGTTTTTCCCAAATGGTGTATCCTATTCGGCTTTGAGTGCGTTCGTACTGAAACATTCTACTTAATCCTGATCCCCAACGAACACCTCCATATGCCGAAAACATATTGCTTACAGGTGCACCTGCCATTGCTGCTTTATACTTATCCGTCATGGTTACTAATTGTGCGGTTTGGTAGCCTCCCCAACTTTGTCCTTGTAGCCCCATTCTTGTGCTATCAATCCAGCTATATTTTTTCGTTAAATAATCGGTTCCACTTACAATGCAATCATAGGCAGATTGTGCAGGATGACCAGCAGTATACTCAATGTCTGGAATAAAAATAATGTAACCATTACTTACATATTCTGTCGGGTACACAATAGATGCTGTTGGTTTTGGTACATAGTGTACATGAATGCTTTCTGTATATTTTTCATAGAAATAGGCAATCATAGGGTAGGACTTGGTTGAATCAAAATCCTCTGGTTTGTATAATAAGCCACGCAGTTCTCTTCCTTCAAATGAGGTCCATTCAACCATTTCAACAGTTCCCCAATTATATTCCTCTTGTTGCGGATTGGTTGTTGTTAGTTTTTTCGGATTTTTAAAGTTTATGGTTGAAGTTTCTAATTCAGGATACTCCAAAAAGTTCATCCTTCTGAACAAAATTTGATCAGAATTTTTTGCTTTAGACAATAACGTAAAGCGGTGGTCAGTTGAAATGAGTTCTTCTAAATTTCCTGTATTACGTTCGAATATTTCTGAAAAAGAGACGCTAATACTGTGGTATGCTTCTGATTTTGTTTCAAAATCGGTTGCATGTATTAATCCGTTGTTAATATCGGTGTACGTGCTATCATAATCAAGACGGTGATAGCGGTAGGTGATATTATTGGTTTTTCCTGCACCTTCTGTTATGCTGAAAGATTGATATGGTTTTGAAGGGCAAAGCGCCCAAACATCAAATCGAGAATTGACTATGAAATATTCATCATCATCCAATATGGTCCATCCTGTTGATCCTTCTGAATAAGGTACATAAGGGTTTCCATTAACATCAGAAGCAAATAAGGCGCTTGTTTTTTGCGTTAAATTTTGCTCAACACCTGAAGCCATATTTTTTGAATACCAGCTAGAATCCGATCCGTTGTACCACATAAAATAGTTGGTAGAAGGTGCAAGGCTTGTTCCGTATGCTTGGCCTTCTTTAATTAGTGAATTTTCTCCAGTTTCAAGATCAATTAAATAGACGTCACTTTTCCAGGGAAATGCCCATGTCATTGATTTTTGATAGGCTTTATCTGAATATCCTAGCGCCTTATTACTATTGGCGTGATCAATTGTTCTAATTCGTTCCAAATCCTCATCAGCTATTTGTACAAATTTCTTAGTGTTAAAATTATAAACGGCTTTGTAATTCTTTTTTTCGTCGCTTTTTTGCTGTTTTAGCTGTTGTGGTTGTATTCTTAAATCAAACCCGCTCCATACGTCCACTTTTGCTTTTTCGCTTTCTAATAAGGTATCTTCTGCTTCTTGTTCAACTATTTTATTGGTGCCTATAAATAAACGCTTACCATTTCTTGAAAAATACGGATTACAAAATTCTGATACGGTATAACCTGTAGGCATTCCAGTTGTATTAGAATCGATTAAAATTGAAGCCAAGTTTGTTGACTGGTTCCAATAGCTCAAAGTAAACGTTTTGCGTTCGTTTGTGTCAGTTGAATGTAAAAATACGAGTTGCTCGTTTTCGTAGTCAAAGGTGAGTTTTGCAATTTTTAATTGATTTGAAAGTAGCGTAGTACTTTTCATGGTGGCCAAATCAAAACGGTGAAGGCTGAGTGTGTCTTCATCACCTTTAAGACTGGTTATGTAAAATAAATGATTCCCTTTTTTACTGATTTTGTAGTCTGTTACCGCATCAATAGTTGCTGTTTCGCCATTGGTTGGATTAATAAGGTGAAGAGTGGTTCCGCTTGTTTTACTTTTTATAATGCATTTTTTCTTTTTCTTATGCTTGCACTTCTTCTTGCTGCATTCAGGTCTTTCGTCTTTTTCAGATAAGTAGGCGAGCCAATTTCCTTCGTTGGCTAACTTATATGATTTAACATTAGCAATAAGTTGAAGAGAATCAATAGATGGATTATAAATTGCTATTGTATCTTTTGGAAATTTGTCTTTTTTGGCCTTATCTAATTTTAGTGAGCGAATAGTATCTGCTTCTGGTTTTATTAGGAAAACAACAAATGATTCATCATTGCTAATCTGTGCTTGTTTGCCTCTTGCAAAACTGCGTTTTTTTGATCCGTCTATATGCTCAACATATAAATTTCCATCTCCTTCTTGTGGGTTTATTTCGTAGGAAATTAATTGTCCCGAATTGGATTGTACTACAGCTGAAATGCTATTCCAACCGTCATAGGCTGTGTGGTCAATTTTCTTTTTGCCATCTTGGGCGTAGGTAAATGTAGAGAGCAGAGATAAGAGTGCAAGCGTGGTTTTTTTCATGTTGTGTTAATTGGGTTGTTTTGATTGATTTCCTGCTACCTTAAAGTCTATTTTATAATAGAAAACTGGTAAGAATCCTAGTTGATACCGTTCTGCAGTTAAAGTGGGTGAATTAGGAGTGTATGTGAGTGCCAAAATGTTTTGAGTGTTTAATAAATTAACTAAATCTAATCCAAATTCATGTGTTACTTTTTTAGCGTTGTAGGTGTAGTTCACTTTAGTATCAAATCTAAAATAGTCTTTAAACCTGTTTTCGTTATAACCTTCATCCAAATAAATTATTTCTTTTAAAGAATCCGTCATTACATGATTTACATTTCCGTAGCGCATTCCTCCGGCGTAGGTTAATTTAATTCCAATTGCAAAGGTGTTCTTTTTTTGCTTACCAATTTTAAACTCTTTTCCTGCTAAACCGTTGAAAATGTAATTGCCATTAAAGTTGGTGCTGCGTTGTATACCGTCGCTTCCCACATATTGTGAATTATATAAACTGGCTGTGGTCATAAAAAAGAAGCTATTATCAAAGTATTTTTGAACTGTAAACTCAATTCCCATATTGGTTCCGGTTCCTGTGTTTTCTAGTGTGTCTGGGAAGAAACGTGCAAAACCACTACCTTGATTTAATAATGAAAATGAAGACGGATCTGTTTCAACAGGAACGTTATAAAGAGATTGATAATAAAGTTCAGTTTTAAATAGCATGGATTTTTTAAACTGAGCAGAATAACTAAGAACAGTGTGTATGCTTCGTGTAAAATCAATTCCTAAATTGTGAGGTTCTGTATTGCCTTGAAGCTGGTAGGCATATATGTAAAGTGGGTGTATTTGAGAGTGCATTCCTGCACCTATTGCAATTACACTTCTTTCAGTGGCAGCATATTTTAAACCAAAACGTGGTTCAACTGGCGAGATGGAGTTACTCATGGTGAAATATTGACTGTGAATTCCAGTATTCATAGTCAGTTTTTTGTTGATTTTGTACTTCCATTGAATAAAGGGTTGTACTAAAAATTCGGGGCTACTTTTTTGGTAGTTCCAACGGTAATAAAAGTCAGAGAGAGAATCTGTAATATCTGTACGAATTGAATCAACCAGGTTAAAGTGATAAGCATCTATATTTACTCCGTACTTAATTACGTTCTTTGCGTTTACTTTATGATTTAAGCTTGCGTATGCTGATGCTGTTCCTATATCATATAAATAACCCATCATATTAAACGGATCTGCATCATAATTCCATTGGTTGTCTGCATTAAGTGTTCGTAAAATATATCGGTGATCGGTAAATTGCCCTTGTCTTGAATAAGCAAGGGATGTCTTTAAAAATAGTTTTTTGTTGATTGATTTTTTATAGGTAATACCTCCAACTGCCATTTGAGAACCAAAATATTGGTCACGGTCTTGTTCGCCATAGGCATCTTGTGCAGGTTCCGTTTGGTCAGATATTAAAATATCGATAGAACTTGAACCTCCCATTCCCCAAAGTGAAAGTTGACCGCCCTTCTTTAAAGGAAAGTTAAATTTAAAAGCACCGTCTCCATAAGATGGTACCGCATCTGTACCGTATTTAATGCCTACTTTATCCATTAAGGTTAAGGTGGAATAACGCCCCATAACCAAATAACTTGCCTTAGTTTTTTTCGATAATGGACCTTCAAACAGTACTTCTGTTCCTAAAAAACCAAACTGCCCTGTAAATTCATGGTTAAGATTGTTTCCACTTCGCACACGTAAATCAAATACACCTGATGTACTATTTCCATACTCGGCAGGAAAAGCACTCATAAAAAAGTCAGAATTGTCTAAAAATTTATTGTTGAGAATTGAAACAGGTCCACCTGTTGCTCCTGCTACCGCAAAGTGATTTGGGTTTGGAATAGATACTCCTTCGATTCTATAAACAATGCCTAAAGGAGAATTTCCTCTAATTACTAGGTCATTTCGCGAATCATCAGTACCAGTTGCTCCAGCATAATTTGCCATCATTCTGGCAGGATCTCCTCTACTACCAGCATAACGATTGGTTTCTTCAACAGAGAATGCCTGTGCACTTACAGTGGCCATTTGATTCAAAATTTCTCCCTTTTTTCTCCCTGTTACAACTACAGCATCACCAGTTATACTCTCTTCTTCTAAATCAATGGTTAAAATTAGCTCTTTACCTGAGGTTAAAGTCACTGTCATTTCTCGCGGGGCATAACCTAACGAAGTTATTTCTAATATATGTTTCCCAATTGGAATGTTGGGAATTGTAAATTCGCCCGCATCATTGCATACAGCACCAAACGTGCCAGACGCAATACTAATAACTTTAACTTTTGAACCAACTAAGGCATATTTGGTCTCAGAATCAACTACTTTTCCTCTTATATTTTGCGTGATATCCTGCGCAATTAGAGCGCTTGAATAAGCAAATAAAAGCGTAACTAGCCAAATAAATTTCATATAGGGAGGTTTTAATAATCCAAAGTGAATTTAAGGATTATTAAATGAAATCCTTATTTACCGCCGAGTTTTTCGATCTCCGAAGGTAATTCCTAAAAGTATTTCATGCGAACCTGTGCTATAATTCTTGAGGTCAGTAGTAGTAATATCATAAGCATAGCCTACTGATAATGTTTCGCGATATTTAAATCCAGCCATTACTGTTACAGCATCTCTTACTCTAATTCCTGCACCACCCCAAATCATGTCTTTGTATGTTGCACGAAGGTTTAAATCTAATTTTGGAGGTGCTGGCAAACCAAGCTTAAGTAACGCACTTGGTTGTATTTCCCAATTATCAGTTATTGCTAAATCGTAACCTGCTTGGAAATAATAATGATCCTCTAAATAACTTTCAGATCCAACTTGTGTGGCTAAAAAGGAGAGTTTATCATGAAATATTTGTTCAATGGATGCCCCAAAATACCAATCGTCATGAAAAAGATAGAAACCAAATTTTCCATCAGGATCAAATGATTTTAATAGGCCATTTGAGAAGTAAAAATCATCCGCATGATAGGCCGTTATTTTGTCCGCATCTAAAATCCATTGATTAAACCCAAGAGATAAACCAAAAGATAGTTGAATACCTTCCGTTATTCGGAACGTATACGCCATTGAGGTTTGAAAACCAAGACGACGAGTTGGTCCAACAACATCCGTATAAACATAACCTCCTAATGCTAGATTTTCCTTTTTAAGAGGTCCGCTAGCCGAAAGCGTAAATGTTCGAGGAGCATCTGTTATTCCAATCCACTGGTATCGATTATTTGTTACGGCTTCCCAATTTGTTTGCGAACCTGCATATGCCGGATTAAAGGCATATTGGTTAAACATGTATTGCGTAAATTGAGGGAGTTGTTGCGCTTTAGCAAATCCGCATATTAACAATGCGGCTATGAGTGTATATGTTTTCATTAGCTTCATTATTAAATTACCACATTACAGTTATAGGTCCGGTTATTGGATCTGGGAAATCTTCATGATCTATATCAATAACGTAATAGTATGTTCCGGCTGGTAGCCTTTTTCCGTCTTCCGTTGTTCCTCCCCAATCGTCATTGTATGTTTCATCACTTTCAAAAAGTAAATCTCCCCAACGGTTATAAACATTAATTTTAATGGATACTCCAGGATATTGATCAATGAAGTCTAATATCCACGTGTCATTTTTACCATCAGACCCTGGCGTGATTCCATCTGGAATAACGATTTCAGGTAATACTTCAACATAGACAGAATCAATATTTGTACATCCATTTGAATCTGTTGCAGTAACATAATACCAAGTTGACATTTCAGGAGTAATGACCGAAGGGTTGTCTATAAACGGATCGTTCAAATATATGGTAGGATCCCATTCAACAGAATTGTCAATATCAGTGGTTGGTGATCCTCCAATGGTTCCTGTTTGGGTTGGATACAATTCAATATCTGGCCCGGCATCTACAAATATTGGAGATGCGGTTGTTACAATTACGGTGTCATAATCAGTACAACCCATATACAATACTTCTAAAATGTAATATTCAGTTCCACCTGGGTTTTCCGGTAAAATGAGAACACTAGAATCTGATAGTACGTTGCCTAATGTATCAAACCAAGTGTAGGTGGCAATGTCATCAATGTTTGAATTTCCGTAAAGAATTAAATCTTCATTGTTGCATATCAATGTGTCAAGCCCCGCATCAGCAATAATGCTTATTAGAGTATCTACCGTTAAGGTGTCCATATAAATACATCCGTTTTCATCTGTTATGGTTAAGTAATAGGACATTGGTAATAAACCGTCTGGATCCTCAACAGTGAAAGTGTCAAGTAATGTTTCTGAAACCCATTCGTAAGTGTAATCTGGTGTTCCGCCATTTACTGTAATATATATTGCTCCATCTGCTGCATCTTGGCATGTTGCATCAGTAATGCTATCAAGGGTCATTACTAATTCTTCTGGTTGTATTAATGTTCCTGTTTGAACAACTTCACAACCATTGGCATCTGTCATGGTAACTGTGTAAGTTCCTGCACATAAATCTGATGCTGTAGGTGTGGTTTGTGCTGCTGGATCATCCCATGAAAATACAAATGGTAAAGTACCGCCAATTGGGTTGGCTACAATTAAACCGTCGCAATCACCAAAGCATAATGGGTCTACCATAAATAATGGGTTTACCAAAATAGTATCTGGATGGTTAATTGTTGCATCTTGATAAGAAATACAGCCTGCTGCATCTGTCACTTCTAGAATATAATCTCCTGCACATAAGTCGGTAATTAATGGCGTTGTTACGCCTAATGGAATACCAAGTTCATCAAGCCATTCAAAAGTAAACGCTGGGTTTCCTCCTGTTAAGCTTAATGTATCAATTGTTCCATTGCAATTTCCATTACAGTCTACATCTGTTGCTTCAAGTTCTATAACCACTGCCGAGAGGTTGTTTAAGGTGTAAGTAAAGTCAATTGAACATCCATTATCATCAGTAATAGTTAATACATAGATTCCAGCATCTAATCCTGTAATTGCTGGAGTAGCATCTCCAGTATCCCATGAATAAGTGTGTGGTAAAATTCCGCCTGATGACATTACGTTGATTGATCCATCTGCAAGTCCGCAAGAAGGGTTTGTAATAATTGCTTCTGCATCAATTGGATCCGGGTCAAACATTTCTACTTCAACGGTTGTGATGCAACCAATAGCATCTGTTATTTCAATAAAATAACTACCTGCACATAAGTCAGTCAATGTGTTAGATGTGGATCCGTCGTGCAACCACATATAGGTATAAGGTGCGGTTCCACCAACTCCGTTAACTACAACTGAACCATCACATGATTCAGCACATGTTATTGCAGTCACAATAGCATCTCCTGTTAGGCCTTCACTGTTTCCTACGGTGAATGTTTGTATTGTTGAACAACCACTTTCGTCTGTTATTTCGGCTTCATAAGCACCTGAGCATAGATCGGTCAAAGTTAAACCTGTTGCACCTGTATTCCATACAACGGTTAGTGCACCAGTTCCGCCCACTACAGTAAGGTCAATTGATCCATTACATAATCCGCATTCGGTTGGAGTGATAACTGCTGTGGCAATAATCTCAGCCGGATCAACAAGCGAAGTATCTGCGAATGTTACACAGCCTAAATCATCTGTTACGGCAATGATATAGTCATCTGCACAAAGTCCTGTTGGATCTTCAGCAATAATTCCTCCTGGATTCCATACATATGTAAATGGAGGATTATCTCCGCTTGCTGTTATAGAAATGCTTCCGTCGCATGATCCGAAACATGTAGGATGGTTGACTTCATCAAAAGCAATGTCTGGCCCACCAATGTCACTAATTGTAGCCATAAATGTTTCAGTACATCCATTTGCATCCGTTACAGTAACAAAGTATATGCCTGAGAACACATCTAATAAAGTCATATCAATTTCACCTGGTAGTGCAACCATTCCAGCATCAAACCATTGGTATGTGAAAGGTGGATTTCCTCCACTTGCAAAAACAGTAGCATTACCGTCAGCAAGAGAGCACGTTGCGTCATTTGAGAACATACTACCTATGATTTCAGAGAAACCATCTATTACAACTGGTTGTAATCCTGTAGAGCATCCATTCGCATCTGTTACTTCAACAGTATAGTTTCCTTCACATAAATCAACTACTGAAGGACCTGTACCTCCAACAACTGGCACACCACCAATTGTTAACCATTCGTATACATAAGCAGGTGTTCCGCCCGCTACAACAATGTCTCCTGTACCGTCACAGAATTCAAAACAACTTGCATCTGTTGAGGTTAGAGTAAACGTTAATTCTGCAGGTTCTGTGATGTCAACTGTGCTAGATGTTAAACTACATCCGTTAGCATCTGTAATTACAGCATAATAACTACCAGGGCAAAGATCGGTTGCAGTTGGATCTGTTATTCCGATTAGCGCATCTGTAATAGCGTCGTACCAAACAACTACATATGGTGCAACGCCTCCGCCAACAGTTACTGTTGCTGTACCGTCGCAGAATCCGAAACAAGTAACATCAGTGCTTGATATTGGTGCCGTAATTGGAACAGGTTCACTAATCGTAACATCTGCTGGAAGGGTAACAATACAACCATTAGCATCTGTTACTTCAACATTGTAATTACCTGGGCAAATGCCAGCAAGTAAAGGTGACGTTTCTCCTGGCATTAAAACACCATCCATATACCATTGGAAAGTAAATCCTCCAGCACCACCGGATGCATTTGCGATAATTGAACCATTACAATATCCGTTACAAGTTACATTAGTTGGGTCAACTGTTAAAATGATTGGGTCAGGATCTGCTAAATTATAATTAAATGTTTGCTCACATCCTGCGTCATCTGTAATCGTAACGGTCCACGTTCCTGGTCCTAAGTCTAAAGCTTCGTTTGTTCCATCTCCATTAGGAGGTACTGGCGACCATGCGTATGTATATCCTGCTCCTGAACCTCCAGTTGGCGCGAGTATAATGGTTCCGTCCGCGTCTCCTGAGCAGGTAATTAGAGTAATGGTTTCATTAGGAAGAATTTCAGCTGGACTTCCAATAATAACGTTCTCTATAGTAACACATCCTGATCCGTTGATTACTTCTACAAAATATTCGCCTGGGCAAAGATCTGTGATGATTGAAGTTGTTATGCCAGTGGTTAATCCAGTTACGGCATCAAACCATTCTTGCGTACATGGTGGATCACTACAAACATAAGTTGCTTCTGCGGTCCCGTCGCAAAGTCCAAAGCAAGTGGCGTCAGTAGATGTTACCGTGACGTCTTCACCTGAAACATCTGATATGGCAAATACCTCGGTAATGGTACAACCGTTGTCATCTGTTATGAGCACTGTTACTACACCTGGACAAAGACCAGTTGCATTATTTGTTCCTTCTCCACCAAGAGGGTCAGGAGTCCAGTCATAAGTATAAGGTGCAACTCCACCTTCGACATTTACAGTTGCCGATCCATTACATAATCCACAGGTGGCATTGTTTGAGAAGGTTGATGTGGTAACAATTTCGGGTGACTCATTAAGTATAAATGTAGTGTCGATTGAGCAACCTAATGCATCAGTTATTGTTAATGTGATAGGTCCAGCGCATAAGTCGCTTGCTGTAACTCCTGTTTGACCATCAGACCAATTGAGTGTATACGGAGCTGTTCCTCCAATTGGGTCTACTGTAACTTCGCCTGTGCATTCTCCAAAACAGAGCACATCTGTTAGGTCAGTCATATTAGCGAATATAGGATCGTTATCAATGATGTCAAATGATATTGTAGTGTCGCAGACGCCAGCATCTGAAATGGTGACTGTCCAAGTGCCTTCACATAAGAAGTTAGCAGTTGGTGTTACTTGTGTTAATGGATCATCCCATAAATAAGTATAAGGAGGGTTATTTCCATCTAAGACAACAACTGTTGCTGTACCGTCACAATCGCCAGCACAAGAAATATTTGTTTGACTTGTCACAACTACCCAAGGTGAGGCTGGTGAGGTCATGTCGATAGGCCCGAATGTTTGAACACAACCATTAAGATCTGTAATTTCTAAATTGTAAGTTCCTGTGCAAAGATTTTCTAAAGAGTCATTTGTTTGGCCAACAATTGGTAATCCAAACTCGTCTAACCATTGGTAGAAATAGACACCTGCTCCTCCACCAGGTACTACCCAAATAAGACCATCACAATCACCATAACAAGAAATGGTTTCTGTATTAATGATTGCAGTAATTTCAGGTGCATCATCTACAGGAATACAGCTACTAGTTACTGTACATCCATTATCGTCTGTTACTACACATTCATAAGATCCTGGTGGTAATCCGGTAGCCAATGGATCTGTTTGCCCAATTGGTAATCCAGTTGCGCAATCAAACCATTCGTAGGTATATGGTGGTGTTCCACCGCTTGCAATTACGCTTGCAGTTCCGTCCGTATCTCCAAAACAAGAAATTCCTGTTGATGCTTCAGTATCAATAGTAACTCCTGGTTCTTCGTTAACTGTAGTGGTAAATGTAACAATACAACCTGCATCATCTGTTACTACAACCTCCCAAGGTCCTGCGCATAATCCAATTGCGTTAGGTGTACCTTCTCCGCCACCTGGCAAAGGAACGCCCCAATCATATGTATATGGAGGTGTTCCTCCAGTTACTACTACTGATGCAGTTCCGTCGCAAAGTCCTTCGCACGTTACATCTGTTGCAGTTATTACTCCTGTAATTTCTTCTGGTTCATTAACAACAATTACCTCTGTAGTTACACAGCCTGAGGCATTTGTAAGAACTGCCAAATATTCACCAGCGCATAATCCAGTTGCAGGGCTGCCAAAAATACCAGTAGTTAATCCTGTTATATTATCAAACCATTCTAATGTATATGGTCCGTCTAATTCAACAAAGGTTGCAATGGCTTGTCCGTCGCATAGTCCAAAACAACTAACGTCAACAGAATCCAATTCTAGAACTTCCAATGCAATGTCATCAATACTAACTACTATTGATTCAACACAGCCTGCAGCATCCGTTATGGTAACTGTATATGTTCCAGAACAAAGCCCGGTTACTGAAGGTGTTCCGTCACCAGCTCCTGGATCTGGGTCCCAATCATATACGAAACCTCCAGCACCGCCTGTTGCTGTAATTTCTGCTGTACCATCACATAGGGCACAAGTGGCATCTGTGGTGGAAATAATGGAAGGTATAATTTCAGGAAATTCAGTTATTTCTATATCTGCAGATTGGGCTGTACAACCGTTGGCATCTGTAACAATGCAATAATAATCACCAGCACATAAGTCAAAAATAGAATCATTATCAACACCTAATGCTAAATCGGTAGCAGCATCAAACCATTCAAAAGTGTACGGTGTTGTTCCTCCAGTAATTGTAACGTTAGCAGATCCTGTACAATCTCCAAAACACGCACCATCTATCAAGTTAATATCAATGATAAGCTCTTCAGGTTCAACTAGAACAAATGTTACAGTAGTGTCACAACCATTGTTGTCGCTAATTACTGCATTGTATGTACCTGCGCATAGTCCAACAGCAGTGAATGTTGTTTGTGCTAAAGGATCATCCCATAAGATGCTATATGGAGCAATACCACCACTATTTACTATGACAGTTGCAGTTCCATCACAGTCTCCAAAGCAAAGTAGATCAACATGGCTTAGTGTTAAATCAAAATCTGCGGGCTCATCAATGGTTACGGTGGCAGTTTCAATACATCCGTTGTCATCCGTAACTGTTACGGTATAAGTTCCTGCACAAAGGTCACTTGCAAGTAAGGTTGTTTGTGCTAAAGGGTCGTCCCATAATACTGAATATGGAGGGGTTCCTCCTGTGATTACAACATCTGCAGATCCATCACAATCTCCATTACAAAGTACATCTGAAATAACATTAGCATCCAAAATTAATTCTGGTGGACTGGTAATGTCGAATGACATAGTAGTATCACAGCCTTCAGAATCGGCTATAGTAACGGTCCATGTTCCTGTACCTAAACCTGAAATATTAGGAGTGCCATCTCCAACTGGAGGTATAGGTACCCAAGTATATGTGTATCCAAATCCACTTCCTCCGCTCAAAACTGTAATGTCAATTGCACCGTCTGAGTCTCCAAAACAAGCTAAATCAGTAATAACAACATCAATATCATATTCTTCAGGAGAATCAAGTGTTACGGTGTTTTCACCTGTACATCCATTGGCATCTGTTACGGTTACGGTATAAGTTCCTGCACACATGTCAGATGGAGAATCAGTGTCTCCGCCTGTTCCAGGTAGTGGTGACCACGAATAGGTGTATGGAGCTGTTCCTCCTGCACCAACTGCAGTTGCAGTTCCATCACATAAATCAAAACAAGTAGGATCGGTTCCTGATACCGTTACTGTTACAGGAGCTGGTTCCAGCACTTCAACCACAACTGGTGTTGATTCACACCCATTGTCATCTGTTACTATTATTTGATATTCGCCTGGACATAATCCACTAATAGAATCAGTTGCACCTACTCCAATACCTCCAGGAAATGTAGTCCAATCATAAGTATATGGAGGAGTTCCACCAGTAATATCTACTGCCGCAGAACCGTCACAAACACCAAAGCAAGAAACGCTATAAACATTAACTGTCATTACAAATGGAGGTGGCTCGCTAATAGTGATTGTAGCACTTGTGACTTGGCAACCGGTGGCATCTGTTACAATAACAAAATAATCTCCAGCACATAATCCTGTTGCAGTTTGGTCTGTAATACCAGTGGTCAATCCTGTTCCAGCGTCAAACCATTCGTATGTATAATCTGGCACTCCACCTAAAGCATTCGCAGTGGCTTCTCCATCACATAGTCCGTCGCAACTGGCGTCAACAATGTCATCAACTGTTACAGTGAGTATGGGTGGATCAATTATGGTTATAGTTGTGTCAAAATCGCATCCGTCAACATCTGTAATTGTTAGGTCAATATCTCCTGAGCAAAAACCGTCTCCAGGGTTTGTGTCTGCGCCACTTGTAGGGGCAGGGCTCCAATTAAATGTAAATGGACCTCCATTACCTCCAGATGGATTGACTAAAATTACCGCGTCACAATCTCCATTACACGTTGGAGGGGTAATGTCTGGATTTGCAACTATTTGAATGGGATCTGAAATAAATACTGTGTCATTGATTTCGCATCCGTTAATATCTGTAATAACTACTGGATTGTCACCAACACAAAGCATAGTTGGGTTGGGTGTAGTTTCTCCACTTTCTGGCCAAAAAATGGTCAATGGTGAAGTTCCTCCAGTTGGAAATGAAAATGCTTGACCGTCACAAACATCTGGACAGGATGGATTAATTGTAACAGGTGGGTCAAATGAAAGCACTGGTGGCTCATTTAAATCATCACTAATCGTACAAATGTCATATAGACCAGGTGCCAATTCATTGGATGAATCTGTTACAGTTATTGAATGCGAACCCACGCATAAATCTGTAAATACGTTTGCAGCAGTAAATGGTGCAGGGTCTGGTCCATATCGATATGAGAAGGGCCCTGGTGTACCTGATGCGATAACAGTAATTTCACCATCACATGAATCAAAACACGAAATATGTTCGCCGTTATAGTCTGATGTAATGAAAAGGTTTAATTCAAATGGTGGGGTAGTACAAAAAACAGTCGCATCTCTTGTATGGTCTCCATCTCTTGTGAATTCTTGTAATTCTTCTGGATTAACAGAGTCGCAAAGTACAAGGTATGTTGCAGTGCTTCCAATGTTTTCAGCCTCAGGTACAAAGAAATTGTCTAATACAGAGATGTGCGATCCTGTGAAGTCTATTTCAACACTAGAATTTTTTGCGTAAATAGCTCGCGCATGAACCGTGTATCCTCTTGATTTAAAGATGCCCGAGTTAAAATTTATATTATAGTTTTTTCCTGTTTTAAGGTGCCCATTTAATTGCCATTCACCTTCTTCAAAATATAGGTCGGTGTAAAAGTCATTTCCATTTGTCTTTATTGTTGCAGGTAAAGGGTTTTTGTTTTTCAAAATTAACTTTCCACCTATGTAGAACCCTGCGTTTGTATGCATACTTAAGTCACCACCAAGAGTTAAGTTTATGTTTGAGCCATGAAAAGAGATGTATTCTGAAGAATTGATGTCCATAGATAAGATGGATGTGTTCTCAGTCATGTGTACCATTGAAAAACTTTCCGTAAAGGACAATTCGTCAAAAATGACATTGTCATGTACACCAGGAATTGTTCCTGTGGCAGTTCCGCCTGAAGTAGTAGACCAATGGCTGCCATCATTCCAATTCCCCGAACCGTTTACCCAATAGAAATCACCTGAATAGGCAATGTTTGACCATATGGTAAGCATGGCAAGGGTGGTAATGAATAGTTTCGCGGGTATTGCTTTAATCATAGTATGCAAATTTACGTACTCCCTGTGTCTGGTAATTTGGTGGAAGCTGAAGTTTCTGTAACGCGTATATATTTAAACGTATTATAGTCGTTAAAAGTTGTTTTTACTCAAATGTGGCACAAGACGTTGTACTCGAATTTCCATAGTTTGAGCATGAATTAAATCCTCCGGTAATTTCGTGTGTGTACCAAATATTTTTATTGAGTTTAGATATTATAAAGTCAAATGAATAACCTACCGAAATGAAATTAAATAATTTCACTCTAAACTGTGCTGTCACTGCATCTGTGCGTCTTAATCCAACTCCAAACGACACTTTATTATCAAGATTAAACAGGGCACTCAAGTGAAAATCTACTGGAGTATTAGCCGTTTTCATAAAAAAGAAAGAAGGAACAAAAACCCATTTCTTTTCTAATTTAATTTGGCGACCAGCGGTCATATAAAAATGTCGTTGCAATTGTGATTCAGGTCCAATTTGGTCAAGTCGATTTCCAAATAAATTATGAACTGAAAATCCAAAATAGGTCTTTTTATCTGCCAACCAAACACCCAACCTTCCGTCAGGAAAAACTAAGAAAGATTGACTTGATGATGGAACCGAAGGATCATTAAATTCGGTCGTTAAATTGTTAGTTGAAAATGCAGCTTGCTTAATTCCGAAAGAGGCACCAAAAGAAAGTCGCCAATCTTTATTAATGGGTAAGTGAAGCGCATAAGAGAGTTGTGCTTGCAAAAAAGAGAAAGGACCAAACTTATCGCGATTAATTAAAACCCCAATTCCACTTTTAGGACCAAATAGGTTTCTTTTTCTTTTGCTAAACGATAGTGGACCGTGCGCATTTACAAAACCTGTTTGTGGTGCGCCGTCAATTCCTACCCATTGAAAACGATATCCAGTTCGAATGTCAATGCATCTTTTTGTACCAGCAACTGCTGGGTTAAAATTGAATTGATTGAATTGATATTGCGTGTAATGTTCAGACTGCTGTCCTTGAACGGTATAAGCCCCAAAGGCCAAAATCGATATGATGATTTTAAAATAGCGCAACGTTATCGTATTATGTTTAAATAACCTTTATATTCTGTTGACTCTGCATCATTAAGCCGAACAACATAATAATAGGTTGAGGTTGGTAAGTCTTTTCCTTTGAAGGTTCCATCCCACCACTGTTCTTCTTGTGTGTAATTAACTGCCGAAAAAACAAGCTGACCTGAACGATCATAGATGTTTACCTCCATATTTGGGAATTTTTCGCTGTTTAAAATGTGCCAGCGATCATTCACATTATCACCATTTGGTGTAAATGCCGAGTAAATTGTTATTACATCTCCAACATAAACTGTTACACTATCTGTTGCGTAACAACCTTCATTCTCCATTGTTAAAAAATAGGTGGTTGTGCTAATTGGACTTGCAATTGTGTTTAAAGTTGTGGTACTGGTTAAACTTGACCCCGGGGCCCAACTCGGGCTTCCTACGCCTGATCCAAATAGGTTAGCCTGCTCGCCTTCTTGGATAACCTGGTCCGGACCAGCTTCGGCCTCAACAGGTGTAATTTCTAAGTTTAAAATATTTGATGTTGCTGTTTTTTGGCAAAACTCACCGCACGTAATCGTTAAGGATAATGCACCGTCTTCACTTAATCCACTTGTTGAAAATGTATTGAACGGAGAAGAGAAAATAGAAGCACCATTATAAAACCATTCATAGTTGGCTGTATCTCCGCAATCTGTTATTGTTACATCAATGGGTTGATCAAAGTTTTGGCAAATTGTTGTGCTTGTTGTTGCAATAGACACCGTTGGGTCAGGTGTTTCAACTGCTGTTCCAGAAATACTAATGTCAAAATCACATTCTGATGGAGAAGTAACACCCACACTTGAGCCGCTAATTTGCACGTAATAAGTTGTGTTTGGATCAAGCACAATGAGTTGTGTAATGTCAAAATCTACCCCAGAATCACCACAGTTTGACAAAGGCGTATATGGAGTTACTCCACATGCACCACCTGTTTTATAGAAAAAAGCCTGAAGGTTTTGTCCTACTGTAGGGTCAGGATTAAAGGATAAATTTGTGAAACTAACTGTTGCATTTCCACCTACAGAGTTGGTGGTGAAAACATACCAAACGGTGTTCTCAGGAGTATAACAAAAGTTATAGTCAGAAGCCTGAGGAGTAGCGCCAGTAGTGGTTCCGCTTAAAGTTATTCCTGGGCATAATCGCTCGGCATTATCGCAATTATCATTTGCAGGCTGAGCAAATGCAGCATGAGACAGTAATGCAATAAAAAGATAGAAGTATTTGTTCAATATCATAGCTTTTAAGGTCGAGCGTAGTGCATAAATATACGTAAATAATAGTTTGGAGTTAGGCGGTTTTGCTGAAAAAACGAGTTGAAATAGATAAGGCTTAACATACGAACGACGAGAAGTGCGCATTGAAAGATTAAAACGGTTAAAATTTAAAAGAAAAATGAGATGATTTGAGATTTAATTCAATCAGTACTCGGCGAATTTATAGTATCTTAGTGCCTAAAATTTATAAAAATGAGCATAGATAATTATAATTACACAGTTTCAGAGCGTTTCATGAAATATGCAAGAATCGACACTGAAGCTGATCCAAATTCAACAACATTTCCATCAACATTAAAGCAAAAAGACTTGGCAAAAGTTTTGGTTAAAGAGCTTCTTGAAATTGGAGTAGCTGATGCTGAAATGGATGAATGGGGTTATGTTTATGCAACAATTCCTGCTACTCCAGGAAGTGAAAATGTACCAACTGTTTGCTTTTGTGCACATATGGATACAGCACCGGATTGTAGTGGGAAAGATGTGAAACCAATCTTGCATCTAAATTATGATGGGAACCCAATTACATTACCAGATGATAATACGCAAGTAATTACAACAGAAAAGCATCCGTATTTAAAAGAAAAAATTGGTGATGATTTGATTACTGCTAGCGGTTTAACCTTATTAGGTGCAGACGATAAAGCAGGGGTGGCTTGTATTATGGATTATGCAAATTTCATGCTGAATAACCCTGGTTTTGAACATGGAAGAATTCGAATTTTATTTACACCAGACGAAGAGGTTGGAAGAGGTGTTGATCATATTGATATGGATCGATTAGACGCGGATTATGGTTATACTTTAGATGGTGGTGTGCTTGGGTCAATTGAGGATGAAAGTTTTTCAGCTGATGCAGTAACAATTACAATTCATGGAATTAGTGCGCATCCAGGTTATGCTAAAAATAAATTAACGAATGCAATTAAGGTAGCTTCTGATTTTATTGATCAATTACCAAAAGATTCATGGTCGCCAGAGACGACAGAAGGAAGAGAAGGTTTTGTGCATCCTACCTCTGTTTCAGGAATAATGGAAAAAGTAAAAGTGTCATTTATTATAAGAGACCATATTACTGCCAAATTAGCTGAGTACGAAGCACGATTAAAGCAAATTTTGGATGATACAATTGCAAAGTATCCTGGTGTAACTGCAGATTTTGAAGTAAAGGAGCAATATCGTAATATGAAAGAAATTATTAAAGATGTACCTTTTGTAACGGATAACGCTATTGAAGCAATGAAAAGAGCAGGCATTGAACCAAGGCCAGTAATTATTCGTGGAGGAACGGATGGATCAAGACTTTCATTTATGGGATTACCTTGCCCTAATTTATTTACAGGTGAAATGGGAATTCATTCGAAACACGAATATGTGAGTGTGCAAGACATGCAAAAAGCCGTGAAAACTATGGCGCACTTAACTGTAATTTGGAAAGAAAACGCCTAGTTCTTTAATAGCGCCCTATAAAAGTAATCGCGTCTCTTTTTTAATGGATCGAATTGCGTTGATTAGGGTTTCTATTTCCTCTTCTCCATTGTAGGCTTGAAACGAAATTCGCAAATAAGTATCTCCTGAAAAAGAGACAACCGGAATTTCAATTTTATATTGGTTATAAAGTAATTCTTTTAACTCGATAGGTTGCTCCGTTTGAATAGGAATGCTGCAAATTTGACCTAAAAACTCATCTGTTACTGGACAAATAACATGGCTTTCTAACTCTTTGGCAACAATTGGGTAATAATGTTGAAGTTGCTGTCTGCAGGTTGCTTTGCGCTCTTCCCACTGGTTGTCTTTTAAAAATTGAATGGCTGCGGGAGTGCATAAAAAGGCGGAGAAATCTCTTGTTCCTTGGTATTGATGGTAATCTTGATAACGTGATTCGGAAGGGAGTTCAGCTTCATACCCCCAAGAAACAATAAGCGGATCAATGGTATCTTGCCAGTTCTTTTTAACATATAAAAATGAGCTACCCTTAGGTGCTAATAGCCATTTATGACAAGCGCCTGTATAAACATCTGGGTCCAGTGCTTTAAGGTCTAATGGAATATGTGCTGGTGTATGCGCACCATCTATAATTGTCATTAAACCTAGTTCTTTTGCACGTTCAATAATTTCTTTTACAGGAAATATAAGGGCGGTTGGACTCGTAATTTGCGAGATGAAGACAATTTTAGTTTTGGAGGTTAAGCCACTCCAAAATTCCTCCAATATTTTTTCTTTTGAGGTTAACGGCAATGTTATTTTTTGATGAATGTATTTGGCTCCAACTTTTCCGCAATAATAATTCCAAGTCCGATCCATTGCACCATATTCCTGATCGGTTGTTAAAATTTCGTCACCTTTTTTTAAGTCTAAACTTTTGATGACTGTGTTTAATGCTGTGGATGGATTAGTTGTATAAATTAAATCTTCTTTATCGCAGTTGATATAATCTGCCAATGCTTGCTTTGATTCGTCTAAATATTTTACGCCAGTTTTTGTGATAAATTGAATAGGTTCTTGCTCAAGCATCAATTGCCATTTTTGATAATCCTCAAAAACAGGTTTAGGGCATGCGCCAAATGAGCCGTGATTTAAAAATGTGATATCTGGTCGAAGTAAAAATTTGTCTTTTAACATTGTCAATACGGATAGAGAGGTGAATAATTAAACTCTAAATGATCAAATTCAAAATTAAAAAAATGAATAAGACCTTTTAATGATGCTAAACGTAATAAATTAACTTTACTTTTAGTACATCCTTTTTCCGTTTCAGTTGTTTTAAAGAAAAAATAATTTATTCCTGAGCATTTTAAAAGTGAAAATACTAATTTTTTGAGATATTTATGGTAGGCTTTGAAGAAAGGCTTTTATAAAAGAGTTCTCTCAGATGAAAGAAAAATATCAACCTGATTTTACGGTAGTGAATATAGAAAATATCACCTCAGGGAGGTGACCTGCGAGTGTCCACGCTGAACTCATTGATTCTCTTGGAGTAGATATAATGACGTGAGGAGATCATATTTTTGATAATATGCCTGATATTCAAAAATATTTTGATAAGACTGATTGTAAACTGATTAGACCTGCGAACTTTATTTCATCCGATCACTATATACTCCCATGAGAGGGCTATAGAATTATTGAAAAAAATAATAAGAAATTGTTAGTGATTCAGTTGCTATGAGAGGCATTTATGAACCATAAAGTGTATAACCCATTTTTGGAAATTGAAAATATTCTCTCAAAAATTCCAAGCGATAGTTATGATGGAGCAATATTAGAGTTTCATCGTGAAACCACAGCAGAGCTGTATTGAATGGCTAACTTTATGGATGGACAACTATCTGCTGTGTATGGAACTCACACGCACATCCAAACAAACGATGCCCATATATTAGCCTGAGGAACAGGGATTCTCACAGATGTAGGTATGAATGGTCCTTTTGAATCTGTAATTTGAGCTGAATTTTCTTCAGTAAAAAAGAGATTTCTTACTGGGATACAACGCGGGAAAATTGAGCAAAAACTCACATGAAAATACGTTATTAATGCTTTGCTTGTCGATATTGATGAACAAAATAAAATGTGTAAAAATATAGAAAATATTTCTTTTACTGGAACGCTTTAATAGACCAATTATGATGAAAAGAAGATTTATTTTACTGATCTTACTAGTGATAGGAATACTTTGTAGTATGAGTTTCGTATCTTTGTTTT
>CAKZON010000070.1 GCA_937136425.1 uncultured Crocinitomix sp.
TACCGCATCAGTTGCTGTGCCCCCATTTTCTAAAATTTCATAGCCACCATCCAACGCATAACTTAACGCAGTTCGGTACTCTTTTTCTTTTTCAGGTGTCATCATACCTTTAACTAAGGTGCCTGCACCGCCGTGTATTGCAATTGAAAATGTATTCATGCTTATTTTTTATTTTCTTCTGACGCGATAATATTCTTTTTAACTCGCGTAAAAACTAGATTTTTTGCATCTGCAAACGAAATGTCGTATTGACGCTCAATAATTCTATATTCCTCTGGATATTTTTGTAGTAACTTATCATAATAAGCGTCCAATACATCCTTTGGAGGAGTTGTAAACTCCATTTTCACGTCAAACCGCCGTAACAACGCTTCATCAATTAGTTGAATTTGATTTGTTGCACCAATTAAAACAGAATCTTTCGGAAATGCATCAATTAATTGTAATATGGTATTCACGACGCGCTTCATTTCACTCGTGTCATTATTGTCATAATCACGCATGCTACCTAATGAATCAAATTCGTCGAAGAATAGCACGGCTTTTTTATGCTCCACATTTTTAAATAATGATGACAGATTTTTTGCCGTTTCTCCTAAACGCGAAGAAACAATAGAACTTAAATTAACAACAAATATTTTTTTATTTAATCGTGACGCCAATGCTTTAGCTGTCATGGTTTTTCCACATCCTGTTTGTCCATATAAAAAAAGCTTATTCGCAACAGGTAAGTCATACGACTCTAATACTTCTTTATGCGTGTATTCATCTAAAAAATCATTGATTTGAATCGACAATTTCTCGTCAAAAACAACATCTTCAATTTTTACCTGTGCTTGATTTGTTAAGTATAAGCTATTCATACAGGTGCAAATTTAGCAATTAAAATAATTGCTAAATTTCAAGAAAAATTAATATTGAGACAACCAAGTGATTTTTAATACAGTATTAATAAAAAAAGAGTTTATGAAGAGTACACATTATTTGATAGGAGGGCTGGTATTAATAAGCTTCGCATGTAAGAAACCTGAATCTGTTCCACCACCAGCACCAGATGCTGCTGCGTTAATTGCTTTTAATAGTGAAAATATTGAGGATGCTACTCAACATTTTTCTGTCAATGCAAACTCACCAATATACATTTACGGAGAGAAAGGAACACAACTTTATTTAGCAGCTGATGCGCTTGTAGATTCTGAAGGTAATTTGGTTACTGGAGATGTACAGGTTGAATTAATAGAGATTGACAAAAAATCTGAAATGGTTTTAATGAATAAAGCCACAATGGGTAAATCAGGATCGAATCATGCCACTCTAGTTTCTCAAGGTGAGTATTATGTAAGTATTTCTCAACATGGTTTAGAATTAACTTTGACTTCACCAATGACATTAATGGCTAATATTCCTGGCATTGATCCAAGTATGCGAAAATTTGTAAATATTTCAGATGAAGAAGATTTATTATGGGAAATGGCAGAAGATAGTTTACTTGGGGAAGGCGAAGACACATTAGAGTTCAATGTTAGCTACGACATACTTCCTGGAGAATGGGGTTGGACGAATATTGACAAATTCTATTCGGATCCAAGACCTAAAACAGAAATTTTTGCTGAATTACCAGAAGGTTTTGACAATACAAATACTGAAGTTTATATTTCTTACGACGGCGAATCTAACGCACTTGCTCAATTTGATGTTTGGACAGACGGTAGATTCACTGAACATTATGGATTGATTCCAATTGGACTTGAAGTTCACTTTATTGCAGTTGGAATTGTGGGAGATGAACTACATTATAGTATTCAATCCGCAACAATTACGAATAATCATGTACAAGACATTGACGATTTTGCTGCAATTTCTGAAGATGCTTTAGTTACTTTAATAGACGCTTTACCTTAAGAACATAAGTAAGCCTTAAGTACGTAAACCCGTTTCTATTTTATAGAAACGGGTTTTGTTTTTTATAGCAATGCCACTAAATAGGCAATAAAAAAGTAGGTGATAAAAATTAAATAAGCCAATCGTTTCATAGATTCTAATTTCTATTGTGAAACTTAAAACCAAGGTTTCCCCTATTGCTGATATTGGGTTATTTGCGAAAAACACAAATGCATCATTGGTTTTGCATTAATCAATTGGTTGAACAGATGATTATGCGATAGCTTTGAAGAAAAAAAAACGCATGAAAGTCTTATCTCAATATTTATTATTCATCTCTTTATTTCTTCTTAACATAACATCTTATTCAAAAGATATAAATATTGCCTTAAATGCTGCTGATTCTGGTGTTGCAGATTACGCCCCTTCAGCATTTAAAAAAGACATCATAAAGGTATTAAACAAAATTGGTGTGTCTGTTGACACCTCCTCTACCCAGGCGTATCAAGCTACCTATGAAATGGGGGCTACAATAAAAAATTCTAATGGTTATTCAAACAGTTTTGAGGTGTATTATCAATTGGTCAATCCAAAAACAAACAAAACTGTAGAAATTTATGATCGATTACAATATAAAAGGGATAATGAACCTATATACAGTGTTGTTGAAAGCTCACTTTCATCCATGTACACGTTTAATGTTTCAGATGAGAAAAGTGCTTTTTTTATGCCTGGGGCAGCTTTTGATTTTTATCAACCCAGAAATAACGATATTGGTCAATTTTACGGACCAAGTGTTGAATTCGTTTATTACTCACGATCTAAAAAATCAACCTCATCAAGAAGTGGCCCAAGCCGAATAAAATCTTACGGCAAAATTGGAATTCTTAATTCAACCTTTCAGGACTCATCCGACCTTTTAATGGTTAGTTCTGGTATTAATTTATCGTTTGAATCTAATACAAATAGAAGCTATTTATTGCCATACTTTGGATTAGATATTGGAGGTTTATATGGAAAATCCATGCGTACTTTTCAATTTACTCCGCATTTGGGCGTTCAATTTTTTTCAACACGAAAATTAATTTGGAGTGGCCAAGCTGGTTATCTCTATTCTGTTAAAGAATTTGACCAATACAGCGGTTATAGCTTTAAAACTTCTTTAAACGTTTTGCTTTGGTAATTAGCAAGGCGCTATTCCCAAAATTGAAGACAAGCCTCTATTTCAAAATCATTGAGAGAATCTAGTATTGTATCTGCAATTACCAATCTAGGATCAGATTGATGCGATTTTTCTGGAATGGCGACTACTTTCATGCGTGCAGATTTACCCGCCAAAACACCATTAAAAGAATCTTCAATTACCAAACAATCCTTTGGATGTATGTTTAATTTTTTTGCACAATTCAAAAACACAGCCGGGTGAGGTTTACCGTTCAATTCATGCTCGGCAGAGTGCATTACTTCAAAATAATGACCGATCTCTAATTTTTCCACCACCACGTCAATAATGCGTTGATAAGAAGATGTTGCCAACCCTATTTTATAACCTGCTGCGCTAATTCTTTGCAAGGCCTCTAAAACACCTGCTAATGCCTTTCCTTGTTTACGGATTTCACGAATCAATATATCTACAATATCCGTCTCTACTTCTTTAACCGATTTTGAAGTCCATTTGACTTTGTCATGCCACATTTGCACAACCTCATCAATCCTTAGCCCAACTGTTTCCTCACAGTCTGTATGTGTTAAATCAAGTCCCACTTTAGCAAAAGCTTCTACTTCTGCAATTTTCCATAAAGGCTCAGAATCAATTAAGACTCCGTCCATGTCAAATATTACTGCTTTCACGTTTTTTTGTGTTTGGTGCTTAGTATTTCGTACTTGGTACTTCGTAAATAGTACTTAGTTATTATGTTTGATTTTTGGTAATTGGTAATTGGTAATTGGTAATTGGTAATTATTATAGCAATTTAAAGTCTACTACCAGGTTTCTGCTAATGTTACAGCATTGTATACATTAACGATTCCTGCGCTCACGCAAAGCTCTTCAAAAGTCACTTCTTTAGTATGATCGCTTGGTAAAGGTGTTGTTCTTTTACCAGGTTTTAATACGGTCGTCACAATAATTTCACGCACATCAACCATACTTAATTCAGGATAATAAGACATGATTAAAGCAGCTACGCCTGCCACCATTGGTCCTGCCATTGAAGTGCCATCATAAATATCATATTCACTTTGAGGTACCGTAGAATAAATATCATAACCCGGCGCAAATACATCTACAATTTCATTTCCATAATTCGAAAAATCGGCTGCAAGTCCTGGACGAAGCAAATAATTTTTATAGAACTTTGGCTTTTTATGTCTTGTTGAGGCGCCAACTTCAATCCAGTTACTGAATTTTTCAGACATTCCTTCATATTTTGGTGTAGGAAAATTATGTCCTAAATCATCATTATCCATTCCTTCATTTCCTGCCGCATGCACAACTAACACACCTTTCTCTTCGGCATATCTAAAGGCTTCCATTACCTCTTTCTGTTCAGGAGAATAAGATTTACCAAAACTCATATTAATAACCTGTGCGCCATTATCTACAGCATATCTAACAGCAAGTGCAATATCTTTATCCCACTCATCTCCATTGGGCACTGCTCTTATTGACATAATTTCTACATTATCTGCAACACCATCATTTCCAATTCCATTATTGCGCAATGCCCCAATTATTCCGGCACAATGTGTACCATGCCCCGCATCTGGTCCTTCAACGTTATTATTACCGTAATCTCGATCCGAAAAATCAGCTGGATCATCACCAATCATATCCGCTCTTGCATCTATGTCTGGATTGTAATTAAAATCTAAATTATCTTGATAATATTTATTCTCCTCTACAATGTCAGCATAGGTTAACCCAAACTTGTATAAGGCTAACATTTGACTTGCTTCTTTTCCTATGTTAGGGTCTTTTTTTACTCCTTTCAATTGTTTAATAGTGTAATTTCCACCAAAATGCTTGCGCAATTTTTTATCAGAACCGTCAAGAGCAGCAGTCAATTCCTTTAGCTCTTTTAATCCTTCTTCAGATTCACCTCTATTTTTTTCTACTTCTTCTTTTACTTCTTTATAGAGTGCATACTGTTCTTTTTCCTCGGCTGATAAATCTTGGTAAGAATTACCTTTAAACTTATCATCCAGTTCAGCATAAATTCGAGCCACTTCTAAACGTACATCATTTAAATTTTCACCCTCACTATTTCCTAAGAAATTCCATCCATTAACATCATCAACATAACCGTTTCCGTCGTCGTCAATTCCGTTATTTGCAATTTCGTCTTTATTAATCCAAATATGCCCTTTTAAATCTTCATGCTCAATATCAACCCCAGAATCAATAACGGCAACTACAACGGTACGAGACTTTTTGTTTGCCAGCACTTTGACATAGGCTTTATCAGTTCCCATTCCATATTTGTTTCCGTTATACCAATTCGGAATTTTTTTATCAATTTTTTGAGCATCTACTTGCGAAGTGAATAAGCATGCAAGGATCAGAGTAGGGATATATTTATTCATTGCTTATTTAGATTTTAATTTAAGTTCATACAAATTACCGCCGCCAAATCCTTTCTTCTTCTCATCAGTCATAAACAACGTTGTTTTGTTTTTAAAACAAATAGCTTCACGCTGTTTAACAACCGGCAATGAATAAGATTTCACTTTACCTTTCCAAAAATCATTGCCTTTAATATTTGAAACGACATATAATCGCGAGTAGGTTAAAATAGCTAGCGTATTCGTTTTAGCATCATAATCCGCACTAGTTACAGAACAAAACCTCCAACCCGCTTGACAGAGATTAATACTTCCGATATATTTTGCTTTATACTTCCCTGGAGTAGCCGGAACTTCATATATTCTTGATTCTCCAGTAAAGGGTTTTGTCCTACACTTGGTTAGTAAATATAATTTATCATCCTTCCAAAAAAAGGCTTCGCAGTCATAATTTAGTTGACTCTTTTTAGGAGGGAAATTCTTTTGATCCTCATATGAAAAAGTGATCTTTTTTGGCTTTATTTCATCTTTGTCTAAAAAGTTTTTAGGCAAAATATAAATCTGACATTTTTCGCGTGAATTATCGTTATTGCCAAAATCACCAATATAAAGTCGTCCTTCGTCATCTTGCGCTAAATCTTCCCAATCCCTGTTCTTAGTATCTTTAACATTGATTTTTTTAACAATCTCCCCTTTTAAATTCATGACATAAATTTCACTTTTATGCCCCCCATCATTATGGGTTATTAAAAACTCATTTTTAAAATAAGCCAACCCAGATGTTTCGATCACCTTTTTAGGTAAGTCTGCTACTTTCTTTAATTTGGCTTGCCCCATTGCAATTGCAGAAATCATGAACAGTATAAGTGTATATGTTAAATTCCGTATCATTCAAATCTTGAGCCTCTAAAATTAGACCAAAACTTTAATTTTTTATAATCCTCAAATATTATCTACTTATATCTTTCCAAAATTTCAGTCTTTATTTCTTCATTAAAAGCCTCTTCGCCATCCTTCCATTTAGACCATAGAGTGGAATGAGTTAAAATCAATTCATCCGAATTTCTATTCACATGTGTCTTTAAAGAGTCTTGGAAAAATGTTCTCTCAGATTTATTTCTCGAATCAGTGCTAAAACTATTGGCTATATCATCTAACTCTGTTGCAAAAAAAGGATCATTATCACCATCAAATTCTAATCTTGCAATCTGATTTGATACGACATAAGCTACAAGCACTATGGAGCCATGTTCGGCACAAATTTGTGGCCCCTTTATCACCCCATTATAATTATACTTCACCCATTTAGAGACTTCTGAAGTAATAAAATAATCCTCTGCAAAGGCATTCTTATTGAATTCTTTTAAAGTCATTCCCGCATAAAACCCTTTGTAATGTCTTGGGAATGGGGTTTCAGTAGCTTCTTCAGAATCTCCAGGATTTTCATCTTGTCCAACACAACCTGCCATTAAAAATAGCATTGAAATAATAAAAATTCTCATAGGTTTTGGTGATTCAATTTTTTTTTCACTTCTATAAACGATCAAATATACTAAATTTGTGTATAATGCTAACGGTATCCAAGTGTTACCAAACCTGTGATATAAAATGATGAATCCTAGTAAACCAGGCTGGATAAAAAAGTATTTTTCGCTTTTGGACAATTACAGCGAGAGTTTAAATAAATACTCTGGAGCGTTGCTTTCAACGGATGAATTGTTTTATGGATTCTTACAGCCAACTGGTATCATGTATGGTTTCCCCACAAGTTTGCTTTTTTTAAATGATGAGTTCATGACTGATCTTTCAAGCGAAGAGGCTTTTAAGATTCTTTTATTAGAAGGACTTGTACTAACCGACCATCTAAAAAAGGGCCGTTTTGAGATGGATGCACTTGAAAAATCTTTAGAAGAGTTTGTCGCTTTTTATGAAGAAACCCATATTGAAAAAGCAAAAAAAGGTTGGTTAAACTTTAAGGACTTAACTGTTTACGAAAAATTAGAATCCATCATTTCTCAACGCGTGGATATTAAAACAAGTTTTTCGCACAAGCTATGGACTACCTACTTATACAATAGTCTCATTTTTCATGATCTGTTGCTTTATAATGAATACCACAACGGTGTTAAACCTGCAGACATAATTGCAAAAAGAAGTCGCGTTGAATTAGATGTGATAAAAATAATTGCATTGGCGGCAAATGCTGATGGTGAATTGTCTGAAGAAGAAGAAGCTATTTTTGAAGTGTTTATGGCTTCTGCAAGTCTAAATCGAGATGAACGTGAAGAGGCGCGTTTATTTTGGGAAGGATCAGAATCATTAGATGCAATGAACCTCAACTATGAGCGATCCTGGATATTAAATCGTTATTTAATGGAAATTGCGGTTTTGACGGTTTGGAGTGATCGTTTGGTGGTAGATTCGGAACGAGAATTTTTAAAAGCCCTAACAAAAAAATTAGGCATTAGTGAAGACGAACGTGATAAATCATTCATTGCTATTCAGGCCTTTGTCATGAATAATTATGAAACCATTCCATTTTTGCAAGGCAAAAAAGACACCGAATTATTAATGGAAGGGGCGACAGAGCGTTGGAAGAATATTTTAGGTCGTAACAAAGATAAATTGGCTGCCGAGCTGAAAGAAAGCAAAGAATTGGTAGCACTTATTCGAAAATCTACAACAGAAGAACTTTCAAAAGAAGAAAAAGAAAAAGCACGAACGCAGTTTAAAGACTTGGCTAGAACAATTCCTTCTTTAACGCTATTCATGTTACCAGGCGGTAGTTTATTACTACCTATAATTCTTAAAATTATTCCGGATTTAGTGCCAACTGCATTTAGAAGTAATCAAATTGAAGAAGAAAGCGAAGATGATGACTAAAGACATATTAACTTTCTAATTAATGGAAACCTTACATTTGTTTTTACTCATACTTGCTTATAGCCTTGGTCTTGTAACCCTCTTTGTACAATTCATTTGTTATAGCCGAAAAATAGAATTCAAAGAAACAATTTTTCTTTCCTTTTCTTTCCTAGCTTTAATCACAGCAATAACAAGTACTTATTTCTATGCAGATTCCTATCAAAACTCTGTTCGTGGCATTTTTTTAATTGGCGCCATACTTTTAGTTGCACTTGCAACTCCCTTAAACGTTTTTAAAGAGAGGCAAATAACCATCAGTGCTACAAAAAAAATGACCCTCATTCTGTTTTCAATTGGACTCTTCATTTTAACTATTTTCAGTTATTTTTTCAATTTTATGGAAGCGTTAGAATATATAGTGGGCGCTTATTTGATTATTTCAATTGTATATTCCATGATATTGATTCGTAGAACCAAACCTAGTCTAAGAGTAAAGCATAGAGAAAAGAATGAACGAAGGGTTGCATTATTATGCCTTTGTATTTTACCAATTTCCTTTGTCTTTGATTATTTCCCCGAATACTTTACCTTTTTAGAATTCAACCAAGGTAATCCACTTAAATTCACTATTCCGTTGCTTTTCATAATTATTGCCAGTGGAAAATTAGTGGATGACATCAAAAGACTTTCTTTATTTAAACCTGAAGTTGAAAAGAAAGAACAAAACATGAAGAACTATAATTTCACAAAACGAGAGAAAGAAATTGTAGATTTAATTATTAGCGGAGCAACCTATAATCAAATTAGCGAACAGCTTTTTATTTCGCTTCCAACAGTAAAAACTCACGTTTCAAACATTTATCGTAAAGCTGAAGTCAACAATAAAATTGGGCTCCTTAACTTAGTCACAAAGTAGGTTAAATGAACCAATTTCCCACACTCATACTTTTGTATGATATTTGATTTACAGCGATTTTTAGTACTTCTTCCCGATTGTTTCTAAGTCCTTAACAGCCTTTATTTGCCTTGAATTTAAATCAATACAAGTGCAAATATGAAAGTAAAAAAAAAGAGTCTCATGATTGTATTATTCGGTTCTGCTATTATAGCACTGAATACTTCATATGCTCAAGAAAACACGGTGCGAAAACAAACGTTTCCCATTGCAACATCACTCACCAATCACTCCTGGGCATTTCCGTTTAAGCATGTTTTTCGCATGAATCCAATTTACCCTGGTATATCAGCAGAAACGGAGTATTATTATAAGTCAAAAAGCACCTTTAAACTTTACCAAACGGGACAAATTGGAGGGTTTTATAATAATGCTTCAGGATCAGCCATCTATCTTAACTCCAATTTTGGTTTAAGATATACCACAAAATTTGGTTTAGCAACTGAGCTTTCATTAGGACTTGGTTATTTCTACGGATTTTACACCTCTGACACTTATACACAAAGTACTACAGGTGATTATGAAAAAAGTAAAAAAGCGGGAATTGGTGCAATGTCAGGCAACATAGCTATTGGATTAGGATATGATTTTTCTAAAAAATTTGATAAAAACATTACCCCGTTCATCCGATATCAATGGATAGCAAGTACATACTACTGGAGCCTTATTACAATTCGGCCAAATGGCTTACTGCACGTAGGTGCACGATTTTATCCTTTTCAATAAAACTTAATACGAATAAACATGTCATTTAAAACTTACACAAAAATCTTCTTAATCAGTATTGCATTCACAATTTGGTCATGCAAAAAAGATACTCAATTCGCCGTTAATGAAATTGCTTGCGAATTAGACTACTCTACCCATCCTAACCATACAAAATATCAAACCATTCTTGATGACTATACTCAAAAAGGAATTACAGGATTAACTGTTGTTATCTCCACCCCAGAAAATGGTTATTGGACAGGTTCATCCGGATTTTCAAACATTGAGGATAATCAAAAAATGAATCCTTGTCATTTACATCATACTGCTAGTTTAGCTAAATCATTTACAGGAATTGTAACACTCCAATTAATTGAGGAGGGCAAGCTTGGAATAGACGACTTAATAGGGCAATACTTATCAGAAGAAATTAAAAACTATGTGCCAAATGTGGAAAAACTTACAGTGAAACATTTGCTCCAGCAAACCTCTGGAATTCCTGATGTATTTGACCTAGCATTTTTTGAGACTTTAATGAATGCCCCTGAAGCAACCTACACCACAACAGATTTTTTTGCAATGATTGAAGGTAGACCTGCTCAATTTGAACCAGGAGAAAAACATCAATATGCAGATTTGAATTTCAATCTTCTTGCATTAATCATTGATGAGATTGAAGGCGATCATAAAAAATCATTTTCTGATCGAATCTTTATTCCACTTGGCTTGGAAGATATCTACTACCACAATGGAGATTACCCTCGTCCAAATGGACTCGTTGCAAGTTATTGGGATCAATATAATAATGGACAAATTGAAAATATATCCGATTTTCAAATTCTAATGACAAACTATATTGAAGCAAGTGATGGCATAATATCTTCCCCAAAAGAAATGGTCCGTTTTTATGACGCAGTGTTTAACGGCGAACTCGTTGGAGTAGAAATGCTTCACCTGATTGAAACAGATTGGGTTACAGAACCAGACCAAAACAGGATGAACACAGGTTATACACATGGCTTTATGAGCATTGATGATGATGGACAATGGATTGGACATACAGGCTCACATATTGGAGCCTCCTGTTATGTATACCATAATTTGGACACAGATGCTACAATTGGTGTATTTACCAACACTGGAGTACATTTTTTTACAGAAAAGAAGGCGCTTATTTATTATCACCTTTGGAATGATTTGCGAAATGCGCTTTAATTAGAACCTTTAGTACAAAAAGTTATGATATGGATAGCGGACTTGGAATATTGCTTTTGCCTCTTTGTATAATTTGGCTTTGAACTCTTCAATATTCAGGTTTTCTTGCGCAGAAATAAAGATACAATCCTCTGTTCCTAGTTTTGCCATCCATGATTTTTTCAATGCGTCAAGTGCGAACTTTTTCCCGTCAGGATGATAACCTATATCCTCTGGAGCAGGATTATATGCATCTACTTTATTAAAAACGACTATTGATGGTTTATCTTTTTGACCGCCATCAATTTCTGCAATGGTTTCATTTACTACCGTATATTGCTCTTCAAAGTTGGGATGCGAAATATCAACTACATGAATTAATATATCTGCCTCACGAACCTCATCTAAAGTAGATTTAAAAGACTCAATTAATTGATGTGGTAATTTACGAATGAAACCAACAGTGTCAGACATTAAAAAAGGCAAATTATCAATCACTACTTTACGCACAGTCGTATCAAGTGTTGCAAAAAGTTTATTCTCCGCAAAAACGTCTGACTTGCTCAACAAATTCATGATTGTAGATTTACCAACATTGGTATACCCCACCAAAGCCGCTCTAACCAATTGACCGCGATTTCCACGCTGAATTGCCATTTGCTTATCAATCTTTGTCATTTTTTGTTTGAGCAAAGAAATCTTTTCTTTAATAATTCGTCTATCCGTTTCAATTTGCGTTTCCCCTGGTCCACGCATTCCAATCCCCCCTTTGGTTCTATCCAAGTGTGTCCACATACCAGTTAGGCGGGGCAATAAATATTGATACTGCGCTAATTCAACCTGAGTTTTAGCGTGTGCTGTACGTGCTCTACTCGCAAAAATATCAAGTATAAGGTTGTTGCGATCTAAGACTTTAATCTCAAATTCACGCTCAATATTTCTTAATTGAGAAGGCGATAATTCATCATCAAAAATGGCAATATCAATCCCATTATTGTCAATGTATTCTTTAATTTCTTTGATTTTTCCAGAACCCACATAAGTTTTAGGGTTGGGTTTATCAATACGCTGTAAAAACTTACGCTTTGTTTCAGCACCAGAAGTTTCAGCTAAAAAAGCCAATTCTTCAATATATTCTTTTGCCATATCCTCAGTTTGCTGACTGGTTATTACACCAACTAAAACTGCAAACTCTTGTTTTGACTCAATATGTGAAAACCCTGTGGACATTCTTTATTCTAATTTTTTTTAAAACCAACCTGCTCCTAAAGCCGTTCTAAATGGCCAAGGAATTGCTGCTAAAATAAGCACCAATGCAATGGTATAAAATACTGCAATAGTCTTAAATTTAGCTGTATCATTTTCTTTTTTCTTCGATTTTGAATGACCAATAGTAATCAATACCATTGCGATTGTCATCATTAATGAATGTTCAACCGTAAAAAATCGATATAAAGCATCTTTCATCATTCCATCAAAGAAGGCAACTTTAGAACTTGAAAAATACAAGATCCATCCAAACAAAAATTGAAGGTGAAATGCAATCATAGTAAATAGCGCTAATTTGCGACTCCCTTCTGTAAAGGTTTTCTTTCCTTTCCAGCCAGCATGCATCTTTACAACTGCAACTAGTAAAAGAATTAACACGATCCATCTCCATCCAGAGTGAGAGCTTACCAGAATCCGATTAAATGTTTCCATAAATGCTTATTTTTGGACAAATTTACAGTTTTAATCAGATAAGCCGATTAAAAGTTGAGTTGTAATTCAACAACTGTTCAAATAAAAAAGAATTACCCATGATTAAAAATATACTTTTCGGGATTTTTACATTGCTTTTGGGAATCGTCTCCAATGCACAAGATATTGAACCTGAGAACGGCGTCATTAACTCAAAGGAAACAGTTGCTTTTACGAATGCACGCATTGTTGTAAGCGCCACGGAAACAATTGAACGCGGTACACTAGTTATAAAAGATGGTGTAATAATCAATGTTGGAGCAGCCGTAATTGCACCCAAAAACGCCATTAAAATTGACCTTAAAGGTTATACTTTATATCCTTCATTTATAGACATCCACGCCAGTGAAGGAGTTGAAAAAAGTAACCTAAAGAAACAAGGTATGGGACCACAACTATCAACACTGAAAGAAGGTCCATATTATTGGAATCAAAGTATACATCCAGAAGTTGATGCTTATACCCTTTTTAAAAAAGAACTATTTAAAGAAAAAGATGCTTATGTAAAACAAGGTTTTGGAACAATTTCAACCCATCAAAGGGATGGATTATTACGTGGAACCTCAGTCCTTACTACAATAGGAGCAAATGCAACACAAGAGCAAATTATAAAAACAACTGCCGCCAATCATTACTCCTTCTCTAAAGGATCTTCTAGACAAAGTTATCCTTCATCACAAATGGGAGCAATTGCTTTAATGCGACAGTTTTTTTATGATGCCAAATGGTACAGTTTACAACGTGCCAATACAGACAATATCTCTTTAAAAAGAGGAATTGAAAATTTAGATTTACCTCAAATATTTGAAGTTTCTGATAAATTAGAAATATTAAGAGCTGTAAAATTAGCGCAAGAATTTAATATTGATTTAATTGTAAAAGGTGGCGGTGACAGTTATGAACGCATTGATGAAATTAAGGAGTTAGGTACCAAATTAATTGTTCCAGTTAATTTTCCAGCCCCTTATGACGTTACTGATCCATACCTTTCGAGATTTGTTTCATTAGCCGATTTAAAAGATTGGGAAATGCGTCCGTACAATGCCTATTTCTTGCATAAAAAACAAGTTCCTTTTTGTTTTACAACCGCCGGACTCAAGAAGAAAACCAATTTCCTAAAAAATATTCGTAAAACAGTAAAACACGGACTACCGAAAGAAGAAGCCTTGCGAGCATTAACACAAAATCCTGCTGAATTCTTAAATGTTGGTGATCAAGTTGGGACACTTGAATCAGGTAAAATTGCGAACTTCCTGATAGTTAAAGGAGACCTTTTTGAAAGTGGAGAAATTTATGAAAATTGGATTAGAGGTGAACGTACAAAAATCAAAGACATTAACAATGTTGACATCCGCGGTAAGTACAACCTTAATTTAAACTCTATTGTTTACGGATGGGATGTAACGGGGTCCGCTGAAAAGCCTAAATCAAAAATAATGAGCTACCGAATAAAGGTAGATTCTGTTACTCAAACAAGTAAGAAAGATACCGTTAAGTTAACTCCAAATTTGGTAATGAATGATTTACAAATTAGCATGTCTTTTGCAGAAAAAGATGGCAATTTAGATGGTGTTGTTCAGTTAAACGGAACGTACAATCGTGCGTTAGGTGCCTTTCATGGAAAAGCAAAACTGCCAAATGGCGACTGGGTAGATTGGAGTGCAATTCGAAATGAAAAGCACAAAAATGTTAAAAAAACGAAAAAGAGTTTTACTGTCGATACTTCGGCTGTCGATAATATAATGTACCCCAATATGGCATACGGCTTTGATAGCTTGCCAACGCAGGAATCTTATTTTATAAAGAATGCCACTATTTGGACGAATGAAGCAAACGGAATATTAAAAAATGCGACCTTATTAATTCAAGACGGTAAAATTAAAGCCGTGAATAAATCAATCGTTCAAATTCCTAATGACGCTACGGTAATTGACGCCGAAGGAAAACATGTTACTTGTGGAATCATTGACGAACACTCGCATATTGCCATTAGTAAAGGTGTTAATGAAAGTGGACAAAATAATTCTGCTGAAGTTTCTATTGCAGATGTTGTTCGTTCAAATGACATTAATGTTTATAGACAACTTGCAGGTGGCGTTACGGCTTCACAATTATTACATGGGTCTGCCAATCCAGTTGGTGGACAATCTGCATTAATCAAACTTAAATGGGGTTTTACACCACAAGAAATGCTAATAGATGAGGCGCCAGGATTTATCAAATTTGCTTTAGGAGAAAATGTGAAACAATCCAACTGGGGAAGTTTTAATACTGTTCGTTTTCCGCAAACAAGAATGGGTGTTGAGCAAGTTTTCTATGATGCATTTATCCATGCCAAACAATATGAAAAAGAATGGAAAGCGTACAACGGACTATCTGAAAAGAAACGTATCGGAGTTGATGCTCCACGGCGCGATTTAGAGTTGGATGTAATGGTAGAGATATTAAACTCTGAACGATTTGTGACTTGTCACTCATACATTCAAAGTGAAATAAACATGTTAATGCACGTTGCCGACTCAATGGGCTTTACGCTAAACACGTTTACGCATATTTTAGAAGGTTATAAAGTTGCTGAGCAAATGAAAGCACATGGTGCTGGTGCATCAACTTTTGCCGATTGGTGGGCATATAAATTTGAGGTTAACGAAGCTATACCATACAATGCAGCTATTCTTCATAAAATGGGAATCGTAACAGCAATTAATTCTGATGATGCAGAAATGGGAAGAAGGTTGAATCAAGAAGCTGCAAAGGTTGTTAAATACGGAGGAGTGTCTGAAGAAGATGCATGGAAAATGGTCACCTTAAATCCAGCAATACTATTACACCTTGATGACCGAATGGGAAGTATAAAAGAGGGGAAAGATGCTGATATCGTTATTTGGTCAGATAATCCTTTATCTATTCAAGCGAAGGTAGAGCAAACTTTTGTTGATGGCATGCTATTATACGATTGGAATAGAAGTGTACAACTACATGATCGAGACCAAGAAGAGCGCAACAGAATTATGCAACTGATGCTTGCAGAAAAAAACGGAGGAGCTGCAACGCGTAAGCCGTATAAAAAAATGAACCCTCATTATCACTGTGACACAGTTGAAGAACATTAATCGATAGAAAATGAAACGTATATATAGTTTACTCCTTGTATTTTTAATTGCTTCCGTTGGATTTGGTCAATCACCAAGTCCTCAAAAGCAGCAATACAAACGCATCCTTTTTCAAAACGGAAGTGCTCATATCGGTAATGGAGACTTCGTTCAAAATTCTGTAATTGGAATTGAAGAAGGTAAAATTCTTTTTGTTAAAAATGCGCTTACTTATCAGTTAGACAAAAGTGATTGGGACACGATTATTTCTATAAAAGGAAAGCACGTTTACCCTGGTTTTATTGCCGCAAACATTACGCTTGGATTAACAGAAATAGATGCAGTGCGCGCCACTCGCGATTTTAGTGAAACAGGAAGTATTAATCCTAATGTTCGTTCACTCATAGCTTTTAATACAGATTCTAAAGTTTTGTATACCGTACGCACAAATGGTGTTTTAGTAACACAATCCACTCCAAGAGGAGGGTTGATTTCAGGAACATCATCTATTATGGCATTAGACGGTTGGAATTGGGAAGATGCCGTTTATAAAGCAGATGATGGCGTACATTTAAATTGGCCCATTAAATATGTCAAATCAGGTTGGTGGGCAGAACCAGGCCCCAATAAGGCAAACGAAAAATACAATAAAACACGAGATGCTATTTATACCTTTTTTCAAGAAGCCTTGTCCTATTCACAAGTTAAGGATCCTGCTGAAAAATTTCTAAAACTGGAAGCAATGCGTGGTATATTTAATGGTGACCAGCGCTTGTTCATACATGCTGATTATGCTCCAGAAATCAATGATATTATTGATTTTTCGCGCCGCTTTAATTTAAAGCACCCTGTTATTGTAGGTGGTTATGATGCACATTTGGTAGCTGAGCGGTTAATTGAAAACAATTTTTCTGTTATGTTAGGTCGCCCACATTTACTTCCTGAGTTTGATGAAGATTATACCTATGCTAATTATCAATCAGCAGCAAAATTGCAAAAAGCAGGTGTGCCTTATTGTATCCAGTCAGCTGGAGACATGGAAGTAATGAATGCTCGTAATCTTCCATTTTTAGCAGGAACTGCTTGGGCTTATGGTTTAACAGAAGAAGAAGCTGTTGCTTCCGTTTCATTAAACGTTGCAAAAATATTGGGTGTTGATGACCGAATTGGATCACTAGAAAGCGAAAAAGATGCAACCCTATTTATTTCAGACGGTAATGCGTTGGATATGCGTACCAATAATGTAACGATTGCAATGGTTAAAGGGAATTTCATTGTTTTGGATAACCACCAAATGCAATTGTCGCAAAAATATCATGAGCGCTACGGAATTGAGTAAGTACACGGGGCTTATTAGTTCTTAATAACTTTCACGGTATTAGACACCATTGCAGTGCCATTTAACGTGAACAAATAAGCACCATTATCAAGACTTGATAGATTAATACTGACTGGAGAAGATTTTCCACTCAAACTTTCTTTTTTCACCAGAACCCCTGTTGAATTTGTCACCCATAATTCTAATTGCGACACTTCAGAAATAAATGTGATTTTAACTTCATTTGAAAAAGGGTTAGGAAATACATCTTCCAAAACAATTTGTGCCCTTTTTTTTCTTTTCCGATATACGACAAACCCAGCTATTCCTAACATTGCAACTCCTGCCACTGCACCGTAAATTAGGAGTTCTTCAAATTGTTCATCTGCCATAATTTGCTCTTCTTCCGCTTTTATTTTTGCATGGCGCTCTTCTATTCTTACCATAACTTCTTCCGGTAATTCAAAGCGCTCGATATTGTTAGAAAATGTTAGTGTGTCATTTGTAAAATAAAAACGCACGTTTCTTTCTGGTCGCTCTGAAAAATCTAAACTTGATTGATAATCTAATTCGTAAACTGAGCGTATTTGTTTTTTAATATTAAAGTAAATTTCATTTAACTGCGACGGATTGTTAGTATGATAATACAATCCATTTGTATAATAGCAAATATCTTCTAAATTACCTTCTCGCACATCACCTAACCCAATAATATAAATAGGAACATCATTTTCCTTTGCGTGTTCACAAACTTCCTTTTTTGTGTGTTTTGAAGCATTGTCTTGCCCGTCCGTCAAAGCAATAACTACCGGTTGCGAATCATGCGCAATCAATGAATCTATTGCCGCATATAGTGCATCATAAAAAGCTGTATTCCCACTAGGCTTTGTCGCTTCAACCGTTTTTTGGAAGCTATTTAAATCATTTGTTAATGGTGGTATTTTATCTACAATTTTTGAAAACCCAACAAAAAACATAGAATCTGTTGGAACATTGTCATGAGAGCAGAATTGCAATACTGCCTCTTTCGCATAATCAATTGACATGACATAGCCTTCTGGTAGTTGATCATCAAAATAAAGATCCTGATAAGTTTCTACCCCTTCTTCCATTTGATCTGGATTATCAACCATTGAAGCTGAATGATCAAAAACTAGCCCTACATTTATAGGTTGGTTTTCTGAAATATTTCGCACGGCAATTGCGGGACATTTTATGCCATTCTCTTTCACATAAAGATCAGAGGTATCAAGTAACCAAAGTGGCTGATCCCATTCATCTCTTGCTTGAAACATCACGGTCACTTTCGGAAAAGAATCTGGAAAAACTTCAATTATAGATATATCGAAATAGGTGGAAGGAATTATTTCAGTCTCAACATGATCTTGTGCAATTCCATTCAATGAAAAAAATACAGCGAGTAAGCTAAGGGTTTTATACATTAAACTAAAGATAAGCATCTTAACATAGGTAGCAATAAAATCAAACACATCTTTCCATCAATTTTATAGCAGTTAGAATCATCTTTTCAAGTGTACATAAAGGAAATAGTAATTGCAGAAAAACATCATTTTATTCTAAATGATAAATTTTATCAGAATTGTATTAATTATTCTTCCATTTTTTTATAATGATCTTTATAATCTCCTGTGTAAATGATAATTTCCTTTTGATTGAAAACTACATCATGCGGAGTTAATTGAAATTCATCTGCTCCGCGGTGTTCATTTATTCGTGCGGCATATCGATTTTCTTCTTCGTCAATTATTGAATCTACTACTCCAAATAATTGTTCTTTTTCCCAAGATTTAGCATAGCCGTAATCACTGCAAGAAACAAATTGCATAACAATCTCTCCTTCCAACGTGGTCAAATTGAACATGAATTCCGAATGGGTATGCAAATTATCTTTAGTGATATCAATATTGTATATTCCGCTATCCGCAATCATTTTTGGTATTGTTTTAGTTTCTGATTCCAAAACTGGCCAAACCGTATCCATTTCTGGTTCTGTAAAGTTCACTAATTCGCCTAGTTCCGTTGCTTGATCATTCCTAGAATCATCTTCTGATTTTAAATTTGCACTGCAAGCCCCTGTTATTACTAGAATTGTTAGCGCCATTAATAGTTTAGTCATCTATTCTATTTTAGAAAAATCTGTTACATCTCCATGTTTTTCACTACGCCATCCAAAAAATATCATTAGCACCAAAAGATTTTCTGTATCATCAGCAGGAAAATTAAATGGATATCCTTCCCCTCTATTGTCTCCAATGCCCAATGCTCCTCTAAGAAAATTTGATTTTAAATTCTCCCATGTAATCAAAGTTAATTTTGAACTCAGAAACCCTTTACTTTTGCACACTATGCCAGTTGGTGTTATTATAATTGATTCTTTCTCATTCAAAGGAACCTCATAACCTTTTTTTATTCCATCAACAATTAGTCTGAATTTATGAATACCGATAGCTTTCCACAACCCCTTGATTATACCATCTGTAATAGTCATATGATCTTTAAATTGCGAGCGATTTAACTCAAAATAAAAGGGCTTCCTTTTACCATAAAAAATCTTCAATGTAAATAAAGTCCCTCCTTTAACAGGCCCCATTTTTAATTGATGTTCTGCAATGGCGTATCCTGTGATGTTTTTTATTGGAATCGATTTTTTACGAATAAAAATTTCTTCATTTGAAATGCTGATTTTAACATCTGGAAATGGTTTGGGAAAAGGAAGGGTGTGCTCGTAAAATATTTCCATGATTCATTGAAAGTAATGAAATGTAAGCAATTTGTTATTACACAATTCTATGAAAAATCAATGACAGAATCTAAACGAGCTAATTGGCACTAAATTCCTCAAATGGATTGATTCTTACTCCATTTTCTTCACCCAACATACTTTGATCGCCATATTTTTCTGACCAGAAACCCTTAATAATATTTCTATTTAACCAGCGATATACCACCACTCCTTTGAAAATTTGTTCATCCTCTCCTTTGTAGTTAAAATTCACTACTAAAATATCATCCTTAAAAAAACCGGTTCCTTTTTGGGTTTGATTTTGACCAATTGTCCAGAAGGCATTAATTTTATTATTGGTATTTAATTCCAATTCAAGCACACCTTTATAAGTCGTTTGTTCACGATCTTGATTAATGCCTTTTATTGCAAATTTCCCGACTAAATCTGCTAGTTTCACTGGTAGTAATTTGACTAAATAAAACCCTTTTCTGTAAGAATAGCAGACATTTGCTGCTGTAAATCTTGTGCGGCTAACCTCGCTTTATCACCGAAATCCTCTCCATTTCCTGCATAAATAATACCGCGAGAAGAATTTACTAATAAACCACAGTTATCATTCCAACCATAGTCAGCTACATCCTTCATTGAGCCGCCTTGCGCACCTACACCAGGCACTAAGAAAAAATGTTCCGGCGTCATTGCTCTAACCTCTCCAATTGATTCACTTCGTGTTGCACCAACCACATACATAAGTTTAGATGCATCTCCCCATTCGGATGATTTACGAATTACTTTTTCAAAAAGCTTTTCACCAGCCATATCAGTGGTGAACTGAAAATCTAGCGCTCCTTTATTTGATGTTAAGGCTAAAAGGATTACCCATTTTTCAGGATATTCAAAAAACGGTGTAACACTATCCACTCCCATATATGGAGCAACAGTTACCGAATCAAAATCCATGTATTCAAAAAATGTTTTGGCGTAATAATGAGAAGTATTTCCAATATCTCCTCGTTTTGCATCCGCAATCGTAAAAATATCGTTAGGAATATAATCAATGGTTTTTTTCAAAGCATCCCAACCTTTACTTCCATGACATTCATAGAAAGCAATATTAGGTTTGTACGCTACACACAAATCCTTTGTTGCATCAATAATCCGTTTATTAAATTCAAAAATAGGATCATCATAATCTAATAAAAAGCTTGGAATTTTTTCTAAATCCACATCCAATCCTACACATAAAAAAGATCCTTTACGCTTAATATTTTCAACTAGTTGTTCTTTTGTCATTACTCCTCTTAAATGGCGGTTCCTTCTTTCATTTTCTCTGCATTCTCTGCAATCTTCAAGGCATCAATAATTTCTTGAATGTCACCGTTCATAAAACTTGGTAGGTTATACATTGTTTTATTAATTCGGTGATCAGTAATTCTTCCTTGCGGATAGTTATACGTTCTAATTTTTGCGGAACGGTCACCTGTTGAAACTAATGATTTACGGTGTTCTGATCTTTCCTTTTCTTTCTTTTCCAACTCGGCTTGATATAAACGTGTTCTAAGCACCGTTAAGGCCTTATCATAGTTTTTGTGCTGTGATCTACCATCTTGACATTCTACAACAGTATTGGTAGGGATATGCGTTAAACGAACGGCAGATTCTGTTTTATTTACGTGCTGACCACCCGCACCTGATGCACGGTAGGTATCTTTTTTCACATCTGCCATGTTCAGTTTCACATCTACCTCTTCTGCCTCTGGCATTACTGCAACTGTTATTGCAGAAGTATGCACACGCCCCTGAGATTCAGTTTCTGGTACACGTTGTACACGGTGAACACCTGATTCAAACTTTAGCATTCCGTAAACGCCTTCTCCTTCAACCTCAAAAGAAAGTTCACGATATCCGCTAGTTCCTCCTTCATTTGAATTTACCACTTCCATTTTCCAACCCATTGTTTTGAAAAACATAGTGTACATTCTGAATACGTCTTCAACAAATATGCATGACTCATCTCCCCCTGTTCCGGCGCGTAGCTCTACAATAACATTTTTGTCATCTTCAGGATCCTTAGGAATCAACATAATTTTGATTTCCTCCTCCATTTCTGCACGCTTAGGCAGCAGTTCATCTAATTCCATTTTGGCCATCTCCTTCATCTCGGGATCCTCCTCCATGTCAATCATTTCTTTTGATGTAGCAATATTGTCTACCACATTTTTATACTCCTTATAAACCCTAACAATTTCTGAAAGGTCCTTATATTCTTTTGTCAATTTGACATAACGATCCATATCAGCAATAATGTCTGGATCGACAATTTGCTGTCCCACTTCGTTAAAACGAACTGCAATAGATTCTAATTTTTGTAATATGTTACTCATAACTTTAGTAGTTAATACGTTCGTGTTACTCTCTTTCAGAGGATAAGTATTTGAGCACCTATAACGTGCCATACTCTAATCCTTGGTGATATCTGTTTGATTAAAATACATTCTCTAAACAACTCACACTATTCTTGCATTTATACAAAATGCCTGAGCAACTATTCGTAAATAAACTCTCCAAATTCTGATTGGATCGTTAATTTATTTCCAGCATGACTTTCCACCCTTCCTATAATCTTTGCTTCGATTCCGAAAGATTCTGAAATAGCCATTATTTCATTTGCATGTTCTGGAGACAAATAGATTTCCATACGGTGTCCCATATTGAACACTTTATACATTTCTTTCCAATCTGTTCCAGATTCTTGATGAATCAATTTAAACAAAGGCGGCGCATCAAACATATTGTCTTTAATCACATGTACATCTTTCACAAAATGTAACACTTTCGTTTGTGCTCCACCACTGCAATGAACCATACCGTGGATATTTGCTCTTTGCTTATCTAAAATCGCTTTAATTACAGGCGCATATGTTCGAGTTGGAGATAAAACTAATTTTCCAGCATCAATTGGAGATCCTTCAATTGCATCAGTTAATTTTTTTGTTCCACTATAAACCAAATCAGCCGGAACTTCAGGGTCAAAACTTTCTGGATATTTATCCGCCAAGTATTTGTCAAATACATCATGTCTTGCACTTGTTAATCCATTACTTCCCATTCCACCATTATACTCATTTTCATAAGTTGCTTGGCCATATGAAGACAATCCTACAATTACATCTCCATCTTGAATATTATGATTTGAGATAACATCTGAACGTTTCATTCTGGCAATTACTGTAGAGTCCACAATAATTGTTCGAACCAAATCACCAACATCAGCAGTTTCTCCACCAGTTGAATGAATATTCACGCCATGATTTCTTAGATCAGTTAACAGTTCTTCCGTTCCGTTAATAATCTCAGAAAGCACTGTCCCGCCAATTTTATTTTTGTTTCTACCAATTGTTGAAGACAATAGAATGTTTTCAGTTGCTCCAACACATAATAAGTCATCAATATTCATGATAAGTGCATCTTGCGCAATTCCCTTCCATACAGAAGCATCACCTGTTTCTTTCCAATACATATAGGCCAAAGAACTTTTAGTTCCTGCACCATCTGCATGCATTACTACACAATACTCTTCATCTCCAGTCAAGTGATCAGGCACAATTTTACAAAAAGCTTGTGGAAACAAACCTTTATCTACATTCTTAATTGCATTATGCACATCCTCTTTAGAAGCCGATACTCCTCTTGAATTATACCTTTCGTCAGCCATTGTTATACGATTTTTTGCAAAAATAAAAAAAGCACTCATCACAAATATGTGATGCAGTGCTTTTTCTTTAAAAATTCTATTTATCTAATTACCTTCTCCGTCTTCTGGTTCGGTAGCTTCAGCAGGAACATAATCAAAACTTAAGATCGCACATTCTGTACGTCTGTTCAGTTGGTGATAATATTCAAACTTAGCTTTATCTGTTCTCTTCAATTTCGTAATCATGTCACATCCTAATGTTGTATAAGTTGTGTCACCATTCTCACTAATCTCTCTTAACTCAACAGGACGTTTCTCTCCTAATCCTTTAGGGATTAAACGCTCAGTTGGAATTCCTTTTTCGTCTACCAAGTAGTTAACACATGATTGTGCTCTAGCCTTAGATAATCTCAAGTTGGCAGGATCAGATCCACGACAATCCGTATGAGAAATCAACTCAACAATTAAGTTTGGATTTTCTTGTAACAAATCGTATAAGTAGTTTAATGAATCTTTTGAATTGATTCTTAACGCCGGATCTTCATTTAATGTATCCACTAATAGAACCGAACTACCCAATGCGTAACGCACCTCTGGTAAACGAATTGGCTTTTCAATATTCAATACTTTCAAATCTCTAATGATTCTTGTATTTACTTCAACACCTTCCGTTGTAAAGTTATCGTTCGTTCCTAAGTATAATTTTTCAATTCCTTCAACCTCTAATGTCCAAGTTTCTCCTGGCTCAACAAAACGCTCACCATCTGGCTTTTCACCTAGGTTAATTTGACCAGAAGCATCCGTTACTAAATCATAACTTGATCCTGCAGAACCTACTAATTTAACAGCAGCACCTTCAATTGGGTAACCCTCTTCTTGATCCGAAACAATAATCATTACATCAATCAAGATTGGTGGTAAATAGAAATCCCAAATATCTTGAGAATTTTCTCCTTTAGAACCATTTCTATTTGAACTAATATATCCTCTTTCTACTTTTCCTTTTTCTGTAAAGATGATGTGATAATCATCACGACAAGAATTCATAGGTGCACCAAGGTTAGTTGGGTTTTCCCATTTATCGTCTTCACCAACACGAGTAGCCATGTAAATATCTAAACCACCCAAACCAACTAATCCGTCAGATGCGTAGAATAAGTTACCATCAGGTCCCCAAGTTGGGAATAAATCATTACCAGCAGTATTAATCTCTTCACCTAAGTTTACAGGTAAACTCCAAGAATCAGATCTTTTATCATAAGTAGTAATCCATAAATCAACTCCACCAAATCCTCCGGCCATGTTAGATGAGAATACTAAAGTTTTACCATCAGGGCTAGGAGCAGGGTGTCCAACGTGAGTTGTATCATGATCCTTTAACTCTAATTTAGTAGGCTCAGCCCAACCTTTACCTTTTTGCTTTGCCATCCACATTTCACAACCTAAGTTCATTTTGTCAACAGAAGGACAACGTGTGAACCACATTGTTTTACCTCTACCATCAAAAGCCATTGTTCCTTCGTTGTCAATAGAGTTGATTGGAGACTCCATTGGAGTTGGTTGACCCCAGTTTCCATTTCTATCAATTTTAGACACCCAAAGATCCATGTAGTTTTGTCCAGTAATAGGATCAGAATTAGCTCCTGTAGATCCAGCTCTAGATGAAGTAAAGTACATTTCTTTTCCTCTTGGCCCCATTACAGTTGCAAAATCAAAAGACCCTGTATTTAATTTAGATACGTTAGTAACTAAATGTTTTGTTGGGTTAGAAGTACTCTCTGCATAATAATCACATGAAGCGATTCGAGTTTTAGCCAACTCGCTTGATGGATCTAATTTTAAGTATTTCTGATAATTTTCTTTTGCTTCCTTGTGCTTACATTGTGCCATTTCCATTTCTGCCAACTGCATATAAACCTCAGGTTTCCACTCTTGGTAACGCAATAAAACAGCTTTTTCATACTGTTGCTCAGCAGAAGCGTGCTCACTTAACAAGTCGTAACAACGACCTGACATATAAGTGAAGTAGGCCTTCTTTTGTCTTGCTTTGTCATTTTTGGGACTGATCTTTTCAGCAGCCAGTTTAAAAGCTTCCGCAGCTTCAGCGTAGGCACCGGCTTTCCATAGGTTAACCGCTTCACCTGAGTAACTTCGCGTGGCGGCTCTGTCAGCTTGCGCAGTGGCAACTGTTCCAAAAGCAATTAGTCCAACGAATAAAATTACAGACTTTAGTGATCTCATATAAATTTACTTTTCTGATATAAGCTTAATACTCAAGAGGCGAAAATAAAGATTTTATTTTACTTATCGGTACATTTAGACCAATAAAATGCAGTGAAATAAACCGTTAATTACGCTCAAACGTTTTTACTGTATACTCTCCATTTCTCTAAGAGTTTCAAAAAACCCTCAGGAAGTTCAGATTCGTAGAAGATTTTTTCACCTGTAACTGGGTGCTCAACACCAAGTGTTTTAGCATGAAGTGCCTGCCCAGGAATTAATTTAAAACAATTATTTATAAACTGCTGATACTTAGCGAATGTAGTTCCTTTTAATATACGATCTCCACCATACTCAAGATCATGAAATAGAGGGTGACCAATATGCTTAAAATGCACTCTAATTTGGTGTGTTCTTCCTGTTTCTAATTTGCACTCAACCAAGGTAACATATCCAAATCTTTCTAGGACTTTATAGTGTGTTACGGCATGTTTTCCGTATTCTTCTTCTTCATCATAAACCTGAAAAACTTTGCGATTTTTCTTAGATCTGCCAATTGGCCCTGTAATTGTCCCTTCGTTTTCGGCTACATCTCCCCAAACTAACGCGTGATAAACACGATCGCTTGTTCTGTCATGAAATTGTTGTGCTAAATGCGTGAGTGCTAGCTCAGTTTTTGCCACCACTAAAATTCCAGTTGTATGTTTATCAAGGCGGTGAACTAATCCTGGGCGTCCAAAATAATCTTCTTTTTTGGGTAATGAGTCAAAATGATAAACGAGTCCATTTAGTAATGTTCCTGAATAATTTCCATAACCAGGATGCACCACCATATTTGCTGGTTTATTGACCATTATCATTTGTTCATCTTCATAAATAACATCAATAGGAATGTCTTCAGGAATTAATTTAATCTCACGAACGGGATATGGCAGAACAACTGAAATTTCGTCCTTAGGTCTTACTTTATAATTTGACTTAACTGACTTACCGTTAACAAATAGAGTTCCTGCTTTTGCAATAGTTTGCAATCTATTTCTAGAAACATTTGGCAAACGCTTCATCAAGAATTTATCAATTCTCAATGCTTCTTGCCCTACATCTGCAATTAAATTATGATGTTCAAAAAGCTCTTCTTGTTGCTCAGTTCCTTCAGAATTAAGTTCCTCTTCGGGGGTGTTTTCAGTCATTACTTTTTAATTAACTTGGAAGAAAAGATTGGATTTCCTGCTGCGTCTCTAACGTCAACTAAATACAATCCACTTTCTAGGTTGCTTACATTTACTTGATGTTGATTTTGAACAGAAGTAACCATTCGACCACTCATATCAAATATACGTAATTCATAATCGCCCGACAAACCTGTTAAAGTAATGTCATTAGATGTAGGATTTGGATAGAGAGCAATTTCTTCCTGTAAATCATTTTCATCTTCAATAGACAATGTATAATCTAACCCCGTTGAAAATACTGGACGAATAAGTAAAGACATAGCGTATGAAGACGTCAACCATTCACCGGCAGTATTTCTAAATACTTTATCTCCATTATCGATATTCCAATCTAAGCCAATATTTAAACTTGCAGAACCAATGTTTTGCCAACCTACATAAAAAACAGGGTCCACCGTTAAAGATGTATCGTCAGCATTAATAGCATCCCAATCTAAGTTATTAAACTCATAATATCTGAATCCTCTTTTAGAACCTGAATACTCTGGTGAATGAGATTCAAAATAATCATCTTGATAAATAATCTCTCCTGGTTCACCATCATTATCATCCCACACGGTTAATAAAAATACTTCTCCACTTAAATCTGTTACGGATGGCTGAAACTGCATCAAAATCCCTTTTAACTTCCCTGCTTCGTATGCATCAAATTTATAAGCCATCAGTGCCCCTTCTCCTTCAATACCATAAGCTGCTTCTGCAGAACCATCATCATAAGCATAGTAGTTATCAAAACGTTGCGTAAAATAAGTGGTATCATTTTCTAAATGCACATTTGCACCATCAGTTGGAGAGGTAATATTTATTTTAACATCAAATTCTGCTTGTCCCCCCCCTAATGTTTGATCATAAAAATAGGCTGGAGCCATTGGTATAACACAATCATTATATCCTGGAACATATTGAGCAGCATCAGGCCCACCTGTTCCTACAATAGGAAAATCACCTTCTAATACTCCGGCATTTCGCACTGAAACCTCACCACCACCGAATGCAATATCAGTAGCATGTGTATTAAATACATCTAAATCAAATTCAGTTCGCATTTTTTCATTGCCCGTTGTGTTTTTATAATGATCCCAAGGAACAGCGGTATAATCTTGTAATAATGTATTTACAGGATATGAAATTGCAATATCTGTAAAATTACCCGCTTCAATTTCTGTTTCAATTGAAAGACTTACATAATCTATATGCCAATGATCAAGCGCGCCTGAAAGGGAGGCATAGTTTTTAAACCTAAATTGGAAACCATCTTCATAATAACCTGTTGGAACTGGGAAATATAGCGTATCCCATACATCTGGTTCAACCGCTCCACCTGACACTGACCATTCATATTGCCAATCCTCAAGTCCATCTATATACATTTCTACCACCAAACTATCAAAAGATTCTGGCATATTTCCTAAACCTTTTGCTTGATATATCATAGTTAAATAAACAATATCGTCACCATCTGCCACTGAAAGATCAATTGGTCTTGAAGTCATATAATCTGCCACTCCATGTGCTCCATCATCTCCAAAGGCATAAGGATATCCATTTTGGTCTAATCCGTCGAAAGTAGCAACTCCCAAAGACCAAGGGTTATACGCATAGGTATAATTATGACAAGCAAAATTGTTCTCCCATAAAGTATTAGGGTCTGTCACTACTTTTGTGAAAACGCGAGCACTATCTTGCACATACGCCGTTGGATCAACATTATACCATAAGGTATCCTGATCTTCATCTAAGACACCCGCAATTATAGAATCTATTAAAACATAACACTCTTGAAAAACTCCTTCATTCAAAACTCCCTCCACAGGGTAAAAGTCTAAATCATTAATCCAAACATCATAAGGGGTAAAAGGATAATGACGCACAACTTCAAATTCCGCTCCAATTTCATCAATTTTCACAGTATCATGGTGTGCATACATTGAATCACAAAATATCAAATCTGGATCTTGTGGAGTTGTATTTGTTTCATCCATTAAGCGGTGATACAGTACCGAAGTAACACCTACATCCAATGGCTCAGCGTCAAACTGTTCAAATTTATTTGTTGAAAAATCATCCCAAACATCCGTTAATGAAAGGGTTGTGAACTCATAAATGTAAGTACTATCCAACTCATTTAACTCACTGGCGCGCGTTTGCGTTTGTTGTGTATAAATGGTTTGATTGATTTGTATAGGACTAATTTTTTCTTGCGCAAAAATAAATCCTGAAGCTAAGACTGCTATTGCGAGTGTAACTTGTTTCATTTGTTTAAATCCTTTAATTATTCGCCTTTGCCCGACCAAACAGTTATTGTCGCTCCGGCCGAAACATTAACACCTTCACCGCCCCTAGGACTTTGCTCAACAATTATTGTATTCGGTTTCTCTTCTTCAGAACAACCATTGCAATCTATATAAAGCGAAAGCGTTAAATTAGATAAACGCGCCTGTGCTTCAGATATTGTTAGACCTATCAAATTAGGTAATGAGCTTGTTGTTCCATTGTTTCCTTGCGCCACTATTAATTCAACTCTTGTTCCTTTTGGAATGCTAGTCCCAGGCTTAATATCATGACCATTATATTGTTGTTTAAGGACGAATCCTTTTCCTTCAACAGCTGGCTCATAACTAATTTTTGTTCTAATACCAATCGCCTCTAAACTTGATTCGGCCATTCTTTTTGACATATCAACTACGTCTGGCATTTTAATCATTTGCGGATTTATAGGAACTACTGATAACAAAACTTCTCTTCCGGATTTAATGAACATTCCAGACGAATCAGTTGGAAGAGGATATTGCCAGCATACGGTTCCTTTTGGCCAATTATCCATATAAACAGAATCTTGAATGGTATATTTTATTCCTTTACCACTTACAAATTCATCCAAATCATCCATATGGATTTTATAGAAGGTTGGAACTTCTATTTTTTCACCAAAACTGGTATGGCTTTTTAAATAATATAATTCGCCAAAAATAATGGCCACCCAAACCAAAATAATCACCCCGATATTTATCAGAAACTGCTTACTTATAAAAAACCGAAAGAATTTTTTCATTTCAACTATAGATTTTACCTTTTTTAAGGATTCAGCAAATATAAGTAATTCACTTTTAATCTATATAAACTATTGCCATGTATGGTCAATTCATTTATTATTCGTTGAGGATTAATGAAAAAAAGATAACTAACTATTATCGTTATTTGAATTTACCTATTACTAGTCCATTCTTTTTTAAGAAATAAACTTTTGCATTTGAAAAAGCAAATTTGATTACATTTTGAGGAATTTGATAGGTAAAATCTGCCATTAAAAAAGCATCATTAGAAACCGCCTCGATAGCAGAATCGCTTTGTAATAAAAGGTAATTATTTAATACTCCAATGTTTAATGCCTGCGTGGGATATATTTTTATAAATGTTCCAAAAACATCAAATATTGCCACTCCTTTATTGGGAATTAAAATGTATAAATAATCATTATGCTCTATCATTTGACTTGGTGGCATATCATTGTCAAAAAGCGACACCAAATTTTCTGTTTGCGATACTATTTCTAATTCGCGGTTCAATTTTACGAGGCGCATCAGCCCACCATCTAACACCCAAAAGGTATTTCCAGCAAAAGATTCGCAAACCAAAAGTGGTTGTTGAATACCAACTGAGACTAAATCGATTTCGCCATGAATATCTGTTAACGTATTGTCATAAAAATGAAGTACAGATCTATCCTGATCGAAAACCATGGTTCTAAATGACTTTGAACTTTCAATTGACGTAGGCCTGAACGATTTTAAAGAAGTGGTATAAACGGTATCATTTTGACCAAAATGTTGACTTATAATATCATTTTCACAAAGATATACCCGCCCAAAATTGTCTACCGAAAATTGAGAAAAGTTCCCTTGAATAGAATCTGTAGGAATAAAAACAGACTCTTGCGCCCAAGTTAAATTCTTGGCCAGCAATAGTAATAATATCAATCCAATTTTATTCACCATTGATAAAGGTAGCACATTTTATGCCTTTTTCTAATAACAGCAACAGTAAAGGCATTATCACGTGCTGTGATGGTGTTGAACGTAACTATTTGAATTAAATTTTAAAAAGCGAATGTTGCGCCTCCCAAAATTTGGAACCCTTGTGTACGATATCTGTTCCATCTGAAATATTTTTGTGCGGCCAGGTTATTGAATTGCACAAAAATTGAAACACGTTTATTGTATCGATACTCAGCTGATAAGTTTGCATCCGCTACAAAACCAAGATTGTATTTATCATCTCCTGCATCTGTTGAGAATAATCCTTCAGGACTTTTTCTACCGCCCATTAAGGTTAAATCAGACTTAATATATAACTTATCATACAGGTTATAAGAACCTCTTAATTTAATATCAATTTCAGGCAAGTTCCACGCGTGTGTTTCAACTTGAGTTGTGTAATTATTATAAGCTACAATTGCATCTACTTTCAATTTTTCCGCGGCTTGGTAACTTATGCTTGCATTTACTCCTAAGGCTGTTACTTTATCATAAACCACATCAAATTTATACATATCACTCCAAACGGTATCATTTACAAATAAAGCCATGTTGGTATAAGCTGTTGAATGTATTTGCAAATCAAAAGATAATTGTTTGGACAATGTCCCTTTTATTCCGCCATAGAATTTTAGCTCTTTCGTGTTTTTCAATTCTAATTCAGGCACAATAAACTCATTGGTTCTGTTCAACGATTGGAATGTGTTTTGTGTTAATCCTCCACCAATTCCGGCATATGGAATAAACATATCATTAAACAAGCTATATTTCCCTTCTAATTGAGGCACTGCAACAAAAATTGGATCTGATACAATGTCAAAATTCAAATCAACTCCAACTAATACCTTCCATTTTTTCCCGTAAGATGCAATGGATGGTTTTAAATGAATGATTGTATTATTATCATCATGCCAATCAGGAACTGGCACAGTAGATCCTTCGCCTGCAAACTTGTAATTATTATAACGTACATCTAAATCAGCAGAATAAATGTGGTTTCTTAATTTATAGCTCATTTCTGTACCAATTCCAAAATTTGAATTCCTCGCATTTTGAATTCGATCATTAGGGTCAAACTCATGGAAATAATTAAAATCAGTTTTTACAGCATATAATAATGTAGCACTGTCTTTTCTGGTAACATTAGAAAATCGAACGTTTGCCCCAATTCCTTGGACACGATTTCTCAATGAATCTTTTGAAATTAAATCTTGATTTTCAGTCGTATCTTGAATTCCGTAGAAATGGTATCCGTTATTTAAATAATCCAATTCACTTTCAATTCTAAATTGTTTGGTAAAAAACTCTCCAAACACGCGTCCTGTAGTATTATCAAAAGTACTTGGTGCATACCCTTTAATATTTCCAAAAGACGAATTGTGATTTAAATGAACGCCATAGCTCATTCGGCGGTTTCGTAATGAATTATAATAAACCTCTCCTAATGGACTGATATAATTACCTAAACCGATTCTAACATAACCTGGATAAAGTTTTTCTAATTTCTCAACAATTTTAATTTTAGCAGGATCAATCTGATCAATAGAAATTTCCGTACGCATATTACGCGATAATAACGGATAAGATATATTCGGAATAGGAATAATCGTATCAATTATTAATGGTTTTTCAGCAATTCGATAAGACGGTGAAATTCGTCTTTCTGCCTCTGAAATATTCACCCATGTTGCTGTATCTTCTGGCTCCAAATAAACCCCAGCAAAACTAATCCCACCAATAAAAACAAGGGGAATCAACAATAAGTATTTAAAATCTATCTTAATCATTTCCATCTCCTATTTCAATTGTATTATCAACATCTGGACCTAGATCCTTTTCTTGGTTCTTATAAGCATTGATCACCTCCAACACTACATTTGCTTCCTCTATAATTCCGTCATCAGGTATGGTATAACCATTCAAAACACTATTAATGGTGAATTCGGCTTGTACATAATCATCCAAACCAATTGAATTTTTAGACTGCAATATTAAAGCTTTAGCCACCCAATAATCATAACCTGCACGCTCTTTCATTAAAATACGCACCTCATCTTCAGACTTTTTAAATTCCTCTTGCATATTATAAATCAAGGCTATACAATATTGTGCCTCTGCACCTAAGACACTTGATGTTTGCTCAGTTACCTCTTTAAATTCGCTCATGGCTTTGTCAAAATTATTTGCCTCCAGAGCTGCTTTACCAATTACATAATGGGCTTCAACTTTCACATTATCTAACGAAAGTGGATCAGCCAATACTTTTTTAGCATATTCAGCAGCAACGCTTAATTCTTCAAGGAAGGTATAGCAACGCATTAGACCAATCTCTGCTTTCAGCTTATTTTCAGGATACGAGGCGTTATTATCTAAAATGACATAATAATCTGCAGCTTTTTGATAGTTCCCTTCATCATACTCTACTTTAGATGCAATTCCAGCAGCTTCCTCAGTGTAGAAGTTGGTTGGTTTTTCTAATAATTGCTTAAAGGCATTTGTACTTAGTTCTGTTGCGCCAATACTTCTATAAGAATCAGCCATAAAAAATAAGGCATCAATTTCATGCTTTGGTCGTGCAAATTGATTCAGATATTTTTTAAATGATTCAGCAGCAGATTCAAACAATGAATCTTCATAAGCCCGATAAGCTGCATTATAAACTAATTCATCCTTTTCATTTTCATCAATATCCATATTGAGACTAGTCAATAAAGCTACATACTCGTCTGTTCTATTCATTGCTGTGTAAACATCTCTTAATCTGTCTAGAGCTTCAGAAAACCTTTCAGATGCAGGATACTCATTAACAACACGTAAGAATTGTTTTTCAGCCAAACTATATTCCTGAGCAGTAAAATGCTGCATTCCAATTTGGAAAATTGCATCTACCACTTTAGAATGCTTTGGATGATCATGAATTAACTGTTGATAGTATTTAATGGCTTTTTCTCTGTGTGTAGGATCATCAGAATTAGACATTAAACGATAAGACTCACCTGCCTCATACAATGCCGGAACAGCTAGTGCCGAACGCGCATGATTATTCACAATATCCAACATGATTGAAGCCTTGTCAGTATATTGTCTTTTAAACCCGTAAGACAGACCAATTTGAAATTTTGCATAATCTGTTTGACCACCGCCTGATTCAATTGCCTTTTGATAAAACAAAATAGCGTTGTCATCATCAGGTTTTGGGGTATCATTTGGCTTACGCACAAAATAACAATCACCAATTCTCAAATAAGCGTCAGTAATTTTTTCTTTATGTGTTTCAGAATCGTCCTGCGTAAAGGTTCTAAAATACTGTATAGCATTGGCATAATCTTTTTGCTTGAAATAAGCATATGCCATATTATAATACGCGTCATTATGCTCAACAACACCATAACCGCCTGGCTCATCTATAAACGCTCTGTATTGTGCAATTGCAGATGGATAATCTGCCTTGCTAAAACTAGCCTCAGCGATCCAATACAAGCTCATAGCGTTTAATTTGGTATCAATAGGATAACGTTTCACCAACCCAAATGCTTCAATTGCCTGATCCATCTCTCCATTCTCAAACAATTCAACCCCATGGTTATAAGCCATTATTTGATAGGCATTTTTCATTTTAAAATCTTTCTCCTCAATTCTATCAATCGATTCCATTGCCGATTTATAGTTCCCCATTGTTGTATAAACATTTACCAAATATTGATACATGTCTTGTTTTCTTGGTGAATTAGGGTAGCGCTCTAAAAAGAGGTTCATAGCTTCCACGGCCTCATCAAACGGATTATAATCTAGTTTATAGGAAAGTACTGCATAATTATAAAGGGCATCCTCTTCTACCGCCGCATCAAAGGAAAGAACAGAAGCGGCTTCAAAAGCATTTCTGGCATAAAGAAAATCATCACTTTGCAAATAACATTCTCCTATATGGTACAATGCTATTTGACCCAATTCATCTTTAATTCTGGCCACTTTGTCAAACATTGGAATGGCATTCTCAAAATCACCACTTTTATAGTAAGCAAAACCTAATTGATAATCTTCGTCACGAGTGGTTGCACTTTTTTTATTGTATTCTTCTAAAAAGGGAACAGCTTCGTCATATTTACCAATTTTATAAAATGCGTCTCCTATCAAATGCGCCATTCCTACTTCATTTTTAGGATTAGTTGAATCCACTACCTGCGGTGCATACTCCAAAAGCATTTCATACTTGCCTTGCAAATAATAAATTTGCGCAATGTAATACGGAACAACATCTTTAAAGCTAGGATCATCTTTTAGCTTTGTAAATCCTTCCAAAGCAGTTTGGTAACTTTTTTCAGTATAAGCAATGTGAGAATAATAATAGAGGGCTGGCGATTGATACTGCCCTTCTGAGCTTATAATTTCATAAAACGCATCTCTTGATTTCTTTAAATTGTTTCTTCTAAAATGAGAATAACCCAATTTAAAGTAATACTCTTCTTTTTCATCTGCCGTTAGGTCGTAAACATCAATCTGCTCAAACCATTCAATGGCATCAATAAATTTCTTCCCTCTATAGTAATATCTACCTAATTCAAGATAAACACTCTGTCTATGAATACTTTCAGGATATTCTTTCAAAAATTTCAGCAAACGTCTTTCCGCATCTGCATGATAAAGATGAAGCGCACTTAACGCACTATAGTACATTGCCTTTACATAAAGTGGATCATTTGCGTCACTTTGTTCCGACATAAAAAGTTTAAACTCCTCTTCGGCAGCACTATACTTCATTTTTTCATAAAGATCCTCGGCTTTATAAAACCGTGCATAGTCTCCTTTGTATTTCTCAGATGATTGAGAAAATACAGCTGTACTTAGGAATAATAAAATTATAACACTCGCTCTCAGCATATACCTGTTTGTCATTTTTTACAGAACAATTTTTAGTTGCTCTTTAATAAACTTGTAAATTTAAGGTGTTAGGTAAGGGATTGTGCGGGTGGGGGTTAAAGTTATAAACGTAATTCTGTTAAGATTATTGCATGGCAGATAAAACTTTTCTCAAATACCACTAATGATTATTTATTAACATTTTATCGAAATATAGATAAATCAAAGCTCAGAGAGCAAACCTTTTGGGTAAAGGGCTCGTATGACAACTGTAACTAAATATTAAATTATGAAAAAATTATTTATGATTGCTGCAATCGCCCTAATTGCTGTTGCTTGTAATAAAAATCAAAAAGCCGTTAAAACATTAGAAGGAAACTGGAATGCAACTGAATTTATGGTTACTGAAGGAGAACTCACGGTTAATTATCTTGCTTTTGGATTTGCAGTGCAAATGAACTTTGATGGATGCAAATTAAAAAATGATGAATTCTGCAATATGACAACCACGATTACTTTTGACGGAGACACAGATACAGAAGCATCTGTTTATAGAGTAACTAACGACGGTGAACGTTTAGAACAAAAAGAAAATTTAGCTGCAACCACGATACAAAGCATTGACATTGTTGAACTCACTAAAACAACATTAAAGCTAATCTTAGTAGAAGACGAAACAACTACAAACATTACTTTGGAAAAAGAATAAAAGTATTTCTAATAAACAATCAATCCCCTTGTATTTTAATTAATCAAGGGGATTTTTTTTGCCATAAAATAGCCTTGTCTGAACTTACATTTAAAATAAATATGTAATATTGAATTAATGGAAACTGACAATAGCATATTTTGGATTAAAGACGGTGAAGTTCACCAAGGTGGAGCAGTGGTTTTAAAAGGTGTCAACCTGCATTTAGATAAGGGTGAATTTGTCTATTTAATTGGTCGCACGGGGTCAGGTAAAAGTAGTTTATTGAAAACACTTTATGGCGAATTACCATTAGCAGCTGGTCAAGGAAAAATTGCCGAATTTGAATTGCACAACCTGAAGCGTAAAGAAATTCCTTTTTTAAGACGCCAATTGGGTATTGTTTTCCAAGATTTCCAGTTATTATCAGATCGATCTATTTTAGACAACCTCTCTTTTGTGATGCGTGCAACAGGTTGGAAAGGGAAAAAAGAAATCAAACAAAGAGGAGAAGAAGTTTTAAGCCTAGTAGGATTGGACCATAAAGGAGATAAAATGCCGAACCAACTTTCTGGTGGAGAACAACAACGTGTATCTATTGCTAGAGCATTAATTAATAAACCTGCTTTTATTTTAGCAGATGAGCCCACTGGAAATTTAGACCCTGAAACTTCAAAAGAAATAATGGGTGTATTACTGGCAATTGCAAAAGAAGGCACGTCTGTTTTAATGGCTACGCACGATTTATCAATCATGGAGCAATTTCCATCTCGTACTATTCGTGTTGAAAATCAAACGGTACAAGAATTAAACCCAATGAATGAGTTTGATCCGTTTGCACAAGTAAGTTTTGAATAGGTTATTCGTATAAATAAACCCAATATTTAGTTACAGAGCTATTTTCTGAAGTAACTGAAGTCGGTGGTTCATCATCAAAATAGTAAATAGATGTTGGCAACACTTTAATTTCATGCACGGCGCCAATCTCAACAATCTCTGCTTCTGGTTCAGAACCATATCCGTAAACTACTTTTTCATAAACCAATTCTCTACCAGTATCATTAATTAAAACGTTTTGCATTTTTTCAATTGTGTAAGTTTCTCCATTCTCACGTACATAATCATTTACACCAATAGAATAGTATTTTTCAACCTCTAAATTTGATTTAAGCACCACAAAATGTGAACCGTGCACGGCTGTTAAATAACCGAATGCTCCACCTCCAAATACTAACCCAAAAACAAGAACGATTGGCACTGAGATTTTTGCTTTAACCTTCATTTTTCTTAAAAGAAGAAAAAGCAATACTAAAACGGCTAAAATTACTGTAATTGCAATTATTAAAAATGTAGTCCAGGTAGTAATCATAATAGAATAATATTAAAACAGCCAAGCTAAAAATAAAATCCTAGTATTAAAAAAAATTGCGGTAATAATATGAGGCAGAATTATCTGTTGGTAATTCTAATCTGATTGTTGGTATTGCTCATGCAACAATCTACTGTTCAACCTTCAACAGCTATTTGCCGAAAATTTCGATTAGTTTTTTATTGTTTTCACAAAGTGGCGTAATCACATCCTTTTTCTCAAATGCAATTAAATTCAATTCAAATTGCCCAACATCTTTACCTGATTGGTGACTGGTATATCCTGCTGTCCAACGTACATTTACACTTCCATCATTTTTCACATGAAATTCAATGCTGTTGTTATTGGTTGGTTCACCATCTCTAACGCTGAACATGGTGAACATTTGTTTGTCAGTCCATCCGTTTTCCAATTCAATTTTAACCCCATCTAACTGGCTAATTTCAGTTTGTTTTACGGGAAAATTGGCTAACATTATTTCAGTAGTGTCATCATCAAAATTAAGCTCCTCATTTAGTGCATTCAATTTTCTGAAATATACCGTAAGAATATTCAATCCTTCAAGTAAGGTTTCTATTTCAATTTCACCTGAAATTCCAGGGCGATAAGTGTATTCTAAATATTCGTCAGAATCATACTCCTCTTCCTTAAAATGTACAAATTGCTTCATGATTCGGACAAAAGTGTTTTAATTGCCTGCTGTCAATTCTTTAAACACTTCTTCCATTGATTTTTGCTCAACAGACATTGCCAAAATCAACAAATTATGTTGTTGGGCGTATTTTGCAATTGCAGGTCTAATATCTCCTTCACCTGAGAAAAGCCATTTATTACCCTCTACGTTTTTGACACTTTTAATATTAGCTATTTGGCGCAATTGATTGCGTGAGACAACTTGGTCAAATTCAACTAAGACTGTTTGGCGTTCCACATCTTTTTGCTGCATTTTTTCAGCAGTATTATCGGCTACAATCTTGCCTTTTTTGATAATTACCACACGGTCACAAATGGCTTCAACCTCTTGCATAATATGTGTAGATAGCATTACCGTTTTAGTTTTACCAATATCAAGAATCAACTGACGAATGTCAACCAATTGATTAGGATCTAAACCACTTGTAGGCTCATCCAAGATTAGCACTTGAGGATCATGAATAATCGCTTGTGCCAAACCAACACGTTGACGATAACCTTTTGATAGGGCCCCAATTTTTTTATTTTTTTCAACTTCAAGTCCCACTAATGAAATCATTTCATTAACGCGTTCCTTTTTGTTTTTAATTTTATAAATGCCAGCAACAAATGAGAGATATTCTTTTACATACATATCCAAATACAATGGATTATGCTCAGGAAGATAACCTACTTTTTTTCGCACTTCAATTGAATGCTCCTCTACATCTAATCCACAAACCTTAACTGAACCTGACGACTTTGGAATAAAACAAGTCAGGATTTTCATCATCGTTGATTTCCCAGCCCCATTTGGCCCTAAAAAACCAATAATTTCGCCAGAATTAACGTTGAATGAAACATCATTTAAAGCTGCTTGCTCACCGTAGTATTTGAATGCGTTTTTTACCTCTATTGACACCTTATTCTTATTTTGAAATTCAACCCTAACTGCTCAAAGCCGAATATATATCAACCCTAAAACTAGCATGGAATACGAAAGTAACGGAAAATGCTGCAATTAATTACAGTTTGAGACTAAAATAATCAAAACAAATTTGTTAATTTTCACACCTGTCTAAGCTCAATATTTGAGATTGGATTAACAATCGCTAATCTTCAATAGAAATCGAGATCAACCATTTATGCAATCTATCCTCTCTTTTTATAAAAACATCTACGAGCAAGAGTTGAATCAATCCAAAATGATGCATCTGTACTCATCTCGTGTTTTAAAAAGGTATTTCATTTCAAAAAAAGAAGAGCTATTAAACAATCAGCACCCATATCTACCGCTAGGAGATGCTGTTGGTGAGGAGATTATAAAAACACTTGAGCTAAAGTCAAACGAAGTTACTTTGAAATATTTTTCATTGGCTAGAATATCTCGTTTTGTGACCTTAAACAAATATGAATCAACTCGTGTTTATCCTCTTTTTTCGTTTGATGCCACTGTCATTACTAAAGAGGGGGAATATTATCTATATATTGACCAATCCACTCGCCAATTTCTAAAAAATAATGTTCCGCAAAAAATTGTAAATAATAGAGAATTTAAAAAAATAAAACATGCTGAACAGATAGATTTCCATTTTGCATCCAAATTAACTGAGGTTATTCAAAAAGCAACTCCAAAAGCTGATGCTGATGAATTAATGATGTTTCCCACCTTATGGTCTGATCGTAAGTTTAAAGGAGCAATAAAAAAGGAATTTGAAGTTGGAGATCAATACGTACCTGCAGGAGTATTTGCCATAGTTGAAAAAGAAAACAACTCTTTTACAACCTTAAATGAACTAAATATACTTGAACAATCACAAGATCTTTCCGCTCCGTTAGCCACTTTATTTAATGGTTTAGAGAATAAGTCAGATGAAAAAAAAGGAATAATTTGTGAAGAACTAAACGCGAGTCAATACAATGCAATTATCAATAGCAATGAAAAAATTGTTAGCGTTGTATCAGGACCTCCTGGCACAGGAAAATCATTTACGATAGCGAATTTAGCGGCAGAAAAAGTAAGCAAAGGAAAATCTATTCTTATTACCTCAAAAAACAAAGAGGCCCTTAATGTCATTGAAGAAAAAATCAAAGGACAATTGGGTATTAAAAACCTTTGTGTAAACCCAAGTCAGGATGAAAATTTTTCATGGATGAAAGATCATCTTGATTATGTTTTAGGAAGACGATATAAACGAAAAAAAATAGAATTTAGACAAATCGAAGCTGCATTTGAACGGTTTCAACAAATGCATGACGTTCATTTGCGAAAAGAAGCCGATTTAATGCAACAATTTAGGCGTGAACGTGATTATGCCTCAAGTTTAAATCATGGATTAGCGAAGTATAGTACCCCTGCTTTTCGGAATAGAATTTTTGCTTATCGTGGAAAATCAACTATTCCTATTTGGGAATCTTTAGATGCCTATTACAAACGAATTGGAAAAATTAGAAAAAAAGCCATTTCATCTTTACATTTAGTAAACTCTTTCATGTTAGAGGATGGCTTAAACCAATACAGAAGAGAATTGCGAGCATACCTTTCATTTTTAAGGGCAAGAGAGCATGAACGAAAAGAAAAACTCTCTAAAAAAATTAATTATGATGCAGTTTTAAAAGCTTTTCCCGTTTGGCTAGTTAGAGCTAATGATGTTTCTAGAGTTCTCCCTTTAAAAAAAGAGGCTTTTGATATCCTAATTATTGACGAAGCATCACAATGCGACATTCCTAGTGTATTGCCCTTAATACAACGTGCTAAAAAAGTTGTAATTGTTGGAGACACGAAACAATTAACACATATTTCTTTCATTTCAAAAGCATTTGAAAGAGCAAGCAAGGCACAGGTTCCGGATGACTTAAAGCATCTTTGCCAACACCGCGATCGATCAATTCTACATTTGGTTCAGGATCATTTAGACCCGCAGGACCGTGTTCAATTAAATGAACATTTTAGAAGTCAATTCCCTATTATTGCCTTTAGCAATCAGCAATTTTACAATGAGAGGTTAGATATTTTAACCAAACGCCCAATTTCGGTTGCAGAGCATGTGCAATTTGTAAAAACCAATGGAAAACGTGTAAATGGAGCAAACGAAGAAGAGGCAAAGGCCATTTTAGATAAAATTCAAGCGATAATTATTGCAGAAAAGGATTTACCTAATGCTTTAAAAACGAGCATTGGTATTCTATCTCCTTTTCGTAAGCAAGTAGATTTTCTTTTTGAGCAATTGGTTGAAACCTTCAAGATTAATGAAATAAAAGCCCATAAAATAATCGTAGGAACGGCATTTACATTCCAAGGCAATGAGCGTGACATCATGCTCTTGTCATTTTGTTTAGACAATGAGGCGTTGGGTGGTAGTTTCACCTTTTTAAACCGAAAAGATGTATTTAACGTTTCTATCACTCGTGCACGAAACGTCCAATATATTTACCATTCCTTTGATCCATCCCGCTTAAAAACTGATAGCACTATTGCTAATTTTTTCAGGTTTTATGACAAGAATTTGGAGGATGATTTAGGAAGGGAAACAATTGACGAATTTTGCTTAGAGGTTGCAGAACTTCTCAACAATAAGGGGCTAAAGACTTGGACAAACTTTAATGTTTCAGGTGTGAGTATTGATTTACTAACCCAAGTAGATGATCAATTTATTGGAATAGATTTGATTGGCTTTGAAGGGGAAATGGAAGATTACTACTCATTGGAACGGTACAAAATGATTGAGCGTGGAAAGATAAAACTATTTCCATTGCCCTACCCGCTTTGGATGGGAGATCGTGAACTATGCTTAGCGGCCATTACGAATTTATTAGCACCTCCAGTTGAAGAGGCTCCAATCAAAGAAGAAGAAAAACCAATTGAACCAGTAATTAAAGTTGCTAAAAAAACGGAAAAACCTCTTGTTAAAAAGGCAAAACGGAAATATGTCCGTTTTTCAATTGATAAAATAGAAACGCAGCGCAGCTCAGGCAGTGATTCTGATTGGTTTTCTGTTAAACTCATGATAGGCAACACTAAATATGCCGAACTATGGACCACAATAAATGACAAAGAAAGTAAACTAACACTTTCATTCGGTTTCAACGTTGTAAAACGTCACAGCTATAAAGGGTTAGAAGTAATGTTGCTCCAAGAATTAAATGCCTGGTTAGCGAACCGACCTTTTTATACGGAAATAACAACAACTTTATACGGAGAATCTAAAGGTGATCAAATAATACTAGAAGCAAATGGGTTTGAGGAAATTTCTCGCAAAACAGTTCAGTCAGAAGGTTATGAACCGTACCTGCAAGTTCAAATGCGAAAGCCTCTCACCTATCAACCTGGAAGAGCCATAACAAAGCTAATGGGCGAAACGGTTTATTTAAAAACAACCAACCGAACAAAACACGCTCTTGTCACTTTTGAACTGTTTTTGAAGGACACCCAAATTGGTTCGTTAATAGTTAGCAAAAGCGGGTCAAGAAATGAGGCTAAAATCAGTTTCCAACTCAATCATAACTTCTACAATTTTGGTTTAGAGGAACGTTTAATGGAAGAACTACATGATTGGGTTGAAAGTAGAAGAACAATAAAGCAATTGGTAGTACACATTTATATGGAAGACACAACTTCACGTATCCTCTTTCAGAATTATGGTTTCAAAAGAAGGGAGACTACACTTGCAAACAATATTACACCCATGCGCTTTGTTAAAGTATTACCTAAATGATTGAAGTTTTAGATAATGCTCACTCCTTATTGATCTTTTACATCATAAGGCATATAGCCATTGTACTTATCTTCCTTATTGCAATTGATTTTTTTTGGAAGAAGCAAGATTTTAAATTTTCTTATGCCGTAATACGGTATATCGTTTTAGCGAATTGGGTTTTGAACCTAATGCTTACGCTGTTTAGAATAGATGAATTCACAAGCTTTATAAATCGAGCCACAGGGCCTTATTGGTGGGCCTATTTAATCATGCTAATTTGCTCATTTGCGCTCCCTATTTTACTTTTCCATAAAAAAATAGGACGCAATAAATGGCCACTCTTAGTCATAACATTTCTCTCTACTTTCGCGTTAACTTTTGAATTGTTTGTAATACTACTCACGGCATTACATCATGGTTTTTCGGCAGGTTCAACAATTCCGTCTTACATCAATTATTTATTTTTGCGCCCCTTAATAATGACCAGCTTTTTAGTAGGAATAGATGTTTTGTTTTTAAGAAATAAAAGTAAAGTTAAAGCCGCACAAGCTATGACAGAGGAAGTTTTAGATGGAGAGTAAGAGAATGTTTTAATGCCTTACCCAAGTCAACCCTTCATGAAATGTTTTAGCTTTTGTAAATAAAGGCGGAATTACAATTTGATAATTACGATCCATATACCCCATTTTACCTTCTAAGTTTGCAAAAACAATTCTATTCCCATTTTTTGCGCCCATTAAATATTTCACATTTTCTAACGAGATTTTATTCAAATTGGCATCAAAATAATCCTTTTCAGCATTGGCTAATGAAGTGACTTGTTTACTTGGATAAACACAGCAGAAATAGCCGTCTTTAGAAATATCACAATAAATGGTTTCATATTTCATTGGCAGCACCATTTTACCAGTTGTATCCATCATTCCTTTTAAACCGTCTTGCTCTACAACTGCATATCCATCTTCGTTAAAATTTATAGCATGATCGTAAATTGGATCTACAACAAATTCATCTTTAAAATTTATCCATCCCCAACCACTACGATTTGGTTTTGTAATGACTGATATTAAGCCATAATTGACTCCTTGGATGTTTCCGTTTTTTGTTTTAAAAACAACATTTCCCTTTTTATCAATTAAAACTGTTTTACCACCAACAGTGGCTCTTGCCATACCATTTTGGAATGAACTTGTTCCGGATTGAATAAATTTTATTGGAATGACAACCTCGCCATCTCTATTTATAAATCCATATTCACCTTTATCAGAACTTGCCAAAGCAACCGAAACCAAACCTTCACTAAAGTATGAAGATCCAGTATATTGGCATGGAATTACTTCATTTCCTAATTCATCAACAAAGCCCATCTTACCATCTTGATAAACCGCACAACGCTTTAAATCCGAATCGAAAAATTTTCCAACCTTGTCATATTTTTTTGTTGGTAATACTTTGCCCTTTTTGTTGATAAGTCGATAAAAATCTTCTCCTTCACGCTTAACCCATGTGACATCTGCATTAAAATCATGAGCTTTATCTAAATCACACGGAATAACAACCTCTCCTTTGGTATTTACATAACCGTCACCTGTAATCCATTTATTATTTACCAACGTATTTTTATGTACAACAGCTAATCCATTGTGAAAATCAGAAACGAATATGGCTTCAATTGTAAAAACCGTTTCTCCTAATTCATTAATACATGTCCATGTTTTATTCTTAGCCTGACTCGAAAGCCCAACCAATACAAGGATTAATAGTAACGCTATTTTTCTCATTTTTAAGGTAATAATTGTTCTTATTCAAAAGTAATGAGTTTTAAGCAATTATTGAACCAAAAGCGTCTGTTCTAAAATAGAAAACAGTTTACAAGAAATTTTCAGGAATCAAAATTGGTTGCAAAGCCTGCTCAATATCTGCAATTAAATCATCTGCATTTTCAACACCAATTGACAAACGTACGAGATGGTCCGTAATCAAGTGTTTCTCTCTTTCCTCAACATCCATTCCAGCATGCGTCATAGATGCTGGGTGCTCTGCCAACGACTCTGTCCCCCCTAAACTAACAGCCAATTTAATTAATCCAAGGTTATTCAAAAATTGAAACGCTTCTTTTTCACCACCACGAATATCAAAAGACACCATTGCACCAGTACCTTCGCACTGTTTCTTAAAAATATCTGCCTGGCGGCTTTGCGGTTCTAGATGCCCCAAATGATAAATCTTTTCTACTAAAGGATGATTCATTAAGAAAGCTGCAACTTTGGTCGCATTTTCAGCTTGTTTATCCATTCTCAATTTTAATGTTTCCAAGCTGCGCATTAAAAGCCATCCTGTGTTTGGACTAGTTTGATTCCCTAAAAACGTACGCATAACTTTAACTCTTCCCATTAAGTCAAAATTTCCTAAAACCGCACCAGCAATAACGTCACTATGTCCACCAATATATTTTGTTGCAGAATATAAAACCAAATCTGCTCCATGCTGTAAAGGATGCTGCCAAAGTGGCCCCATATAAGTATTATCAACGGCAACAATTACCTCTTTTTCTTCAGTCCCAAACTGTTCACTTAAATCATTACACATTTCAATATCAATCAATGCATTGGTAGGGTTTGCAGGAGTTTCAACATAGATCAAAGCTAATTTATCCGCAAAGCCTGCATTAATAATTCTTTCTGCAATTTCCTCACGAGAATCATTGGCATCAAATGCTAAAATATGAATTCCATAACGCGTTAAAACATGCTTAATAAAATGATCTGTCCCTCCGTAGGTTGGATTGCTGTACAACAACAAATCACCAGGATTTAAGAACTCCATTAACACCGTTGATATGGCCGCCATTCCACTTTCAAAAACAGCACATTCTTCAGCTTTATCCCACAAGGTTAATCTATTCTCTAAAACTTCCAAATCTGGATTATTCAATCGGCTATAAATCAAACCTATCTCCTCCTCTTCTTCTTTCTCCCGCAAGCCATAAGCTAATTCAAAAAACGATTTTCCTTCCTCGGCGTTTTTAAATACAAAAGTTGAAGTTTGAAAAATTGGACATTTAATGGCGCCTTCAGATAGTTCCGGCTTATAACCATATGACATCATTAAACTTTCAGGCTGTAATTTTCGATTTTTCATTGAGATAAAGATTTATTTGTGTCAAAATTCGGACATTAAAGAATACTAAACCACAATTATTAATTAAATTAGATAATTATTCTATCAAACTAAGTTTATATTGAAAATATTTCTTTTAAACAAACTTAATTGAAGTAGAATTAGAAAAATTAGCCATGGCACATTTAGACAAAATTGATCATCAACTCATTTTATTATTACAAGCAGATTCTTCTCGCACGATAAAGCAATTGGCCGCCGAGTTAAATCTTACTAGCACTCCCATTTATGAGCGTATTAAACGATTAGAAAAAACAGGGGTTATTGAAGGATATAGGGCAGAAATTAATGCTGCGCATGTAGGAAAAGAATTGATGGTTTTCAGCCATGTTTCGTTGAAAGAGCACTCGAAAGAGTATTTACTTAATTTTGAAACTAAAATTGCTGGTTTAACTGAGGTTATTGAGTGTTACCACGTTTCTGGTGAACATGATTATTTACTCAAAGTACTTGTGGCCAATATGAAAGGATATCGTGAATTTTTAACTGAAAAACTGGCTAAAATCAAGAATATTGGAAATGTACATTCCTCCTTTGTGGTTGAGGAAATAAAAAAGGATCGAATTATAGATCCTTCTTAAGAATCTATAAGCGTTGAATATATCCCCAAGCATCCACCAATGACATATTCAATGCCAATGGCAATTACCACAAACCCGATAATGCGCGAAAGTGCATTAATTCCAGATGCGCCTAGTACCTTAACAATAATAAAACTGCTTTTAAGAACCGAATAAATTAAGATGGCTGTAGATAACATGGCAAAAAATATGACTAAACGATTATCAAAATCATCATACTCATTATGATAAGTTATTAATAACGATATTGTTCCTGGACCTGCTAACATTGGAATTGCAAGCGGAGTTAAGGAAACTTCTGACCTATTATAAGCATCATCTTTTTCGCGTTTTTTCATTCCTTTATGTTCAGAGAACTTTCCTGTTAGTAGCGAAAATCCTGAAGAAGTAATAATTAATCCTCCCGCTATTTTTAGTGCAGGCAAACTAATTCCAAAAAATAGTAATATATATTTCCCAAGGAAAAACGAAATCACTAATATGATAAGTACATTTAATGTTGCCCAAAAAGCGACACCATTTCGGGCCTTGACAGAATGAGCCTTGGTAAGCCCTACAAAAATTGGGACGGTTCCCAATGGGTTAATTACTGAAAAAAGTGCAGCAAGCACCGAGAAATAAAGTTCCATTTGTTTTTCAGCAAAATTGCGACAACCTATTCAATGCATAATAGCATTTGATTTTAAGTAAAGGTTAAGTTCAATTAAGGGAAATAGATCAATTTATTAAAGAGAAATTAACGCACTATTTCTTTTTTGTTTTACGCTCAAAAATATAATAGTATATCACCACAACTAAACTTGACAAGCTGGCTATGTTAAACCAAGAAAATTCGATAACATTTCCCTTTTTAAGTAAAATAAACACTTGAAGTAGAACTATTGCAAACGCAATAGAAAGAATTATTTTCCAAGCTGCACGCATTAAAAAAGCAACGTTTGCTCTACTACATTTTCTCCAAATGAATATGGAATATAGTCCAACGAAGGAATTTCTTTTGTAATGATAATATTTGCTTTTTTACCTACAGTGATTGACCCTAACTCGCTTCCCATCTCCATGGCATGAGCACCATTGATAGTCGTGGCATTTAATGCTTGATTCGGAGTCATACGCATTTTTACGCAAGCTAATGAATTAACAAATTGCATATTACCACTTGGTGTTGAACCAGGGTTATAATCAGTTGCCAATGCCACTGCAATATCATTTTCCAACATTTTTAATACCGGAGAATAAGGAATGTTTAGAAAAAAGGAACAGCTTGGCAATGCCGTAGCAATTGTTTTACTATTCTTTAGTTCATTAATGTCATTATCATCCAATTCTTCTAAATGATCAACAGAAACTGCGCCATGTTTTACGCCAATGCCTACACCACCTAAAACAGAAAATTGGTTGACATGTATTTTAGGTTTTAAGCCCGCAGCAACACCGGCAGCTAAAATACGATCCAATTGTTCCGGAGTAAAATAATTACGCTCACAAAACACATCAATATAATCCGCTAAATTTTCCTCAGCAATTATTGGTAACATTTCATTAATTACCAAATCAACATAGGCATCTTGGTTTTCTTTATATTCCATTGGAAAAGCATGTGCTCCTAAGAAAGTAGCCTTAATGGTTAGATCAGACTGAGCTTTTAATGTTTTTATGACACGTAACATTTTTAATTCAGCAGCAACACTTAGTCCATAACCACTTTTAATTTCAACTGCACCAGTACCGTGAGCTTTGATTAATGCAAGGCGTTTCATTGCGTCCGCAACCAATTCTTCTTCTGGCATATCGGCCAATTTTCTAGCAGAATTTAATATTCCACCACCTTTTTTCCCAATCTCCTCGTAGGATAATCCTTTAATTCGATCTACGAATTCATCCTCTCGTGTTTTAGCAAATACAATATGCGTATGCGAATCACAAAATGCAGGAAGAACATATTTACCTTCTGCGTCAATTACCTCCAAATTATTCCAATCAATAACTCCAGCCAATTCTGACATTGGGCCATACATAGAGATTTCCCCATCTTCAATCGCCAAAAAAGCATCAGAAATAGTATCGAAATTTGCCATTTCTTTTCCTCTTAATGGTGTATTATTTTCTTTTAATATCCCTCCAAGTCCCTTTATATTCTTGATCAAAATGTTTGCCATGTCTCAATTATAATTTAGCGTCAAAAATACTAAAATTTGAACGAACAGCTTCTCCAAATCTGGATCCTTTGCACAACTCATTCAAGCAAAAAATTGAATATAAACTTAAACAATTAAAAAAGCACCTAAATACCCCTCTAAATCTTTTAGAACCTAAACCGTTTAAAATAAAACAATCCCCGAATTGGTACAATTATTGAAGAATCCAGAACAAATTCAAAACAAATCTGAAACATATTATGAAAACACAATTAGCACTAATTTTAACCCTATTATTGGGGCTTAGCACTTCTTTAAACGCACAACAAGAACCCCGAACATTCCATAAAAATATTTATGTAGAATTATTAGGAAGTAGTTTATTAGCAGGAGCAAATTTCGACATGAGACTGCGATCAAATAGAATTGATGGAATTGGTTTCCGAGCCGGAATAGGAGGATTGCCCTCCTCTATGTTTAAATACTCCTCTTTAGATATTGGGGTTGTAACATTTCCTTTAGAATTCAACAATGTAGTTGGGAAAAACAGAAATAGTTTCATTAGTGGAATTGGGATCCTACCAGCATATGCCACGGCAAGCGGAAATCATAATGGAGACTTAGTTCAAGAGGACGGTTTCGGCTTATTAGGCGGATTTTTTAATCTTGGATACCGCCTTCAACCAAAAAGAAATGGGGGATTCATGATGCAAGCCACATGGAACCCAATAATATTAAATGGAACAGGGCTCAAACTTGGCTGGATAGGGCTAGGCTTTGGAATTGGATTCAAATAAAACTAATCCGACTATGCCTTAATCAGACATTATCAATTTATAAAAAGAAACACCTGCAATTATATGATTGCGGGTGTTTCTTTTTTTCAGCAAGATTTTATCCAAAATAAATTATTAAGGGGCCATTTGTCTTTAAATATGCTAAGATGAGCAACACTTCTTCCTTGATCAAACTCACAAGAGATTTCTCCCCATCTAAAAATCATCTAAACACCTCTCTAAATCTTTTAGAACCTAAACCGTTTAAAATATTGACACCCCAGTTTTGGCACACCTTTTGCACTTTGGACAGTGAACGTAAAAAATAGAATCAGAGTAGGGGCTCGTAATTATTAGCACGATTCTTTACCAACAACAAGAAAAATTGAAGTTATGAAAAAAGCAAGTTACATATTAGCAGGATTTTTAATTCTTTCATCAGTTGGATCGGTTGCTCAAGAATTAGCTCCAGATCAAAATCCTAATTATCAAAACAGTGCTGAAAAATATGCCGAAAAATCTGCTGAGTTAACCGCCACACAAGGCGAAACTACGCAGGACACTTATAAAGCTTATGATTGGAGAGAAGCCAAAGCCGAAAAACAACAAATTCGTAAAGATCGCCAATATGAATTACGCAAATTAAGATTACAAAACCGCTACAGATGTGGCACTAACAGATATTACAATTACGGTTATCCCAACGGATACTATAACAACCAATATTATAACAACGGTTATTACAATTTACCAAGTTGTGGAACAGGACTTTTATTCCCTTTCTACTAAGCAAAAATATTTAACGACAAAAACAGAAGATCATGAAAACATTAAAATTTAACCTATTTATCGCAGCCATCCTGGCATTGTCAGTACAGAGCTGTATGAGAAGTGTATCACGTGTTGATCCAGAGGAGGAAATTGATATTAGCGGAAGATGGAATGACGTTGACTCTAAACTAACAGCCGAAACTATGGTTGATCAAGTTCTGGGAGAAATCTGGTTGAAGAACCACATGACAGAAAAGAAAGAAAAGCCAGTTGTAATTGTTGGCTTTGTAAAAAACAAAAGTCATGAACATATAGATGCAGAGACATTTATAAAAGACGTTGAAAGAACTTTTATTACTTCACAAAAAGTACGTTTAGTGCAAGGAGGAGAAAAACGAGAAGCAGTTCGTGGAGAGCGTGCTGATCAACAAGACAACTCATCTGTTTCTACCATGAAAAAATGGGGATTAGAAATTGGAGCAGACTATATGATGCAAGGTTCAATTAATTCAATTGTTGATGCATTGGATCGTAAGAAAGTAGTTTACTACCAAATTGATCTTGAATTAACCAACATGGAAACAAACGAAATTGTTTGGATTGGAGATAAGAAAATTAAAAAGTACGTTAAAAACTAGTATTCAGACTTCGAGTGCCACAGCACTGTAGCCGAATCAATTTAAATACAACAATTATAGATTTAAGTAAGCAAAAATATCACATTGGGTAGGTTCATTTGAAATCTGCTCAATGTGAATTTTTTCCAAAATCATTTTACAAAACCAAAAACCGATAAAGCAAGACTAATGCATCTGCAAAAAGTCAGCTTTACAAAAATCGAAATCATGTTTGCTAAAAAAGTCGCACATATCATTCTGGCCCTAATTATAGGAGTGAGCATTAGTGGTTGTGCTACTTATCATCAAAAAGCACAGGAAACTGAAAAAGCATTGTTTGCCGGTAACTATACTAAAGCCGAGGAATCAATCAAGAAGAATAAATTTCTGAAGCGCAAACGTAACGAATTACTATACTATTTAGAACTTGGAAAAGTTCAAAACCTCAAAGGTGACTTTGCTGCAAGTAATAAAAGCTTGAACAAAGCAGATCACATGATGGAAGAATTCAGAAGCATTTTTGAAATGGCTGTTGGCGTTACAGTAAACCCTGCCATGCAATCTTACAAAGCTGAAGGACACGAAAGAATTTTAGTACATTACTATAAAGCCTTAAACTATTTACAGTTAGGTGATATTGAAGAAGCAATTGTAGAAGCTCGCCGAATTGATTTAAGCCAAATGGTGAATGAAAATGCCGTTGGTGGCAAACTAAAAAAATACGGTAAAGACCCATTTGGACTAATGCTTATGGGCATGATTTACGAAGCTGATAAGGATTATAACAATGCTTTTATTGCCTATACTAACGCAAAAAAAATATACGACACTGACGAAACTGGACTTTACCGAGGACAATACCCTGAAAGTTTAGAACGAGATTTGGTACGCACAGCAGCTAATGCCGGACGTCAATACAAATCTGATTTAGAAAAAGAAGATCTGCCTTTTGGAGAAGCGATTATATTTTGGGAAAATGGAATGGCTCCAATCAAACAAGAAAAAAATCTTTTCTTTTCTTTAAATGAAAAAAATGGTAATTTCTTTTTTACTTCTGACAATATTCATGTTCCAGTTGATTATGATTTTGCTAAAGATGATGAAGACTTTGACCCAAGTGATATTGGAATGATTCGATTAGCAACGCCCTATTATGTTCAACGTATCAACAATACTCAATCAGCTTATGTAATGCATAATGATGAGCGCAAAAACTTGCACTTAATTGAAGATGTTAGCGCATTAGCTTTTCAAATTGAGCGTGATAATTATTTTAAAGAATTAGGTAAAAACCTATTACGTATTACATTAAAAAAACTAAGTGAATTAGCAGCTGGTGAGCAAAACGAATATGTTGGAGCAGCCTTAAACATTGCAAATGTTGCAACTGAAAAAGCAGACACTAGAAACTGGCAATCATTGCCAAGTCAAATTCACTATGTACGTATCCCTCTGGAAGAGGGTATGAATAATATTACTGTGAACTGCAGCAACGGTACTTCGCAAACATTTGAAATTCGCGGAGGCGGAGGTAAAGTGTTTCGTAATGTAGTTACTTATTAAGCATTGACAATTGAACCAGACGATTCTTGAAATCGATAAAAAAAGAAACAAAAATTTAATCTAGACACCTATGAAACATTTTACTTTACTCACACTATTTCTTCTAATATTTAGCTCGGTTAATGCCCAAACAATTAGAATTAAAGATTCATTTGGGGACAAAGTTGCATTTGTAGATGGCAATACTATTAGAGCAAAGGATTCTTTTGGTGAAAAGTTATTTTACAAAGACGGAAACACGATTAGAAGAAAGGACTCTTTTGGAGAGAAAATATATTTCATAGACGGTAATACGGTTCGCTATAAAGATTCGTTTGGGGACAAAGCTTATTACTTTGACGGAAAAACGATTAGAAGTAAAGATTCGTTTGGAGACAAGCTTTATTACCTAGATGGAAAAACACTCCGATATAAAGATTCATTTGGAGAAAAAGCATACTATTTTGAAGGCATTCCAGCAAGATGGGTTATTATTTGCTTGATTGGTTTATAGTTTAAAACAATATAAACCAACCAAGCAAAAATCAGTAACTACTACTTTTTATTAATAACACCTTCCTCAATTAAATGAGCAAAAAAGTCATTAATTGTTTCTTTCATTGGGCGATATTTCATTCCTAGCTTCTCGACACTTTTACTATTATCCGCTTTCCAAGGGTATCCAATATTTTTAGCCACCATTTTTCTTGGCATACCTTGAGAAGGCCCGGCTAACCAAACCATAAACTTTGGTAGTTTTCTTGAAGGCAGTGGATAATTTGGATAGTTAGGCTTTAACATAGCTGCAAGACCTAAAAAACTTGTATTTTCTGCTGAAACGATATGTCTCCCCTCAGCTTCAGGCGTAAATCCTGCTTGAAAATGTGCAGTGGCTAAATCGCGTACATCAACAGCTCCAATTCTAAAATCTGGCGCCCCCATTTTCATATCACCATTCCCCATCATTTTCATGATTTCAAATGTTTCTGATGTTCCATGTGGATTTATTCCAGGCCCAACAACAAATGACGGGTTAATAGTAACAACATCCCATTGCTCTTGTTCTTTCATCATTTTCCACGCTTCTTTTTCTGCTAAGGTTTTTGAATAAGAATAAGGTTGATGCGCTAACGAAGATGTTGTATTCCAAACATCCTCAGTTAAAGTTTGGTTCGGCATACTTAATGTATCCTTTGCATCTCCATAAATAGCAGCACAACTACTTGTCACAACCACTCGCTTCACCGTTCCAGATTTTGTTGCGGCATTTAAAACATTGCGCGTTCCATTCAGGGCAGGGTCAACTAAGTCTTTTTGAGGATCTTTAATTGCAAGCGTAAAAGGCGAAGCTGTATGAAAAATAAGTTCACACCCTTTCGCCGCTTCATCAAATGAACCATCCTCTAGCAAATCTGCCTTGAAATATTTTATTTCGCCTGGTGCATTTGCTGCAATTTCATCTAAATACTTTGTTTTCTTCTTATTGTCTGGGCTCCGAACTGCTGCATGTACAGTAATTCCTTCTTGTAATAACTTCTCTACTAAACGTCCTGCTACATATCCTGTTGCCCCTGTCACCATTACTGGTTTTGATTGATCTATCTTTTTCATAATATCCGGTATTAATCTAAATTGTATTTTGTTTTAATCGCATTAAGCGTTTTTACTTTATTAAATTGTTCATCTTTTAAAAGGATTACCGTTGCGGCTCCATCTAAAAGCATTTCTAAAATTATAACCTCAGCTTTTGGATCAGAATAGCCCAAGTCTTTAAATGCTTGTTGGGCTTTTTCCCACATAGCGTCAAATGAAACACTGTTATACTTTTGCTGCTGCCATTTTAGTGCATATAAAAGGCGCCAAAATTTGTGCTCAGTTTCCTCTATTTGAAATGGCATTGAAATTATTGCGCTTAGCATTTCTTTCGGATCAGTCATTTCCATCAAAGGAGAAATATATGTTATTGCCATTGACTGCCCCTGCACCAAAATTGCATTTAATAATCCTTCCTTGTTTTTAAAATGTCTAAAAATCAACCCTTCAGACACTCCTGCTGCTTTTGCAATCTTGCTAGTTGATGTCCCTTGAAATCCCTCTTCTGCAAAGAGCTCAAGTGCTGATCCTAATATTTTAATTTGTTTTTCAGTCATAAAATGAGTGATTACTCACTTACAAATGTACAAATAATATTTAATCTGAAAAATAAATTTCATTTTTTATGCAACGCTTTTAAAAAATCATGCTCTTAGAGATATAAAACAGAAACTATGAAAAGTTGTCCTATAGAAATTTCAGGTTAAACGCTAGCAAAAACCCAGTTATAATTCAAAAATGACAACAAGATTCATAAAACTTTAAAATCCGATAAAGAAAAAATCAATTTTTTATGCAACGGTTTAAAGAAACCTTGCTCTATAATTATTATAAAAACAAATACTATGAAAAACCTAAAACAAATAGGACTCTTTTTAGCCCTATTCATATCAGGTAGCTCTTTTTCACAAGGGGTTATTTGTGATGACTTTACAGAAGCACCCTGGCCAGTTGTACCCACCTCTTATAGCGCTGGAGAACTGGTTGGATATTCACAGGAAGGAACACAACCAATTACTGTAGGACCTGGAAGCGATTGCTCATTCAGCGACCTAGCAATATTCCCTGGTATTTATGTATGGAATTATTTGAATTTCGCTTTTGACGGTAGCGATCAAAAAGCAACTTTTGACATTTATGGAATCGAAGAACAATATCCAGATATGGGATTTACTGTAAATGGATCTCCTCTACATTATATGGATGAGACCTTTCCAATGACCATTGATGGCGTTACAATAGACATAGATGATAGTGCTGAGGATATAGAAACCTGGGACAATGCCTACCTAATCTTTACAGGCGAAATTGACGAGGTTGATATTTACGGTTTCGAATCAGGAATCACAACACTCTGTGTTGAGGCACTTTTTGACGAGAGTGATTGTGATGATTTTACAGAATTGCCGAGTATTACTTATGGAGGAGACGAACTAATTGGATACTCTCAAGACGGAACACAACCTATTATAACCGGAGCAGGTGCTTATGTACCTGTAAACATTTCAGATCCTGGAATATATGGGGTTGGTCCAGTAAACTTTGCATTTGACGGCAGTAATCAAGTAGCTCAATTTGAAATTTATGGGTGGATTGAACAATATGGTGAAATGGGATTCAGCGTTAATGGTTCTGATATTCATTATATGAATGAAACTTTCCCAATGACTGTTGACGGAATTACAATTGACTTAGATGATAGTGCCGAAGATTTTGACACATGGGACAATGCATATTTGATTTTTACGGGAATGATTAATGAAGTTGATATTATTCTTTTTGAATCTGGAGTTCAAACACTTTGTGTTGAGCCAGCATTTACAGATGGAGGATGTGATGACTTTAGAGATCCTCTAGCCTACCCAGAAGCAACGTATTTCGGTGAAGATGTAGAGGGTGAGATTATTGGATATACACAGGACGGAACCCAAACGATAACACTAGGAGAACACTCTGACACTTGGATTAATTGTTCTGTTTCAACCTTTGGAATATTCACAGGAGGATCAACAATAGACTTTGCATTTGATGGAACTGCTAAATCTGCCAGATTTCACTTAGGAGAAAGTAGCATGGGACCAGGGACAGGAAGATCTTTTTCTGTAAATGGATCAACCTACACTTCACTTCATGGAGACTACCCTATGGTTATTGACGGCATAACTGTTGATATGGACACGACTACAGTTCCAGATTTAATTGATGATTTTTATGATGTGTATTTGACATTTTCTGGAAACTTAGATCTTGTTTCTATCCGTGGTGAAGATTTTCATGAATCAAGTATCATAGAGCTTTGTGTTGAACCACTTTTTGAAGAAGGAGATTGTGATGACTTCACTGATATGGTGTTATATCCAATAGAAACTATTACTGTTGATGCAGATATGATTGGTGACACTGTTGGATATACCCAAGGTGGAATTCAACCAATTACAATTGGCTCAATTGATACAGATTGGGATGCACTTTATATCAATTCAGGAGACCCTGGATTTTATGGAGGAATTGGATTAGATTTTGCCTTTGACGGTTCAAGCCAAACAGCACGATTCTTAACCTACGGTTGGATTGGAGATGGAACAACAATAGGCTTTTCTGTTAACGGTTCTCCAAAGATTAATTTTGACGAAACTTTCCCAATGGTAGTGGGCGATATAACCATTGACATTGACCTTTCACCTGAAGACATTGGTACTTTTGAAGCTTTCTACCTTACCCTTTCTGGTGACATTGAATCGGTTTCAATATTCCTTTTTGAATCAGGAGTTATGGAACTATGCGTTGAACCATTTACAGACACAGAAGTAGAATGTGACGATTTTACGTCAGAACCTTGGCCAATGGATGTTATATTTGAATCTGGCGAAGTAATTGGATACACACAAGATGATACTCATGAAGTAACAGTAGGAGGCGAAGGTACCGTATATGTAAATACAGATCTTACCTATTTCCCAGGGCTTTTCATTAATAATGCTCCATTAATATTTGATTTTGACGGAAGTGACCAATTTGTACAATTCGAAATTTACGAATGGTTTGGTGCTGGATCAGAAGGGTTTGAATTAAATGGTGAACCATTGACAATATTTGATGACACCTACCCTATGACGATTGATGGCGTAGTAGTTGATTTAGAACTAACAGGTGTTTCAGTAGGAACAGCAGAGTTAGCTTACTTAACTTTTGAAGGTGAGATTGATGAAATTGTAATGGTTGGCGGAGAGTTAGGTATTACAGAGTTGTGCTATGCGTCTGATTCAACAGAAATTGATGATTCAGGAATAAATGACTACAACACTGACATAATCTCAGTATATCCAAACCCAGCTGACCAATTTGTTACGATTAATTCAAATGATTTAATTCAAAACATTCGAATTTATACTATAGCAGGTGGATTAGTATTTGAAAAAACAAATATCAATAAAAACCAAATTACTCTTCAAACAGGAGAATTTGAACAAGGTCTTTATTTGGTAGAAATGTTTTTATCTGATGGAACTCGTGCAATAGAGAAAGTAATCCTTGAATAAAAACATTTTAATTGAAACAGAATGCATCTAAGTGAAAGCTTAATGCGTTCTGTTTTTAAACCATTTTATATGCATGGCAAAAAAATAATTTTAACCCTAGCAATCTTATCTTTGGTAAATTGTAAAAAGGAAGTTTCGGATGAACCGATTAATGCAAGTGTAAACAATCAAAACCTTGATTGTGCCACTTGCCCTTCACTTTTCCACCCATTTACGGATTTGTCAAATGAAGTTACAGAAACCTGTGACGACTTTACGAACGAAGATATTTACCCCTCTGACTTTATTTTGACAGAGGGTATTATAGGTTATTCACAGGAAGGAACGCATAGTATCACGCTTCTTGAAGGTGGTTTTGTACAAATAAATGAAGGAGCAACAGAACCTGGGTTTTATGGTGCAAACTCTCTCATTTTTGATTTTGACGGATCAGATCAAACGGCCACTTTTATCGTTTATGGATTTGAAGGAAGCTTTGATGAAATGGGGTTTTCAGTTAATGGTTCTCCAACTGTTTACTATTCAGAAACATTCCCTTACACTGTTGAAGGTGTTACAATAGATATTGACCTAAGCATACCCGACATTGCAGATTGGGAGGCTTTTGAAGTTACTTTCACTGGTGAAATTGATTACATCACACAATTGCAATTTGAATCAGGCATTACAGAACTATGCGTGAGTAAAGTTATTCCGCCAGAACCTCCAGTAATTAATCAAGACACTTACGTTTATTTCGACGCGTTCTATAATTACGACGGAACAGAACTAGGATCTTATCCTAACTACAAAACTCCATTGGGTTATTACGGATTACAAGCCACTAACATGGTCATAAAATTTGATGAATTTTTAGGTTACGAACCTACAAAATTAAGCTTTGTTCATGCATATAGCGAAGACCAAAGCAAACTAGTAAATGTACAATTACCAAATACACCTTTAATAATTACAGTACCTGATTCACTTAATTACTATTTAGAACCTTATGGTTATGGCATAGAGCACTATTTCAAAACGGGAGCTAACCTTTGGGTTGACCAAAGCTCGCCACCGGTTACTGGAAAAGTGCTCGACTCCATAATTATTACAGGGAACAATATAAACGAAGTAATACTTGGGGCCAATTTGAACGAGTCAGAACTAAGAAGTATATGCACCTATTATGAACAATAAAAACAAATAGTGTTTCCCCACACCCGTAAATGTCAGTGACCAGAGCCAAGAAGCTATTAGACAACGTTTTAAAACTTCAAGAAAAATACAATTCTGAAGCTTTCAGGTACCTCTATGACGAATTATCGCCAAAACTGTACTACGTGTGTTTAAGATATATGAAGGACGAGGCAGAAGCGAAGGATGCATTGCAAGAAACCTTTGTCATAATTTTTGAAAAAATAGACACATTCAATGGAAGCGGAAGTTTTGAAGGTTGGGCAAAAAAAATAGCAGTAAGATATTGTATCCACTGCTTAAAAAAGAAAAAAATAAGTACCGAATTAAAAGAATACCAAACTCCATTTACGGAGCAAAAAGAATTTGACATTGATTTACAAGAAGCACATATCAAATCACAATTGAAAGCAGCGTTGCAACAATTACCAGATGGATTTAGAACCATAATCAATCTTTACATTTTAGAAGGTTATACGCATCCGGAAATTGCAGAAATGCTAAACATTAACGAGGGCACATCTCGTTCACAACTAAATAGAGCAAAGGCTGCTCTGAGGAAACTAATTTCGGCAAGGAAATGAGTGAAGATTTTGACATAGAAGAACAATTAAGGGAGCATTTGCTAAATGCATCTGAACCTAGTCCGCCAGATTTATTTGCACAAATTGAAGCGCAAATTGAAGGAAAAGAGAAACGTAAAAAACGCTTTTTTATATGGTTTTGGTTTGGCGCTGGTTTGGCCATTATCGCTACTGGAATATTGTTAGCTACTAGTAAAGGAATAACAGTTGACAATAATACAGCTTCTATTAATGAAACCTGCAATGACACGATCAACAACCTTGCTGTTGAACCTTCATTGAATAATGAAAATGATATTTTACTTGTAGAAAGTGAAACAAATATAATTGAGCCTGCACCTAACAACAATATCGAAACAGAAAACAACACGGTTTCCACAAACGTAAATACTAACATAAATCCTGAAAACAACACTGAAAACAATTCTGTTGCTACTGATGACCTGAATTCAAACGAAAACATAGTTTCAAATGAAACTGGAGGAAATGATACTCAATTAGAGAATCAATCACTTAACACAACGTCACCTAATAATTCATTCGCTACAAATGCACTTGTTGAAACTAATTCTGATTCTACAATAGCCACGGATGACGACCCAACAATAAATACTGGAATACAGAATGACATAGATACCAGCCTTGCATTGCTGAACACACCTACTGTTGAAACTACTGTCCAAGATACAACTCATCCTATAGCAGATAGCAATTCGCTAACAACAACAAATCTAAATAATGAAAACACTGATTCTACATTAGTTCAGTCATCTCGTATTGATGATAACAGTGACACAACTCTAATAGTTGATCAAACAGCAATGGATACTGCTACAACCATTACAGAAAATCAATTAACCGCTCTAGATTCAATTCCTTCAATTGATAGCACAACCACACCAACCGAAGAACCAAAGCCTTCCAAATTTGGATTGTTAGCATACGGCGGCTACATGGCTTTTGATCAAGCTGTATTTAAATCCTATTTTACTTCTGGAAGTTTAAGCCAAGTCGCATTTCCGTCAAATGGGTTTGAAATTGGATTAGGTGGATATTATCGCCTCAAAAATCGATTTGAATTTTCGCTTGCAGCAAGCTATGGTCAGCGACACACAAACTTTAATTATAACTTAATGATTGGAGAAAGCGATTTTTTCAATTTATATGAAAATGACACCGAAATTCCGCTGGAAAATTTAGATGATCCAAATTCATGTAATTGCTTTTTAGCCGAAGATGCTAATTTAGATTATTCAATAAGCACTTTAGCCTTGAGTTTCACTGGTTCGTTCGACCTCATCAAAAAAACAAAATTTAGCTTTGGACCGCTTGTTGGAATAGGATTAGTTGCAAATACAAAATTCACAAATATTGGCAGTACAGTAATTGCCTTTTCACCCGAATTAAAAGAGCGCTTTACGGGCTCAATTTTGAAACTCGGCGTGAATTTCCACTACCAAGTAACGCCAAAACTACAAGTTGGAACAGTGCCTAGTTTTAACTTTCAATTTGCAAATAAGTCTACGATTTATGCTAGAAACAGTCGACTATTACTTTTACCGTTACAGTTTAAAATAGCTTTATAAACTATCGACCGAAACCGTCGTAATATTCATCAAGATAACTTTCGAAATCATATATTAATTCAATGTTTTCAACCTCAATATCTGTGAGTTTGCCACGGATATCTGTCCCCATTGGCATGTACCAATCATAGCTTTCAAATAAGCTACGCCATTCTTTATTTTTGAAACAATAACCATGGCGCGCGTAAATTTCATTACGCATTTCAGTTAGTTCGTATTCCCCTAAGTTATTCAAATCATCCTCGGTTAGCAAGCGTTGCGAGGCTTCTGGATAAGTACCTAAATCATCTTTGTATTCGAATTTTCTTTTGTGTAACTCGTATGTTTTTGCTGAATTCCCTTTTTCTTTATACGGCGTCCAATTTCCTTTTACCATTTCATCAGAGGCATCAAGTGTAAATTCGAAAATACCGTCATATTGATCATCTCCCGGTTCTTTTAATGTAAAAGTGTAATGATCTTCCTCCATCAAGTCAAAGGTTCCAGAAACTTTTCTAAAATTACCAGCGCAAACAGAATATCCCTCAGCGCTTCCATTTGCAGTTTCATAAATTGTAAGGTTAATTTTATTTTTACCAAAGGCTCCTACATAACAACCCAATATTTGATCTACCGTGTTATCCTCCAAGGGAAACATATCATCAATGAATGACTGATTCACATCCTTGTCTCCACCCATTGTTCTTGGGCTTTCTTCATATAATGTAGAAGACAAGGACTCATCCAACATTTCTTCCTCTACCTCTGCAACAAGCTCTTCTTCTGCCTCATACTCATTGGCATCAATATTTGACTCTGACTCAGTTCCTCCGCATGCTATTAATAGCAAAAGAAATGCAGCCATTGATAAGGAGATTAAAATTTGAGGATTTCTTCTTTTTTTCATCTTAATTGTCATTCATTTATTCTAATTTGGTTTCATCAACCGATTGTAAATTACTGATTATTTTGACACAACCTGTTCGAATCATTCTAATTTTATTACTCCTATTTTTCACCTTTTTAATGGTGGGAATTACCCTTCCCTATTTATCGTTAGAAACAGATGTAGCTTTTTTACGCATAAAACAATGGGTATTTCGGTTGTATCCTAACGGAGTTTCTACCCTATGGATTATTGCATTTTACATTCATGTATTCACAGGCATATTTGCCCTAATTGCAGGCTTTACTCAATTTAACAAGCGTTTTCTATGGAAAAAACTCCATAGAATAATGGGCGCCATCTACATTATTACCATTTTATTACTCACTGGGCCGTCAGGTTTAATTATGGGCTTTTTTGCCAATGGAGGCCTTTTATCCATAACAGCATTTAGTACATTAGCACTACTATGGTGGTGGTTTACTTTTAAAGCTTACAAGGCTATTCGGAATAAAGATTATGAAACACATACCAAATTTATGTATCGTAGTTATGCACTTACCCTGTCTGCAATTACACTGCGTTTATGGAAATATATAATTGTAAACTACCTCTACGAAATGCCTCCAATGGACTTGTATCGCCTAGTTGCTTGGCTAGGATGGATTCCAAACTTAATTATTGCTGAAGTTTTAATTTATAAAGGAAAGCACATAAAATTACTTGCAAAACGTTATACAGGCAAGTAGATAGAATCAACCTGTTAATCAATTGGTAAGAGGTTTGTCAACCATATTTTTAATATTTGGTCAAATCAATCCGCACCATGATAAAATTTTACGCTACCATTCTATTTATTAGTATTCTTTCTGTACATGCACAGTTGAACATGACAGAAATTGGATACCTAGACATTCCTGACGAACATAGCACCATTGCAAACGACATTTGGGGATATACTGCAGAAGATGGAACTGAATATGCTTTGGTAGGAACAGAAACTGGATTATCAATTGTAGACATTTCAGACCCAACCGCTCCAACCGAAGTTTTTTGGGAAGATGGGTTACATTCAGTTTGGAGAGATGTAAAAGTCTATGAAGATTACGCCTATGTTACTACAGAGGCCATTCAAGGAATGATGATTGTTGACTTAACTGGACTTCCTGAAGAAACTGACTTACCCGTCACCATCTATACAGGACCAGTAGATGCCAATTGGCAATCTGCGCATAACCTATATCAAACAGACGGTTATGTTTACATTTTTGGTGCCAATCGTGGTGCTGGTGGTGTAATCATATTAGACGTACACACCGATCCACTAAATCCAATTGAAGTTGGCGTTTTTGACGAATGGTATGTACATGATGGCTATGTGCGAAACGACACTGGTTATTTTGGACACATCTACGACGGAATATTTAGCATTGTAGATCTTACAGATAAAACTAGTCCTATTCTTTTAGGTTCTTCCTCTACTCCATCCATTTTCACACATAACATTTGGGTTTCTGATGATGGAAATTTTGCTTATACTACAGACGAAGTATCGGATGGCTTTATTGGTTCGTTTGATATCTCTGATCCCTCTGACATAAAATTGTTAGATAAAATACAATCTTCACCAGGTAACAACATTGTACCGCATAATTCGCATGTCAAAGGAAATTATTTATACACCTCTTATTATGCAGATGGTGTCGTTATACATGACATTAGCAACCCAGACAATATGGTTGAAGTTGGAAATTTTGATACCTCTCCATGGGACACTCCCGACTTTAAAGGCTGCTGGGGCGTTTACCCTTATTTTGAATCTGGAAATATTATTGCTAGCGATCGTCAAGAAGGTTTATTTGTACTTGGCTTTGACGAGCAACAAGGAAGTTATTTAGAAGGAAACGTAACAGAATTAGGCACAGGATTTAGTTTAAATAATGTTGAAGTAACAATTGAAGGATCTGCATCAACTGACTACTCAAACGTAATAGGAGATTATGCCACAGGAATTGCTGAAGAAGGTGTACTAGAAGTAACCTATTTCAAACCCTCTTATCACCCGCAAACATTTCCAATAACATTTGTTCAAGGAGAAGTTGCTGAACAGGATGTTGTTTTAGAAAAATTACCTGAATTCAGTCTTCGAGTTAGAGTTAGAGATGCTGAAACCATGTCAAATATTGAAGATGCTTGGGTTTTATTGGAGCATACTTATACAGAAATAGAAGATCAAACAGGTGTAACTGGAATATTAGATGCTGACCTTTACTACGAGGACAACTATCAACTTACAGCAGGTTTATGGGGTTACGAAACCATTTGTATCATTGATACGCTAATTACAGCTGAGACAGAAGAAATTGAAATTTATTTAGACAAAGGATATTATGATGACTTTACATTTGACTTTAATTGGACTCCAAGCGGCTGGGCAGCACAGGGAGGATGGGAGCGTGAGATTCCTGTTGGTGTAACTGGTCCAGAAGGCGACATAGAAAACCCGTTTTATGATGCATCATTTGATTGCGGGAGCAAAGCATATATTACAGGAAATGGTACTGATGTTTCAAACGAAGATCAAATTGATGAAGGTACGGTCTTCTTAATGTCTCCCACATTTGACTTAACGGAATATAGTGATCCTCACATTAACTTTTCATTATGGTATTATAATGCTGGTGGAGAAACTCCTGCAAACGATACCTTAGAAATTCATTTACTCAATGGAATGGGATCTGTAATTTTAGTTGATAAGATTTATAATGACAACATTACTATGAGCAGCTGGACAGGTTTTTCGATTGATGCCAATGCGCACCTTCCCATTACCTCAACTATGCGTCTGCGCATTAAAATTAGTGATGATTTTGACTCGAACCACATTACAGAAGCAGGAATAGATGCCTTTTCAATTACTGATTATTCAATTGCTGCAACGAGCAACTTTGAAAAAGATGAAATTATGTTGTACCCTAATCCATTCAATAGCCATTTAACTTTAAGCGGCGTAACAGATGGAACACTTGCTATTTATGATCTTTCAGGACGATTTGTTACCTCAATGAAAGCAACGGCTAATATTAACACAGCCAATTTAGAGAAAGGAACGTACCTATTTGTGCTATCCAATTCAGAAGGGGTGCCAGTTAAAACATTCCGCCAAGTAAAATTATAAACCTGGCTTCAATTATTAACCATCTGCAAACCGAATGTCTTTAACCATGAGTTGCAATGAGGTTCTACCTTGCCAATGATTTTCGGCAATGGTGTATACAATATCAAATGGTTCTTTTAAGATTCGGGGCATAAGGTGTCCAAATCCAAAAGCAATTGCGTCAATTATTATTTCAGGATATTCTGCCTGACGAATTGATAGTTTTACGTGCTCATCTTTTAGTAACCTAGAATAACCCGTATCTTTTACTTGCCGACTCACAAAAACGGGTGCCATATTGTCTGGCCCAAATGGAGCTAATTGTTTCAAAACACGATAAAATTTAGGCATTCCACCCAGTTGGTTTTCAAAAATATCCCTAAAATCTATTTCTGTATCAATTTCAATCTCTGGCACCAACATATCTTCCGTTAGCCAATCTTGCGCAACCTCATTAAACTTCATTTTAAAAGCCGTAACATTATCCAACGGCATGGTTAAGCCTGCAGCAAAATAATGCCCCCCAAATTGTGTCAACAAATCACTGCATTGCGCAATAGCATCATGTATATTGAATCCTTTAACACTTCTAGCAGACCCAACAGCCTCTCCGTTTGATTCTGTTAAAACAATAGTTGGTCTATAATGTTTTTCAATTAACCTTGAGGCTACAATACCAACCACACCTTTATGCCAATCCGGATTAAAAACTACGGTTGATTTTGCATTTAATAACCAATCATCCTGTTCAATAACCTCTAAAGCTTCTTGTGTAATTGAGCGGTCTAACCCTTTACGTGTTTCATTATTGGTGTTAATTAATTTGCTCACCTCTTCTACCTCATCAAATGATTGGGCGAGCAATAGTTCCACGGCTTTGTTTCCAGATGAAATTCTTCCTGCAGCATTAATTCTTGGAGCAATTGAAAAAACGACATCCATAATGGACAAATCGCCTTTAGTATTTGATAATTCTAATATTTGTTTAAAACCAATTCTTGGAGACTGATTGAGTAGTTTTAATCCAAAATAAGCCAATAATCTATTTTCTCCAGTCATTGAAACAATATCAGCTCCAATACTAACCACCACAAGATCCAACAAAGGTAAAATCTCATCTAACGGTTGATTATCCACACTATTGAGTGCTTGAACTAATTTAAAACCTACTCCACAACCCGATAATTCTTTAAATGGATAGGGACAATCTTTTTGTTTTGGATTAAGAATGATTGCCGGTGGAATTTCTTCTCCCGGTAAATGATGATCGCAAACAATAAAATCTACCCCATGCTCTTTGGCATATGTTATTTCTCCCACAGCTTTAATTCCACAATCCAATGCAATTACAAGTGTAAAACTATTGTCTATTGCAAAATCAACTCCAGCTCTGGATATACCATATCCTTCCTTATATCGGTCTGGAATATAATATCCCACTTGTTCATATTCCCTCGTCAGATATTCATACATCAGTGCTACGGCTGTTGTTCCGTCCACATCATAATCACCATAAATCAAAATGTTTTCCTGATTCAAAATAGCCGTTGAAATTCGCTCAACTGCAAGAACCATATTTAACATTTCAAAAGGATCGTGCAATTCATCCAAATTTGGCCTAAAAAAAGCTTTGGCCGCTTCAAAGTTTTGAATATCTCGTTGCCCTAAAATTGTTGCGATTGGTTTGGCAACACCGAGTTGCTCTATTAAACGAACAATTGTGTCCTGATCTGTATCTTTTTTATAGACCCATCTTTTATCCATGTATCTCAGTCTTTATTAAGAAATTGTCCACACTTAATCCTTGTACCTCAATTGGTTTTTGATGTTGCATAAATCAAATTTAGACAGTTTCTAAGAAGTTTTTTTGGGGTCGAATGCTAAAGATAATTTAAAAGTCGATTGGTAATTGGTTTCAGAACCATTTTTCTTTATTTTTAAGAAAAAAATGATGTTAAACCTCTTTAAAGTTTTATTGGTATTATTTCTAATTCCTGCATTTGGTCAAGATAATGAAGCGGTTTATTCTGTTTATTTTGATGCAAGCACAAATCCGGGAACAAAAAAACTGAACGTTGTGGCTTCACAGTATTTTGGAACATACGGAGTTATTCCGAAATCTGAAAGTGATTTACGCGGAGCAGCTGGTCACCATTTAGTACTGGATGAAACTGGCATTTATTTTTTAAAAAATCGTTTACTATCAATCAGTCGTGAAGAGGTTAGAGAAAACTCGCAATACTCCATTAACAATGGATATTTACACGGTGTAATTGACAATGACTCTGTACTGGTTGCATTGGAAGATGACTCTTATTATTTTTTGATTCCTAAAAAAATATTTATTTATGAAATTGCGGATGAAAACACAAAAATTTATCAAGGGTTAATACCCAACGAACTATTGTTGTTAAGTCAAGAAAACAACTCTCATTATTCTGCCATATACATTACAATTAAAGGAGGAGAGGTAATTTTAAAAGAACTAGATTTTGATCAAAAAAAACTCGACTTTAGAACCTTAAAAGGTCAAAAAACAAGTCTAGAGAATGTGACAACATATATTCTAAATCCCACAAAAACAGAATGGAAAAACTTGATGAATTATTTTGTGGAATATGATCGTTATAAAATAATCAATGCAGAGGATTAATTCTGCTGCGACGGAATATCTAAATCATTCTTAATTTTACCTAACCAAGCTTTAGCTTTGTCAATATTGGTAAATAATTTGACAGGAATGTGTTTCCGTTTTCTTTTGAGGATATGACGTGCAACAATTCGTTGCCCTAAAGAATGTACAATAATAGCTTCTGCTTTCACACAGCCAGCACCAGTTTCCTTCGTACAAGCTTCTCTTGCTTCTTTATCTGGAATAGTTTTATCCCCAAGATTTATGAGGTTAAAAACGTCTTTATTATTTGCTAGGCGAATAGAGGCAACTCTAATTTCTTTATAATCTCGTAAACTAAATTCTTGATCCCCTCCCACATTAATAAAGAGAATATTATTCTCTAGCAAACTTACTGTCGATTTTTCACATTCAATCATTCAATACTCTTTAATCAAAACCCTATTTAAGGATATACTAACAAACTAATCAATGTCGCTAATAATTAGCATAATATTAACAACTAGTAATTGAAAGGATAATTAGTTTAGAGCCCTTTTGCGTGGTAATCGATTTACTTGAACCTAGGTTTAAGCATAATCGTAGTGTTATTCGTGGTAACAACTATAGTAGTAATTCAGGCGCTAATATATAAATTCAGTCGACTAATCCCTAATATTGGTAGATTAAATTCTTTTTACTTTTTAGCTGTAATTACTAATCAATTGATAATCATTATTTTTTGAACGAAGTTCTTTCACCCACTTTTTTGCTTTTTTGGTATCAGTAAAAATTCTTGTGGGTACACTTGATTTTCTTTGTTTAATAGTATGCTTTGCAATAATCATTTGTCCTAAGCCATGAACGACTACTGCTCTCGCCAAAATATGATTATTATTGACCTCTTCTCGTCCGCAAAATTCGCGCGCTTCTTTAGTTGGTATGGAATAGGCGCCGTAACTCACTATTGAATACAATTTTCTTTGCTCGTCCACTAAATCAACTGCCACATTTCGAAATTCATAAATATGTTCAATTCCAATTTCCATTCCTGACTCGATATCAACCATTATGATATCGTTATCAATTAATCCTATTTTTCCGATTTGACATTGGGTCATTTTCATAGCCTAGTATTTGATACAAATTTAAATCAACTTAGACAAAGAATGTGCCAAATTAGATATGCGTGCATAATAAATCGATAAAGTGTATTTTTAATCGACAAAACGTAACACTTTGTTAATGAAGAAGTAAAAACCCAATAAAAAGACTCAATCTTCTACCTTAATCTTAAATTCTCGTAAAAGCCCCATAAGACCATCTTTAGAAAACCTTGCTCCTTTTACTTGATTTGATCCTGGATTAATCGAATAATTTTCACTTGAACGAAAATCAGCTTCTATTAGATTAGTTTGCTCAAAAAGGGCATTTGTTAAATTAGAACCAGTAAAAATAGCTTTTTGAAAATTTGCTCTAGTAAAATCACATTCTTTTAGAGAACAGTTAATCATATTTACACCTATCAACTTCATTCCATGAAAAATGGCATAATCTAAAATAGACTCTTCAAAATCCATTTTTAACCGAAAAGGGTTAACACCTTCAAAGTTGAGTCCAATCATTTTACAACCAACAAAACTAACCTCTCTAAAAGCTGTTTCATTTAAAAAGGCGCCTGTAAAGTCACAATTAATAAATTCACATTCCTCAAAAGCTAAATCAATAAAATTAACCTTAGCAAAGTTACAATTCTCAAATGTACATGCCTCATAAACAGTGTTTCTGAAACTTTCTTTATTGTAATTTATTTGCTTGAAATTTTCTTCAAAAAAGCTAGTAGTTGACATAGTTTACTATTTATAAATTCGATTGTTCGTTTAATTTTTGTGCAACAACATAACCGGTCGAAAAACATCCTTGCAATAAAAAACCTCCTGTAGGAGCGTCCCAATCCAACATCTCCCCAATAATTGAAATTTGCGGATAATTATTTAAACCGAATTGCTCATCAATCTCCGTCATTGCTATTCCGCCAACAGTTGAAATTGCTTGCTCTACAGGTCTTAATCCATTAATTGGAACCACGATTGTTTTTAAACTTGCTGCAAATTTATGAGGGTTTAAATAATCAGCTTTACTTAGCCCCTTTTTGGCAATTTGTTGCACGGCCTTGCTAATATTAAACGTGTAGGCATAATTTTTTGGTTTGATTCCTACCTCAGGTACTTTTGACTGCAACATTTCAATACTGCTATTCGGCTTAAAATCTATTGTAATGTATGCTCGTTCATTTTTTGTTAAAGCTTCTCTTATAGCCGGAACTAATGGATAAATTGCATTTCCTTCTAGTCCATACCCTGTAACTACAGCCTCTCCCTTATAGCTATGCTCATATGCACTTATAGCAATGTTTTTTAACGGTGTGCCTCCAAATTTTTCTTGAAATTCACGATCCCAAATAACATCAATTCCACAATTAGACGATCGAAAAGGTAATGTTTGCACTTCAATTTCCTGAAAGGATGACATCCACAAGCTGTTGGATCCTGTTTTAGTCCATGAGCCACCACCTAATCCAAACACATAATGATGAGCCTCAACAACTATCTCATTTTCGTTTGATTTTACAATTGGTTTCGCATTATTATTAAATCCAATAAAATTGTGGTTTAAATGAATTTGAACTCCTTTTTTTTCCAACACTTTTATAATTCGCTTAAGAACATCTGCTGGTTTAATTCCCTTTTTTGGAAAAACTCTACCACTTGACCCAACAAAGGTTTCTACACCAATTTTAGATAACCAATTACGCGTGTCTGAAGTATTAAATTCTGCTAATGCTTTATGTAGCTTTGGATGATTAGAATAAACCTGTTGCAAGTCTGCACCTTGCGCCTCATTGGTAAGATTAAAGCCGCCATTACCAGCCACTAAGAATTTGCGCCCCAGTCTTTTTCCTTTTTCAAAAATATGAACATCATATTTTTCACTTAAATGATAGGCTGCTATTAAGCAAGCAGGACCACCGCCAAACAACACCACCTTAATTTTAGGCATTATTGCACTTCTTGTTTAGCTCGTTCAAACCAAATTTCACCTGAGATATATTCATCATCCCAAGTTAAAAAGCGAAATATAACTCCTTCTTCAACGGTTTCAAACTCACTCCATTGTTCGTCAAAAGCCAAATCACGTTGCCAGGTGTGCGCCACCATAATTTTAAAAATAGGATCCTGCATTGTGGTTAAACAAGCCGCTAAAATCATTCGATCTGCCTCACCCGTTTGTTCCACCTTTAATACCTCAAATTGATCTAATTCGGTAAAGTAATAGTAGATATCTTCTTGCATTTCACGCAAGTCATTACCAAATGCAGGTTTGATACCTGAGGGAAGTTCGGCTATTTTATCTTTAAGGGTCATAGTAGCTTACAAATTTACCCTTTTTATAGACATGCGTAGCGAACTAAGCTTTCTTAAAACTAAATATTTTAGTGCCAACAAATTCTGAAGGAGCACCTTCTTTAGAATTATAGCGCATTGTTTTAGCGGCCTTTATTGCTTCACGAATTAAAAACTGACTTCCACTATTAGAATGGTCAGCATCAAGCAATGTTTTTACAACAAATCCATTTGCATCAACCCAAAGTTTCAATGCAATTTCACCCTCTTCTTGTAAATTAGTATTAAAGATAGGTTCTTTTAGCATTGAACGACTTGAAATTCCCGCATGTGCTGGTCCTGAATCAACAATATCATTTCCTTCATTATCTCCAAATTTTGGTCCATCTACTGTTCCGCTTGAAGGGTTAAAATTAAATGCCTGATCAACATTATTGGTAGCAGCAGTCTGTGTAGTAACGCTAGGTTCATTTTGCACGGCAATATCTTCAACAACCTCTTTTGTCAAATTATTTTGAGAAGCAGCCTCTGACCCAGCAGAAGCAGGCTCTGCAAAACTAACCTCAATAACAGCTTCGATTGGCTCAACCTCCTCAACTTCTTTCACTGGTGACTTTAAACTCACCAATAAAAAAAATAAAGTTGTTAACATAATAAAGATAGCCACTGCATAAAATGCATGTTGATGCTCTTTCTCTTTTAAATACAGAAGTGGATTTTTCATAATGATTTGTTGTATATATAATCATTACGTTAAATCCGGTTACAAAGTTACCTCAGCTTCCTTTTGGAATTCAGCAATTTACAATATTCAAACTACGCTTATCCGTTAGGATCTAAAATCAAATCAATTCGAACAATAGCATCTTGTAAATGATATTTACTCATTTTGTCAGAAGTACGACCAATTGCTGATTTAATTTGTTTCTTAAGTTCATTTAATTCTGCACGCACAACCGCATGAATATCAGACTGACTTGCATTTACGTCAGTACGGATAAAGTAGCGGCGGAACTCTGCCGGAATCTTCATTTGTTCTTCCGTCATTAAATAAGCCAAACGATCGATATGCGCACGTTGAAGGTTTCTACGGTAAACGTCAATCGTTCCACCGGCTTTCAATTCTGTCCAAACTGCTCCGCGTAAATCCTCCATTAGTTCAATTATCGTATAGGCATCATCTCCATTTATAGCTTCATTCTCTATTGTTCTTGCCAATCTTCCTAAATCTAGTATGTTGCTTAATGTTCTACCTTGCAACTTCCGCATACGCTCTATTGCGCCATCAAATTCTATTTTATTAAAAATGTTTTGATCCAATAACCAAGTTGGTGTTTGAAACAATTGCTCATCTAAAAACTGCATTGCACGTTCTTGCTTTTCTTTTGGAACATGTGTATAAACAGCCCCTTCTTGATCGAACGTTTTATAGTTTTCATAAATACCACCAATATTACCTGCAACGTGTCCCATATATCGATTAAATTGTCCAACAACTTGATCATAAATTGCCGACAGCTCTTCGTAATTTTCTCCATCTTTCCCTGTCCATTTGATTAAGTTTGGAAGGATTCGTTTTAAGTTCTTAATTCCATATTCGCTCGCTTTCATGGCATCATCACCTAAATCCTCAGTTTGTGAACTTGGATCAATTACACCAAATTGTTGCTTTCCAAACCTGTAAAGTGGATCACCCGCATGTTCTAAAATCCATTGATCTAACGTTGCTTTTTCATCCTTTGCATTTTCAGCATCTAAGATTGGACGATATCCCCAATTGATTGCATACTTATCATAAACTCCAATGTTTGGCATAAGTGCAACTCCTTTATCTTCAGGTTGTGCAATATAATTGAACCTTGCATAATCCATAATTGAAGGTGCTGTTCCATATTGATCTGTAAAAGAAGATGAACGTAAAGAATCTACCGGATAAGCAACACTACTTCCCATATTATGAGGTAATCCAAGTGTGTGACCAACTTCGTGTGCTGATACGAAACGAATCAATCGTCCCATAATTTCATCCTTAAATTCTGTTCCTCTTGCATCTTCATTAATTGCAGCTGTTTGCACAAAGAACCAATTTCTTAATAAGGTCATTACATTGTGATACCAATTAATATCAGACTCAATAATTTCACCGCTTCTAGGATCACTTACATGCGGACCATTTGCATTTGGAATTGGCGAAGCTAAGTAGCGTACCACTGAATAACGCGCATCCTCTGGACTCCATTCAGGATCTTCTTCTGGTGTTGGTGCATCCATTGCAATAATCGCATTTTTGAATCCTGCAGCTTCAAATGCTACTTGCCAATCCTCAATTCCTAGCTTTAAATATTTAGCCCATTTTTTGGGTGTTGCTCTGTCTATATAATAAATGATCGGTTTAACAGGTTCAACTAATTCACCATTTTTGAACTTCTCCATATCCTCAGGCTTCACTTCTAACCTCCATCTGTCTAAATAACGAACAGATTCACTTTTTTGCGCTTCAGAACCATAATCAGTTTGCGAAGAAGTAAACCAACCTACCCGTTGATCGAAGTAACGGCGTTGCATTGGAACCTCTGGTAACAAAATCATTGAATTACTAATTTCAACCGAAATAGACCCCAAACTAGCATTAGATGGGGGAGCACTTGATGCATAAGTTTTTACATGACGAGACTCTACGTTAATAGGATAACTGTTTACTTTTTCAATATATGAACGATCTGCATCTAATCGTGATATTTTATATTGTTTTCGTGTCCAAGCGGGTAAACCTAGTGCTTTAATATCTGTTGAAAACAACTTAGTTACATTAATAACAACAGAACTAGAATCTTTACCAAACGCCTTAATTGGAAACATATGCATAATTGGTTCAAAATTCGAATTTACAACTGCTTCATGAACAGGTAATGAGTCTGCAGCAACTACTCTATGAGACACTACTCTTAACAGTACTTTATCTTCTTTCCACTCCCAACGCAATACTTGCTCATTTTGTTTTCCTCCACCAAAACCAAGTCCGGCTGCAGTTTTAGCAATTCTTGTTACCATTAGCATTTCACGTCCAAACAAACTATCTGGAATTTCATAGAAATACTCTTTATCAATTTTATGAACACTAAACAACCCCTCATCTGTTTCAGCATCTTTTGTAATTACTTTTGAATATGGTTTGATATCTCCTTTTTTTGAGGGAGGAGGAGCAGTCTGTTCCATTTCACCTTTCTTTTTCTTCTTCTTTCTTTGCGCTAAGGCATCTGTTGAATAGGAAAATGCTACAAGAACGATAAGTACGCGGATGATAAGATTTACTTTCATTGGTTTATGTTTTCTTTAATAGACAATAATAATACGGTTTTAATTTGACGCCGTAAAGAAGATTATATAAATGCGAAATGCCAAGGATGAATGGTTTATGGATAATGTGCTAAAATTGAAGGCACTCAACCTTCCTTTCAAGACTTAAAAGTCAGCTGTACCAAAATCGTCCTCTTCAAAATCATTTGGCTCACTGTTTTTATTGATATAAAAGAGCACAAAGAAAGCAGCAGAGAACAATATCATAACTACCAAAGCAATATTCAACGTGCTGCCAACGCTTTCATAGTCATTATTAGCACCAGCTTTTATAATTAGTGCAGTTAACAAGTAAATACCGCCCAATACAATAGGGCTATACTTAACATCTAATTTACGCACAACGTATGAACTAATTGGAGGACCTATAAAAACCTCAGCTATGCTTTGCAGTATATAAAAACCCAACAGTAAATTCACCAATGGAGCAGATTCTGGCCGATAAAAATCAATAGGCAATAAAAATAGATAAGCCATTAGAGCGCACAGAAAGCCAATCCCCAATTGCAGTGCAGTAGAAACTTTAGTAAAGGAGTAATAAAGTGCCAATACCAATGTAGTTGCAACGATAACAATCAGATTTAAATTTGAACCGCCATCCTTTATCAATTCACTTATAACATTTGTATCCAAATTATGTGTTGCCATGGTAAGATGAAACATAATATGCTCAAAAGAAAGCCAATAAAGGGCAGAACCAATTAAAGCAACAACAATAATTATTGGAAATAGATTATTGGGTTTTTCAGATTTTCGAACGAAATCACTTTTAGTTGCGTTCGTAAAAAACAGTACGATAAAGGAGAGTAAATAAGCAAACCCGCAATATATAAATGCAGTTTTATAACCATGCCTAATTGCAACGGCGCTAATGAAAGCTATTCCAGCAAATGCGCCAATATTAACCATCATATAATGAATCATCATTCCTGAATCTAACAACCTCGACCGTTGGTACAACTGTCCTAAAAAAGGCATAATGTTAGAGCGTGTAATTCCCGCTCCTAAAGCCAATAAAAGAAAACCTATAAAAGCCAAATCTTTGGTTTGACTCATTCCAATTAGAAATGAAGATAGCACTTGTACACCTATCCCTATTATGGATAATAACTTGGGTTGACCTATTAATCCTAAAAGTCCACCAACCACACTACTTAACGCTACCAATGCGGTTCCCCAGCTGTAAAACTGAATCGCCTCCATATTTGTGAGATTGATTGTATTACTAACTAGAAATAGAACAAAAATTGCCCTTAACCCATAATAACCTGCTCGCTCAAATACTACAGCAGTATAAAATGGAATGGAAGTAATTGGGTGGCTTGTCATAGTTGCAAAATAAGCAAAAGAATTTATTCTATAAGTTGATTATTGTGCAAACTACAGCTGTATTGGAGTATCTAATAACTCAGATTCATTTTCAATTTTTTGCTTATACCTGAAATATAACCCTATAAATATTACTGCAAATGCTAAAAATATTGCTACTGTTAAGGATAATGTAATTGCACTATTTTCAAAAGTAGTTATGGCTCCAACTTCTGGCACAAGCATTATTACAATATAAATTAGACCAATAATTAATGGACTGTAACGAATGTCAAACTTGCGAACAACATAAGCCTCTAGCGGCGCTCGAATAAACAATGTAGCCAAACTCTCTAATGCATAAAACCCAATAAAAAAGGTGCTTATTGATTCTCCCCTTGCCCCTTCAAAACCTGCTAGTAATATTACATACGCTATTGCCGCACATATGCAACCAATAGTCAATTGTATTGTAGTTGCAACTTTTTTATAGGAGTAAAAAATAGCTAATGCTATTCCCAAAATCGCTGTTGCTATGGCGGACACATAATCCCAACTAAACACTGGAAATTCGGCTAACACCAACATATCAGTTGTTGAAAGAAAATAGTCAATATTTGCTGTAGCGTTATCATAAACTAAAAAGCTAACGGCTATTAACACCACGGCAAGTAATACAATTAAAACGTTTCCTTTTACTGGTTTTTCACGTTCTGGAGTCAACTCACTTTTAACAGCTATTGTAAAACACAAGACTGTAAATGCGCTTAAAAAAATTATTCCACTAAGTAATAATCCTGCTCTAAATCCATACAATGATCCCACTATACCAATAACTAAACCGCCTAAAAAACCACCAATATTTGACATTATATAGTTGACTTGAACGGCTGAATCCAACAATTTAGAACGTTGATAAAGCTGCGCTAAAAATGTCAAAATACTTGTGCGTAAAAGGCCTGTACCGATCCCCATTAATATATAACCCAAACTAGCCATTTCTTTTCCGTAGCTAAAGGCAATTATCAATGTTGCAATGGTTTGCACCCCTAAACCAATTAAAGAAATCATTTTTGGCGTTCCTAGTCGACATGCAATACCGCCAATCAAATATCCAAGAACGATTATTGTGGTGCCCCACCCAAAAGCACTTATTGCATACTCTTCGGGTGCTGTAATCTCAGAAACAATAAAAAGAATAAACAGACCTCTAACACCATAATACCCCCAACGTTCTAGCATAACTACAGCAAAAAAAGGAATAGTAGACTTAGGGTGTGACAACATGCAACCAAAAGTAGGGAAAAGAAGGCAAAAAAAACCTCTGACCAATTTGGACAGAGGTTAATTACAGCATTAATTATTTAAAAATTAAACTTAAACCGTGCACTAAAAGTGGTGCCTGGGCTCAGTTTTGAAAAATATTGGTCATTTGCATTAAATGATCTAAACACCGATTCTTTTTTATCATTTAAGATATTTTGAACTTTGAAACCGATTACAAACTGATCCTCTTTTCCGAACACTTTATTGGTATTAAAATTTAAACTGTGAAATGGTACCGAATAAATATCTGGTCGATCAACAATGCCTACAAACTGCAAAGTTGGCCCTTGCATGTTATAAAATAAACCAGCAGACAAACCTTTACCGAAACCTTCTTTAGCACCTCCGAAAATTAAACCGGCATTAATTAAATACGGTGCTTGACCTGCCATATCACGATATTCTCCGATAATTTGACCTGTGCGAGCATTTGCTTCTCGGCTCTCTTTCTCAGTTAAACTATACGCAATTCGTGATGAAGTATAAGTCAAGTTTAAATTGAAACTTAAATTTTGTAGTTTTTTAGAAATCACATCTAAACTTTGACGAATTTCAAATTCTCCTCCTAACACTTCCCCATCTCCTACATTTCGAGGTTGGAAAGAGCCTGTTTGAGCAGAAAATTGAACGATTTCAATTGGGTTTATAAATCGTTTATAAAATCCCGTAACTGAAACAATTCTACCAGGTTTAGGAAAAACTTCCCAACGCACATCAACATTATGAATGCTTGTGCTTGTTAATTGTCCGTCCCAATATACTTGCCCAGAATTAACATCTTCATCTTTAAACAATCCGCCAATAAACGTACGTCCTGTAACAGGGTCATAAATTTCAGCATAAGACAATTCTTTAAAGGAGGGACGAGCAGTTGTTCCACCGTAAGAAAATCTTAAATTTTGTTTTTCATTCACTGCGTAAACAACATTCAACGAAGGGAAAAGTCCTAAATCATTTAAAACAACATCATTGTTAAAGACATTCACACCTAATTGGTCTTGACCAGTGTAACGTTGTGTATAATTTTCAACTCTTAAACCAATTACCGTTTTAATTCTTTTCCAAGGGTTAAACTCAGTAGAAAAATAACCTGCTACACTGTGAATATTGGAATTATACTTATTAGGATTTGAAGGTAAAAATGATGCTTCATAAGTTGTTCCTTTTGTTATGTCTCCATTTTGCGGCCAAATATTTTCAGGAGCGAATAACTCATCAGGATCTCCGGTTAAGTTAACATCTCTTACATTCAACGCAAAATTTCGAATTATGAAATCACGCACCTTGTATGTATAAGCAGTTCCAAATTTGATTTTAGCATCTCTTTTAAACACTTTAATCTTTTTAGTTGCTCCTACCTTAGAGGCAATGTTCTTTTCATTCAACTCTCGCCAAATACGTTCTGGAAAACCAGCTTCCGTTCCTATTATCAACGAATCATTTCTATTTTCATATCTCGTAAATCGAATATCTGGGTCTTTTATTAATGACAACGTTGGCGCAACTCTCCATTCAATTGACCAAACATTTGCAGAATCACTATGTTCTCCTGAAATTAAAAGATTAGTTAATGAACGTTGACTGTATTCCAAATTGTGCTGATATCCGTTAAAAACAGCACCTTGATCTGAATTTAGGTAATTGAAAACCCCAGCCTTAGATTCACCATTTTGTAGATGCAATAAATTAAAAGTATACTTTGATTTTAATGTTTTAACAGCAAACCCAGCCATACCAGTCATTAATACATTATTGGTGCCGTAACTCCCTGTTTGGCGCTCACGAACTTGCATGTTTGTAGAATCGGAATTACCTGCTAAACCGTATCTTCCAAATTCAACATCTTTATAATAATCTGTTGAGTTTTTATAAGAAGCAACTACATTATAACCAATGGTGTATTTTTCTTTATTGAATTGATTTCCAAATGAGGTAGATATTCCAAAATCCATTAAACTCATTTGTTCATAAGCAGCCATTGTTGGGTTAAAACCTGACAACACCTCTTTGTAACGCGTTGCTTTTTCTTCATTACCAATTGCTTGAGCAAAAAATGGAATATTTTTTGTCGCCGGAATTGCTCTTGTCCCGTCATCAAACCCTAAAAAGTCGAATTGACCACCATTGTAGGTTAAATACTCTTTTTGGAAATGAAATGCAGGATTGTATGATCCTGATAAAGCAACACTTCGTTGACGTTTTTCAGGAAATCCTTTTAAAGATATGTCTACAACTCCCCCAGTAAAATCAGCAGGTAATTCTGCAATGAATGATTTATTAATAATGATGTTTTCCAAAATATTAGTTGGAAAAATATCCATTTGAATCGTATTTCTATCTGGGTCCAAACCTGGAATATCCATCCCATTCAACAATGTTTTATTATATCTATCTCCCAATCCACGGATATAAACATATTTCCCTCCGACAATTGAAACACCTGGAACGGTTGCCAATGTTGTTGCGGCATTCGAAGTTCCTAAAATGCCCATTCCTTTTCCTGAAATTGCATCAATTTGATTGGAACGTTTTTGCTTTATTTTAAGGATAGCATTTTCTGTATTCTTAATCGCCTCTACAGTAACGACAACTGTACCTAGTTCTTTATCTAAATTAACCAAAGCCAAATTATCTAAGAGCGTAACCTCATTGGCAACGACTATTACATTTTGCACAATTTGCTGATTGTAGTTTCCAGCAGAAAGTTTTAGACTATAAGTTCCGGCTACAATATTAATACTGAACTTACCGTCCATATCTGCATTTGCACCTGTCCCCATTCCTTCTACCAAAACCTTAGCAAAAGGTATTGGCTCGCCAGAATCTTCATCAAAAATAGTTCCTCGAATAGTACCGTTTTGTGCAATTGCGCTTAATGCGGAGAAACATAAAATGAATAAAAAAAGTTGTTTGATTTTTTTCATTACGAACTTATTTAGTTTAATGATAAAAACTCGTGAGTTCATCAACAAAGAACTCACGAGTCATCAAAAAGAAAATTTGCTTTATATAATATTAACTTCTGATTAGAAGTCTGTTAAAGCCCCATCAATATCAGCCCAAGACCAACCTGCAAATTCTGATTTTGTTGCTCCTACAGTATTTGCTCCGCTTGCAACAGCAGTTACAGAAGCATCAGAACCGTCCATGAAATAATCCGTTACGGCTTCACCATCAGGAATTGTAGCTTCTAAAGAAGAGAAAGTACATCCAAAATCTGTTGGAATTTGATCAAAATCTTGACCGCTAGATAATTCAAAGAAGTAGATATTCATCATGTCTACGAATGAATTTGCATCTAAATCAACCAATCCATCAGCATCAGCAGCTTTTACAGATCCGTTTTTAATTGTATGCTTTGCTTCATAAGCTCCTTCTGGTCCGTCTAATTCGAAACACTCATCTCCAGCATTGATAACAATGAAATTATTCAAAGTACCAGCCCAAGATTGATCTGTATCGATTGCATCATCACCAGCATTCCAAACGACAGCGTTGTTTACATTAACTGTACCACCGAACCACTCAATTCCATCATCTTGATTAGCGATAATTTCAACGTGATCAATAGTCGTTCCTGAACCAACACCACCTAAAGTTAATCCGTTAATTTCATTTCCTTCTCCAATGTTTGCTCCACCGTGACGAATAGAAACATATGAAATAACTCCTGAGTTATCAGCATCTTGAGTTCCTCCATAAAGTCCGTTTGCATCTGAAACTGGAATCCCTTCAATTTGAACTGAAGCAGCATCTGCAGAGATAGTTGCATTACCTAATACAATTAAACCACCCCATAAACCATCTAAATCAGTTGGTAAGTTTGGAGAAGCAATTTGTCCTGGTTGAATTTCATCAGCAATTGATGTGAAAATAATTGGTTGAGTTGCTGTTCCCTGAGCCATAATTTTTGCATCTCTTGCAATAATTAAAGCAGTTGCATTAGCACCTGTTCCTGCTTCACCTTTTACGATAACACCTGGCTGAATTGTTAAAGTTGCACCAGCAGTTACAGCAATTCGATCTGCAAGAATATAAGTTTTACCTGTTTCCCAAGTTGTATTGGTTGTAATGTTTTCTGAAATTATAAATTCAGTTGGATCGGCGAAAACACAAGAACCATCATCTTTTTTTGCTTCCTCGTTATAATTTGTCGCAGTTTCGTCTGTACACCCTTTCTTTTTACAAGAGTTGAACGTAGTTAAACTACCAATTGCGATAGCCATAACCAAGATTACATTTTTTTTCATTTTTATCTTTTTAAATAATATGATGCAAATATCCGCTGGAAAAAATAAAGGGCTGTTAATGCGATATTATTAAGGTATTAAGAATGAGTAATCTAATGTTACCGATATGTGAATAGAGCGGGGTTATAAACAACTTAAAATCAACAAATTATTAAGCACGCATCTAGCACCTCTTATAAACAAAGAGTTAGCGACTTAACATTAAGTTCTGTTATTATAAATTTTGAGGTAACTCGGTAAGCGGAAAACAATACGCTTCATCTGACTTTTCCAATTCAAAAACTAACTCAAGACCAGCAAGTTGATTAATTTTTTCTTCCTCACCCAAAAGAGAAGTTAAAACCAAATCAGCAGCAATCATTTGCGTATCTTCATCTAAATGCTGAATATTTGCAGCCTCTAACGTTAATTCACACTTGCCAGCATCCGCATCAGTTAAAACAACACGCCAAGGGTTAGCATCAATGTTTTGAACATCCATATTATGATCATAAACCTGCAATTGTAATGCGCCTGTAGCTTGTGCGGCATAAAAGAATGTCCACCCACCTGCTTGTGGTGCTTCAGAAATAATTGCTTTAGTTACCTTTAATAAGTCTCGCTCATTATTTGGAGAAAGTGTAAAAGAAAACTGATTGGGTTGTGGATTACCGATTTCCCATTTAATTTTACCCATTCCTAGCACATGTTGATCCAAAATGCCAACAATATCATCTGTTTTAGGATGTCCACCTGTTTGGATTACCGATTCAAGCAATGGAAGGTTAAGATTAAACCACTCCCAAAAATCACCTATTTGATTGGATAGATTAAGCTTTTCCATTCTTCATTTCAAATTTTACCAATCGTTGATTAGCTTGACTATTTAACTTTCGTTGGAAAAAACTCGTTCCCCCAATAAGCAAACCTTTAAACCCTAAAGCTTGTTTTGCCCATGTGTGGAGATTAAAGGTGTCAACATGTCGAATGATTTTACCATCTTTAAAAGTGAATTGGGCATCAATTTTATTTATGACCTTGCGTCCTGTTTGGGTAAAAGTGTATTGAGCTTCCCAATGGGCTTTCCCAGAATTCTCATCAGCCGAAACATTTGAGAATTCCAGTTTTAAATCTGCACCACGCGCAATTAGCATTCGCCACATATTTTTGGCGTGCTCTCCTTTCAAATCTCCAAATGCCGGGTCTGTAAACTCAATATCGTCATGATAAAAAGAAACCATTCTCTCAACGTCCTTATTTTGGAAGGCAGTATAAAACTCTTCAATTACTTCTTTCATGAGGTTAAATTTTATCAATCAAAAGCAAAGGTATTGATTATTTTGACCTTGGAGACAATTTATATTTAATCCCTAATTGAAATGCATTTGATGTACCTTTAATATTAATTTGATCATAAAGCACATTACTCAAGTCGGGTTGCTCGCTATACTCAACATCACCTTCAACAATATTCGTCAAACCTAAATTAAAGCGATAGTCTAATGAAAGATAAAGAGACTTAGTCATTTGAAAGTCTCTACTTAAATTTAAATAAACTGTTGGATAAATATTGCGTTTAGTTGTATAATCAACTCTAAATTGGTACTGCGTTTCACCGTCTTGTTCTCCACTACCGCTTGAAAAGCCTGAGGGGCCTTGTGGCGAAGCATGAGCACCTACACTTAAACCTGCTGATACATTTAAAAAATTGATGTTAGATTTTTTACTAATCAACCGAGTTCCTACACCAAATGAAGCCTGAACAGAAACAAATTCATTTCCACCAAAAGACCAAAAAGTGTCTGGGCGATTAATTCTTATATAAGACCAAGTTTCAGAAATTGATAAACCTGCTTGCCAAAAAAAATTATTTTTAATTCCTTTTTCAACATTTGCAGAAACAATCCAAGAGGCAAAACTTCCCGATTTTAACAAATGATCTCCAAATCCAGATTGGTTTCGAGCGAACAACATTCCTGATGACACATCAAAAAAGGTGCTTTTAGGATCAATATATCGTTTGTCTTTTTTAAATTTCTTTTTTGCGTCTTTAAATGAAATATCATCTGAATGAATGGTTAGATCTTCTGCCCGTTTCATTTTTTTTGCACGCGTAAAAGTATACCCTAAAGTAAGTCCAATATTATGACCTTTACTGGTTATTGTTCCACTAGACGTATTATTATACATAGTATAATTCCCTGTAAAAACTGGTTGTAAAAAATATTCATAGGACAGTGACAAACCTAATAAATTGTCATTTTTCAATACGCGATTTACTCCAGTTGACAACCTTAGGTATGGGATCAATCCAGACTCTGCATTCAACACTAAGCCATATTCTTGAACGGTTTCACCATAAGAACCTATTTGTGAATATAAACCACCCATTGCTATTCCTCCAACATCTACACCAGACATTAAACTATACTTATCATTCAGCCAATAATTATAATCTAACCCTATATTCAATCCACTATGCAATTGGTATTCTGTAATTTGAAAATAATTCCACCCTTCTGTTCCATAAAAACCTTCCTTTGCATCTACCTTATACCGAAATGGAAAAGCACCTAAACCTGCACCTATATTAATACCAAAATGATCTCCTAAGCTAAACCTATAATCAAAATTTAACCGAGGAGCTAAGCCAACTCCCGCACGTGGTTTATCCACTCCATCTATAACGGTAAACTTTGTTCTATTAAAACCATTTCCAAGGGAAACTTTAAAACTATTTTTTGTGTAGATGTATGGATTTTTTTCCAATCCTTCAGTTTGTGAATAAATCGGTATTGCTGCTAGAAGTAATATTGTAGTTGTAATTGTCCTTTTAAAAAACGAAGTTTTTTCGTTCTTGTGATTTCTGCGATCAATAATTATCATAAGAGGTGAGTTTTGCGTTGTGAACGAAAAGTATTAAATCTTATTATCATAGGTTATTATTTTTTTCGATTTAACAAACTTTATCAACCTGCTAATTTCTTAAAAGATTGGGCAGCATATCTTTCTGATATTACTCAAAAAAAATTGTCTCAAAATATAATTTGAGACAGAGAACTTCAATAATTCTCCTATCTATGTCAGAAACCTAAAAAAAATCAAATAATATGGCGTGGAAAGTAAACATAACCGTAAGGGTTAAAAATGATTTATTCGTACAAAATCCAGGAGAAGAATCCGTAATTGAGCCATTAATTGGAATACGCATTATTCTATTCGCATCTACTTTAAATAATGGAGGTTGGGTAGCTTGGGGATCAGGTGTGACAGACTCAAATGGAGCCGTTAAAATTGTAAAAAGTCCAATTGACAAAAGTAGAATTGGTTATAAAAAAGCACGGCGTTTTAAATATGTCGTGCAATTTTCAAATGCTAAAGCTAAAATTGTGGATAGTGGATTGGCCTTGCGTAAATCAACTATTATAACCGAAAAATACAAGGGTGACACCGTTGACATAACACACACCTATGATGAGGTTGAAGATAGCAGATGGACCGTTAATATGAGTACCCGTTATAAGGATACTAGAAGCGCACAAATGCTGGTTGGCTACAGCAAAATCAATAATCTATTACGCGAATGGAATGCAGGTGCTATTAAATTTCAATTGGTTTGGCCTGATGGTAAAGGAACGCACAACAATAAAGGTTGGTCTCCTCCAGGCGGATTTGTGCGCATTTCACGCAGCTGGTTTTGGCTTTATAAAGACAAACAATGGATCAATCCTTTTAAGGATATGACAGATGATACTGGAGATTCAAAACAAAAAGCCAGAGATTGGATTTTAAGAGAATTAACACATGAAGCTGTGCACCAATGGTTCTATTCCAGAATTTATACTCCCGTTTGGAAAGTACACAACACTGGCGGAACACATGACTTTTTAGAGGATCCTTCTCTCGCATTTTTTGAAGCCATTGCAGAATTTATGGCTATTCAAATTAACGACGAATTATTTAATGTTGATCCAACACGCCGCAATAGGGTACGAAGCCGTCATGGCATTTATGAAAAATTCAAAGATGCGCGCAAAGCATCTGGAAAAGCATATTTTCTTGATTCACGCGAATTAACACCAATGATTGAAGGACGCGGACGTAAGTACAGTAACATTAGGGTTTGGCACAAACAATTTTACCGAGCAGAAGTAGTTGCCGCAAATTATTTAAATCTATTAATACTAAAAAATTGGTATAAATATGATTTTGGTGAATCATTTAAAAGTGGTGGAAATTACATTCAATTATCTGGTGGAAAAATTTATAAAAGCACCTTACGATCAGAACTGTTTAGGCCAAAAGATCTTGCGCATGCAATTGTTCGTTGGCGTGATCGATATTCGGATAAAATCATTCCAGAAAGAGAAAGAGGTATAGTTGGATTTTATAATTACTTGGAACGTAAAGAACGAACCTATCGCAATAATTTTTCGCAATACAAACACCTGCTTTTAAAACTGGGCGATCCACATTACGCAGGTAAGGTTAATGGAAAAGACGCAAATAGTTTATAGATTTTAACCTGCTGTAAGCCTTATAACAGACACCTCGGGCCAAATTCCTAAACGACCAGGATAACCTAAAAACCCAAAACCTCGATTGATATACATATATTGATTTTTGAGCTGATAGAGGCCTGCCCATTTTTTATAGCGCAAAGTAATCGGGCTCCATTTATATTTACCAATTTCAAAGCCCATTTGTGCACCATGAGTATGTCCGCTAAATGTAACATCTATATCATGATAGGTTGTTGTTACCTCTTCGTCCCAATGCGTTGGATCGTGAGAGAGTAACAGTTTTACTGGTGCCTCACATCCATTATAAGCTTCTGCTAAATCTCCAACTTTGTGGAATCCAACCCCCCAATTTTCAACTCCTATAAGCCCTATTTTTTCATTGTTTCGCTCTAAATAAAGATGCTCATTTAATAAAAGTCGCCAGCCAATGTCGCTGTGCACGGCCTTTAACGCGTTCAAATTATCTATTTTGGCTTGTTCACTTGGCCATTGCACATAATCGCCATAATCATGATTGCCTAATATTGAAAAAACGCCTAGCGGAGCTTTTATTCGAGCAAATACGTCTTTATATGGGTCCATTTCTGTAGCATCATCATTTACCAAATCTCCAGTAAAAAATACAACATCAGGTTTTTGAGCAAGCACTAAGTCCACTCCTTTATTAACCGCTTTTTTATTGTAAAAACTTCCAGAGTGAATATCAGAAATTTGAACAATTTTTAATCCTTCAAAAGATGAAGGCAAATTAGGTAATTGTATTGTAGTTTCTTTTACGCGATAACGATATGGACCAATTAGCATTCCCAATAAGAATAAAATATTTGGAATTGTAGCCATTACTAGACCAATAGAAATAAGCAGTGGAGAGCGCGTTAAATCATTAGATTGAAATAATAAATACCCCAGCCTTCTAACGTCATCAAGCAGAACAAAAATATCGAAAACGAGCAGTGAAAATAAGTTTATAAAAACACCTGCAAAAAGGAAATTTCGAAATGATTTTGACAACCTATTTCCCATTCCGAATATAACAACTAGAGAGATGGCAGAAATTCCCATAAAGAAGAAATAAACACCGTAAACTGTACTTTTTAATCCTGTAGGATATGCAGCTACAGTTGCCTCAAAACCATAATAAGCATATATCTCCAACAAAGCAATTAAGCCCAATATGATAAATGGTAATATTCTAACACGTCCGTGCATAGTACTTATGAATTTAAAGTCATTACAGTAATCTCGGGCCAAATCCCTATACGCCCTGGATAACCTAAAAAGCCGTATCCTCGGTTCACATATAAATATTGATTTTCTTCTTGATATAACCCTGCCCATTTATCATATCGCAAACTAATAGGACTCCACTTAAATCCACCCGTTTCTACCCCCATTTGAGCGCCGTGAGTATGACCGCTAAAAGTAATATCAATGTCTTTATAGCGTTTTCGAACTTCTTCATCCCAATGCGTTGGATCGTGAGAAAGCAATAGTTTTACAGGCGCCTCGCATCCATTATAAGCCTCAGCTAAATCTCCTATTTGGTGAAAACCTGCCCCCCAATTCTCTACGCCAATTAATGCAATTTTATCTGCCCCTTTTTCGATATAAACATGTTCATCTAACAATAACCTCCACCCCAATTCTGCATGAATTTCTTTAATTCGATTCAAGTTAGTGGCCTTTGCTTCCTCATTTTCCCAATCCCCATAGTCGCCATAATCATGATTTCCTAATATTGAAAACACGCCAAGTGGAGCCGAAAGACGCGAAAAAACATCCATATAATTGGTCATCTCTTCTGCCGAATCATTTACCAAGTCTCCTGTAAAAAATATAATATCAGGTTGTTGCGCTAGCAATAAATCAATGCCTCTATTTACCGCTTCTTTATTATAAAAACTGCCCGAATGTATATCTGAAATTTGAACAATTTTAAGCCCATTAAAACTAGCTGGCAAATTTGGTAATTTAACAGTTGGTTGATGCAATGTGTATTTATAAGGCCCCACTATCATTCCTGTTGAAAGGGAAATTGCAGGAACTGCAGCTGCTATAATTCCAGATTTCAATATAAAATCAGACCTTGAAATTCCCTCATCTGAATTTACCTCCACTGATTTTGTGGGTGACACCTTTTTATAAACCCAACGTCCACCTCTAACCACATCATCAAAAATGAGAAACACTGCCAAAACAGTTTTTGTAATGAGGTTGATAATAACGAAAGCAAAAAAGAAATTAAAAATCCAAAAAGGTAGTTTACCAGATAAGAATATTAAAGTTAAAAAACCAATGATTGATAACCCCATCAGGGTTAAATGGCCAATCTTTAATGTTTTTTTAAACCACAATTTGTATGTATTCCATCTAGACTTTAAAGCGCCATAGGTATACCACTCAATTAAGGCCAAAATTGCGATTAAAATAGTTGTAAATAATAATTGCCTCATGTTTTATTCCTTCTGTTTCATTTAGTTGTTATAACAACTAAATGGGTTAAGGGTTTTGCCCTTATTCTTTTTACTGATGACGAATCAGATTATAATATATTTCAAACAGAAACACTTTTTCTTGTTACTAGCTAAATATCAATGATTTAAAATTTATTGATTTGATATAATTCCTTGATTTTTGATGAAGTTTTTATCCTTGAAACATTATTTTAAACGATTAAGGTTTAGATCGTTATAATATTTTCATTAAAGTTTATTGAGATTAAAAAAAAAGAATGCATCTTTGTTTTTAGTAATCGTCCGGATTGGCGATAAAAATTTTAAAAAAATAAGATGAAAAGAGTTTATTTGGCAGGAGTAGCTGCAACGGTATTATTATTAGGTTCATGTGGAGACAGATCTTCAGAACTTGCGGATGCACTTAATGATATTGATATGAGTGATATCCTAACTGAGGATGCTGGTACGGATGAAATCCATGACGCTGCAGCAGGTTTCGCAGAAGGATTATCTGAAACAGGACAAGAATATTTTTCTGGTCTTTTAGCCGAAGTAATTGAGGTTGACGTTAAGTTCAAAGAAGTTGAACGAATGGATGAAATGGATGCTGAAGCTGACAAAATCAACGAAACGTTGGATGCTACTTTAGAGAAAATTGAAGAAGGTAGAAAAGCAATTGCTTTGTATGAAGATAAAACTTGGCCAAAAAGAGCTGAATTCCATACTTTAACTGAAGAGTGGTTTGAAGCTGTTGAAGATTTAGTAAATGATCATTTATATGATCTTGCTGATCCAATGTCAAGACCAGAAGATACTTGGACTGACGAAGAGTGGACTGCATATGAAAACTATGAAGAAGCACTTATGGCTTATTACGAAGTTGACACGCGTTGGGTAGAATTCCAATACGAGTATGCTGATGCAAATGGATTCGAAATTGGTGGAACTATTGATGAAGATGCAATGGTTGACGAAGCTATTGATGCTGATGGTGTAGAGTAATCTACCTCTCATAAAAAATTAAAAGGTCGAGCATTTTTTGTTCGGCCTTTTTTTGTGGATTAAATTGTCTTCGCATGCAGTTTGCAGCACCAAAACATAATTTGAATATGAGGTAGCTTCAATTACCTTTCTCGCTACATGACAGAGAGCTGCATAACAATTACATGTATACTATTAATAATTGATTAGAAAATAAAATCGATTACGAAGCAACGAATCATCAAAAATGAATCATAGCTATCCGAACCTACAAGCGGGAATCTCTTTTTAATGAGCCGCCAACCAGTTGTCAGCAAACTTATAATCAATATCCAATGGCACTGATAATTTTACTGCAGCTTCCATTTCTCTTTTCACAATTTCCTCCATTTGTTTTTCTTCACCTTTTACAATGTCGAAAACCAATTCATCATGAACCTGTAGCAGCATTTTTGACGCCACCCCCTCTTCTTTCATCACTTTGTGAATATTAATCATGGCAATCTTAATTACATCCGCTGCAGAACCTTGAATTGGTGCATTAACAGCATTTCTTTCTGCAAAAGCCCTAACAATTGCATTGGCAGACTGAATATCCTTTAGATATCTTCTACGCTTCATGATTGTTTCAACATAACCATGATCTCTTGCAAAATCAACCTGATCGCTCATGAAAGATTTCATTTTGGTATATTGCTCAAAATAGCTATCAATTAACCCTTTTGCCTCTTTTCGAGAAATACCCAAGTTTTGAGAAAGCCCGAACGCCGATTGACCATAGATGATTCCAAAGTTCACCGCCTTTGCTGCGCTTCTTTGCTCTCTTGTGACCTCCTCAATATTAGCCAAGTGAAATACTTTTGCAGCTGTAGCAGCATGAATGTCTAACTTATCAGTAAAGGCCTTGATCATATTATCATCTTTACTTAGCGCCGCAATAATTCTTAACTCAATTTGAGAATAATCTGCCGCCAATAAAGTATGATTTTCATCTCTTGCAATAAACGATTTTCTAATTTCACGCCCCTTTTCCGTTCGAATTGGAATGTTTTGCAAATTAGGGTTAAGAGAACTTAATCGTCCTGTTGCAGCTACGGTTTGCCAATAACTAGTATGAATTCTACCTGTTGTTTCATTTACCAATTGCGGTAAACTGTCCACATAGGTACTTTTTAGTTTCTTAAGGGAACGATAATTCAGAATTAGCGGAATAATTTCATGTTTATGCTCTAATTTTGAAAGTACTTCCTCTCCTGTTTTATACTGACCTGTTTTCGTTTTCTTGGCTTTAGGATCAATTTGCATATGATCAAATAGCACTTCGCCCAATTGCTTAGGAGAATCTAAATTAAAGTCTTCTACTCCTGCTAACTCCTTAATTTCTTTCTCTAAACGAATTAAATCAACTTCTAACTCTTTAGAAAAAACGGCCAAACCTGGCACATCCAAATTAATTCCTTCAACCTCCATATCTTTCAGCACGCGCGCCAAAGGCATTTCCATTTCATAGAAAAGTGACTTCAAATGATCCTTTTCTATTTCAGGATGAAATATTTGTTTCAACTGCCAAGTTATATCCGAATCTTCACAAGCATAATCTGTCACTTGAGCAGGTTCAAGATCTGCCATATTACCTTGGTTTTTTCCTTTTTTTCCAATGAGCGTTTCAATAGAAATTGGGCGATAATTCAGATAAAGTTCTGACAAATAATCCATTCCATGTTTCCCTTCAGGAGTAATCAAATAATGGGCAATCATGGTATCAAACAATGGCCCCAACACCTGCACATCATATTTTTCAATAATCTTGAGATCATATTTAATATTATGCGCAATTTTTTCAATCTCTTCGTTTTCAAAAAACGCTCGAAATTCTTGAACCGTTGCAGCTCTTTCCTCTGCCGCACAAGACACATAATATCCTGTTCCCGTTTTAAAGGTGAACGACATTCCTACAATCTCGGCGGTCATTGGATCGATTCCAGTGGTTTCTGTATCAAAACAAACAGATTTTTCTTTCAATAAAGCATTGAGCAAGTCTGTTCGTTTTGCTTTATCATCAACCAATTCATAAATTGGTTTGGTATCTGCTATTGTTTTAACAGCCGTTTCTGTTGCTGCAACTTCTTCCGCTTCTGATTCAATGGCTGGTCCACCAAACAAATCTAATTGTCCTTTAGCGGGTTGTGAAGTTGGAATAACAATCTCCTCTCCTAATACCCTTTTAGCCATAGTTTTGAACTCTAACTCTGTAAAAATGGCTCTTATTTTATCCGCATCTGGCTCTTCCATAACGAGGCTTTTTTCGTCAAATTCCACATCAACATCAAGCACGATAGTTGCTAACCTTTTAGAATCAAGTCCTTGTTGCGCAAAGTTTTCTACATTCTCTTTCTGCTTCCCTTTTAACTTGTCAGAATTTTCAATAATTCCTTCAACAGATCCATACAGCCCAATTAATTTTTTAGCTGCTACAGGACCAACTCCAGGAATTCCTGGAATATTATCTGCACTATCACCACAAAGACCTAAAAAATCAATTACTTGCTCAGGATTCTCTACTCCAAAGTTTTCTTTCACTTCTTCCACACCCCATATTTCCACAGGTTTTTTACCACGGCTAGGTTTATACATGAAAATATTTTCAGAAACCAATTGGGCAAAGTCCTTATCAGGCGTCATCATATAAGTTGTAAAACCTTCCTTTTCAGCTTGCTTTGCTATTGTTCCTATAATATCATCAGCCTCATCACCAGGGCTAATTAAAATTGGAATATTAAAAGCGCGTACAATTTCCTTAATCGGTTCAATCATACTTGCAATATCTTCAGGCATTGCCTCACGGTGTGCTTTATAATCTTTAAATTCTTCTGCACGTTTGGTTAAACCTGGTGAATCAAAAACTACTGATAAGTGTGTTGGATTTTCTTTCCTTATCAAATCTAACAAGGCGTTTGTAAACCCATATGCTGCTGAAGTATTTTGTCCTTTACTGTTTACTCTTGGGTTTTTAATAAATGCATAATAAGCTCTATAAATTAAAGCAAAAGCATCCAAAAGAAATAGTTTTTTATCGTGTTTAGGAGTCATCTTAATAAGTGTAATTTGGTACTAGTTTAATACTGGTTTTGGAGTAGATTCTCCGATATATTTTTTAATGTAATTCCATTCTTTTATAATCTCAGTCATAGACTGCGTATCTCCATCTTCGGACATTCGCATTAAATTATCCGTGCTTAAATCATTTGGATGTTTTGCACCAGTTGCGGACAATAATTCAAGAAAAGCATGAATGGTATTCTTATGATAATTAGCTGCCCTTACACTTTTATCTGCAGGATCTAATCCTTTCATCAAGTGTTTATTTTGTGTAGCAATACCTACAGGGCAAGTATTGGTATTACAGAGTTGTGCGTGTATGCAACCAATTGACAACATCATTGCTCGAGCAGATTGCGTTAAATCCGCCCCCATAGCAATTGCTTTCATAATTCCGAAACCATTAAAGACCTTACCTGATGCAATAATTTTTAATTTTTGTCTAATTCCGTGTTTAATCAATAATTTATCGACAATCACTAAACCAATATAAAGTGGCATACCAACAAAATTGGCAAATTCTAATGGCGCAGCTCCGGTTCCTCCCTCAGCTCCATCTACCGATATAAAATCAGGATAAGTATCTGCAGCAACCATAGCTTTACAGATTTCTTCAAACTCTTCTGCTTTACCCACACATAATTTAAATCCTACAGGTTTGCCCCCTGATAATTCTCGTAATTCCGTTACATATTTTATTAAACCTGCTGGACCATCAAAAGCACTATGACCTGGAGGTGACAATACAGTTTCTCCTGGTTTAACTCCTCTAATTCCTGCAATTTCCACCGTGTTTTTTTTACCCGGCAATACACCTCCATGACCTGGTTTTGCTCCTTGAGATAATTTAATCTCGATCATTTTAACTTCTGGTTTCAAGGCATTTTCCTTAAATTTTTCGCTCGAAAAAGTTCCGTCCTCGTTACGGCAACCAAAATAACCCGTTCCTATTTGCCAAGTTAAATCTCCGCCTTGCAAATGATAAGAAGCTACTCCACCTTCTCCTGTATTTTGGAAAAAATTACCCATTTTAGCTCCACGGTTTAAAGCCATAACAGCGTTTTTAGATAAAGATCCAAAACTCATAGCTGAAATATTATAAAGCGAAGCAGAATAAGGTTGTGTACAATCTTTACCGCCAATTAAAACACGTGGTTCATCATGCAATACTGGAGTTGGATATAAAGACTGTGTAATAAATTCATATCCCTCACTGTAAATATCCTCTTCTGTTCCAAAAGGATGTGTTGCACCCAAATTTTTAGAGCGTTGATAAATAACGGCTCTTTTATTTTTGCTAATTGGTGCACCATCTGTGCGGCGTTCAACAAAGTACTGCTGAATTTCTGGTGAAATAGCCTCTAACATATAACGCATATTTCCAATAAGCGGGAAATTCTTTTTAATGGCGTGTTTATTTTGCAAGGCATCTCTTAACCCAATCAAAATCAATGGTCCAAACAAAATAAACAGATAATAATAATTTGGATTTACTAATTGTCCTAATGCGATAATACCAGCTGTTATTAAAAGTGCTGAAATATAAAATATTGTCCTAACCATTTGAGTGGATTTTTATGATGAAGTCTATTTAACTCAAGTCATAAAAATAGGGAGATTTTTAGACTTTAAAGAAGATTTAAACGGAAAAGAATAGCTGACTAATCTATACCGAGATCCTTTCCAATATCGGATTGTTTTGTTTCAAAATTTCGCGGATTAAGATGCACATCAGTTTGCGGGTATGGAATTGTAATACCATTTTCACGCAAAGCACGATCTATATCAAAGCGAATATCACTCTTTAAAATTTCAATATAAAGATTTTGTTTTGCCCAAAAGACAAGATCTAATTCAAGCCCATTATGTCCAAAATTTAATAAACGCACTATTGGTTTACGTGATTTCAATACTTCAGGATGTTTTTCTGCACACCCCACCAAAATCTTCTTCACCAAATCTGTATCTACCCCATAATGGAGTGTAATTGGAATCATGAAACGTGTTATTCTCGACCCTGCACTCCAATTAATAACACTTTCGTGTGTTAGTTTAGAATTTGGAATCACCAGCATCTTTTCATTTCGCGTTTCTACCTTTGAGGTTCTTAGGTTGATTTGAACCATTTTTGCAACAAAGTTTTCCTGCCCATTTAAGGTCTCTATTTCTAAGACGTCTCCCACTTTAATTGTCCCTTCTAAGAGCAACAAAATTCCTGAAAAATAATCGCGGAAAATTGTCTGCAACCCTAATCCAACTCCAACTAGTAAGAAAGTAGTTGCGGTTAAAAAAAGATCCAGATTCATTCCGAAACTCCGTAGTAGAATTACTGCCGAAACACTATAAATAAAGTACTTTACAAGTTGGATATAGATGTACTGCGTTCCGTTATCAATACGGTCATTTTTTTTACCCGCTCTAAGTATTAAAACTTTAATAAAATTGAGTGTTATCCGTGTTAGAACAACAATTGCTACAGTTAAAAATAAGTGATAAACCGCAATATGAAACTCCGTATTAGGAATTCGGAAAAATTCATAAGCAAAAATGCTACCTAGGTTTAGATGTGGGTTATTAATTTTTAGGGTTAAAAAGAAAATATAAAACGCGACCAGGTAAATGAGCTGACGTGTTAATTTCCATAAAGCAATTTCTTTCCCCTCAATTTTTAATTGCTTATCTGCTAAATGGTGTGCTTTAAAATACCGTTTGATATATTTAATAAAGATTTTAGCCACCAAATAAATGACAACAATTAAGAGAATATTGACAATTGAAATTTGAAAAACAAGTTCCGAAGGCACTGCCTCAATTGCAGGAACGGCCTCTGTTGTTTCAGTTGCTGGTATAGCATCCTGGGCTTCAATCGGTGTGCTCCACCAATCAATTATCGGATAATTAAAAAAGTTCTTAATGGCTTCCCACATAATTCATCCAATATTACGTTATTCTTCCTAATTTTTCAGAAAGTAGTCGCTTTAACTCATCCAATTTTCTTTTTTCGGCTAAAAGCGATATCTGTTCGTCATAACTTTCCGAGTCCATATTGGTAAACAAATAATCTAATCTTGTTTGTATTTCTTCGTTACGGTCTTTTACCCGCTTATTTTTAAAGGCGTAAACTGACGACATTACCGCCTGTTCTAATTTATCAACCTCTCTGGTAATTCTCACTTTTTGAGTTAGCCAATTTGTGCTTATTTCATGTTTGTCCGCAACAATATCTGCTACACATTTACTTACATCAATATCAGGGTGCTGCGTAAAGTGTTTTACAGGATAAAGAATTCCCTCCTTTTGTCCTTGATCATATTCCTTTAAAATGCTATTGAATACTTTATTGGAAAAATCTATCTCATCTTTCGTTATTTCATGAACAATCAACTCAATAACTGAAACTTCAACTTCGGTAATTTTCTTTTCATCATTTTCATCCCACTCTACATGCTCGGTCACCATTACAAAAGTACCGTAGTTGAGTAAAATCCGAACCAAATCCAATTCAAAATAATATAAATCACTTTCAGTTCCTCGTGATGGTGCAACACCAATTTCCTCCATAAAATCAGGAGGAAGCATTGCTTCAAGCGGGATTTCATAATCCATTTCACCTGCATCAGGATTTGGAATTGGACTTTGAGGTTTTTGAGGTGCCTGTTTTACAACTGGAGCACTTTGTTGGTTATTTGTTCTATTCTGCTCGGTTCTTAATTTACGATTATCAATTTTCGCTTTTTCGGCCTTTTTACGTTGCCGAACTTTGTTAACTTCTTGAATAATCGTTTGCTCTGCGATTTCAAAAATGTTTGCACATTCCTTACTATAAACTTGGCGTTTAATAGCATCATCAATTACCGCCACGGAGCCAACAATGTCATTTATCAATTGAGCCTTTTTCAAAGGATCATTGCCTGCATCTTTTAATAGAACATCCGATTTAAATACAATAAAATCTTTCGAATTTTCGGCTATATACTCCTTTAATTCTTCTGTCGTTGATTTCTTAGCGTAAGAGTCTGGATCTTCACCATCAGGAAAAAGAACCACTTTTACATTCAGCCCTTCCGACAAAATCATATCAATTCCACGGAAAGATGCTTTTATTCCAGCTGCATCCCCATCATATAAAATGGTAACATTTTCAGTATACCGTTTAATTAGCTTAATCTGGTCAGATGTAAGTGAAGTACCAGAAGATGAAACGACATTTTCTACCCCAGCTTGATAAAGTGAAATAACATCTGTATAACCTTCAACCAAAAAGCAATTATCATACTTTATGATTGCGTTTTTGGCAAAATAAAGGCCGTATAAGATTTTACTCTTATTGTACAACTCACTCTCAGGTGAGTTAAAGTATTTTGCTATTTTTTTGTCCGCCTTTAGCGTTCGGCCACCAAATCCAAGTACTTTTCCTGCAATACTATGAATTGGAAACATCACACGACCGCGATAAAAATCAAACGAACGGTTATCTTTTACTTTGGTTAAACCAGCCTTAACTAAAAAATCAAGTTTATAATTTTTGGCTAGCGCCACACTGGTAAACCCCTGAGATTCGTCTAAGCAATATCCTAATTGAAATTTCTCAATAATATCTTCGCGAAAGCCACGCTCCAAAAAATAAGAAAGTCCAATAGCTTTACCTTTTGGGTGTTTGGTTAAATTGTCATGAAATGTGTTTTTAGCAAACTCATTAATGATGCTCAAATTTTCTCGAATGGTGGACGCCTCAATTTCCTCAGGCGTTCTTTGTCGATCCTCTTTGATTTCGATATTATACTTATTGGCTAACCATTTTAAAGCCTCAACATAAGTAAAGTGCTCGGCTTCCATTAAAAAAGAAACCACGTTCCCTCCTTTGGATGAACTAAAACATTTCCAAATTTGTTTTGCCGGAGAAACCATGAACGAAGGTGTACGCTCATCAACAAAAGGGCTTTTCCCCTTATAGTTAGAACCTGATTTTTTTAATTGTACAAACTCACCTATCACCTCCTCTACTCGAGCAGTTTGATATATTTCATCTATGGTTTGCTTAGGTATCATTTAAATCTCTCTTTCGAAAGATACAAAGTTAATTAAAAGTGTTTGGCTAACCGATAGGAATAATTTAATATTTAAAATCTGTCATAAGCATTCATTAGTCATCTAAATAACAAACACTTACCATATAAAACCATTATTAACAAACAATTACCGATTACAGTACCAATACCAAGTTTTAATTTAGACGAAATGCTGATTAAAAATAAAGAGATTGTTAAGGATATCTGGATTTCTTAAAAAACCTCTATTCTTTATACAAACCAGTCATAACAACAAAAACAAGTATACTTCTACCAGTTTTTTCAAGAAAAAAAACATCCGATTAGACAACCTAGTTTAACCGTGTTTTGTATTGAAGGAAATAACAGTTAAAAAAACTACAATGAAAAAAATATTACTTATAATGCTTTTTGGTCTTTTGGGATTCTCTGCCAACGCACAAGACACTTTAGGCTGCGGATTAATTGCCAATTTTACTTATTCGCTATCTGGAGAAACTCTTTATTTAACAAATACATCTACCGACGAACCTTTATGGCCCTTTTATCATTGGACTGTTGATGGTTTATCTTCTAGTGAAGAAAACCCTACCTTTTCCACAATAGATTTTGAGGAAAGTGAATTAGTTTGCTTCACGGTATTTGATTCTACAGAAGAATGTGTTGACACTTACTGCATGACTATTTATTTTGCAGATGATAGTTTAGATGATGATAGCACTGGTTGTGCACTACTAGCTAATTTCAGTTACACTATTTCTGGTGGTATGCTAAATCTTACCAATACTTCTACTGGTGAACCTGTATGGCCACATTACAGCTGGATGGTTGATGGTTTAACATCAGCTATTGAAAATCCATCTTTCCCGACTGCAGATTTTGAAGCAACTGAAGAAGTTTGCTTAACTGTATATGACTCATTAGAAGAATGTATTGACACTTATTGCATGACTATTTATTTTGAAGATGATAGTTTAGATGATGACAGTACAGGATGTGCAGTGGATGCTAATTTCACATTTGTTAGATCTGCAGAAACCATTTATTTCACAAACACCTCAACAGACGAACCGGTAGATGCAATGTACAGATGGTATATTGATTGGGTACTTGCTTCTGAAGAAGAAAATCCATCATTTGATGTTGCTGATTTTGAACCGTCAAAAACTATGTGTTTAGAAGTCTATACAGCTGATTGGACTTGCTACGATTCACTTTGCCAAGTTATTACAATCGATTCTATTGTTATCGACTCTACAGCTAGCATTGGAATATTGGAAAAACCAACAGTTGAAATTTATCCAAACCCTGTTCATGATGCTTTAAACATTACCGTTTCAAACACCAACGGAAATCAGCAAATTGCTATTTACTCTGCAATTGGAGAATTGGTAAGAATGGATCAAGTTGGATTAAACAATAAACAAGCTACAATTGATGTAAGCAACCTTCCAGAAGGATTATACATCATTAACATAATTGATGAAGAAAACCCGAATTACAATATTCAAGAAAAGTTTATTAAAAACTAAAAGAAAATTGGTTAAGTAGTATGGGGATACTATTTGGTTACAAAGAGGGCGGCACTATTCAATAGGTCGCCCTCTTCTTTTACACAATCATGATATTAATCTGTTTCAAAAATCCCAATATAAAGCGGTATCTTAGCGAAAAAAAAACTGAGCACAGACGAAAAAATAGCAGAATTTGCAACGCAACTTAGCCCTTTTTTACCAGACAACACTGCGGATTATGTAGCGACATTTTTAATTGAAAATGTAGTACATTTTACTGTGAGCAAAAAAAGGAAAACAAAGTTGGGTGATTATCGTCATCCATATAATGGAAAACCACATAGAATTTCGGTAAATGGTGATTTAAATCCATACAGTTTTTTAATTACGACATTGCACGAAATGGCACATTTAACCACTTTTCAAAAGTATGGAAACCGTGTAAAACCGCATGGCGTACATTGGAAAACCGAATTTAAATCAATTGCCGATCCTATTTTGACTAAAGTGGCCTTACCTACAGATGTGGCAATGGCATTAAACAATTATTTGCGCAATGCGAAAGCTTCTTCTTGTTCAGACGACAAACTTTATCGTGTTCTTAAACGTTATGACAAAAACAAAGGAATTACGCTTGAAGAGTTAGAAATTGGCGATTTATTTAAACTAAATGGAAAAATATTCGTTAAAGGAAAGAAGTTACGCACCCGTTTCGAGTGTGTTGAGGATATAACAAACAAAAAATATCGTGTGCTGGGTTTGGCTGAGGTTGATAAAATAGAAAGTAATTAAGATGAATAATAATTTTGCCGTGATAATGGCTGGAGGAATAGGAAGTCGATTTTGGCCAATGAGTCAAGAATCTCATCCTAAACAATTTTTAGATGTGTTAGGAATAGGTAAAACGCTTATCCAAATGACCTATGAAAGGTTAAAAAAATTAGTGCCAGATTCGCAAATATATGTAGTAACAAATGAGCGTTATGCTGGTTTGGTAAAAGAACAAATAGGCATTGCTGACAATCAAATATTGACAGAACCAATGCGTAAAAACACCGCCGCGTGTATTGCTTACGCCTCGCATAAAATTTATAATCTAAACCCTAATGCCAACTTAATTGTTGCCCCTTCAGATCATTTAATTATGAAAGAAGATCGGTTTGTAGACATTGTAAATGTTGCATTAGAAAAATCACTTTCAGAAGAATGTTTAGTGACATTAGGCATCAAACCTTCTCGCCCAGATTCGGGCTATGGATATATCCAATTTGAGGACGGCCGTGACATCTTAATGGGCGAAGTAAGAAAAGTTCGTCAATTTACTGAAAAACCAAATCGTGAATTAGCTGAAATATTTTTGAAAAGTGGCGACTATTATTGGAACTCAGGCATTTTTATTTGGACCGCCAAAACAATTATTGATTCTTTGCAAAAGTTCAAACCTGAACTGAACCAACTATTCACTTCTAAAGGTGATGACTACAATACAGCAGCCGAACAGGATTTTATTAACGAGGCTTTTTACAACTGCGAAGACATTTCTATCGATTTTGCCGTTTTAGAGAATGCGAAGAATGTACATGTTGTATTGGCCAATTTTGGTTGGTCAGACTTGGGAACTTGGGGTTCTTTATATACCCATTTAGAACAAGATGTTGAAGGAAATGCTGTCATTGGCGAACATGTTCATATGTTTGAAAGTGAAAATTGTATTGTTAATATGCCAGATGATAAAATGGTATTATTACAAGGGTTGGAAGACTATATTGTTGTGGAAGCTCACGGCATTTTAATGGTTGTTAAAAAGAACCATGAACAGCGTATTAAAGGGTATTTAAAAGAAATTAAGAAAAAAGACCCTAGTTATTTCGAATAATCATTCATTACAAGAATTGATACAACCTTAAATGCCCAACTTTTTACTAGACACACACAATTCATACCACTTTGATAGTGACGCAAAGGCATTTAGTATACTCATTGCTGAACTTCAAAAAAAACATGAAAGGGTTAAAACTAAAAAGGTTTCTCTGGCTGAATTTGAATTAATAAAAACACGGCACAAAGTTCAAATTGGTAGACGGGTTGGCTTAAAAAATCAATTGCACCATATTTGCGAATTATTAGAAGTTCAATACGGTTTTAACTATAATGAGGTGAGTACACATGAAATGGGTAAAAACATTTCAGAATTCCGTACCTATCCTTTTTTTTTATTTCAACATAGTACCGATTTAGGACATGTTATCATTCGACCAGAAACGATTGGCGACAAAATATCTGAGCTCTTTAATTCAATCGATATTGATTTTAAGAAGCATAAAAAGTTTAGTTTTAAATACTTTGTAAGTTCTGAAAATCGAGAGAAAGTCAAAGCAAATATGCCAGATGCATTACTCCATTATTTGAAAGACGTAAAGGGAGTATCTATTGAGTTGATAGATGGTTTTTGTTTGATCTGTAATAACAAAGCAATCTCTAATGACAATGGGCTACCACTTAGCCAAATTGCTTTCGACATTAAAGAAATACTTAAATAATTTAGTCTATCCAATACAAATAAGGCATTCGCGCTTGAATTTGCGAAGTCTGTCCAATTGTTTTTAGATAGTTATAAATGTCTGTCAATTGCATTTCTAACTGACTTTGAGCCGTAGCAGATTCATCTTCCTCTTCAAGACTTTCAAGCAAATCAAAAAGTTCCGAGCTTTTAGCTTCTGGATAGTATTTAATTGCAATATCCGCCTCAGCAATTCCAGCTTTTTCGGCCGCGTAACTAATCGCATCATTCAATCCTCCAAACTCATCAATTAAACCAATTTTTATGGCGTCTTTCCCTGCCCAAACTCTTCCTTGACCAATACTATCCACCTCAACCTTTGTCATATTACGTCCAGCACCTACTTTACTAATAAAATCGTCATAAATGTCATCAACACCTTGTTGAATCAACTTTAATTCTGAGTCTGTCAATTTTTTATTTAAAGAAAGTATAGCGTGATCATTCGTTTGAACACGATCAAAAGTAACGCCCAATTTATTCTTCAACATATCTCCAGTAAACGGAATGATTCCGAAAACTCCAATTGAACCAGTGATGGTATTTTCTTGTGCAAAAATACGATCTCCTTCACACGCGATATAATAACCTCCAGATGCAGCAACATCTCCCATTGAAACTATAAATGGTTTCCCGGCTTCTTTGGTTTTAACAACTTCACGCCAAATTATATCACTTGCCAAAGCACTTCCTCCAGGAGAGTTAACTCTTAAAACAACTGCTTCAATTAAAGAATCCAGCCTTGCATCTCTAATCTGCTCAGAAAGACTTGTTCCTCCAATTTGGTTATTACCGCCAACACCGTCAACAATTTCACCTTCGGCAAAAATCACTGCTATATTCTTATCATCCAATTTAGCCAATGTTCTTTCTTCTTTCGTTTTTTTCATAGCATACTTTTGGAAAGACAATAACTCCACATCTGCCCCAGAATCAACTCCACTGCGTTTAGCCAAAGAATCTAACACTTGATCGTAGTATAGCGTTCCGTCCGCCATTTTATACTTTACAGCGTCACCAGACTTGCGAATATATGCGCTATCTGCAATTTCATTTAAACGACTAACCTTAAGGTTTCTTGAAGCTCCAATTTCAGTTGTCATTACACCCCAAAGTGCATCAATATATTTTTGAGTTTGTAGACGATTAGCTTCACTCATTTGCTCATAGATCAAAGGCTCAACGGCACTTTTAAAACGGTTGTTTGATCCTCTTATAATCTGCATTTCAACGTCTAATTTTTCTAGGGCTCCTTTTAAGAACATAATTTCAGTTCCCAATCCTAAAAACTCTAACATACCTGAAGGGTAAACATATAATTCTTGAGCAGCAGAGGCTAAATAATAGGCTTTTTTATCATAATTTTCGTGATAAGAAACAACGAACTTTCCTTCATTCTGAAACTTAATCAAAGCATCTCTAATCTCTTTGATAGTTGCCATTCCAGCACTTAAATTGTTACAATTCAAGAAAATACCTTCAATTTTATCATCTTTCGCCGCTAATTCAATTCCTTCAATAATCTCTGTTAATCCAAATTGTTTTGACATTTGAAATGTTCCTGGATCAAATGCTGCATAGGTATAATCACCAATTGCACCATCCAACTCCATATGTAAGACCGTATTTTCTTCCACCATCAATTGTTTCGATTCAAACATAGTACCGAATCCAGAGACCATTGAATTTAGAATGGCAAAGAAAATTAATAGCACGATCACGCCAGACACCACACTTGCGAGTAAACTAGCCCAAAACGTTTTCCAAAAAGTCATATTCATAATTGCAGATTTATTGAGTTGATCAAAAGTAGCGAAGATTCGGCAGAATTAAACAAAAAAGTACACTAACGGCAGTTAATGAGCTATTTTCGGTGAAATAGAATTGATATTATCGATTTTTTGCACAACAATTAGCCATTCGGTTCGTTTTGTTAATTTTGCGGAATGGCCAATAAAAAGCGCGTCATAGTTTCAGTTACAAATGATATCTACACGGATCAAAGGGTGCGTAAGGTTTGCGAATTTTTGGTGAGTCAAAATTATGCCGTTACACTTGTTGGGCGCAAATTAAAAAACAGCAAAAATTTACCTGAAACAGCTTACAAAACAAAGCGGTTTCCGTTATGGTTTACCAAAGGGGCTCTGTTTTATGCCAATTATAATTTAAGGTTATTTTTCTTCCTTCTATTTCATAAAGCAGATGTTTTGTTGGCGAATGATTTAGATACACTTTATGCAAATCATTGGGCAAGAAAGTTCAAAAAGAATTGCCGATTAATTTATGATTCCCATGAATATTATATTGGCGTACCAGAGTTAGTGAGCCGCCCAAAGATTCAAAAATTTTGGAGAGGAATTGAACGCAGAACATTGCCCAAAGCGGATGTCATGTACACAGTAAATGAATCAATCGCTGATATTTATAGAAAAGAATATAGCAGAGAGGTGAAAGTGGTTCGAAACATTTCGGATTTTAAAGGGATTAATGAACAAAAATCTCGTGAAGAACTTGGCTTGCCAACTGACAAGCATATCATTATCATTCAAGGAGCCGGAATTAACATTGATCGAGGCGCCGAGGAAGTAATGGAAGCCGTACAACTCATGAAAGATACCATTCTCATTTTTGTAGGTGATGGAGACGTTGTACCACTTTTAAAAGCAAAAGTAAAAGCGGATAATTTAGCGGATAAAATTCGGTTTTTTGGCAAACAACCCTATGACACCTTGATGAATTACACGCAATTGTCTGACGTTGGCATATCAATGGATAAGGACACTAACGTGAATTATCGTTTTTCTCTTCCCAATAAAATTTTTGATTATATCCATGCCGGAATTCCCGTTTTGGTTTCTGACCTTACAGAGATTAAACGAGTAGTAGAATCCTATAATGTAGGTTTAGTTTGTCCGTCTCATGATCCGCAAGAAATTGCAGATTATTTGACCAAAATCTTGACCGATAAAGACCTAAATGCTACTTTTAAAACCAATACTAAAAAAGCTTCACAAGAATTGACTTGGGCCAAGGAATGTGAAGTACTAAAAACCATCTTTTGACCACAACACCCTTCCACATTATCGCTTTTGATGTTCCCTATCCTCCAAATTATGGCGGAATTGTTGACGTTTATTATAAACTTAAAAATTTGCATGCCACAGGAGGAAAGATCATTTATCACTGTTTCTATTACGCTGGGCACAATCCACCCACTGAGCTTTTAGAGCAATATTGTGATGAAATTTATTATTATCCCCGCAAGAAAAAACTGTGGAAACTAGTCACTTCTAAACTTCCTTATGTAGTTTCTAGTCGTGACAACAAAGCATTGCTTGACCGCTTATTAAAGGATGGTTATCCTATTTTGTTTGATGGAATTCAAACATGCTTTTTCATGAATCATCCAGAGATTAAAAAGCGCAAGCGAATTTTTAGAGCAAATAATATTGAGCATGCTTATTATGAGGGATTGGCGCGTTGGGAAACTTCGTGGTTAAAGAAACAATACTTAAAAATAGAGGCCAATCGCTTGGCAAGATTTGAAAAGCAATTAACGGGTGTAGATGCCATTTTATCCGTTGCAAAAATGGATATTCCTCATTTTTCACAATACGGCCCTACGCATCATATCCCGCCGTTTTTCAATAGTGAAAACCAAGCCGAGATTGATGAGAAAAGCACTGTAAAACAAGTACTTTTTCAGGGGAATTTGGCGGTGAAAGAAAATGAGCATGCAGCCAAATTTATCTTAGAAAACATTGCGCAACATACCACTAATAAAATCGTAATTGCAGGAAAAGATCCTTCGGAACAGTTAATTGCAATGGCGAAAAAAGTAAAGAATGTAGAACTCATCCCTACCCCTTCTATTGAAGTTATGGATGCCTTAATTCGGAACTCGGCAGTTAATTTATTAATGACCTTTCAGCAAACAGGTATTAAGCTAAAATTACTTCATGCTTTAGAATCTGGTCAACACATTATCATTAATGATAAAATGGATGATTCTGGAATTTTTGCTGCACTTTGCCATGTTGAAAACGAACCACGTGATATTGCAGCTAAGATTGATGAATTAATGCAAAAGCCTTTTACGCAAGCGCATAAAACACAACGCGACATTGACTTTGCAAAAAATTACGGCAACGAAAATAATGCACGCAGAATTTTAGAGATTATTGGGGATTGAGCTAGATAATCAAGTTCAAAAAAACTCTTTCTTACTCACTGAATCAGCAAACTATTTCGCTTTTCCTGAAGGCACGTGCTTATCAGTAAACTTTGCAACTGATTTATTCCATGCATCTAAATAAGTTCCGCGGTCTTTATTCATAGCCTCATTCGCTTTATTATAAGCATCAACAGAAGCATTCATTTCGTTCACTGCATTATTGTATTTATCTACATCCTCTTGCGTTCTATTCTTCTCTTTAATTTGACTAAACGATTCGTTTACCGCATTAAAGTTTTCGGTTTTCAAAAAATAATCAGTAACGGCTGTGATTTTATTCTCTGCCTCATCTTTATAAAACTTCAACATATTATTACAAGCCGTAACAATTGTATTGTCATTATTGAATGACTTAATATCTTTCAATAATTCCAAGCCCTCATTAGCTGTACTTGCAAGCGCATCTTTATTTTGCTCAATACCGCTTACGTCTTTATTATTAATGGCCGCCATTAAATACGACTCTTGAATATAGCTCTTGAAGAAGATCAAATAAACTTTATTATAATAATCATAAACCTCACTTGCAATTTTCATTTTTTGCGCCAGCTTATCATCTTCATTTTTAATCAATGTAATTCCGTTTTTTGCTGCAAAAACAGCCTGTTGGTCACCAACCATCTCACCAGATTCGCGCATTTTTTTATTGGCAGCTTCTTGTGCCATTAAATAGGCCTCCATATTGTCATATGACTTTTCTGCAATCTCCTCCATATCCACAATCTTTGCATAATCCTCTTTTAATACCAAGTAATTAATATTCAAAAAAGAAACCACTGAATCTCTATAAGCTGTGCTACCATCAAATGCTTGCATTTTACTTACACGGTTTAATGCAGACCTTGAAGTCTGTAATAGTTCTGCACGGCGCTTTTCAACTTTACGGGCACTTTTACCATGCGAAACAGCATTCGTATAATCCCACATGTCCTTTTGGATTTTTTTTGTTTCCGCAGTGATTTTCTCCATATACTCCAATGCAGTTTGGCTAAACCCTGAATAGGTAATTGTCAATAAAATGAAACTGAAAAGTATTCCCTTTAGATTCGTCATGTCTTTTAATCTTTTTGTTTGAGTTAATTCTTACCAAATTTAATATAATCGGTCAAAACCCGATAGGCTTCATCCAGATAAATATCTTCTTTTAAGCGTTTTAAATAAGTTTCGTTTAGTTCAGAACGGTATGCGTTCATTTCCATAATGCGTAAATCGTACTGATTGTTTTTCACTTCAAATGCGTCAGTGCTTTGCTCCAAATAAGAGAATAAAGAGTCTATTGTTTGATTCAAAAGTTGATTTGAACGCTTATAATTATCAATATTTAAATCGAAATAATCGGGTGCATTCATCTCTGTTTTTAATGAATCAATTGTTAAAACTAGTGCATTTCCAAAAGATGAAGCCTCTAGCCTACTTTTACTAGCTTGTCTTAATTTTTCAAGCGGAAAACCACTTGCTGCTGTATAATAAACCTTCTTCTCAACGCTATCTTTACTCAATGCATTTTTATAGGAAACTTCACGATAATCATAAATATCATAAACATCCGGTAATTCAATATCTGGCTGTATGCCTCCTTTTTGTTGAGTTGATTTTGTAATTCGATAATATTTTGAGGTTGTAACTTTCAAATATCCCAACGATTCATCCAAAGGTTCGGTATTGTATAAATCTAAAACATTAGGGTCTAAAGGCATCATTATTTGACCAGTGCCCTTTCCGTAGGTATTGCTACCAACCACAATTGCTCGGTTATGATCTTGCATTGCTGCTGTAAACAATTCAGAAGCTGATGCACTTAATCCATTCACCAAAATCACCAAAGGTCCATTATAAATACTTCCTTTATTAAAATCTTTAATTGATTGCGGCTCTCTATTTTGTTGTTGTTCAATAGCCAGTGGTCCATAATTAATAAACATTCCTGCCAAATCAATTGCTTCGCGAACGGAACCTCCACCATTATTTCGTAAATCTAAAATTAGTCCATCAATGGATTCCTTTTTCAATTTTACAATCGTCCTTGCCACATCATTAGCACAACCATTTCCGGCTAATCCGTCCCAATTGGTATAAAAATCTGGTAGTGTGATGTAGCCAATCTTATTCTCTCCATCAAGTACCACACTTTTTATTACATCCTGGTCGTCATAAACTAATCCCTGCTCAATAACTACCTCCTTCGCTTGTCCATTAGCCTTGCGAACTACTAATGTCAATACATCCTCGTTATACGCGCCAAACATCATTTCAACCTCAGCCATTCCCGCACTAGTCAAATCCAATTTTTTTTGATCTCCTAATTGTAAACTAAGCACCACATCACCTTTGCTCAATTCTCCCGAAACCCATGCAGGGCTTCCTGGAAGCACATCATGTACCACAACATCTCCCTTATCGTTCTGATCTAACTGTATTCCAAAAGCCAAATTATCTTTAGACAATTCATCTACAAAATCCTCTTGCTCATTTGGTGAAAAATAAGAGGTATGCGGATCAACAACCTGTGCTATTGCATCCAAATAATAAGACGACAAATAAGTATTATATCCTGTTGGATGTTCAGTAAAAGATTTGATTTCATACAATTCTCGCTCAAGTAAGTCTTCCTTTACTTGATCTTCATACAATAAAACAGAATCAATTGTAGTTTCATACGGCTTAGAGTGATACTCTCCTGAAAAAAGGCCATCCAATATCTCTGATTTTAACCATAAACGCCAACGTTCATCCATTTCCTCTTCCGTTGTCGGAAATGCGGCATAATCAGCCTCTTCATAAGACAGGACTTCATTTTTTTTCCAATCAAACCCGTCAGACAACAACCGCTCAACACGTTCTTTTGTTTGAATTAAATTATTATAATATGTTCCGGCAGCAGCAGTAAAAAAAGCGGCTGTACTTTGTTTTATTTCTTCATCAATATTGTGATAGTGCTTTGCCTTTAATTCATCAATATCACCTTGATAATAAAACATCCCTAATGCATCAATCTGCTCAATAAACCCATCAAAAGCTTGCTCCGAAAATTGATCATTAAAATCAATTTTATTGTAATGAAACTTTTCTATGATTTTTTTAATATAGTTTGACTGACGTCCGATACTAGTAGTCGGTTGTGCCAACGCATTAGAGCTAAGCAAGAAAACAATCAAGCTCGTTATCCAAATTTTTGGGTTAAAAAATTGCACTAATAAAATATATTAAAGCTGAATGTATACATTTTTCGGTTCGGTAAAAAATCGCAAGGCTTCAAATCCTCCTTCACGACCTACCCCAGAGTTTTTAACTCCACCAAAAGGCGTTCTTAAATCTCGCACCAACCATGAATTCACCCAAACAATTCCACTGTGCAGTTGATCTGCAAAACGGTGCGCAAGTGTTAAATTCTCAGTCCATACGGTTGCAGACAAACCATATTCTGTTGAATTTGCCATCATCAATGCTTCCTCCTCAGTATCAAACGGTGTAATGGTCACAACAGGCCCAAAAATTTCTTCTTGATTTGTTCTACAATCATACGCTAGACCTTCAATCACTGTTGGGCGCATATAATACCCTTCACTATACTCTCCTTCTAATTGCACACGAGTTCCGCCTGTTAAAACTTTACCACCTTCTTCTTTTGCTAACTCAACATAAGACAATACTTTGTCAATATGCGGTTTAGATACTAAGGCGCCAAGTTTCGCTTCAGGATCTGTTGGATAAGATACTTTAGTATTACTAACACGCTCCACAAAAGCGTCCCGAAACTTTTCATAAATTGGGCGTTGCACAAAAATGCGCGAACCACATAAACATATTTGACCTTGGTTGGCAAATGAAGAACGCAATGTTGTTGAAAGCATCTTCTTAAAATCGCAGTCCGCAAATATGATATTTGGATTTTTACCTCCTAGTTCTAATGATAGTTTTTTGAACATTGGAGCTGCAATTTTAGCAATCGTTTCTCCTGTTTTTGTTCCTCCTGTAAATGAAATTGCTTTTACTTTCGGATCTCTCGTCATTGCATCTCCCACCTTATGACCTAAACCATGTACGATATTTAAAACACCTGCTGGTAAACCAGCATCAACGCATACTTCTGACAATAAATATGCAGTCATTGGTGTAACTTCAGATGGTTTTGCAACCACGCAGTTTCCGGCAGCCAAAGCGGGTGCTATTTTCCATGTAAATAAATAAAGCGGTAAATTCCATGGTGAAATACATCCTACAACACCAATTGGTTTCCTAGTTGTATAATTCACCCCAGGATTTTTGGAATTTTCCATATAGTGCGATTCAGATGCAAAGTGTAAAATAGCCGTTGCAAAGAACTTCATATTACTTACCGCTCGAGGAATATCAACATGACTTGCCAAAGATTCTGGTTTGCCATTATCTAATGATTCTGCCGCAACAAACTCATCCATGCGTGCCTCAATCAAATCAGCAATCTTAATCATTATAGCGGAGCGCTCATCTTTCGGTGTATTTGCCCATTTAGGAAAAGCTTCTGTTGCCGCCGCAACTGCCAAATCAATGTCTTCTTTTGTTGAATCTGGGATATAAGAATAAACTTTACCTCTTGAAGGATCAATATTATCTAAATATTCTCCAGAGTTGGGCGCTATTAATTCGCCTCCAATATAATTTTGAATGTACTTCATTATTTACAAATCTAAAGCCTAAAAATAGCGATAATTAAGTGTTTTCACATTCCTTGTTTCAATATATTTGATATTCTAAAATGATTCTATAAATTCGTTCACAAACCTTAAAATACTCTTATGGAAATGTTGAACATGCTGGCATGATGGGCCCAGCATAATTATTATTAATTCTTGTCTTCCTTGGTATATTTGCTCTTTGGATTAAAACAATTGTTGAAATTACCAATTCAAGATTCGCGGATAATAGCAAAACTACATGGCTTTTGGTGGTTATTTTATTGGGCGCGCTTGGAATGATTATTTATTATGCAGCAGGTCGCTCGCAACGCATTACTCTTCAGATATTATTGACGACTTTTGATGATTTAAAGACCTCCCTAAATAAGGGATCAACAGACCATATTTAGTCGATTCATGATTTGTATTGGTCAAGTCTCAACCAAACGCGCTAATTATTCAATCAATTTAAGTCCGTTTTTCTAAGATTTTCATACCTTTGCTCCTGTTCTTAAACAAGAAAAAATGGAAAATGTAGTTTACGCAGGAATGTTGGGCCCAGGGCAAATCACTTTAATTGTAATTGCTGTCCTTTTATTATTCGGAGGAAAAAAAATTCCAGAATTGATGAAAGGGATGGGAAAAGGCATCAAAGGATTCAAAGATGAAATGAATGGATCTGGAGAAGAAACTAAGGAAAATACAAAAGAATAAGCTCCCCTAGCATTATGTACAATTCATTTGCGGAAATTAAATCTGCTTTGATTAGTGGTAAAACCGTAGAGGATATCACCCATTATTATCTTAATCAAATTGAGGAGAAAAAGCACCTTAATGTTTTCTTAGAAGTTTTTACAGCTGATGTTTTGTCTCAGGCGAAATTAGTTGATGAAAAAATTAAAGCCGGAACTGCAGGTAAATTAGCCGGAATGGTTATTGCTTTGAAAGATAACATGGCCTATAAAGGGCATAAGGTTTCTGCAGCTTCCAAAATTCTAGAAGGTTTTGAATCATTATATAGCGGAACTGCTGTCCAACGTTTGTTGGATGAAGATGCTGTAATTATTGGACGATTAAATTGTGATGAATTTGCAATGGGAAGTTCCAATGAAAACTCTGCTTTTGGTAACGTATTAAACCCACTTAATGAAAAAATGGTTCCTGGTGGATCTTCTGGAGGATCTTCTGCCGCAATTGCTGCAAACCTCTGTACGGTTAGCCTTGGAAGTGACACAGGAGGATCAATTAGACAACCAGCTTCATTTACAGGAACTGTAGGATTTAAACCTACTTATGGTCGCGTTTCAAGATATGGGCTTTTAGCCTATGCTTCTTCGTTTGATCAAATTGGAACATTTTCAACTACTATTGAAGATGCTGCATTAGTAACAGAAGTTATTAGCGGAAAAGATGAATATGATAGCACTTTGCATCAATCAGATGCGGAGCATTATGACATTAGTTTCCCAACCGATAAAAAATTAAAAATTGCTTATATCGTAGATTGTTTAGAGCGTGAAGGAATTGATCCTGAAATAAAAGCGAAAACAACTGCAACAATTGAGCAATTAAAGGCACTTGGCCATACTGTAGAACCTGTTTCTTTTCCTTATTTGGATCAAATGGTTCCAACTTATTATGTATTAACCACTGCCGAAGCTTCCTCTAACTTTTCAAGGTATGATGGTGTTCACTTTGGACATCAATCTAAAGAAGCCGAGGGAGTTGAAAACACTTATAAAAAATCACGTTCTGAAGGCTTTGGAGAAGAAGTAAAAAGACGAATCATGTTAGGTACGTTTGTATTGTCTCATGGTTATTATGATGCATATTACACAAAAGGGCAAAAAGTTAGACGCGTTATTCAAAATAAAACGAACGAAATTTTTGCGGATCATGATTTTGTAATCATGCCGACAACGCCTTGCACGGCTTTTGAAATTGGAAAAAATGTAGACGATCCAATTACCATGTATTTGCAAGACATTTTTACCGTTCAGGCCAACTTATCAGGAAATCCAGCAATTTCTTTACCACTTGGACAGCATAGTAATGGTTTGCCTTTTGGTATTCAGGTTATGGCCAATCATTTTGATGAAGGTAACCTACTGGCGTTTTCAGATTATATGCTGAAAAACTGTCAATAGAACCGCTAGCTAATTATGAAATTTATTGTATTTATATTTTCTTTTCTTGTTTGGTCTGTGACAGCGCAAGACACAACAAGCATTGCATCTATAGATTCAACTTTAACTCCAACTCAATCCGACCCTGACTCATTAACTTATCAACGGTTTTTAGATGTGGTTGAAAATTCTCTTTTTGAGTATTACAACGAAACTTGGGGAAAAGAACAAGCTTATCAAATAATCGATTCTTTAGGTTACGATTCTGATGAAAAACCGCAATTTTCTGACTCCATTTATATTGAGCGCTTAAATAAATTGAACGCAGCCACTATTATTGAAATTGAAATCAATGATGATTTGCTAAAAACGGTAAAATACTTTGCTAAGAACCGTAGAAGATTTACTGCAGTTTGTATTGGCCGATCAAAAATGTTTTTCCCTATGTACGAGGAGCATTTGGATCAATATGAAATTCCACTTGAACTCAAATATTTATCGGTAATTGAAAGTGGACTACGCCCAACAGTAAAATCACGTGTGGGTGCTACTGGGCTTTGGCAATTCATGTATCGCACTGGTCGTATGTTTGGATTAGATAATGATTCATATGTAGATGAAAGAATGGACCCTGTAAAAGCTACTGATGCTGCTTGTCGTTATTTAAAATACTTGCATGGCTTGTATGGTGATTGGAGTATTGCATTAGCAGCATACAATGCTGGACCTGGTAATGTAAACAAAGCGATAAGAAGATCTGGTGGGCAAATGAACTATTGGAAATTACGTCCTTATCTTCCAAAAGAAACGCAAATGTACGTGCCCAACTTCATCTCAATGCTTTACATGATGACTTATTATAGCGAGCATAACATTGTACCCAAAGAGGCTAAAGTTTATTTGCATGAAGTAGATACGGTTTGTTTAAATTCCAGCATTCGAATTTCTCATTTAGACTCTATGTTAGGGATAAGTGCAGAAGAGTTTGAATATTTAAATCCTGTATATAAAACAGATGTAATTCCTAAAACAGACGAACGTCAATGCATTACTTTACCTGTTGAAAAAATTGACTCTTTTTTAATTATTGAAGATAGCCTATATAAGTATGATGCTTATTTGGATGAAACCGGACAAAGCTTTGTTGCACTAGAGAAAAAGAAAACGCATGTGGTTAAAGAAAAAGAAACCATTGCTCAGATCGCGCAAAAATATGACGTTACAGTGAATGATGTTCGAGCATGGAATAATTTAAAGTCAAATAAAATTTATCCTGGACAAAGGCTTACAATTCGATTAAAAGAAAGGAAATATTTTAGTTCAACATCCACAGCTTCTAATAACTCATCTTCAACTCGTTCAAGTGGTTCAACGACAAAGTCGCCCCCCAAAACAACTGATGACGGAAAATACAAATATTACACCTTAAGATCAGGCGAAAGTCTTTGGACAGTAAGCCAAAAATTTGGCATACCTTTTGCGACAATTCAATCACTGAATAAGGACATTGATCCTAAACGCATGCAACCGGGAGATAAAATTAAGATCAAACGGCTGTAGGCACCAAAAAACCTAAGCATTATGAAAGTCTTTTCCCTCCTCCTAATTTCTATTCTATTTATTACCTCATGCGACAATAGCGACACCCCAGCTGATGCATTTTTGCCAGACGCTAATGGGCAACATGGAGACATTTTAATTTTAATGGATGATGGGCTTTGGAATGGAGTTGTTGGTGAAGCCGTGGTTGAAAATTTATCTCGCCGGGCAGAAGGAGTTTATTTAAGACCTGAACCAATGTTTACTCATTTTAGAAAACATCCAAAGGATTTAAACCACATGAATCAATTGAATCGTAATATTCTAAAATTCATGGTTGTTTCAGATACGGTATATGAAGAAACTGCCGTTTTGAAAAAAAGAAACTACTATGCAAAAGGACAACTATTTGTTATTGTTAAAGATTCTGACCCGAATCGCTTATTTGAATATGCTAAAAATGGGATGGACGAAATTGTGGAAGAATTCAACAATTTTGAATTAGAACAATTAATTAGTTTTTATGAAAACGAACCTAACAAACGTGTAAAGGAATTAACAGAAAAGAAATTTGGAATAACCTTATCTGTACCAAAACGAGCAGAAATAAAATCTGAAAAGGAAAATTTTGTCCTTATCAAACGTGATCGTTCAAAGAACTTAATGGGAAGTGAATCAACCAGAGCTGAAGGCGGAACATTTTGGATTCAGCAAGGGTTTATGATTTGGAACACACCTTACTATCCAGATTCAACTCAAATGACAGTTTCAGGCGCATTAATGAATAGAGATTCAACTTTAAAACAAAATGTGCCAGGCGAAGTTTCAGGAACCTATATGGGAACTGAGTATACAGAATATTATGAACCAAAAGGGCGAGTATTCAACTATAATGGACACGAAACTGTTGAACTACGCGGATTGTGGATTTATGAAGGCGATACATTTGTTGGAGGTGGAGGTCCATTTGTACAGTACTCTATTTTGAATGAAGCAAAAAATGAAATTATAACTGTATGCGGCTATGTTTACGGTCCTAAATACGAAAAAAGAGAATACATCAGAGAAATTGATGCTGTACTCAACACAATTGTAGTTAACTGATAATTTCAATAGCAACAATGAGTCCTGAGGAATTAATTACCTACTACTTCGATAAGAAAAGTAAAAAAGAACTTACCAAAACTGAGATTAAAACTGAGCTAGAAAAGGAATATGGTTTTGATTCTGACACCATCAAATCAATCATGATTGAAATTTCTAATCGTGAATTATATGAATTAGAAAACCAAAAATCACCAATTGAAAGATTTTTATCTAGTATCGGTGTCTCATACTTCTTCTTAATATTTGGTATTGTGGTCATTATCGTGTCCATCTTTATTCTTCAGACTGACATTACATCCGAATTAAACAAAATCTTACCGTGGGTATTGATTCTTGGTGCTCTTTTTATGCTTTTCAAACATGGAGCAATCATTTTTAAGCACAAAAAGGAAAAATAATTTCAATAAATTTCGTCGAATTTAACAGTGACAGCCTAGGTATTAAAAAATAAATGTACCTTCGTGACGAATATTATTTATTAGCACTCCCCATTCATTAATTGGGGAAATTTAAACCTTAGAAATGAAAAATACAATTTACCTTATTACAGGTGTTCTTTTGTTTGCTGTTGCATCTTGCGGTGGTAACAATTATGATGACAGCTATTTTGATGGCGATTTATTCGAATCATCTTATGTAGTATATCTTGACAATGCTCTTGACACAACAGCTATTGTTGCCATTACTCAAGAAGGAAATGACAGCACAATGGAGTATGAAGTGATTGGATATGGTATGCACGAAATTGAACTAAGTGAAGCAAAATATCACGTAACAGCTACTACTGTTACTGATTCTGTTTTCTTAGATGAAGATTTTGAAATTGATGGATCAAGCTATACTTATAACCTTAACTTAACTAAAGCTGATTATATTTTAGAGCGTGTAACTTACGTTGTAAGTGAAAATCCAGAATTATATACTACTAACGATAGCTTTACTTATAACGGTAAAACTTATGATGATATTGATGCTAGTGTGATTGAAGGTCAATTATTAGTTCCTTCTAGCTGGGATTATAATATCGAAGATGAGATGCCGGATGAAGTAACAATCTACGGTGATCAAAACAAAACAACTAAAACAAAATTATATCGTTCTGAAACGTTTGTATTATACCTTGAGCTTTTTGAGTTATTTGGTGATATGGATCTAGGAGACGAATATGGAGATTACTAGTCAATAGTTTTCCTCAAATTTTTGAATGGCAATTAGTTTACACTAATTGCCATTTTTGTTTTCAAGAGGTTCTTCTTTTTCACCTTCAATCAATTTTTCAACTAAGTCTGGAATCAGTTCTTTTCGGCGTCCAATGGTTTCAAAAAAGGACTTTAAGAATAAAATCATCAGAATTAGAAAGACGGCAGGAATAATAACCGAAAGTCCAAATGCGTCCAATGAACTCCCCAACAGGAAAGCACTCATTAATATAATGACCATAGAACCAAACACTACCAACCCTATTCCGAGTAACGTCACATTTCTTGACCAATCCTTTATACTTCCTTTTTCAATATACTTACCCAAATAATAGTCAAAAATAAATTCATACTTATTTTGACTTACTAATTCCTTTGCTAAAAAGTGATTCTTTTTATTGTAGTACTCAATCCCTATTTTTTCAATTGAAAATCGAGTGACCAGATAATTCTGAATACTTAATCCAGATAGCCCCAACAAAACAAACATTACCATTGTAGTTAAAAAATAGTATGCATTGGGGTATTCCTGTACATTAATATTAATAAATGGTATATCTGCCTCAAACGATTCACTGAAATAGGTTATCAAAAAAGTTATGATTGATATAATCAACAAAAACAAATAACGATCAGCCTTTTTTCCTATTTCAGCTGCATTAGAAAACAAGATTTTTTGAGTATCGAACATAAATTTGGGTTTAATAATACATTCCCAAATTAAACATTATTCTTTTGAAAAACTTAAATACTAATGGATTATGACTTTTTTGACAGTAATTTTCAGCATATCAAAATTACAAGTTAGCCTTCTAACACCAATAATTCTTCAATCATTTTACGGTCATTACAAAGCCGTGGAACCTTATGTTGGCCTCCCAATTTGTTTTTAGATTTTAACCATTTTTCAAACAAGCCCTTACTCGCACTATGAACCAATGGAGCTCTTAAGGTCACATCTCCCGTTCTTTTCACATTATAATCCATGTTTATTGTGCGCAGTTCTTCATCTAATACTTGCGTAAAGGCCGCCAATGATTTTGGAGCTGACCTAAATTCAATTAACCACTCGTGCTTACCTGATTTTGACGCCTCCATATAAACAGGAGCAACGGTATACTCTGCAATATCTGCATCCGTTTTTTCACATGCTAAGCGAATGGCCATTTCTGCATGTTCTACCTCTAATTTTTCACCAAATGAATTAATAAAGCTCTTTGTTCGTCCTGTTATCTTAAATCGATACGGCGTTTTATTTGTAAAACGAATTGTATCACCAATTACGTAACGCCACAAGCCAGCATTAGTGGTAATCACCAAAGCATAATTTACACCTAACTCAACTTCATTTAACGGAATTACTTTTTTTGAATTAACATCATCAAATTCATCCATTGGAATAAATTCAAAAAAAGTGCCGTAATCTAGCATCAACAATAACTCGTTTTTCCCAAAATCATCTTGAATTCCAAAAAATCCTTCGCTTGAGTTATAAGTCTCAACATAATGCATGTCATCAAACGGAATGATTTTTTTAAACTGATCTCGATAAGGTTCAAAATTAACACCACCGTGCATAAACAATTCCAAGTTCGGCCAAACCTCACGCAAATGTTTTTTTCCTGTAATTTCAAGTACCCTATTACATAAAATAAGTGTCCAACTTGGCACACCGGCTAAAATATAAATGTCTTGATCTATAGTAGACTCTGCAAGGCGTTCAATCTTTTCCTCCCACTTGCTCATTAAAGCAATTTCTTTTGCGGGTGTTCTTCTTAACTCTGCCCACCAAGGCATATTTTTAAGAATTATTGCTGAAATATCACCGAAATAGGAATCAGAAGTCAAATAATTAACTTTTGCACTTCCTCCTAATATTAAATGTTTGCCTTTATATAGTTTTCTACCTGGAATCTGATTGTAATATAAGCTTAGTAAATCCTTACCACCTTTATAATGACAATCATATAATGACTCTTTTGAAACGGGTAAAATCTTAATCTTATCGCCCATAGTGCCAGAGGTTTGAGCAAACCATTTTACGTCAGAATCCCACAAAACATTTTGCTCTTTATCTAATAAACGCTTAATGTAAGGTTCCAGAATCTGATAATTAGATAGTGGTACTTTTTGATTAAAATCTTCGTAAGAATGGATGTTTTCAAAGTCATATTTCTTGCCCCATTCTGTTTTTGAACCACGAGCAATTAAATCTGCAAAAACATCCCCTTGCACCTCAAAAGGATATTGCTTAAATAAATCAATTTGGTGAATCCGCTTTTTTATTATCCAAGAAAACAATGAATTAAGCGGCATGAAAAGAATAGTTTATATCAAAAAGACCCTTTAGCTGTCGCTAATGAGCCCTCAATATTATTCAGCAATAAGTTTATCCAAAGAAAATAGTTCCAAAGATAATAACCAAACAAATTACGACATAAATCGGAACTAAAATAGACGTTGAGTCGTCAAAATACGGGCGATCTGATTTTTCCTCTGACATGATAATTTTTTTTGTAAATATAAGTAAGAATCCTTAAAATGCGAATACTTTTTAAGTTTTTTGGTGCTTTTTTCCTCTTGCCTTCCAAGAACCATATCCTTTTTGTTGTTTGAAAAAAAAATCAAGGCTAAAATTTTTGTAACTTTAGAGAACAAGAAACGCTTATTTCATGAAAAAATTTACACTATTACTGGCAATTTTGTGCCTTCCATTTATTGGGTACAACCAATTACTATATTCAAAAGTTAAAATTTACGCTACAAATATTGAACTTGCAGAGGTAAGTCAATTAGGCGTAACTATTGATCACGGAGAACATAAAGCAAATGAATGGTTTATCGCAGATTTATCATCATTAGATATTCAAATCTTGGTCGACAATGGTGTTAGCCATGAGATCTTAATAGAAGATGTAGCCACTTATTATGCTGAACATATTACTGACGCATCTCCTAAAGCAGATCGCGTTGATTGCCCTGAAACTGGAGGAGGTTCTGGTTCTGGCCCAGTTACTCCAGAAAATTTTGAACTAGGTTCAATGGGGGGATACTATACATACGAAGAGTATTTGGCGGAATTAGATGAGATGTACGCCGCATATCCTGAATTAATTACTGAAAAAGATGGAATTAGCGATTTTGAAACATGGGAAGGTCGCCCAATCCATTGGGTAAAAATTTCTGATAATCCGAATGTAGACGAAGATGAAAAAGAAGTAATGTACTCGGCAATTCATCATGCACGTGAACCTATGAGTTTATCGCAAACAATATTTTACATGTGGTATGTTTTAGAAAACTACGGAACAAATGATGAAATCACTTATTTGGTTGACAATACAGAAATGTACTTTGTACCTATGATTAATCCTGATGGATATAAATATAACCATACAACTAACCCTGGCGGGGGTGGAATGCACAGAAAAAATAGAAATCCTGACATAGGGTGGTCTAATAAAGGAGTAGATTTAAATAGAAACTACTCATATCATTGGGATGAAGCAGGCACCTCTCCAGATGAAAATAGTGATGTATTTGCAGGAGATCACGCATTCTCCGAACCAGAAACACAAGCGATTAAATGGTTTTGTGAAAACCACGAATTTGAATTTGCCTTTAACGCACACGCGCACGGCGATTTATTATTATTCCCTATTGGCTGGGCAACTGACGAGTATGCTGAAGATCATGATTATTTCCAAACCTACTCTAACCACATGGCAATGCACAATGGTTATAGTCCAGTAAAGGCTACAGATTTATACCCTGCGGCTGGAGATTCAGATGACTGGATGTATATAGATGAAGAAACTGAAATTTTTGCAATGACGCCAGAAGTTGGAGATGCTTTTTGGCCTCCGAGTTCAGCTATTATACCAACATGTAAAGAAATGTTCTTTCCTAATATCGTGTTATCTCATTTGCCACATGTATATGGTGTAACTACTGACCTAAAACCAAGTAAAATTGAAGAAATGACAGGATATTTTGACTATAAATTAGAACGCCTTGGTTTACAAGACGGTCCAATTGTAGTTTCAATGACTGCGTTAACCGGGATTGAATCACTTGGTGGTGGAAATATGCACAGTTTAGATTTAATGGAAATTATTGAAGATTCTATTAGTTATGAATTAGAACCAGGTATTTCTTTTGGTGATGAAATCAAGTTTGTTTTACATACTGATAACGGAACTTGGACAAGAAATGATACAATCACTAAAACATTTGGAGCTGGAACCGAAGTATTTTTTGATGACTGCTCGGATCTTTTCCATTGGACAGGTGAATGGGATTTTACTAACGAAGTGTTCTATTCTCCATCTAATTGCATTACCGACAGTCCATATGATGACACCTACGGAAATAATGTAGAGAAAGAAATTGAATTAGACGAAACATTCTCTTTCTCACATGCAACCTATGCTTATGTTAACTTCCGAGCACAATGGGAAATTGAAAATGACTATGATTATGTTCATTTTATGATTTCTACCGACGGAGGTGACAGTTGGTTACCACTATGCGGAAAATATACTAATACAGGAGTTGCTAACCAAAATGAAGGAGAAGGCGAACCGTTGTATGATGGATTGCAAATGGATTGGATTCTTGAAGAAGTAGATTTGAGCGATTATTTAGAAGAATCAGATATTCGATTCAAATTTTTATTAGTTACTGATGGTGGATTGCAAATGGACGGTTTCTATTTTGATGACTTTGCAGTTTATACAGATGGATTTGATGATAGCGGTATTAATGAATTAACAAATGATGCTATTTCTGTTTATCCAAATCCTGCTACAGATGTTTTAAATATTAAAATCGCTAGCCATGTTGATGTACAATCGGTAACAATTCAAAATGAACTTGGGCAAACTGTACAAGCGTTTAATGGCAACACCAATGTGCTATCAATTGATCATTTAGCTGAAGGTATTTACTATGTGCAGGTGGTTGACAGTGGAAATACCGTAATTACGAAAAGGTTTACGGTTATTCGATAAGAATCAACCCATATAACGGTATCCTACCCCTTTAACAGTGCGAATAATTCCTGTCCCAAACTTTTCTCTAAGTTTACGGACATGAACATCTATGGTACGATCACTAATTTTTGGATCACCCCAGACACTAGCTAAAATCTCGTCACGTCTAAATACTTTATTGGGTGTACTCATTAAAAAAGAAAGCAATTCAAACTCTTTTTTAGGAATAATTGATTCTTTACCGTCTTTATGAATTGAAAAACGTTCTGGGTCTATCAGTACTTTATCATTACGCTTAGCGTCTATATTCTCTAAATTTCGCTCCAGTAACGCCTTTACTTTGTGCAATAAAACACGCATACGTACAGGCTTAACAATATAATCATCTCCTCCTGCTCTATATCCTGCCACTTGCGAATAATCTTCTCCTCTAGCAGATAAAAATATGATATATGTATTATTTAAAGTTGGTTGCTTTCGGATTAATTCACAAACCTCAATTCCATCAATATCTGGTAACATTACATCTAAGAATATAACATCTGGCACAACCTTAATTGCGGTTGCTATTCCATCTTTACCATTACCTGAACCGTAAACTTTATACCCCTCTTTTTCAAAGTTATAAGAGAGTAGATGTAAAATATCCGGCTCATCATCTACTATCAAAATTTTATGCTCCACTACTACTTTTTTTACAAATTTAGAGATAAGAAATCCAGAAGATATTAATTCCCCGTTATCTATTTGTTATGCTAACCTCAACGCAATATTAACACAATGTTATGTCGAATTAATGTATTCATAACACCAATTAAAAGGCTTATAAACAACACCTGATCTAACTTTGCAAAAAATTAAGAACAGCTAAAATGAAACACGTAAGCTTAATATTTACATTCTCTTTATTGTTTTTTAACATTGGAGTAACAGCACAAACTGGACAAGTAAACGGAAAAGTTTTTCGTTTAATGGATAATGTAGAAGAACCGCTATATATGCCTATTGCGAGAATCACAGAAAATGGTTTGCAAAAGATTGGGCAAACTGATTTTGACGGTACTTATTCAATTCAACTTCCTGTTGGAGAGAATAAACTTGTTTTTCGTAATTCAGCAATGGCTATGAAAACAGATACAGTCTTATTTAATGTAAAAGGAGGCGAAACAATTACGCACAATCACCAGATGATTGAGGATGGACAACTTGAAATTGTTACTGTTATCGCTTCGGCAACAATCACAGACGGAGGGTCTGAAAAAAAGGTTGTTGAAGACGTTAAAAATGACGACAAAGTTACTTCACAGCTTTCAGGAAGCATGATCGCAAAGAAAGGAGCATCTGATGTAGGGAGTGCTGCAAAAAAGATTACGGGTCTTTCTACAGTTGGTTCTACATTATATGTAAGAGGTTTAGGAGATAGATATAACGTAGCTTATTTAAATGGTTTACCTATTCCATCACCTCATCCAGATTTTAGAGTTGTACCTTTAAGTGTATTTCCAACTGACATTGTAAATTCTATTCAGGTAAGTAAAGTAATGTCTTCTGAACTTTATGGAGATTTTTCTGGAGGTGCCTTCAACGTTACCACTAAAAGTTTCTATAATAAACCAACCTTAAAAATCACTGTTGGTACTGGAATAAATACGCAAACAACGTTTAGCGATTTTAGAACTTATAACGGCGGTAAATTTGATTACTTTGGTTTTGATGACGGATCAAGACAAATCCCAGAATTTGTTGTTAACAATTCAAAGCCATCTGCTTACGCGGCGGTAAACAACCTTTATAATAATGGTATTTACAACTCTGTTGAAGGAAAATCAACTGGATTTAACGATAATTTTGGAACAAAATTGAACCAAGCTTTACCCAATACCAATTTTGCTATAACGGCAGGAAACTTCTTTCCTGCAACAAAATCTAATAGTCGTTCAAAAGGATTTGGGTATTTAGTATTGTTATCGCACGACAATTCTTACAAATACGCTAATGGATCAATGAAGATTATTAATGCACAAAGTGAGGAGCGTTTAAATTATGATTTTGACAAATACACTAAAGAAACTGCCACTACTGGATTATTAAATCTTTACTACAGAATTAATCCAAGTAACAATATTTCATTCAACACCTTATTTGTAAACAATTCTAGCGACGAAGTAAGAGAAACTTGGGGAGATCATTTTGATTACGCACGTAGTATTTATTCTCGCAGATTAACTTATCAACAAAACTACATGGCAGTGAACCAAATTATTGGTACACATCAATTACTTCCTTTTGTTGAGGATTCTTCATTATCTCGTTTAACAGTTGATTGGAGAGGATCATATAGCGCAACTGGAAGTCAAGAACCTGACAGAAAACAATTTGTTGCATTTTATGATGAGGATCAAAAAGACAATACTGAGCATTATGCAATCAACTATATTGACCGAAATGAAAACCACATTTTTCATAGTAAATTAAAAGAAAATGAAGTTGCTGCAAAAATTAATGCTCGCTATGTCTTAAAATTTGGTGATGTATTAAACAAAAAGCAAGACACAATTGCTGGAGAATTAATCACCTTAAAAGTTGGGGCAGATTATAAAAAGAAATCTAGAATATTTGACTACAAACAATTTAACTATGTGTTAAATGCACTTGCAGGTAATATTGGAGATAATTTAGATATCTACAATATGGATTCATATTTAAACTCAACCATGCATGACGAGGGACAATTCAATATTTCAGAAGTGGCCAACTTTGGATCTTCATACTTGGCGCAATTAGATGTTGTTAGTTTTTATACTGACATTAAATTCAAATTGAACAAATGGCAATTGATTCCGGGTATTCGCTATGAAAGCGGTGCACAAACAGTTGAAAACAGAAATCAACAAAGCCCTTCAAGCTATGAAAAAACAATTTTATTAAGTGACGCCTTTTTGCCAAGTTTAATTACACGTTTTGATGCAAATCAAAACAACGTATTCAGATTTGTTGCTAGTAAAACATTAACAAGACCTAAATTTAATGAAGTTGCTCCATTTCAATATGTACTCTATTTTGCAGGTGCAAAAGCTCAAGGAAATACTCAATTGCAAAATGGCATAAATTATAATGCTGATTTCAGGTATGAGCACTATGGTAAACCAGGTGAATTATTCTCAATTGGTGCGTTTTATAAATATCTTGATAATCCAATTGAGCAAACCATGCGTGCAACGGCGAGTGGTCAATTAATGAGCTTTGCAAATGCAAATGCTGCAAATGTTGCTGGAGCTGAAATTGAGTATATGAGAAGCCTTAACTTTCTTGTGCGTGATTCTGCCAGAAGAGACACTTCTTTCTTAAATGATTTGAATGTAGGTTTCAACGCGACTTATATGTACACTTCAGTAATGATTGATACAACAGACCCCGGAGCAATTAACACTAACAGTGTTCGTCCACTTGAAGGAGCTTCACCTTATTTGGTAAACTTTGACTTAAGCTACCAAACAACTAAAGGAGAAAAAGGAAATAGAAAAACTTATTTAGCTGCCTTATCTTATAATGTTTTTGGCCCAAGATTATTTGCTGTTGGAAGTAATGGAATCGGTGATCAATATGAACGCCCAATTAACACATTAAACTTTGTCAGCAAAATCACATTTAATGACACTTATTCATTTGGATTAAAAGCTAAAAACTTATTAAACCCTACTATTAATATTGTTCAAGAGAACATGGTTAATCCTGCTGAAACATTATTCGTATCAAGTTTCAGACGCGGAATTGATTTGAGCTTATCATTTAGTTATAACATTCCTGTTTCAAAAAAGAATAAAAAGAAAAAGGAAATAGAATAAAACGATTAAAAACTACACTGTGAAAGCTGTCTGGAATTAATTTTCAGACAGCTTTTTTTTTGACTTTTTTCAAGATTAACTCAATGTAAAATACGATTAACTTTTATTTAACACAACGGTAATGCCAGCATAATTACGGCGGAGAAAGTTGTGCTGATATTTGTACCATCAAATTAGAAAAACAAAAAGAAATGAAAAATACAAAATCAACATTCAAAATGATGCTTCTTGCAGGAGCTCTAGTTGCAGTTTTACCTGCATGTAAGAAAAAAGGATGTACAGATCCAGATGCCACTAACTACAGTTCAGAAGCTAAAAAAGATGATGGTTCTTGTGAGTATGCTACATCAACATGGTTTACTGAAGTTACTATAGGTGGAGTTGTTTATAAACAAGTATCTGGACACATTACAGAAGACCAAACTATGGCAGCATCTGACAACTGGATTCTTTCTGGTGGTGTATTTGTTGACAATGGCGCAACATTAACGATTGAGGCTGGAACAACTGTTAACGCTGCTGATGATGGAACAACTCCATTTTTAGCTGTAGCACAAGGTGGTAAATTAATGGCTTGTGGAACAGCAGACTCACCAATCATTTTTACACCAATTGCTGACGCTCCTAGCGCTGGTGCTTGGGGAGGAATTATCTTAAATGGATATGCTCCTATCAACACTGGATCAACTGCAGAAGGTGAAGGTGGAACTGGAACTTATGGTGGTGATAACGCTGCTGATAATTCTGGGACATTATGCTATGTTCGTGTAGAATATGCTGGAAAAATTTTAGGAACTGATAATGAGTTAAACGGATTTTCATTCAACGGTTGTGGATCAGGAACAACACTTCACCACTTACAAGCTTATAAAGGAAGTGATGATGGATTCGAATTTTTCGGTGGAACAGTATCATTAAAATATGCAATCTCTTCAGGTAATCAAGATGATTCATTTGACTGGACACACGGATGGTCAGGAAATGGTCAATTCTGGGTTGTTGAGCAAAATGCTGAAGGTGGAGATCGTGGAATTGAGGCAGACAACAATGGAGACAACAATGAAGCAAATCCTTACTCTAATCCAAACATTGCTAACGTAACATTAGTTGGTGTTGATGATGGTGATGCATCTAACCAAGGAATTAAATTAAGAGAAGGTACAAAAGGAAACTTCATGAACTTCGCAATTACTGGATTTCCTAAAAGAGGATGCCAAGTTGAGCATGACGTAACATTAGGAAATATGGACGGTGGTTCATTAACACTAAAAAATTCAATCATTGATAATGTAAGCCCATTCGTATTTACAACTTCTGCTGGTGAAGATGCTACAGGAATTGCAAACTTTGAAGACGGTGCAAACAACAACGCAACTGCAACTGATGGTTCATTAGTAGGATTCTTAACAGGATATGTTGGAACTACTGCAACTGGAGCTGGTGACCCAACTGCTTGGGGTACTTGGTTTGACAATGCAAATTATGTAGGTGCTGTTAGTTCAGGATCTGACTGGACAGCTGGTTGGACATTAGGACTATAGTTCAATAACGATTTTCGAAAGAAAAAGGGTTTCGGTTAGCCGAGACCCTTTTCATGTTTTATAGCAAACTAAAAATGCATTTTACCTATTGGCGAAATGCATTTTTAATTAAATCTATAATGTCTTGATTGATTCTATAATTCTAAAAACTTTTCTTTTCCCTTTTTGGTAAGATACGGATAGAATGACTGCATAAAGCTGTCAGTATAAATGCGCGAGTGTTTTAGCATTACGTCTTCTGTGGTTGTCCCAACTGAAGCAATCCAAAAATCACCAAATAACTGCGCTCTTTTATACAAGTAATCATATTCATTTGGAAGTTCTTCCTCACGCATTTCGCCATTTTCAACTAAGTTTTCCACCAAGCGTTTAATAAAAGCGAGGCGCTTAGTACTTAAAGCAGTATAATGCTTTTTAATTTTACGATTAGATCTTATAACCTGCATAAAATCAATCATAAAAAATTTGTTCTCAAAAAGAATTTTGTTGGTAGCTTTGGTTAGTTCTGCTAACCCATTCAAGCTCAATTCAGATTTTTCAGCCAATTCCAATTGCACTTCAATCGCTTCAGCTAATTCAAAGTAGAGTGCGTCAATTATATCATCTCTCTTTTTAAAATGATAAGTTAAATTTCCTGGACTTATTGCGATATGATCGCAAATTGTACGTTGACTCACTTTTGCCACCCCATGCTCATTAAACAGCACGCGTGCAGCTCTCAAAATTTTTTGATTAGTACCACTCATACTTCCAAATTTATAAAATTTTAGTGCTCTTACACTAAAATTTTATAAACAGAGAATGGTTAAAATCAGTGTAATTAGAAAAATTATTGTTTGTGAATAGTAGTTAGAATTCGATTGTTCGTCGAATAAACTCAGTTATTCTCAATTAAATCGGTAGATTTAGAATAACATAAAAATGGTGTGTGAGCATAGTACCTATTAATAATATCAAATCAATTGATCCTGCAAATTTTGAAAAAAAGAAGCAAGAGATAGAAGAATTGATTACTTATTGCTACACCAACAAAGTTCGTTTTTGGAAATTATGTAAACAAAAGGCACGTGAAGCGCTCACCTTGTCAGAACACATTAATTACGAAGAAGGTAAAGGAGTAGCCTTACTTGAACTTGGATATCAAAATTGGTTTAGAGATAACCTTACTATGGCCCATGTTCAACTAGCACAGAGTTGCGCCATATTAAAATCAAGCAATAATGAGTTTATGTTTGCCAGAGCCACAGCTGTTCGGGCATCCATTTATTGGACCAAAGGCGATCGTAATAAATCCATCTCCCTTGTTTTTGAGGCCTTACGAATTATTGGAGCCAATAATAAAGACGCCTTATGGTTAGAATGGTTTTTAGGAATTTTTTATTTTGATTTACAAGATTATAAAAATTCAGAATTTCAATACTCAAAGGCATTGGCTATTATTAAATCTTCAAAAAGAGAGACGCCAGATGCATATGCATATTGTGTTATAGGATTAGGCGGGGTATTAATGAAAACTGGGCGCCAAAAACAAGCACTAGAAAATTTTGTAAGTGCATTGTTGTTTTGCCGAAAAAACGGGCTTTGGATGCAAGAAGCGCGCGTTTTGCATGAGCTAGGACTCTATTTTGAAGCAAATGACGACATTGATAAAGCATTAAATTATTATAGAGAAAGCTACATCATTAGGAATAAACAACAAACTAAACCAGCACTAATAACAAGCCTGCTCTCTCTTGCTCGCGTAACTGCAATCAATGACAATAACGCTGCAATTACTTTAGCATTAAAAGCACTTAAATTATCCGAGTCAATTGACTCAATTCCTAAGCGAATGGCTTGCCATAAAATACTGTCAAACTTCCAAAAAACAACAGGAAACTTTAAACAATCACACATACATATAGATGAGGTTGAAAAATTGCGAAATAAACTCACGGGAAACAATGCAAACGCGAGCATAAAAAATCTTGAAAAGGAATTTATTGAAGAGTTGTTTAAACGCGAGCGCGATTCATTGTCAATGCAAAATACTGAGTTGGAACGTGCCAATCAAATCATAAAATCGCAGTACAATGAAATTGCGGATAGCATTAATTATGCTAAAAAAATTCAAAACGCCATATTACCAACGCTGGATCTCATTAAAAAACACCTTCCTGATTCATTTTTAATATACGAGCCTAAGGCAGGAGTTTCTGGAGATTTTTATTGGCTAGATCCTATTGACGAAGACCATGTTTTATTTGCTGTCGCAGATTGCACTGGACATGGAGTGCCAGGAGCCATGACAAGTATGTTATGCATTGGCGCTTTAAATAGAGCCGTGCGAGAATTTAAGCTAAAAGAACCTGGAGCAATTTTAGACAAAACACGTCACATAGTAATTAGTGACTTTGACAAAAGCAATGACGAACTGCATGACGGCATGGATATTTCACTTTGTTTGCTGAATACAAAAACACTTGTATTAGAATGGGCTGGTGCTTTTAACCCGCTCTGGATAATAAGGCATGAAACAAAGGAAGTAGAACATTATTTCCCCGACAAACAACCCATAGGGAATTATCCTACCTATACTGATTTTACCACAAATACAATCCAATTAAACCAAGGCGATCAATTATTTATTTTTTCAGATGGCTATGCAGATCAATTTGGCGGTGAGAAGAATAAAAAGTACACCTCTAAACGCTTTAAAGATTTAATTCAGGTAAATGCTCAATTTCCTGTGCAAGTTCAAAAAGAAGTAATCCTAACGACTTTTAATGACTGGAAAGGTAACAATGATCAGATAGACGATATTTGTTTACTAGGTGTAAAGGTTTAGCGGAACTATTCTTCAAATTTATAGCCTACCCCTTTAACCGTAACAATATGCGTATCACCAATTTTTTCTCTTAGTTTTCGAATATGAACATCAATTGTTCTGTCACCGACTACAACGTCAGCACCCCAAACGCTATTCATAATTACGTCTCTATGAAACACCTTAGATGGTTTTGACATCAGCAACGCTAGTAATTCAAACTCTTTACGTGGTAAGAACATTTCATTTCCTTCTTTAGAAATTAAATAGCGTTCTCGGTCAATTGTTATTGACTTCTCTTTATTGTCTGTTGAATCATTATTAACATCAGTGCCAGCAGCTCCTTTCCTTCTTAGAATGGCTGATATTCTACTAACTAATAATTTTGGTTTGATTGGTTTTGTAATATAGTCGTCAGCGCCAGCTTCAAACCCTGCAATTTGCGAATAATCTTCGCCTCTAGCAGTTAAAAAACAAATCATAGTATGCTTCAAACCTGGAATTGCGTTAAGCTTTTCACAGGTTTCAATTCCATCCATTCCTGGCATCATAACATCCAATAAAATTAAATCGGGAACCTGCTGCACAGCCATTTCCAATCCTTTTTCTCCATTCGCTGCTTCTGAAACAACAAATCCTTCTTTTTCCAAATTGTATTTAATCAATACACGGATATCTTGCTCATCATCAATAACCAATATAGAACTGCTCATGTTTACTCTTAATTTTTTATTAAAGGTACGTTTTTATTGCGGTGTATTCTACGCCGTAATTAATAGATAACGTTAAGTTAACACGAATTTAATGGACCGCAAAACTTGATCAGAACAAATTGAGTTTTGTTCTACTTCCAAAATTTCCACCATTTAAGTTTCTTTATCTTTTCTGTTTGAGCGGAATATTTAATTTCTTTTTTGGAATTTAAAGTTTCTATTGTTTTGGAGGACGACAGTTTTGCTCCGCCTTCATTTTTTATTTCTTTTGTACTTGAAAAAGCAGTGTCATGTCCGCCAATGCGAATTACCCTATCGCCGTGCATTAAAATTCCGCAACCATGTTCAGGATCCCATTCGCAATTTCCAAAATACCCAGTATAGGCTATTCCATCTTTTGCGTATAACCTAACGCATAGTGCGTCAATGGTCAATTGTTTATGAACATCCATTTTACCTTTAAATTCATCCAAATAATCAGGGAAATCATCTTCTCTATTGGCATACCCCAGCAAAACTGCCTTTTGATTATTCAAAATGTAGTCCGTAATGGATTCAAATATAGCCGCTTGGTTTTCGACAAAATAATCCAAAGCTTTTTGCTGCTCTTCTGTAGGTACTTTTCTTTCCTCGTCAAGCTCTGTATCAACAGTAATGCCTAGCCAATTTTCCCAAATTTCATTCGGATTAACTGGTTGATTTGAAAATATATGTTCTGTATAAAGTTCGTAGGGCTCGCTATCACTGAAATCAATCTGATAATTCATAGATTAAAGCTAACACAAAATTACCAAACAGACATTCAACAATGCTTGTGATTAGATCATCAACAATAAGTATCCTAGAATGGCTCCACCTAGAACAATCCAAATTGGGTTTGATTTTTTAAGCCCGAATACTAAACCAAATGCAAGCGCTGCAATTATTGCACTGCGCCAATCAAAAATCCACTGTCCATCTGTGTAGTTAAGAATAGTTTCTCTCGCCATTTCAAACAGAACGACCAACATTACAGCAACCGCAGCAATATTAACCGCATCTAAAAAATAACGCAACATTGGCGATTTTCTCATGCGTGGAATTAGCGGATTTAGGATTAATACAAATAGGAATGATGGTAAAAAGATTCCAGCAGTTGCGCCAATTGCTCCCCAAAATCCAGACATTTGATAACCAATAAAGGTTGCTGTGCTCAAAACAGGTCCTGGAGTAAATTGTCCCACTGCAATTGCATCAATTAATTCTTCCAAGGTTAAGTATCCAGTGTCAACAAGTTCTGCTTGCAAATAAGCAAAAAGCACATAACCACTTCCATAAAGAATGGCCCCAACTTTTAAAAAGGTCCAGAAAACAGTTGCAGAAGTAATGGCTGCAGAAGCGGGTGCAGAACTTCCCACTAATAAAAATGGCAACCAAGACTTTGTCTCCTTTTTGTCTGACGAAATTCCATTTTTAGCTTTAAAGTAAAGCATACCGGTAATACCTGCAGTTAATAATGCAATTACCTCATGCACACCAAGAAAACAAGCCACAATTACTAAGGCACCTATTACTCCCAATTCAGTGCTTTTAAGCGCCTTTTTTCCTAGTTTGAAAATTGCTCCAGCAATAATTGCTAAAACAGCTGGTTTAATTCCGTATACAAAACCCTCTACCTCCGGCAACGCACCGTAAGTGACATAAAGCCACGCTAAAACACCTGTAATAACAACTGCTGGAAACACGAAACAAATACCAGCAACAAATAATCCTAATTTTCCTGCACGCTCATGTCCACAATGCATGGTCATTTCAGTTGAATTTGGACCAGGAATTAAGTTAGTTGCCCCCATCAAGTCCAAAAAATATTGTCGATCCATCCATTTACGCTTATTCACCACTTCTTCCTCCATCATGGCAACATGCGCCGCTGGTCCACCAAACGCAAAGCAACCAAGCTTAAAAAATACAATCGCTACTTCTTTTAATTTTTCTGATTGTGACATATTTTATTTTTTTCAAAAATATCCTGTACTCCTTAATTCTATGTTAACCTAATGTTAACAATCTAGAGAAGGTATTTGTTCCATAAAAAATACCACTTCAGCCTGCCAAAGTGGTATTCATTTAATCTTAATTTGTTTCTACCTTAAAAGTGGATATCCATTTGTAATCTCCAAAATAGAATATCATCTTTTCCACCATTTGGAGCCGTGCTATTAGCAAAGCCTTTCTCTCTATAACTTAAATCTGTTTGCACTTTTAATTTGTGACCTACAAAGTATTTTGAAAGACCTAATGTGTATTCTGTTTCGTTATTACTTACACCAACCTCAGGTGTAATCATTGTGTAACGGCCAGTCACCTCAACATTGTTTTTGAACATCCAACCTGCTTGAACATTTAAACCTGTCCCTACATAGTAAGTTCCTACAACTAAAGATGTATCTACATTATCATAAACATTGATTTCACCATCAGCTGTTGTTTTGTTAGCATATTCCGCCATGATTGAAAGTCCTTTATACTTGAACATTAAATCTGCAAATACAGTGTTCAATGTTTTTGCGTTACCGTAAGAACCATCTTCATTATAAATGAAACTACCACCTTGGCCGCGCTCTCTTGCTGCACGATCATTAATATCATAAGTAAATCCTAAAGCCAATTTTGGTTTTTCTTCGCGCTTGATAGCTGCTCCAACATAGTCTCCTTTTGACTGAAATTTACCAAATGGCAACATTTCAACTCTGAATGTATAATCATACCCACCAATATTGTCAGCAGTTAAATTTCTTCCTTCACCCTGCGTTAATGCAGCTACTTCTTTTACAATAAAATTATTTCCAATTTTAAAGTGGTGCTTTAATTGAACTCCCATATCACGATCGATATTGAAACGACTGTTTAAACGAGAACGATCAACCAATTGCAAGTTTGCTGAAGAGATAACACGCTCTCTGTTCCCAGGTAATTTAGCTTGTCCGGCTTTTAAAGAAAAGTTTCCATAAAAATTCCAATCTACAAAGGCATCTAAAATGAAACGCGGCGCATTATTATGCTCAGAATCGATTCCTCCACCAATGTCTCTATTGGTTAAACCAAACTCCATTTTATATTTTAATTTTGGTGTAAACGCGTATCCATCAAACTTAAACCTTGATCGTCTAATTAAAAAATTACTTGATAAATCTTCTACATAACCAAAGTCATCATTTCTAACATCCCAGTTCGCTGCCATTAAGGTTTGAAATCGTACTCCAAAACGCATTGTAAAAGTTGAATCTTTACCAACTATGTTAATTCCTTTCCCAAATTTTTTAGGATTGTACTGTGCTGACACTCCTTGTGCAATCAACAATAAGACAAATACAGGTACTAATTTTTTCATTTCTTTTTTATTTGTTCAATGGCAGTTATCCTGCCGATTAAATTCGGGACAAAGATTATATTTTATTAACATATATTTTACATTCATGATCTAAGCTTAACTATTTCTTAACATTGAATGAAAGTGAATGAAGATTACCTACTTCTATAATCCCTATAGAGTATAGCTTAACTAACAGATCGACACATCTGCTTAAATCTATTGTTAACTAATTGGTGTGATTTCTTAACATAAGCTTAACATACAAAAAATACATAAGCTAAGGCTTTGACCTACTTTTGACCAAAATTTTAAATCAAATCATTAAAATGAAAAAATTTATCTCAGTCGTTGGACTCTTTCTTTTCGCAATAGGATTCGCCTTTGCAGAAGAACCAGTAATCGCTCCAGAAGAATTGGAAGCGGGAATGGATTCTATCGTTGAAACTCAAATTCAAGCTCAGGCATTAAGTGCTGTTGGATTTGATTATGAATTTAAAAACGATAAAGATTCCTTGACATTAAAGCCATTTAAAACGGGTACTGCAACCTTAACATGGGAGCAAGTTGGAAATGGATCTAATGTATCATTCAATTACCGCCCAATTGGAGAAGCGGCATGGACAACAGTTAACGTTTCAGGTGAGACAAAGGAATTAAAATTAAATGATTTAGATGAAAACCTCATTTTTGAATTTAATTTCACTGCTGCTGGAACAAGTGTTCCTGAAAACGGAAATGGCAATTTCAATACGTTATCAGAATCTTTATTTAAAAACAACTCTGCAAAAGGAAAAGAAGAAGCATTTGAGGTTTCTTGGGCTATAGAGCACGATAAGTTAAACGAAATCTTATCCGTTTATCCAGATGCAAGCTTTGTAATCAAATACAACACTAAAATTGGTGCTAAGCAAAATAAAGCTGACGAAAATAAAGCACCTTGGACTAAGATTGAAGACATTTCAATAAACTCTGTTAAGGAAAAGATTGCAGAACTTTCTGGTGGAGAAAATTATGTTTATAAAGTTGGTATGCACGCTGACGAAAAAACTTTTTGGTCTAAAAAGGGAAAAGTTAAAACAGAAAGAACTTGGGGTATTTTTAAACTATTAGTTCTTATTGGTGCCTTAGGAATGTTCATCTTTGGTATGAAGATTATGAGTGAAGGTTTGCAAAAAGCAGCTGGATCTCGATTAAGAAACATGTTAGGGTCTATTACATCAAACAGAGTTTCTGGTGTATTAACTGGTTTCGGAATCACATCAATTGTACAATCCTCATCCGTTACGACGGTAATGACTGTAAGCTTTGTAAATGCTGGGTTATTAACATTAAGACAATCTGCAGGTGTAATGATGGGTGCTAACATTGGTACTACAATTACTGCTTGGTTAATTCTTGTTTTCGGATTTAAAGTAAGTTTAGGATCTTATGCATTAATCTTTATTGCATTTGGAGCTCCATTATTATTCTTTACAAAAGGAAAAGCTAAAACTTGGGCAAGTGTAATCATTGGTTTTGCACTCTTGTTTATGGGATTAGGTGAATTGAAACACTCTGTACCTTCTTTAGGCGCTGATTCATCAATTGTACAATTCTTTATTGACTTTAAAGATGCTTGGTATGGTCCTGTAATGTTTGTTGCATTAGGAGCATTAGTAACTGTTGTTATTCAATCATCATCTGCTGCAATGGCCTTAACTATGACATTGGTTGCTGGAGGTGTAATTCCATTCGAAGTTGCATCAGCAATGATTTTAGGAGAAAACATTGGAACAACTATTACTGCAGAGTTAGCATCATTAATTGGTAATGTACATGCAAAGCGTTCAGCAAGAATTCACTCTTTGTTTAACATCATTGGGGTTACTTGGGCCATCTTATTGTTCCCACTTATCTTAAAAGCGATTGCATCATTTATTGAAGGTGATCCTTATACAGATGGTAATGCTGCCAACTTAGGTTTAGCAATTTTCCACTCTGCATTTAACTTGTTAAACGTATTAATCTTATTACCATTTGTTCCATGGTTGGTTCGTATGGCTGAGAAGACAGTAAAATCTAAAGGAACTGCTGATGAAGAATTCCATTTAGATTATATCGGATCTGGAATGATGGGAACTCCTGACTTATCTATTTTCGAAGCGAAAAAAGAGGTTGCTAAATTTGGTGAATTGACTAGTAGAATGTCAGGATTCACTCAAAGTTTATTGACTGAACAAAACAAAAAAGTAAAAACGAAGCTACATGATAAAGTAGCGAAATACGAAGAGATTACTGATAGAGTTGAGATTGAAGTTGCTACTTATTTAGCAAAAGTTTCAGAAGGTGAAATGTCTGAAGAAACTGCAGAACGCGTTCGTTCAATGAACAGTATTGTAAACGACCTTGAGCGAATTGGGGATATCTTCTATCAAATGTCAAAAGCGATTGAGCGTAAGGATGAGCAAAAGATTTGGTTTATTCCTGAGCAACGTGAAAGCTTGAAAGAAATGCTTGAATTAGTTGATGCAGCATTTACTATTATGGTTGAGAACTTAAATTCTGATTGGGCAGGTGTATCAATTGATCCAGCCAACGCAGCAGAAAATGCGATCAACAAAAAACGTGATGAAATGCGTGCTGAGCATCTACAAAATCTAGGGAAATCTGATTTCAATATGCAAAGTGGAATGATCTTTAGCAACTTATTCTCTTCATGTGAGAAAGTTGGTGACCATATCATTAACGTTACTGAAGCAATTACAGGAAAAATCTAATTGTAGAATAAATTTTGAATAACAAAAGGATGCTTTAAACGGCATCCTTTTTTTTGTTCATCAGTTTTTAAAATAGGCATCTATTTATACTAGACCGCATAATTTTTTAATCTCTTTTACGTATTGGATATATGCGTTCCAAACCCCTCTTTCTAGTTTGCTTGTGCTTGTCTCTTATGACACTTTTTTATTTAGTTTGGTGGAGTTTGCAAGAAGAACACAGTGGCTATTACTCGAATTTATACGGGTATACTATTGAGGATAAATTAGCTTTTGCCTCCATATTTACATTGTTTCTTATAATGCTGGTTTCATTTATCAAAGTTTGGCGCGACAAGAGATTCTTAAGCTTTTTATTAGGACCTGCATTGATATTCTTTTTATGGCTGCAAATTTTTGATAGCGGAGCTGAAATACTAAGGCTCAACGGTTGCTTTGAATCTATTTGCAGCGATATCTCCATAAAAGACAACGGCACGTTTTGGATTACAGTTTCCACTCAAAACGACAGCTATCGTTATGATGGCAATTACATTATTAAAGAGGGAGTGATTCATCTTTACAATGAACCGAAGTTTGAATCATTTCAGCAACTGGAAGCAATTGGCAAAATAAAGCAAAAAAAATGTGTGGAAGTAAACGCCGCCGACTTTAGATTATGGAGCGGTTGTTTTACGTTACCCAAAACAGGTTAATAAGGGCATAAAAAACGCCCGAACAAAATGAACGGGCGTTAAGTTTTATCAATTATATTGGATTAACAACAGTCGGCTGTTGTTCCATCTTCTAAGCTAAAAGGCATTGCGCCTCCGCATCCTTCAAATATTCCGTAATGTGTATCCCAAGTTCCGTAAAACTCAAAATGATCTTTAAAACGCGTATCATTTAACATCATATAGGTATTTCCGCAAACAGTTATTATTTTACCTTTAGGAAAATGATGATGATCATCTAAATCATAAGCCGCTTCAGATCCTTTAATTGACCCTTTATATACAGCTGCTTGCCCATAATCCTCACAATCACTTTCCAATCCGTCCAATTTAAATAAACGGTAAGTCACTGAATAAAATTCCAACTCTCCTACTTTCTCTTCTACCTCCTTATTCTCAATTGTAATGGGTTTATTTTCAACCGCGCGAGGATCGGTAAACCCGGCCTTTTTAGCAAAGTTTAAAAAGTCATTCCAATACAAAGCACCGCTCAAACATTCTCCCCATAATACGGGGTCTTTTTGCAAAGCAACAGGTACTCTTCTATCCGAATAAACATCTGAAAAATACATTTCGCCGCCTGGTTTCAATAAACGGTATGCATCATTCAATACTTTTTGTTTGTCACCTGCCAAGTTAACCACACAGTTAGAAATGATTAAATCAAAACTTCCTTCTTCAAAATCTAACTCATCTAATCGTTCAATATTTCCTTTAATGAAAGATACATTTGGTTTTGCATAACCAAATTTCTCAGTGTGATAATCAATATGTCGATTAGCAACTTCTAATTGCTCATCTGTCATGTCTACTCCTACTACAAATCCGTTTTCTCCAACTAGTTTACTTGCAATATAACAATCGCGCCCACTACCTGACCCTAAATCTAATATTCGTAATCCTTCAACCTCAAATGGAATTGTTAATCCGCAGCCATAATACTTGGCTTGAACTTCATCATGCACTTCACTTAATGCATCTAAAATATATTTTGGTGGAGCCGTTAATGTACAACAAGCATTCGTTTTTAAGTCTTCAGAATTTCCTAACTCTTTCCCGTAATAATCTTTTACCTCCTCATGTAATGTCGCCATACTTCAAATTAATTTTTTTAGTTAGTAGTTGAACTCGTCAAATACTTACAATTAATCAATGAAAAATTCTATCTAAAATGATCTAATGCACTCTGTACATCCAAATCATCTTCTAAATAAACTGTATAATAACCGTTATCCTGCCAAACGTGTCTTGCAATTTCGGCTTTCATTCTATTTTTAATCACTTCTCTTGAAGTTACAATGTCAATTGGTTTGCGTTCAACTCCTAAAGTTTCGGCATAAGTTATAAATTGCTCAAACATACCTACCGTTACATTGAAGTCGCGATTAAATGCATCAAAATCTTTTAATCGAGCTCTATTCTTATCCAAATAATCAATTGCCCAATGATTAAAGGCCCCCATATAGTACAGTTCAGTTAAATAATAAGATGCTCCAGAGGTGTCATTAGGAATAAAGGTATCAGGATAAATTCCACCTCCCCCATACACTACTCGACCGCCTTCTGTCACAAATTTGAGCGACTCATCAAACTTCACACTATCCTCGTTCATTAATTCTCCGCTTTCAAATCGAGCGAAATAATCATTTTCATAATCCACCCCTTCGCCATATGGTTTTTGAATACTTCTACCTGTTGGTGTATAATAACGAGAAATGGTAATGCGCAAGGCGCTTCCATCCGTCAATTCTTTTTGGTCTTGAACTAATCCTTTACCAAAAGAGCGTCTTCCCATAATGTACCCTCTATCATTATCTTGAATAGCACCTGCAACAATTTCACTTGCCGAGGCAGACAATGAGTTGATTAAAACAACTACATCAGTTTCTTCTAATATTCCTCTTGAAGAAGACCAATAATCATCACGTGGTTCCATACGGCCTTCTGTGTAAACGATTAGTTTTCCAGCTTCCAAAAATTCATCTGCAATGTCTGTCGCATCTTCCATATAACCACCTCCATTATTTCTAAGATCAAAAACAAGTTTTTTCATTCCTTGATCTTTTAAGATTTGTGCGGCCTCACGAAATTCTTCTCCAGCAAAACGTGTAAAACTGTTCAATTTGATAAAACCAATATCAGGTGTTAACATAATGGCAGCATCAATACTACTTACACCTATTGAACCTCGAGTAATCGTTAAGTCTTTGATTAATCCTTTTCGATAAACTTTTACCTTTACTTCAGAACCTTCTGTTCCTTTCAGCAATTCCATCACTTTTTCATTGGTCACATCTCCTTGCGCAATGTCTTCTCCATCCACTTCAATTAAACGATCTCCAGGAAACATCCCAGCTCTAAGAGAAGGTGAATTGGGCATAATATGCGTTGCAACTAACGTATCATTATGAATTAAAAAACGAATACCAACTCCTCCAAATTTACCAGCGAGCTGCTCATTTACACGTTCTAAATCGCGTGCTGGAATATATGAACTATGCGGATCCAATTCTTCAATCATTCCTTGAATAGAGCTTTCAATTAGCATTTCATTATCTACAGAATCCACATAATGATCTTCAATAATTTCAAGAATTGCATTGAATTTATTACTGTTATCGGCTATTATTTGTTGTGTTCCACCACCTCCACTAGGAATAAACATAGTACCTAACCACACACCAACAGCCAACGTAACTCCCATTAATATTGGAATAAGGAAAACGTAATTGCTTCCACTCGGTTCTTTCACCTCTTGCTTATTTTGTTCTCCTTCTGTCATAACTCTTTAATATGATTAATTGCGATACCAAATTCTTTTAAAAATTCGATCCCAGAAATATCTTTATACTCGTTTAAATAAACCACCCTTTTAATTCCTGCCTGAATAACAAGTTTACTACATTCTTTACATGGAGAAAGGGTAATGTATAATGTGGCGCCTTCTGCATTTTGAGAAGAACGTACAACCTTCAATAAAGCATTTGCTTCTGCATGCAAAACATACCAATGTGTATCTCCATTTTCATCTTCGCACGAATTGGTAAAGCCAGATGGTGTTCCATTATATCCGTCAGAAATAATCGTATTATTCTTAACGATTAATGCACCTACTTGCTTGCGATTACAATGAGAAAGTTTTGCCCATTCCTGCGCCATTCTCAAATATGCTTTGTCGTATTTTTCTTGTTTTTTATCCACTTTATAAAAGGCTAACTTGTAAAGGTAAGGAAGTAAAGTTTTGAATTTACTAAAATTCGTTAATTTTTGATAAATGGTAAGACCTTGATAAGAGTGTACTTTGACACTTTAGTTCTTAATTTCAATAATGTAATGTGATATTTTTTTGAATTCAACATTGAATTGCTCTCAGTGTCAAACAACAAGAAGGAATTTATTGTTCAAAGAATTCTTATTTACCCAAACCGTATTTAAGAATACACCAGATAGCACGAAAACCATCTTTCCAGCCAATTTTTTTTCCTTGCTCCTCTGTCCTGGCATTATAAGTAATTGGAACCTCTGCCCATTTTAGTGATTTATTTTTAGCAAGTTTGGCTGTTATTTCTGGCTCAAAACCAAAACGCTTTTCCACTAGATTCAGCGATTTAAACTCTTTGGTAGGAACCAATTTATAACAAGTCTCCATATCCGTAATTTTAATTCCAAAAATCCAATTGGATAAGCGAGTTAAAAAACTATTCGCCAAATTGCTTAGCAACGATCCACCTTTCACTTTGGCACCAAGAAAACGAGATCCATAGACCACATCAGCATTGCCCTCAGTTACGGCTTTTATTAAAAAATTAATCTCTTTCGGTTCCAATTCCAAATCGGCATCTTGAATAATAGTATAATCTCCCGTTGCTTTTTTTATTCCTGTATGAATGGCACCGCCTTTACCTTGATTTTTTTCATGATGCAAAATAGTGATGATAGAACTGTTTAAAACTACCGCGGCGGTCTCAATCTCATCACGGGTTCCATCTGTTGAGCAATCATTTACAACAATGATTTCTTTTTCAATTCCACCAACCAACTCCAAGTTACTAATCACATGCATTACTTCGGCAATTGTTCGCGCCTCATTATACACTGGAATTATTATGGAGAGTTTTTGCATGGCGTCAAAGATAATCTAATTGTGAAAATGAACCACCTCATATTAAAGAAAGCGGCTTTTTATCAAACATTTAAAACTGATCATCTTTAGATTTTGAAGGCTATAAACTCAAATTATTGCCTAATTTTACACAAAACAACAATTCTGAAACAAGGAACAGTCATAAAGTCAACAGGAAGTTGGTATAAAGTAATTGATGCTGATGGAAAACATTGGGATTGCAGAATACGTGGCAAACTACGTTTAGCAGGTATCAAGTCTACAAATCCCATTGCGGTTGGAGATGAAATTGAATTTGACATTGAGCAAACAAAGGATGATGAAGAGCAAACTGGGGTAATAAAAAAAATACTCCCACGCAAAAACTATGTCATTCGAAAATCAATTAATCTCAGCAAACGGTCACATATTTTAGCTGCAAACATTGATTGTGTGTACTTAATTGTCACACTTGTATCGCCACAAACTCAAACAGGTTTTATTGATCGATTTTTAGTTACGGCCGAAGCATATCACATTCCTGTTACCTTACTTTTTAATAAAATTGACCTCTATACAGCCGCTGAACTTGAGCAACTCGATTCCATGAAACTGATTTATGAAAACGCTGGTTACCGTTGTTTAACAATTTCTGCAAAGCAAGCCTCATCTGTTGAGTTTTTAAAGGCAGAAATTAAGGGTAAAAAAGTGATGTTTGGTGGACATAGTGGTGTTGGAAAATCAACTTTAGTGAACACACTTGATCAAAATTTAAGTTTAAAAACTGCCCAAATTTCAAAAAGTCATTCGTCTGGATTGCACACGACTACATTTGCTGAAATGTTTGAACTAGCAACCGGTGGGTTTATTATTGACACTCCTGGAATAAGAGCTTTTGGTCTTATTGATTTTGATAAAAAAGAACTTTCGCATTATTTTCCAGAAATGCGTGATTTATTACCTGATTGTAAATTCAATAACTGCCAACACATTAAAGAGCCTAAATGTGCGATACAGCAAGCTTTTATTGAGGATAGAATAGCAGAAAGCCGTTATCTTAACTATGTTAAAATGATGGAAGAAGACGAAGACGAAACTTTTAGAAAAGACATTTACAAATAAAGTTATGCGAGTTGTATTGCAACGAGTTTCTGAAGCTGCTGTTAGAATTAACAAATCTGTTCATGGAGAAATTGCTACTGGTCTATTAATACTTGTTGGCATAGAAAATGAAGATACACAAGAAGATATTAACTGGTTGGTAAAGAAAATAGCCAACCTCCGAATTTTTGCCGATAATGAAGGCTTAATGAATCTTTCATTATTGGACATTAAAGGAGAAGCCCTTGTGATAAGTCAATTTACATTACACGCCAAAACAAAAAAAGGTAATCGACCATCTTATATAAAAGCCGCACGGCCAGAAGTAGCCATTCCATTATACGAAAGTTTTAAAGTAGCATTGAGCGAAACAATTGGAAAACCTGTTGCAAGTGGTGAGTTTGGTGCCGACATGAAAGTAAGTTTAGTTAATGACGGTCCAGTTACCATTTCTATAGACACCAAAGCAAAAGCATAAAAAAACGCCTCAAAAATAAATTTGAGACGTTTATTAAAGTTGTTATTTCTTGTCTTTAATCTCCCACGGCGGCATTTGCATCAACTACACCCCATCCATGATCTCCATCAGCAACAGGATAATTAGAAGCGTTTTCTTTTAGTCGATCATATACTTCGTCTCTAGTAATGCCTGGATTATTAGAATAAACCAAAGCTGCGATTCCTGCCACACTTGCAGTTGCGCATGAAGAACCTCCAACATAAGTTGGTTGATCTGTATATCTAGCCAAGGTTAAAGCATGTCTGTCTTCATCAGCTGATCGCTCCATAATCATTGTAAAATCAACTGCAGATCCATCATGACAAACAGCACACGATTCCGTTTCTCCTTCTTTTACACCTGTTACGGCAATTGTTTGCGACATTGATGCAGGGAAAATAACTCCGAAACCGGAAGTCCAAGCAAATGAAGTTCCCGCAGCAGAGAAAATTGATTTCCCACTACCATAGGCATAGTAAATTCCATCTGCTACTGTTCCACTATAAAAAGGAGTTCCTAATGACATGCTAATTACTTTTACATCAGCTCTTCCTCCAGCAATAATTAAAGCATCTTTTACACCATTTTTTTCATTAGAAGAAGAGATAAATACATCACTTACAGCTCTAAATCCAATTAAATCGCAATTATATGCAACACCAACAGCATTTCCATCTGTACTTCTAGGAGCAGCCGCTAATCCTGCCATTTCTGTTCCATGCCCACATTGATCGTGCGGATCCTCTAAAGATCTCCACCACCATCTTCCGGTATAATGTGTGCTTATTTGCTCAACTGTTCTACCTGAAGAGTATCCGCTATTAAAGTTTCCATTTAAATTATCCTGATCATCTGAAATTCCAGTATCAATAATTGCAATTGTCACATCATCACCTGTTGTTGCACCCCAAGCAGAACTAATATTTGAAGTTGCATGGTGCCATGACTGTTTAATGCCAGGAACAATTGTTTCATAATCCAAAGGGTTTAATCCATAATCAGGACTTCCACCGCAGCCTGACGAACTACGATCGTTAGTATTGGCGTTTAATGGCGGTAATTCGTAACCCATTGGTTCGAAATAACGAATAGTTCCCATTACTCTTAATTTTTGCACGGCTTCGAAACTGGTTAAATAAACAGCCATTGAAGGCACAACTGTAGGGTAACCAAAAGGTAATAAATCCTCAATTGTTTTGTTAGGATTTAATTTTTGCTCTTCAATTAAAATAAATTCTAAAATTTCATCTCTCACTTGAATCCATTCACTTGATTCTATATTTAGATCATGCATTCTGGAATTAATATCAACAAAAGATGCCGGTTGATACCCAATGGCAAATATAGAATCACTTTGCATTCCTGCACTCCAAAGTAGTTCATCTGAAGCCGTGCTCCAATTATAAACTCCTTGTTTTTCTACCTCTCTGTATAAATGAGAATTAATGTCATTGGTAGACATTATATCTGAGGGGTTTTCTACTTCTTCTTTTTTACAAGACACGGCAGTAAATGCCAATAGTCCGTAAACAATTAATTGGTTAATTTTCATAGGATGGTTTTGAATTTGTTATGCAAACATAGTAAATTCAATCAGAAATCAATCCTATTTCATTAGAAAAGAGCTTTTTACCTTGAAAACAAAACAAGAAGTAGACAAGCTAAACCGTTTAAAATTTAGAGTCCCCACCTTAACCCCATTAAACGGGCATACTTTTTCATTGGCATTAATCCAATCTCTGCGCGTCTTTCTTCTAAAGTTTCTGGATTTTGGACAGGTAAAAAACTCGGTTTTTCTGTTGAATCATTAAATTCGAATCTAGTACCATAGATTTGATAGAACCCTCTATCCATCTGCAAGATATCTATAAAATTAGCATATGAACGTGCGGATATTTTTTGTTTTTCAAAGGCTTCTTCAATCAATGGCAAATAATTTATTCTAACACTTGTATCTGCAATGTTAAGGATCATAAAAAAGGACATTATACCCTGTGTTCCCACTTGATTTTGGCTAACAACTCCATTAATCTCAATAAAATTAATCAGTCTAATTTGATTAATGGAATCATGATAAACCATTGAATCTCTCAACAATTGAACCTCTTTAGAGTCATCACCATAAGCATTTGAATAAGCATAAACATAACTGCGCTCAGCCAAATAGTCCGAATACATTATTTCCAGATCTGCCTTAAGTTTTTCATTCTGACTACTCACAATTACGCGATAATTTTCTTGTACACGTTCCAATATCAAATTCCACCGTTCATTACCTTGCAAAGGCATTAAATACAAATTTGAAATCAACGCTTCATAATCCGTGTATAAACCAAATTTTCTAAAAACGATATGCTCTAAGAAATCACAAGCTCTTTCAGGCCTTCCTGCCATTACATTTGCTTCAGCTCCATTAATATACTCTCCATCATCCACAAAAAGGTCATAATTAGCAAAAAGCGTATCATAAAGTACCGCAGCTTCTTCAAACTGTTCATCCTGCATTAATGAATCTAAATCATAGACTAATTGCCGATAAATTGTAAAATCTTGTCCGAATGATCCAACACTGATTGCGAATAAGAAGAAAAGAAGTAATGATTTCGGGTTCATCAGTAATAGTTTAAAACAAATAAACGCGAAAAATAAAAGCACCCCTCCTAATTTTTTGTTAAATAACACTTGTTCCATATGAGAATTTCTACGGTTCATTACCCCCAAATGATTAACTTTAGCCCATATTGAAAAAATTTTTAGTCATAAGGTTTAGCTCAATTGGAGACATTGTTTTAACAAGCCCTGTATTAAGGTGTTTAAAAAACACCTATCCAAATTGCACCATTCATTATTTAACAAAAACTCAGTATACAGGCATTTTATCGAACAACCCATTTATTGATAAGGTATATTCTATTAAAGATGAAATTGATGAAATAAGCAAAGAATTACAAAGTGAAGATTATGATTTTGTAATTGACTTGCATCACAATTTACGTACCTTCCGATTAAAACAAAAGCTAGGCAAAACAAGTGCTGCATTTCCAAAATTAAATGTGCAAAAATTTTTGCTTACTACCTTTAAATGGAATAAAATGCCCGATATACACATAGTGGATCGTTATTTCAAAACTGTTGAAAAACTAGATGTTGTAAATGATCAAAAGGGGCTAGATTTTTTCATTACAGAGGATGATCATGTAAACTTATCCGACTATGGAATTACAACTCCATTCATTGCTTTTTCGATAGGCGCCCAATTTGCTACTAAGCGTTTAACAAATGAAAAAATTGTCTCGCTGATTTCTAAAATTAATGCTCCGGTAGTTTTATTGGGCGGACCAGGAGATAAAGAAGCGGGTGAATTCATAACCCAACAAAGCGAAAACACAATTAACCTTTGCGGTATATTAACTTTAAATCAATCTGCATCCGTTCTTAAACAATCAACCAAAGTTGTTTCTCATGACACCGGACTAATGCATATTGCAAGTGCTTTTCAAAAAGAAATAATATCCATTTGGGGTAATACTGTTCCTGCTTTAGGAATGTACCCTTATTTGCCACAAGAAGGTAGCAAATACTCAATTCATGAGGTAGAGCTCTCTTGCAGACCTTGCTCAAAAATAGGTTATCAGCAATGTCCCAAAAAGCACTTTAAATGTATGGAGAATCAAGATTTGGAAGCTATCTCCAAAATAGTCAATCAGTAGTTTACTCTAGCACCTTTTTTTAATAGTGACTTGACTTTAGAATAAGGAGCGGAATTACATATCAAACAAAGCCTTGAGCTCAGTTGCTTGATCAGCTTTAATTCTACCAGCAATCAATAAACTCAGCTGTCTTCTTCGCAGTGCAGCATCATACCTTTTCTTTTCCTCTTCTGTTTCTGGTAAAATTTCAGGTACGTTAATCGTACGTCCATTTTGATCCACGGCAACAAAAGTTAGTATTGCTTGATTACTGGATGTTTTTTCGCCTGTAATACGGTCTTCTACAAAAACATCTATAATTACTTCCATTGAAGAGCTAAAAGCCCTTGAAACTTTAGCGCAAAGCGTAACAATGGCACCTAACTCCACCGGCTTAGAAAAAGACACATTATTAATTGCTGCAGTTACGGCAACTCTACCCGAATGGCGGTGAGCTGCAACTGCCCCAATTTCATCAATCCAAGCTAGCAAAGAACCACCGAAAAGATTTCCCAGCGTATTCGTATCATTAGGTAGAACTACTTTAGTCGTTGTTGAAATTGAATCTTTTGGATGTCTTTTTTCCATTACAGTAAATTAGATAATGTTCGAAGTTAATCAATTTTATGCCCATAAAAAAAGCCTTGCCTTTTTAACTCAGTTGAAATTGAGTAAAAGGGCAAGGCTAAGCTTATCTATAGTTTTAATTCCTATTGGAACTCTATTTTTCTTCTGTTATCAACCAAATCAGCTTTTTCTCTAAGCGCTTTGATTACACGTGTATCAGATGATTGAGCACGTTTAACTCTCATTGGATCTGTGATCTTAGCTAAATCAGTTGTTTCTTCAGCAGGCGTTACAGCATCTACCATAAACACATATACACCTTCTTCTCCTTGGATAGGAACTAAAGGCTTACCAACTGGTATGTTAGTAAACAACATTCCGATAATAGCTGGTTCAGGTCGACCACCATTAAATACTGATTTGCTATTAAAAGTAACCTCAGCTTTTCTTACCAATCCATTTGTCAATACAGCTCCTGCATCTTCTAATGAAGCATGGTTAGACATTTTTGCAATGTATGCAGCTGCTTGCTTATCAATTAAAGCAGGAGCTCTCATTACTTCTTTAACATCTTCAAAACTTGGAACGCCTTCTTCAATTACGTTGTTAACAATTGCTACAACATATTTATCTCCATCCAAAATTGGATCTGAGACAGTTCCTTCAGTCGTGTTTTTGTTAAAAGCATATTTCAACATTGATTTAGAATTGTTTACTCCCAAAACGTAATCATTTGAAAGGAAAATTCGAGTTGATTGAACTTCTTTACTACTATCTAAAGCTAATTTATTAAAAGTAGAATCACCTGTCATACCATCTAATGCATAGATATAGTTATAAGCATTTCCTTCAATAGTTCGCATTGTATTTTCACTTGGTCGAACAACTTTAGATACAATTGCTAGTTGCGGTGTTACACGGTCAGCTTGACCTAATACCTCAACAATGTGATATCCGAATGATGTTTTAACTAATTGAATTTGACCAATAGCTCCATTGAAAGAAGCATCATTAAATTCTGGTACCATCACACCTTCTGCAAACCACTTGTATTCTCCACCATTATCAATTGACCCTGGATCTTCACTTACTACAGGCACTAATTCAGCAAAATTATCATTCGCCTTAATTACTTTAATTAAACTATCTGAAATTGCTTTTGCACGATCTTCAGTACGAGTAGCACCAGTACTAATTAAGATGTGACGTACCCAAGCTTGTTTTTCCGTTGGAGTATCAACAACTTTAAGAATTGCCATTTCCTCTCTTTGCAAATCAGAGTTGAAAGCCACAAATGGCCCCAAAACATCACCTACTTCACTGTTTTGAATAGTTTCGTCAGCCATTGCAGGGTAACTTCCAGCATTACTTCTTACAGAGAAAGCCATCTTATCATCTGAGCTCATTTTATAAACTGCAGAATCTGATAAGAATTGTGAATCACTATTTTGATAAACGAATCCAATATCATTCGTTGTTTTTTCAAACTGTCCTTTTAAGGTCTCTAACTGATCTTTGATTTTTGTTCTATCTTCATCAGTTGCAACAATTGGAAAATAAACCATTTGAATGTCTCTCGCTTCTTCTTGCTCATAGTCAGCATCATTCTTATGCTCTTCATAATAAGCTTTGATTTCTTCATCACTTACCGTGTAATTCTCTTGAGGGATATCAGAATAACGTTGCACAACATAAGAAACTTCTTTCTTATTGTTAGCACCAGCATATTCATTTTGCGATTCAAGCTTGTTTACGTAAATTCCTTTTTTAATTAAGGCAACATATTTGTCCGCTTTACGAGCATTTTTTAATTCATACTCAAAATCACTCCATTGCTTACGAGATTCTAACCACTGATCACGTTGTTCATCTGTCGCACCTTCTGGTTCTAACTCTAGACGAGTTAAGAAATTTCTTACAGAGTCACGAGAGAAACCCGTTGGTCCATTAAAAATAGGAATTTGAACAACCCATTGATGAATATGATCACCATGAATCATATCATTCAACTCATCTGAAGTACAATCGATACCTAACTTTGCAAATTCGTCTTCCAAAATAGTTCTTCTAACCATTTCGTTGAAAGCATTATCCGCAGCAGTTCTTTCAGCAGCGTTATCAAATTCTTTTCCTTGATAAGCGTATTCACTTTTAGAACGATTTACATAATCCTCTCTCAAATCATCAAATTCTTGTTGATCCATTGGCTCGCCATTTAGGGTAGCGGTAGGCAATTGCTCTATTTCACTTGGTCCTCCTTTGATGAAGTCAGTAAAAATAAAAGCAAGCATTGCTAACCCAACAACTATGAGCAAAAGCAACGAATTTTTCTGAATTTTTCCAATTACAGCCATTTCTGTCTTTTTGTTTATTTTAAGAATCTGCGAATATAGTCCTATTTCTTGGAAAAAAGAAAGCATAAACAGGATATTTTTAAGGAATTCAAAGCTTGGTTTCAAAAAGTTCGTGATATTTTGATTTTTCATTTCAATATTTTGTAGATTTGGCGCAAAATTATCTGTGATTAACACTGAATTCATATGAAAACAATTCAATTTAGAGAAGCATTAAGAGAAGCAATGTCTGAAGAGATGAGAAAAGATGAAAATGTCTTTTTATTAGGAGAGGAAGTTGCAAACTACAATGGTGCCTACAAGGTATCTCAAGGAATGCTTGATGAATTTGGTGAAAAACGTGTAATTGACACACCAATTGCAGAGTTAGGTTTTACAGGAATTGCTGTTGGAGCGGCAATGAGTGGTTTACGTCCAGTTGTAGAGTTTATGACTTGGAATTTTGCCATATTAGCTGCTGACCAAATCATTAATAGTGCTGCAAAGATGTTACAAATGTCTGGTGGACAAGTTGGATGCCCAATTGTATTTAGAGGTGGAAATGGAACTGCTGGGCAATTAGCAGCAACACACTCTCAAAGTTTCGAAGCGTTTTATGCTCATGTTCCTGGACTGAAGGTTGTTACTCCTTCAACACCATATGATGCGAAAGGTTTATTGAAAGCAGCTATACGCGATAATGACCCAGTTTTAGTATTGGAGTCTGAAAAAATGTATGGTGATAAAGGGGAAGTTCCTGAAGGAGAATATGTAGTGCCAATTGGTGTTGCTGATATTAAGAGAGAAGGATCAGATGTTACTATAGTTAGTTTTGGTAAAATCATTAAAGAAGCACATAAAGCTGCTGATGAATTGGCAAAAGAAGGAATTTCTGCAGAAATTATTGATTTAAGATCTGTTCGTCCAATTGATTATGGAACTGTTGTGAATTCTGTAAAGAAAACGAATAGATTAGTTGTTGTTGAAGAGTCTTGGCCTATTGCGTCAATCGCATCTGAAATTGCTTATCACGTACAACATTATGCATTTGATTATTTAGATGCTCCTGTAAAACGCGTAATGCAGTCAGACACTCCATTTCCGTTTAGCCCAAGCTTAATGGCTGAAGCTTTACCAAATGTTGAGCGTATTATCGCAGCTGTTAAAGCGGTTTCTTATAAATAGATTTCCAACATGCTGGAGCGTATTCACAAGCTAGTTAAGCGCGATACGATTCCTCCGCAATCTGTAATAGATTTACTTAAAAATACCTTAATTGGTACAAACGGCACTTTGTATCAATTGCTAGATACTGCAGAAAAAATTCATGCACTTCACGAGCCTACCTTTATATATTTAGAAAGGAACGGAAAGGTCATAGCTAATTTCACGATTTGTAAAAGAGAAATTACAATTGGAAATGACAAAGCACCTTCATTATACATTCGCTACTTTGCTTTTGATTCCGTTTTCCAAGGAGGAAACAAAAAGAGTATAGGAAATTCAGGATTTCATCAATATTTCAAGGCTTTGTTTGAATCGAGTAACACAAATCCAATAGCTCCAGCTCATGAAAAAATAATGTATTGGGCTTTTATTGATCCTGAAAATTTACGTTCGTTTAATATGAACGAGCAATTTGGATTTCAGACTATTGGTAAATTTAGAACCACAGCTTTTTCTAGAGTTAATCCAAAAAAACACAATGTTGAGCGTGCTTCACAAAAAGATTATAAAACAATACTTGAATCACTCAACTTATTCTACAGTGGTTATCAGCTCTATTCTACCATACATTTATTTGAGCATAATAATTATTATATAATTAGAAAGAACGACGAAATTGTTTGTGGCATTCAAGCCAACCCTGTTCATTGGAAAATAAAAAGTCTGCCTGGAGCTACAGGTAAAATAATGTTAAAGTATGCGCCACGTATTCCGCGAATCAAAAAATTAATCAATCCAGAAAATCACCGCTTTTTAGCAACAGAAGGCTTGTTTTGGAAATCAGGTTATGAAAATGAAGTTACTCAATTACTAGAAGGGGTTCTAGCTGAAACGGGGCATCATTCCCTCCTCATTTGGACAGATAGTAATCATGACTTTTTAGAAGAACTTTCCATTAAATGGGGTTTTATTCAACGTATGAAAAAAGACAATGAAGTTCATATAGTTGCAAAACTCAACAACTATTCGGCTGAAGAAATTAATGCACTAAAATCGCAACCAAAGTATTTGAGCGGGTTCGACATGACTTAATACGCTAGCCATTTAATATTTTTCAAACCTACTACCCTCCTTTTCTTTACGAATAGTCTTATTTTTATAAACAATGAGAAAGCACTTATTCTTCTTGATCATTTTTATTTGCTTGGTTAAACTTGGGCATGGGCAATCATTTTTAACACCTGCTGATTCTTTAAACAAAAAAAGAACAATTGGAGTTACGGCCACAGGAGCAAGTTTATGGATAGGCTCTACACTTGCATTGCAATATGTTTGGTATAGCGGCTTTGAAAAAAGCAAGTTCCATTTCTTTGATGACAGTCATGAATGGAACCAAATGGACAAAATGGGACATTTCTATACGTCAACCCATTTTGCCGCCATGGTTGACGATTTATATAAATGGTCTGGTGTAAATCATAAACATTCCGCCTTAATTGCAGCAGGTTATAGCTTTGGCTATTTAACAACCTTTGAAATTTTGGATGCCTACAATGCAGCCTGGGGTTTTTCATGGTCAGATGTTGGGTTTAATGCTTTTGGAACAGCCAGCTATTGCACACAAGCCTATTTATGGGACGAACAATTTGTACGGTTTAAATTTTCGGCACAAAATTCTGGTTTAGCCGAGTATCGCCCCAACGTATTGGGGAGTGATTTTGCAAGCAAAATTTTAAAGGACTATAACGGACAAACTTATTGGATGAGTTTTAATCCTTTTCATTGGATAAAAAAAGAATCTAAGATTCCGAAATGGCTCAACTTGTCACTGGGGTACGGAATAAATGACCAATTAATTGGTAATGGTGGCACTTACATTGTAACGAATGGTAATGATCAGCTTAGCTTTACTCCTTATCGTCAATACTACCTTTCATTGGATATTGATTTCCAAGCAATCCCTACACAATCGCGTCTTTTAAAATTGGTATTTCGAAGTTTGAATATTATTAAGGTTCCTTTTCCAACCTTAGAGTTTTCGCAGAATAAACTAAAATTTCATCCGCTTTATTTTTGACGCGCCATTGTTTGGTAGATTCCGTCAAATTTGAGTGCAATTTCATCCAATGTGTCTTGAATTTCATTGAGGTTCATTGAAGTAACCAACTTTGTTCTATAAGGCTTAAAGTCAGGAATCCCCTTAAAATAATTGGTGTAATGTCGTTTCATTTCATTAATGGCTAACACTTCATTCTTCCATTTAAGCGACATTTCTAAATGCTCTTTTGTAACTGCAACGCGTTGTTGTAAACTTGGCTTTTCTAAATGCTGTCCACCAGTTTCAATAAAATGTTTAATCTCATTAAAAATCCATGGATAACCAATTGCTGCTCTACCGATCATGACACCATCAACCCCGTAGCGGTTTTTGTATTCCACGGCCATTTCAGGTGTTTTAATATCACCATTCCCAAAAACAGGGATCTTAATTCTTGGATTGTTTTTCACATCACTGATTAGGCTCCAATCCGCGTCCCCTTTATACATTTGCTTACGCGTACGTCCATGAATTGAAATAGCTTCAATTCCAACATCCTGTAAGCGCTCTGCAACCTCAACTATATACTTGGTATCATCATCCCAACCTAAGCGAGTTTTGACTGTAACGGGCAAGTGTGTCGTTTCTACAATCCGCTTAGTCATTTCCACCATCTTTGGAATATCCTGCAAAATTCCTGCGCCCGCGCCTTTACAAGCTACCTTTTTAACAGGGCAACCATAATTAATATCAATAATATCAGGCTTAGTTTGCTCTACAATTTCGGTAGTACGAATCATTGAATCAATGTCGTGACCAAAAATTTGAATTCCAATGGGTCTTTCGTACTCGTAAATGTCCAATTTTTCAACGGACTTTACCGCGTCACGAATTAATCCTTCTGACGAGATAAACTCTGTATACATTAAATCTGCACCATACTTTTTACACAAAGCGCGAAAAGGAGGGTCACTCACATCCTCCATTGGAGCAAGTAATAAAGGGAAATCTCCCAAATCTATATCTCGAATTTTAACACTCATATCAGACAATGCTTCGACAGACCTATAAATGTCTTATCGAAAATCGTGAATTAATCGATTGATTATTGGATGTGAATACTTGTTTAGTGTACACGGTTGTTACGAAGGTTTCTAGTTCCGAATTGAATTCGGTATTTCAAGAAAAACTCCATTGCACCAACACCTTTACTTGCTGCTGTTAGTTTAGAGACATTTAAATCATAAGATGCACCAAAACTAAATCCAGACAAATCTAGAATTGCATTGACAAGTAATGCATCACCTACCCTGAAATAAGTACCTGCAGAAAAAGTAATTTCCTCAAAATAACTTGTTGATCTAGATCCTCCTTTTAACAAAAACCTAAAGTTTGATCCAATTAACAATTCTTTATTTGGCCCTTGTAAAAACGCAGCAAATGCAGGCATGATTGTTACGCCAGTTGTTTCATTACGAAACTCTCCTTGCCCGTGGATATTTAATTTTCGATACAATTTAGCATCTTCAGCTGTAAAATTAATGCGTTGTTTTGTTAAATGTTGACCTGAAAGCCCCAGCTTTAATTTTGCGTTACGGCTAACTTGTCCGCTCCAATAAACTCCTGCGGCTACATCAAACCTACTTACGCTAAAGTTTTGACTTAAAATCAACTCATTATTATTGATAGATTGATCATAAGCAACCCCATTCCATTGATTAAACCAGTTTAACTCATCATTTTTAATCGTTCTTTGATAAAATGCCGGTTGCAAACCAATTGAGAAAAAATTATTTCTATCTATTTGAATCGCATAATTAAGCGGCAATGAGATAACATTTGTTTGGTATTTCGCAACTCCAGCCAAATCATTATAAAAGTTTAATCCTGCTCCCATAAAGCTTCCGCCTTGATCAAAAAAGCGCCAATCGGCACTTGCTGATATGGTACGATACGGATTATCAGAAACAGTGCTCCACTGTAGACGATAATTTGTGAAAAGTTGTAAATCTCCAGGAGTAAACCCAGCAGCAGCCGGATTGATATAAACAGGAGATTCAGCGAACATACTAAAATGCTGATCTTGCTGCCCAAATGAGCAAAAAACAGTGCTGAACGAAAGGGCAATTAGTGCTAATTTCTTTTTCATCTTATTTCTATCTTAGTAATGTTGTGTTTCCTTTTAGCATTCCGCTCTTACCGTTAACAAACTGATATTCTAGAACCCAAGTAAACACGCCTGGATTTTCATCTCTTCCTTTAAATTTACCGTCCCATCCAATGTCTTGCGTTCTAGATTCAAATACTTTCTCTCCATACTTATTATAGACAGAAAAGGCTACTGATTCCAATCCAAATCCTTGCACGAATAAAACATCATTTTGACCATCTCCATTTGGAGAGAATGCGTCTGCCACACCAATCGCTTCAATAAAGTTTACAAACACTCTCACTGAATCTGTTCCTCTACATCCATTTCCATCAACCAGTGTTACGGTATACACATAATCAACCGGAGGATTTGCAGTAGTAATTGCACAATTCTCACATTCAACATAGTCATCAGGCACCCAAGTAAATGTTGCTCCAGGAATACTTCCTGTTGCAATAAGGTTAGCCTGTCCTCCTACATCAATAATAGTATCTAGCACAGCTGTTACCGTTGGTGCATCATAAACTGTTACAGAATTAATTGTTGAAGATGTCTCGCCTATAACGTTTGTCACAGTTAATTGAATATCATATTCACCTGCAGTAGTAAAACATATTACTGGGTTTTGCTCAGTAGAAGTTGGAGGATCTGCTGCACCACCAAAGTCCCACAACCATTCAACTGGATCACCTGCTGAGGTATCTGTTAACGTAATACAATCGCCTACACAAACAATATTATCAAGCTCAAATCCTGCAAGCAATGGCTCACATGGCACTACTGTAATTGTAATATCATCTGTTGCTTCACAACCAAATGCATTTACACCTGTTACTGTAAAACTTGAAGTTACATCCAATGTAAACTCAACACCTTCTACTACTCCATCAGACCAAGTAAAGCCTAGTGCATCACCACCACCAAACAAGGTAACTGTGCCACCTTCACAAATTGTGGTTGATGTAGCATTAGCAGTAACTACCGGAAGTGGGTTTACTCTAATTGTAATTGTAGTATCATCTGTTGCAACACCATCCGTAACTGTCAATGTAACATCAATATCACCTGCAGTTGGAAAACATACTGATCCAGGATCAGCTCCTACTAACGGCCCACCAATTGCTGGGTCAGTAAAGGTCCAAACCCATCCTGTTATATCTCCAGTACTTTCATCCAAGAATGTAATACATTCGTCTTGACAAATTTCATTACTCGAAGGCACAAATGAAGCAAACAATGGTCCGCACTCTATAATTGTAATTGTTATAACTGCAACGTCCGTTCCTGGACAAGGTGCAACACCAGGCAATGTTTCGTATTCAAATGTAAAGACATCACCAATAGTCAATCCTGCTCCATCTAACACTCCTGTTCCAGCAGTAAATGTTCCACTTGGAACTCCTGAAGTTTCAACCCAAGTTCCACCGCCATCAGCACCGGGTATTAAGATATTTAAATCATACGTTTCTCCTACGCACAAATCTGAAGCAGTAGATTCTCCGGCATAAGGTCCGTCTTGAACAGTAACCACAAAAGTTGTATCATGAGAACCGATTCCATCTGTTACCGTTAATGTAGTATTATAAACACCAGGAGTTGGATATGTTATTACGTGTGGTCCTGCTGTTGCAGCACCACCAGGGATACCACCATCAAAAACCCAGTTCCAAGCAGTAATCACATCATCTGTAGTACTTAAATCAGTATACGTAATTGATTCTCCTTGGCAAATTGTAATATCTTCTGGATCAAATAAAGCTGTTGGCCCACCATCTACAACCACCACCGGTTTTTCAATCGTAATATTATCAACCGCAAATGAAGGATCTGTAGCAACTCCATCATCTTCATTTTGCCATACAAAACTAATTCTCAAATTTGGAATTTCTTCACATGTCACAGGTAATGCATATGTTTTAGTCGCCCATAATCCTTGCTCAGTTCCAGTACAAGGCACACCTCCACAACATAATGTTGTAAGTGGTGCTTCTAATGAAACCCAAGCAGCACCGCCGTCAATACTATAAAACACTTCGCAAAAATCAGTACCTCCACCTTGACCTATAAAATCAAAGTTCAACGTTAAGTCTTCATGACCAACAGTACTAATATCTCCAGATTCAGCTCTACGATTTGTAGATGTAAATCCGGCACCTGTTTCGGCGTAAGCAGCTCCCAAATCTCCGGCAACCGGATTTGGCCCAACGTGCAATGTTTGATCTCCAGCACCGCAAGCTTCTCCACAAGCTCCTGCTCCTACACCTTCCTCTTCACAGGAGATGTACCAGAAGTTTGGATTAGCATCTTCAGCACCTAAATCTGTATTAATTGTCCAGGTTAGTGCACCGTCAAAATCTTCATTGTAAATAACTACTTGACCGAATAAATTTGAACTCGCTGAGAGGAATATGACGAGTAGAAATTGAATCAATTGTTTTTTCATGATTTATCGTTTCTATCAATAAGTTGTAAATATACTGAATACTTTACAAAAGTAAAGATTCAATACCTTTCCATTATTGGAATTCATACTACTTGCATGACGTTTTTAAAATGAAAAAGGTTGACTATTAGCCAACCTTTTTCTTACTATCTAATTGTTTTAAACTAGCTGTGATAGCGCTGCTTCAAACTTCTCATTTACGTCTCCATAAATATCAAGGTAATCTTCATTGCTCAATTTTATCACCTCTAAAGCCTCTTCTCTGCCATATGTATGCGTGATTTCAACCTTCTTATCAGATCCATCACCATTTGGATTTTCTTTATACGTCAAGAAAAAATGTTTTACTCTATCAATCACTTTTGAAGGAACATCTTCAATATTTCTGATATGACCATATGCTTGATCATCTTTTAAAACTGCAATAATTTTATCATCAGCCTCACCTCCATCAATCATTCTGAATCCTCCAACAGGAATACAATCAACTAAAATATTTCCACGATCAATATTACGTTCAGACAATACAATGATATCTAAAGGATCTGCATCACCAACAATTCCTGTTAGACCAGATTTTGACATGCAATAATCAGCTACCTTTTGATCACAATAAGTTTGCGGAACAAAACCGTATAAAGCCGGAACAATATTCGAATATTTTTGTGGGCGATCAATCATAATATGACCACTTGGTTTATCTATTTCATATTTGATTTGATCATTTGGGTTGATCTCAATATATGCTTTAACCTCATTTGGCATGTTTTCACCAACTGTAACTCCGTGCCATGGATGAGCAACAAATTTTTGCTCAAATAACTTTATTAAATCCTTTGTATTACTCATATTCAAATTTGCTTTCTAAAATTCGCGACAAAAATATACTTTTTTATTGAAGTAGATTCTGCCTTTTTTTAATTCAAAGACCATGAGGTCCCCTCTTTACCATCTTTCACAGTTATTCCTGCCTCGTTTAATTTATCTCGAATCAAATCAGAAGTAGTCCAATCTTTATTTTCTCTTGCATTTTTTCGCAACTCCAATATAATGTCCATTGCAACACCTAATTTAGAATCATCTCCTCGATCAATTGAGTTCAATCCTAAAATATCAAAAATGAATGCTTTCATTGCCGTTTTCAGGCTATCCAAATCTGCACTTGATATTTTTGCTGTGCCATCCTTCACTTTATTAATGAATGTTACTGCCTCAAATAATCTTGCAACCAAAACTGGTGTGTTAAAATCGTCATTCATGGCTTCATAAAACGACTCAATCAAAGCAGAGACATCTTCATCACTTTCAGCTGCCCCCGTTAACTTCTCCAAATCATCATAACCATTCATCAACTTATAAAATCCCTTTTCAGACGCTTTCAATGCATCTGAAGAAAAGTCAAGCTCACTACGATAATGCGCTTGCATCATAAAGAAACGAGCAACCATTGGGTCAAACCCTTTATCTAGTAAAGTTGTTTCACCAGAAAAAAGTTCTTCAGGTAATAAGTTATTACCTGTAGACTTACTCATTTTTTTACCATTAAGCGTAAGCATATTTGTATGCAACCAATAGTTTACCGGAGGTTTACCATTATAAGAATGACCTTGTGCAATTTCACATTCATGATGTGGAAATTTTAAGTCCATTCCACCGCCATGAATATCAAACTGCTCTCCAAGATACTTATGAGACATTGCTGTACATTCTAGATGCCATCCAGGAAAACCATCACTCCATGGCGAAGGCCAACGCATAATATGATAAGGCGAAGCTTGTTTCCACAAAGCAAAATCCAATTGATTTCGTTTTTCGCTTTGTCCATCTAAATCTCTTGTACCTGAAATTAAATCTTCAATTTTACGATTAGATAGAATTCCGTAATTATGCGTTTCGTTATATTTTTCTACGTCAAAATAAACCGAACCATTGCTTTCGTAAGCAAAGCCTTTTTTTATTAGCGCTTCAACGATTTCAATTTGTTCAATTATATGTCCAGTGGCAGTAGGTTCTATGCTTGGTGGTAAAGCGTTAAAGCGATCCATAATATCATGAAATCCAACAGAGTATTTCTGCACAATTTCCATTGGCTCCAAGGCTTCTAATCTTGCCTTTTTAGAAATTTTATCTTCTCCTTCATCCGCGTCATTTTCTAAATGGCCAGCATCTGTAATATTTCTAACATATCTTACCTTATAATCAAGATGCAAAAGATATCGATAAATCATATCAAAAGAAATAAAGGTTCGGCAGTTCCCCAAGTGTACGTCACTATATACAGTTGGACCACAAACATACATTCCTACTTGATTGTTATGTATTGGCTTAAAAAGCTCCTTTTCTCCTTTGAGAGTGTTATAAATTTTTAGTTGACTTTGCATTGTAATTACTTTCTATAAATAAGAAACCCATTCCGAAATATCGGAACGGGTTCAAATTTAATACTATTTTTTTGACTAATTAAGCTGTCCGTCGGAATGGTATTTACCTTTTTTCCAAACTTCAATTTTCAATAAGATTCCATCACTGTCATACTTGTATAATTTACCATCCCACAGTTTACTGTTTTTGAAATCTCCATCCATCCACAATTCTTGGTCATCATTATACACTTTATTGTATCCGTTTTTCTTAAATTTCTTTCCGTTTGTTTTACCTTTTGTTCCATCAGGAGCATCAGCAGGTGGCGTTTGAACTTCTGGTTCTGCATCAAATGGAGGATTAACACGCTCTTTTTGAATTCTAGACCCTACTGTTCCGTCATTATTATACATAATAACTTCTTTAACATCTCCATTAGGGTAATAACGTTTAGCTTCTCCCGTAGTTACTCCATCCTTTTTGGTGTATTCAAATTCAAGTTGTCCGTTAGGGTGAAAGTATTTCACTTTCCCATCTTCTCTTCCTTCTTGATTAAAATGCTTTTCTTGAGACATTACTCCTGTATCATAATATCTTCTAAACACCTCAGTTTGCTTACCTGATGAAAACTTACCCTCTTCCATTTTCACACCATTAGGGTAATACTTAGTATAAGCCCCATTTGGTCGGTTATCAACATAAACACCTTTTAGACGAGGAGTTTTCCCATCTTTATGATATTTGATCCACTCTCCATTCTTTCTTCCGTCTGTATAATTTCCTTCTTCAATTTTTCCATCCTCTGGATATCCTTTATCCGGATTCATTCTTCCCCAAATTGTCCACATCCCCTGTCGTCCCTTATCGTCTTCAACATTAGGATAGCCGTCTGGATTGATACTTTCTTGTAAAATGTCAAAGGGCAGTGTGTTAGAAGCATCCCCAAAGCAATAAGCTACGGCTGGGAGCACAAATAACAATGTGATTAACAATTTTTTCATTCTAAGGGGTGTAATCTGGTTTAACTCGGTATTCTCGAGCAATCTACAAATAAATCTTTAATGTTCCATATACTTTTCGATTAACAGTCTAAAGTATAAGATAAAATCTTCTGATTAGTCGATTACATTATTTCTTAAACGTTGATTCCTGTATCTAAAACGTTTTCCAACATGATTTTACACAGTTTTTCAAGATTATATTTGCCCTTCCAACCCCAATCATTTTGAGCATCTGTGTCGTCGATACTGCTTGGCCATGAATCCGCTATTTTTTGTCTAAAATCAGGCGTATATTCAATTTCAAAATCGGGTTTAGATTTTTTAATTTCTGCGTAAATTTCTTCAGGTGTAAATGAAATACCACCCAAATTATATGATGATTTAATTTTGATCGTATCTCGAGGTGCTTCCATCAATGAAATGGTTGCTCGAATTGCGTCCTCCATATACATCATTGGAAGTGCAGTTTTCTCTGTTAAAAAGCATGAATACTTCTCATTTCTTTTTGCTGAATAAAAAATATCAACGGCGTAATCTGTTGTTCCTCCACCAGGTAACGAAGTATATGAGATTAAACCTGGATAGCGGATGCTTCTTACATCAACATCATATTGTTTTGCATAATATTCACACCAACGTTCACCCGCCAATTTACTGATTCCGTAAACTGTAGAAGGCTCCATTATTGTGTATTGTGGTGTGTTATTTTTGGGTGTATTAGGTCCAAACACAGCAATTGAACTTGGCCAAAACACTTTTTTAATCACTTTATCTTTTGCTAAGTTCAACACGTTAAAGAGTCCTTCCATGTTCAATTTCCATGCAAATTCAGGATGTTTTTCAGCTGTTCCTGAAAGCAATGCAGCTAAGAGGTAAATTTCTGTAATGGCGTGTTTATTTACCGCGGCTTTTAACGCTTCATTATCCATTACATCCACTTGCTCATATGGTCCGCCTTTTAAAGCTTCTTTAACGGTGTCTTTCACATCAGATGCAACAACATTTTCATGACCAAACTGTTCTCGCAAAGCTACTACTAGCTCGGTTCCAATTTGCCCTGAAGCACCAATTACCATTATCTTTTTCATGTTTTAAACTTTTGAGAGTTAAACTTTTTCACATCTTAAAAAACTAGCCTTGACGGCAATCAATTCTATGTCTTTCAAGTTGTGATATTCTACAAAAATATATTTATTTCAAATAGGAACTGATAATAATCATTGAAAAAATCGACAGAATCCGTATCTTTGCTAAAAGCTCAACCTTGAGAGATGTCTAGAATATTTGAAGCACTCCCTATCTTACTAAAATTTCTCATCAAGAGAGATCCGGAGTGACATGTTGTTCATTAGCCTATTTGCTAACGACTATTATTCAATAAAATAATAGTATGACACATAATTAATTAATCTTAAAAAAAATAAAATTATGCCACGCTATCATAAGTTGGGTTCAATACCTGATAAAAGACATACAACCTTTGAAAAACCAAACGGAGGACTTTATCAGGAAGAGTTATTTGGAACCGCAGGATTTGCAGGAATGTCTTCGTTAATTTATCATTTATATCCACCAACTGTTGTTTCTGAAGTTAGACGAGTTGAGGATATAAGTCCGAAAATTGCGATTGACAAAAACATGAAGGCACTCAGCTTTAAAGGATTTTCTTTACCTGCTGAAGATGACTATATTAAAAGTAGAAAAACGCTTTTTGCTAATAATGATTTACACATTGGATTGGCTGCCCCTAAAGCTTTTTCAAAAGACTATTTTTATAGAAATAGTGATGCAGATGAAATGCTATTTGTTCATATTGGATCTGGAAAATTAAGAACCATGTATGGAAATATCGATTTCAAATACGGTGACTATTTGATTATACCAAGAGGAACAACCTATCAAATTGATTTTGATTCTGAAGACAATAGACTTCTTTATATTGAATCATTTAGTCCAATTTTATCTCCAAATAGATATCGAAATAATTTCGGACAATTTTTAGAGCATTCTCCATTTTGCGAACGAGACTTTAGATTACCAAAAGATTTAAAGACACATGATGAAAAGGGAGAATTTAAAGTTCTTTCAAAAAAACAAGGTGTTATTTGGGAATACACACATGCTAACCACCCTTTTGATGTTGTTGGTTGGGATGGATTCAATTATCCATATGCCTTTTCTATTCACGATTTTGAACCGATAACTGGTCGTATTCATATGCCACCTCCAATTCATCAACAATGGGAGGCTGCAGGATTTGTAGTTTGTTCGTTCGTTCCTAGAATGTATGACTACCATCCAAAATCAATACCTGCTCCATACCACCATAGTAATATTGACTCAGAAGAGTTACTCTATTATGTTGATGGCGACTTCATGAGCCGAAACAATATTGAGAAAGGCCAAATCACACTTCACCCTGGAGGAATTCCTCATGGGCCGCACCCAGGTGCAATTGAAAGAAGTGTAGGTAAAAAGGAAACAGGCGAATTGGCAGTAATGATTGACCCGTTTAAACCGGTTATGATTACAGAAGAAGCAATGAAGCTACAAGTAGACGATTACTATAAATCGTGGATAACTGATTAAAAAACAGCTTAAACAGCAAAAAATATTATCATTATGAGTAAAAAAGAACTAAAATCTGTTGATTACGGATTAGAAAAAATATTTGAGGACGCACAAGATTTCTTACCCCTTTTAGGAACTGATTACGTTGAATTTTATGTTGGAAATGCAAAGCAAGCTGCGCATTTTTACAAATCAGCTTTCGGATTTCAATCATATGCCTATAAAGGACTTGAAACTGGCTGTAAAGAGTACGCATCTTATGTTTTAAAGCAAGACAAAATTAGAATTGTACTAACTACCCCATTAAATTCAAAATCTCCAATTAACGATCATATCGTAAAACATGGAGACGGTGTAAAAATTACTGCTCTTTGGGTTGATGATGCGCGAAAATCTTGGGAAGAAACAACAAGCAGAGGTGCAAAATCTTTCATGGAGCCGACCGTTGAAACGGACGAACATGGTGAGGTTGTAAGAGCTGGAGTATACACATACGGTGAAACGGTGCACATGTTTGTTGAACGTAAAAATTATAACGGAGCCTTTTTACCTGGCTATGTAGAATGGAAGTCTGACTACAATCCAGAACCAGTTGGACTAAAATTTATTGACCATATGGTTGGTAATGTTGGTTGGAATGAAATGGACATTTGGGTAAAATGGTATGAAGACGTAATGGGGTTTGTTAACTTCCTGTCTTTTGACGACAAACAAATCCATACTGAATATTCTGCTTTAATGAGTAAAGTAATGAGTAACGGTAATGGTAGAATTAAATTCCCAATTAACGAACCTGCTGAAGGAAAGAAAAAGTCTCAAATTGAAGAGTATTTAGATTTTTACGAAGGGCCTGGAGTACAGCATATCGCTGTTGCAACGGACGATATTATTACAACAGTATCAAAACTAAGAGCAAGAGGAATTGAATTTTTATCTACTCCGCCAGAAGAATATTACAGAGCAGTACCTCAAAGGTTGAGAGATCATAATCATGAATTAGCTGAAGACATTGAAACCTTAAGAAGCCTAGGAATCATGATTGACGCAGATGAAGAAGGTTATTTATTACAAATTTTCACTAAACCTGTTGAAGATAGACCAACCTTATTCTTCGAAATCATTCAAAGAATGGGTGCAAAAGGATTTGGCGCTGGAAATTTCAAAGCCTTATTTGAATCAATTGAAAGAGAACAAGAAAAGCGCGGAACTTTATAGTAAGCCTTTCTTTTAATAGAATAAAAAAACCCGTCTTGGAATTTCCAAGACGGGTTTTTAATGTTTTAAATCTTCGATTATTTTGTTCCTACAATTGTTGCAGAAAATCCAATTACCGGATTGTGTTGTTCTTCAACTGGTGCTTCAGCAGCTTCAGTTACAAAGAAAGGCATTTCTAAAGCAGTGAAATCAATCTCGAAATCACCAACTTCTACAGTTGCGTTATCACCATCAACAGTTACTGTTGCTGGAGCTTCAACCGCTACTTCTTTCCCAATGATTGTAGCTGTACCATAAATCATATCATTTTCATGACGATCAAAAGTAAATTCAGTTGTTGCAAATGTATTCACATCAAAAAAGTCAGGTGCAGCAAGGTGACCTTCTAATTTTTCACTTCCTTCAGCAATGGTGTTCATATCAACAGTTAAAGCAGCAGCAGTAATTTGCCCAACTCCGTCTGTTGTTGTGATATCCATTGATCCGTTTAATACATTTACCGTTCCAACGTGATCAATCTCTTCTCCGTCATAGTTATTCCAGTTAATTGTTGAAGCTTCAACATCAATTGTATAACTTGCTTCAATAACCTCTACTTCTTCAGTTACTACAGTTGTATCTGCATCCGTTGTTTCTGCATCAGATTCACCACCTCCGCAAGACGCGAAAAAGAATGGCATTGCGAATAATCCTAATATTACTACTTTTTTCATTTTTTTAACATTTATTTGTTTAGACATGCAAATGTAAATATTTCTTAAAAAACAATGCTTCATTATCTGTTTTTTTAATTCTAAACAATATTATACCTATTTTTAGCCTTGCTATGAGTAAAGTAAGTGGTAAAGGCAGAAAAGGACTGCGCACGGCCTATGTTTCAACAATTGTTGGAATTGTAATGGTACTCTTTATTATAGGACTTGTTTCTTGGTTTGTATTAGGGTTAAACAACCTTAAAAATGACAAAATAGAATCATTTGAAATTGACCTGTTTTTCGACAATTCTGTTAACACCTTAGAACTAGGATTAATAGAAGAAGAAATTGCAAACAAAACCTACACCAGCGGAGCCATGTATCGTTCATCAGAAGAAGCATGGAATATTATTAAAGACGAAATAGGTGGAGATACGGCATTAACAGTGCTCAATAATGAAAATCCACTGAATCAATCTGTCATCATGACCTTGAATAAGGAGTATTTTTATAAGGATAGCATGGTATGGATTGAAAATGAATTGATGCAAGAATATGATGGACGATTGCTTGAAGTTTCTTATCAAGATGAAATTTTTGCAGATGTTAATCAACGTTTGCAAAAACTCGTTTACTTTATTTTAGTTATTGCGTGCATGTTATTATTCATAGCCATTGGAATGATTAATAACACTATCAGACTTGCACTTTTTTCTAAACGATTTTTAATAAAAACCATGCAATTAGTTGGTGCAACACCACGATTTATTCGCCGCCCATTTTTCTGGAGTGCGGTAGGACAAGGTTTTATTTCAGGAATAATAGCCGGCACAATGGTATTAGGGTTAATTCACCTATTAAGTCGATACAACCCAATGATATTAGAAATGACAGATCTTACCCTTTACTTTTATGTACTCGGCGGAATTGTTCTATTTGGTATATTAATCACATTAACATCTACTTACTTCGCATTGAGAAAATACCTGCGATTGAACCTAGATGAATTATATTAGTTAAATTTGAAACTCAGTTAAAGCTAGTCTTATGAACGAAAAAAATAAATTTGTTTTTGGATCCCAAAACTACACCTTAATAATCGGCGGTTTTGTGGTATCATTAATTGGATTCTTTTTAATGATTGGTGGTGGTTCAGAAGACCCAAATCAATTTAATGAGGCTGAACTATTTAGTGCTACCAGAATTACGGTTGCGCCTATCCTTGTTATTCTCGGTTATGGTGTTATCATTTATGGTATCATGAAAAAAAACAAAGCCAAGTAAGCTTAAATGGACTTGTTTGAAGTAATTATCCTTGGCATAGTTCAAGGTCTCACAGAATTTCTTCCTGTTAGTAGTAGCGGTCATTTAGAGTTAACCAAAGCAATTTTTGGAGAAAACTCAGTTGGTAAAGAAAGTATGCTACTTACTGTGGTTTTACATTTTGCTACTGCATTAAGTACCGTAGTTATATTTCGGAAGGAAATTGCTCAAATTTTTAAGGGATTATTTGCTTTTAAGTGGAATGACGATCTTAAGTTTTCTTTAAAAATTATTCTCTCCATGATTCCTGCTGCCTTAGTAGGCGTTGTGTTTAAAGATGAAATTGAATCATTATTTGGAGGTGCAGTAATGCTGGTAGGCTTCATGCTTCTTTTAACTGGAGCATTACTTTTTTTGGCAGATAGAGCCAAGAAAACAGATAAAGATGTTGGTTTTGGACATTCTATTATTATTGGTTTATCTCAAGCTATTGCAATTTTACCTGGCATTTCAAGATCAGGCGCAACAATTTCAACCTCAGTATTACTAGGTGTAGACAGAGAAAAAGCAGCAAAATTTTCATTCTTAATGGTTGTGCCCTTAATTTTTGGAGCTATCCTTTTTGACACAAAAGACTATTTAGAAAATAGAGAATTGGAAAATACGGATGTGTCAATGCGCACAGTAACCATTGTTGATGAATTGCACAAAGATGGATTATTTACGGATGATGACACTAAAAGAGCATACAACGCAATCCATTTTAAAGAAAGAAAATGGTCTGACGCAAAATTCACTGGTGAAACTGAAACGTCAATTATTGAAGCCGAATACAAAACTGATTTAGAGAATGCAGGAATTCCTGCGGAACGAATTGGGCAAATTATGAGTCACGACTTTGGCATGGTTAGGCCATTAGAAGGACCTAATTTATTAGCCCTCTTCATTGGATTTATATGCGCATTTGTAACTGGACTTTTTGCCTGCAAATGGATGATTTCATTGGTGAAAAAAGCACAATTAAAATATTTCTCATTTTATTGCTTTGCGGTAGGTATTATCGCGGTAAGCTATTCCTTAATAAATGGATAAAACCTACGATTTTCAAGCGGGTGAAGTTTTATTGGTTAACAAACCTCTTCACTGGACCTCATTCGACGTTGTTAACAAACTGCGTTATGAAATGAAACAAAAATTAGGTATCAAAAAAATTAAAGTCGGACATGCAGGAACACTAGATCCGTTAGCGGATGGACTTTTAATTATATGTACAGGTAAAAAAACCAAGGAAATTGAATCCTTCATGGGCTTAGAAAAAAAATATTCAGGCACCATCACTTTAGGGTCTACAACTCCTTCTTACGATCTAGAAACAGAAATTGACCAAGAGTTTCCTCTTGATGATTTATCTGAAAAGGCCATAATTTCTGAAGTTGAAAACATGGTTGGATCATATGCACAATATCCCCCCATTTTTTCGGCCAAAAAAGTTAAAGGAAAAAAAGCCTATGACTTAGCTAGAGCAGGAAAAGAGGTTAAGCTAGAACCCAAATTAGTTACCATTCACTCATTTGACATTCCTCAAATTGACCTCCCTCAAGTACATTTCGAAATTACTTGCTCTAAGGGCACTTATATTAGAAGCATTGCTCATGATTTAGGCAAAAGATTGAATAATGGAGGCCATTTATCTGCCTTACGCCGAGAAAGCATTGGAACGTATGACTTGAAAAATGCAAATAGCGTAACTGAATGGATTGAGATAATCCAGTCGTCAGATATGAATAATAATCCCTCGATTTAGTGGAAAATTCGCAATTATATAATTCTTGTAACGTATCTTTGTACAAATGTTCAGCGTCAAAGAAATAAAAGCAAATGTCTCTGAAGAGATGTCAACCTTTGAACAAAAATTCAAAGAATCCATGAAGTCTGACGTGGCGCTTTTAGACAAAATCACACATTATATTATCAAACGTAAAGGAAAGCAAATGCGTCCTATGTTTGTGTTTTTAACGGCCAAAGCCATCAATGGCAAGGTTGAAGAAGCAAGTTATACGGCAGCCTCATTAATTGAGCTTTCACATACTGCTTCGTTAGTACATGATGATGTTGTTGATGATGCAAATGAGCGCCGTGGAGTATTTTCAGTTAATGCTTTATGGAAGAATAAAATTGCCGTTTTGGTTGGAGATTATTTATTAGCACAAGGGCTTTTAGTCTCGGTTAAAACTTCGCAATTCACACTTTTAAAAATTGTTTCTGACGCTGTTAAAGAAATGTCTGAAGGCGAGTTACTTCAAATTGAAAAAGCACGAAGATTAGATATAACTGAAGATGTTTATTATGACATTATTCGGCAAAAAACAGCCTCTTTAATTGCCTCTTGTTGCGCTGCAGGCGCAGCCTCTGTTAGCACAGACGAAGCTTTGATTCAAAAAATGAAAAAATTTGGTGAGTTAGTAGGAATGGCTTTCCAAATTAAAGATGACATTTTTGATTATGGTGACAGTAAGAAAATTGGTAAACCTACCGGTAATGACATTCGAGAGCGGAAAATGACACTTCCGTTAATTTACGCGCTTAACAATGGTGGCCCAGCGATTAAGAAAACACTGATTAACATTGTTAAAAATCATAATGAGGAGCCAAAAAAAGTGAAAATTGCAATTCAACATGTAATTGATTCTGGTGGTGTAAAATACGCTTATGACCGGATGATCGAATTGAAAGAGCAAGCTTTGGAGTTATTGGATGATTTGGCAGATTCAGATGCAAAAAGAGCATTAATTGGTTTGGTTGAATACACAGTTTATCGAGATAAATAAATACGTAAAATGAAAAACTTAATATACACAACCTTATTAGGGTCGTTGATTTTAGTTGGATGTTCTAATGAAACAGAGGAAACGACTGTGGATAATACTAATCAGGAATCAACAGAAAACTCAACGATAGATTCAACAATCACACCTTCAGAAGAATCTAATGATATTGAGACTTTTATGGCATCTGAAGATTCTCCAGAAGTTTCTTCTGAAAAAGATTATCAAGAGTATTACGAAACTGGTGAATTAAAAATTGAAGGAGATTATGACGATAATGAAGCTCGTCATGGTTTATGGGTTTCTTATTATGAATCAGGCATAAAATGGAGTGAATCCTATTATGTACACGGAATAAAATCTGGTCATTCAATTACTTTTTTTCCCAATGGAAAAGTACGATATGTTGGTGAATATGCTGACGATAAGCAGATTGGGCAATGGTCTTTTTACGACGAGGAGGGAAACCTTGTTAAAGAAGAAGATTATTAAACTTTCTTAATCTTCTGAAAATCAATTTTTTGGTTTCCAATAATCATCAAAAATTTATTCCCCTCTCAGCAAACTATTTTAAGTTGGCAAACGTCTTATAGTAGCTAAACAATAAATGATAACTACCGTATAAACTTTTAATTATTGTTAAGTGTTTGATTTTTAGTAAATTTAAAGCTAAGCCTTACACTTTTGATTATTAATTGGGTATGGTTTTTGTTGGTTGTGAAGTAGGTATAAACCCATTGTAGTTCGACTCAATGTCAGCTTATGAATAAATTAGTACTTTTTGTGTTCACATTTCTCAGCGTTTTTGGGCTTTTTGCTCAAGACGAGATTTGGATGCGTCCAAATAGAGGACAATGGCACAAAAATGTCTCGTACAAAATTGCCGTTCCAAGCGGACAAATGTATCTTGAAAAAACTGGTTTCACATATGCAATGAGCAATGTGGTTGATCATTATGATGTTGCACACGGACATCATGATGAGCCTGAACATGCCAAATCGCATGTTGTTAAAACAACTTTTATAGGCGCTAATTCTCCTACATTCGAAGAATTATCTCCCTCTTCTTTCTACGAAAACTACTTTTTAGGAAATGATCCTGATAAATGGGTTACGAATAGTTATGCTTTTGAAGAAATCCAATATTTAGAATTATATGACGATATCAATTTGAGGTTATATGAAGCAAATAAAACCTTAAAATATGACGTAATTATTAACGTTGGTGGCGATCCTTCAGCCTTTAAAGTAAATTATGAAGGACAAGATAATCTTGAAATAATTGATGGAGCCTTGCATATTACAACCACATTAGGAACAATAATCGAGGAAGAGCCATTTGCATATCAAGAATCTGGAGGTTTAAAATTTAGAGTTGCTTGTGAGTATGTACTTGTTGGAACTGAAATGCACTTTAATTTTCCTGATGGCTATGACACCTCCAAACCATTAATAATCGATCCTGAATTAAACTTTTCGACATTTACAGGCGCTACTTCAGATAACTGGGGAATGACTGCTTGTCCTGATATAGATGGAAAAATGATTGGTGGTGGAATTGTTTTTGGAAGCGGTTATCCACTATCACCAGGTGCTTTTGATACAGGCTATAATAACGTTACAGGCTCACGATTGGTTGATTTAGGTATTACTAAGTTTACTGAAGATGGTAGCTCAATCGTTTATTCCACTTTCATTGGAGGTTCTGGAAGTGAAACTCCGCATAGTTTAATCGTAAATGATGACAATGACCTATACATAATGGGGGCAACATCTTCACCTAACTTTCCAGTTGGAGGATCCGCTTATCAATCAACCAACAATCTAGGGACGCCTCCAAGTGATTTGATAGACGGTATTAACTTTGATGATGGTGCGGACATTTTTGTTTTCAAACTATCTGAAATGGGGAATGCATTATTAGGAGGTACGTTTTTAGGTGGATCTGGGTTTGATGGAATCTCTGAAGAAGGTGCCGTTGTCTATAATTATGGTGATCAATTGCGAGGTGAAGTTTATTTAGATGATGCGTCAAACGTTTATATTACATCAACGACAACGTCCACAGATTTCCCCATTGTTGGAGGCTTTGATGGCACATTGGGCGGAGGTAAAGATGCTATTTTGGCCAAATTCAATCCTAATTTAACCAACCTATTATGGAGCACATATGTTGGTGGGTCTGGAGATGAGGCAGGTAACTCTGTTAAAGTATCTCCTTCTGGAGACATCTTTACGGTTGGAGGAACAACGAGTACTGATTTCCCAAATACTGCTGGAAACATTCATCCAACCTATCAAGGAGGAAGTGTTGATGGTTACTTAATGAAATTTACGGCCCCTGCGTATACACCAGAAGCAACTTATTTAGGAACGAATGATTATGACCAAGCTTATTCTGTTGAAGTAGATATTGATGAGTTTGTATATGTTTATGGTCAATCTAGCGGAAGTTACCAAACTGATGGTATTAACTACATTAATGCGAACAGTGGGCAGTTTATTCACAAACTTTCAAATGATTTAGGAACAACCGAATGGTCATCAGTTTTTGGTGCAAGTAGTGGAGTTGCAGAAATTTCGCCTACTGCCTTTTTAGTGAGTGATTGTTATGAAATTTATATTGCAGGTTGGGGAGGGAATACGAACATTGCTCCAGGAAGTACGACCTCAGGGTTTACTACAACTCCTGATGCCTATCAATCTACAACCGGAGGTAACAACTTTTATTTGGCCGTATTTACAGCAGACATGGCAACCCTAAAATATGCCACGTTTATGGGCGACCCAGATTCGGGAGGAGATCACGTGGATGGCGGAACTAGTCGTTTTGACAAATCAGGAACGATTTATCATGCGGTATGTGCAGCTTGTAATGTTAACGATTGGCCAACAACTCCTGGCGCATTCTCAGAGGATAATGGCAGCAGTAATTGTAACATGGCTGTTTTCCAATTTGAATTAGCGCAAATTGACGCCGTACTTAGTACTGGAGCTCCGATTATCTGTATTCCAGACCCCGTTTTATTTGAAAATGACAGTGAATATGGCGATACTTATTTTTGGGATTTTGGGGACGGTGTTGGTACATCAACGGATTTTGAACCTTCTTACTTTTATGAAGAACCTGGCATTTATACAGTGACATTAATCGTTTCTGATGCTGCAGGTTGCTACGAACCAGATACTGCTTATATTGAAGTTGAAATCCAATTATTTGAAGGAGAAGCGGGCACACTTAGTGACACGATTTGTCCGGGCACATCTGTTCAATTATACGCTGTTGGTGGAGACACCTATACGTGGGGACCAGCAGATGTTTTAGATGACCCAACTAGTGCAGATCCAATTGCTACAATTGATGAGGAAACAACTTTTACCGTAACCATTGAAAGCGTTTGTGGAACAACCGAATTAACAGTTACAGTATTTGTATTTGACGTTTCAACATCCTCTGGATTAGACACTGCTATTTGTGTTGGTGGTGAAGCAATGCTTACCGCATCCGGTGGGGACACCTATCTCTGGGATCCTCCTGAAGATCTAGATGATCCTACGATTCCCAACCCTATTGCATCTCCGCCATTAACAACATATTATACTGTGGAGATAACAACGATAGAAGGATGCATTGTTGAAGATACGATTAAGGTACATGTTGATCATGATGTTCCTTACCCTAACTTAATTGACGAAGTTAATCTGTGTAAAGGAGATAGCATTCGAATTACCGCTGGCGGAGCAACAGATTATTTATGGACGCCTGATTACAATATAAGCGATCCAACAATTTATAATCCTTATGTATATCCAGATGTGGACACAGATTATTCGGTGACCTTTACAAATGCCTGTGGATCTTCTTATGACACCGTTTCGGTTTATGTGATAGTGATAGACGGAGAAGCTTCTCCAGATACCATCATTTGCCCTGGAGATTCGGCCTTTTTGTGGGCTTCTGGTGGTGAATTCTATCAATGGTATCCTCCGGCTTATTTATCGAATACCACATCATCTTCAACTGTTTCTACACCTCCTCATGACATGCTCTATACCGTATCTATTTCTGATGAATATGGTTGTGTTGACACGGCGTCTGTCTTTGTTGAATTATATGATCCTCCTGCCATAACGGTTTCCCCGGCGGTTTACCCTATTGCTGGCGATACAATTTCTATTTGGGCCGTCGCTGATGGATCAATTGTTTGGACGCCTCCTTATAATATTGAATGTCAAACTTGCCCTACAACAATAGTTTGGCCAGAAGTTGAGACTTTCTATACTGCTACGGTTACTGATCTTAATGGCTGTACAAATTATGCGGTTGTTCCTGTTTATTTTGATCCACTTATTTTCGTTCCAAATGCATTCACTCCTGACGGGGATGACTTTAATAATGTATTCAGAGCAATTGCCCATAATATTGATGAATTTGAAATGCAAATCTTTAATCGTTGGGGTGAACTCATTTATGTCATGGAAGATTTGGATGATTATTGGGATGGTAGCTATAACAATTCTCTTGTTACTGATGATGTTTATGTGTGGCAAATCTTGTATACCGATTTAAAAGGTATTGCACACGAACTAAGGGGGCATGTTGTACTCTTAAAGTAAACTCACTCTTTAAAAATTGGATAAACCCTCAACTTTTTGTGCCATTATTGACTCAACGCCATAATCTGTAATTAGCGATATATAATATACTCCCTGTGGTAGTGTGCTCATATCAATATTTACCCAATGTGTGCCCTTGTTAAGTATTCCATATTTCTCAATCTTTGAAACCAACTTACCATCTGGAGTTAAAATATGGATGGCAGTTTTTGTAGTTCTAGGCAATGAAAAATTCAATCGAGTGCTCAATGTAGATGGATTAGGAGATAAACTAAGATTATACAACTCTTCATTGTCACTGAAAACTGCCACCAAATGATCTCCAAAACTAGGATCATAGCTAATCGAGCGAGAATAATAAAGTTCACCAGTGGTTGTGTTTTCCCAATATTTGAAAATAGCACCTTTTAGTGGCTCAACAGACACTGTGATTTCATTTGTTGGGTAATAGAAATAACGTTGAGGACACCTCTCCAATTCAAGCGTATTTACAGTAACTTTCCCAGCACCTGCGGGGTACACATCAAAAACAACATCAACTGCCTCTGGCAATTCAAATACTTCTGATAATTCATCCCTAATAACATCTACTCTTGAATCAATAAAACCTTTAAGACCATTAAACCTGTCATGCCATTGCTCCATTGACCCACACCATTTTTCGTAATGTTGTACCATATCCGCCATAACAACATCCCTCCCCATTATATATCGATAGTAGATTAATTCTGGTCTAAAAATGGTATTTAGCAAATCGGCATAACGATTAATAAAATAGTTCTTGAACTTTTTATTGGCGAGCAGTGCATCCAACAACGCAACATGCGGGTTGGTTTCACTTAAATTATTCAAAATAAACGCTAAGCTTTGATAATCTTCAGGTTCAGTTCCCAGATACCTAAAAGCAGCATCCAGATCATAACAGATATAACGCCATTTGGGATGACTTGGAGCGTTCCAAACTTTTAGATTATTATTGGGCCAATCGCGATTATTCGAATACAACTCAACTATAAAATAATCTACAAATGAGTTAATGTCCAATTGCTCTTCTACCCAATTATAATGAGATTCTGTTTCTAAATTAGATGCAATCGCGTAATTTTTTAATGCTATAAAATCATCTGCAGTCCCTGTTATTGCATTAAGCGAAGCTCTTTCTAACAAATTAATCTCATCTGGATTCACACCATAATTGGATTCTAAATAATAGCGCCCAACCTTTTCACGCATATTGTGAATCCCCCAATAATTGCCATTTATGTAAACAACAACAGGTTGGAATCCAAGTAAATCAATATTCAATTCTGACACCATAAAGTATTTGTGCAATGTTCCGTCTTTTATACAAGACCCACAAAAATCATTGCCAGAATTGCGTAACACCAATCGCTTAAAACTCTTAATTGATTTTTCTTTAAAGTAGGCTTGACCAAATTTACTTTGTTCGTACGAATCTTTCGCTTGAAGCTGAATAGATTTCATTGGCTTTGTCCTAGAGCCTGAACCACCATGTATCTTCATATCGCAATCCAATGACTCAATGAGTCTCATATCTTCGTCGAAGTATTCGTAAAACGCATGTATTTCGATATTTTCCCAATAGTTTGCACCTGAATGAGGAAAAGTTTCGCTTGCATCTGGTCCTTCAACATAAATACCAACTAGTTCATCAAACAATTCAATGCTATCAACCGTGAGGTTAACAACAGGCAATTCATGGGATATGTCCGTAAAATAAGTTCTTTCTATTGGACTAGAATTGATCAATGAATCTCCAGAACCAATTGCCTTAATGTGTATTGTTTCATTTAGAACAAATGGAACCGAATACTCTGTTCCTAAATCTGGATTAGTTCCATTCAATGAATAATAAATAGCTTCAGACTCTGCTGCTCGGATAACTATATTGGTGCCTTTTGGGTAATTGCCTGAATTTCTATTTACAGTAGGCAAATCAGCATAACCATTATATCCTGTTGATTCGTCATTTGATTCATTGGGCGTTGGAATATCAAAATAAAACCATTTATCCCCTATTTTGCCAAATGAGTTATTGACGCGTAATTTAGGCCATTCAATCGTATCTATAATATCGCCAGCGGGATTAATTAAATACAAGATACCTCCACTTTTTGGCAATGAAAACGGAAATACACCTGAGTCATCAACACCTTCACTTGCCAACAATACATATTTTTCTTCGCTAGCAATTTCTACTGAAGGAAAAGCCCACAATTCGGGCATGTCAACATCATTCGTTAGAAACCATCCTTCCAAGTTTAAATTCTCTCCGCTTGTATTAATGAATTCAATCCAATCAGCAAACCCTTGGGTTTCGTGTTCTAAAACTGTTGTGTTAGATGGGCAAACTTCGTTAAATAACTGAGAATATCCTGTTAAAGATCCGTACAATAAGAATATAAAAATTACTCTTTTCATAATTGCCTTTATTTCTCCAATCAAATGATTAAAGTGAATTTGGGTAGGTTAATTAATAGCAAACTAATACTATTAAGGTAACGCGGACCCAGCTAAAAGCGTTTGTATGAAAATTGAAAAAGTAGGAATAAAGTCGTCTTATTTAAAACAACCATTAATTCGCAAGTGAAAAGAATATGGGATTAACCAACAAAACGCGGATCGATCTCCATTACGTGTTGGCATTTAGAGCAAGTTCTTAATTCTTCTGAATTATAAAATTCACGAAAACGTGGTTGAAAATCCTTTTCGACATTCTGCAATTCGAAGCGTGTATCATGCAATTTGTTATTGCAATTATCACAAAACCACATTAGACCATCTTTAAGAGACGTTCCTTTACGCACACACTCAATGACAAGCCCAACAGAATTTGCTGGTCTCACCGGATTGTGAGGCACGTTAGCTGGCAATAAAAACATATCTCCCGCTTTAATGTCAACCTTACGCGCTTTTCCGTCTTCTTGGATTGTCACTACTATATCACCTTGCAATTGATAAAATAACTCCTCAGTTTCGTTATAATGATAATCCTTACGCGCATTTGGTCCACCAACAATCATTACAATATAATCTCCAGATTCAACATATAAGTTTTTGTTAGAAACAGGTGGCTTTAATAAATCTCTGTTTTCCTCGATCCATTTATTCAAATTGAATGGTGCTGCAATTGCCATATGCTTAATTGTTTTTATAATGATGATACTGCCATAAAATTATAACAGATTTCGTCAACTAATTTAAGAATTAGTTAGCTATTTCATAATGATTATTACTTAGAAAATTGATTTCTATGAAGAATGAACATAAAACCTACGGAGTTAGCTTACAAAATTTTTCAAGTTGCACTTACGTGAGTTACAACAAATATTCTGACAAGAGTCTTTCAAAAAATTGAGCACAAAAAAAGGGGAGCTCATTGAGCTCCCCTCCTTAAAGTATATTCTTATCGAATTACTGCTTTACAACTCTGACCTTTTGGACAGTGTCTTCAGCTGTAACTTTCACGAAGTAAACTCCGCTTTCGATAGCATTCATGTCGATTTCGTAGTTTCCGAATACGTTAGATACTTGGTTAGAGATAATTACTCTTCCTTCGATATCTAATACTTCGATTACTGCGTTACCTTCAATTGAGATGTTTTGAACAGTCAATACATCAACAACTGGGTTAGGATATACAACTAAAGCATTTTCTGCTTCTTCGTCTAAATCTGTACAGTCAATTAATACAACAGTTACAGTAGACGTTTCAGTTCCACAGTGCTCGCTAGTTACAGAATAGTTGAAAGTATAAATTCCAGCATCCATTCCTAGAGGTGCAAATAATCCACCAGCTAAAGCAACATCAGGATCAACTCCGTCGTACTCCCAAAGACCACCACCATCATAAGAACCAACAATGTGGTCAGATAAGATGATATCGTAATCATTACAAGTAGTATAGAATCCATCATCTCCAGCGTCAACACCTTCAACAGTAGAAACAACAGTCATTACTGTATCAGAAGTACATCCGTTAGAAACAACGTAGAATAAATCGTAAGATCCTTCACCGTCAGGGAATCCAACTAAGTTTGGTAATTCATTACCGTCAGCTACAGTTGGGTTATACCATGTTCCATCTTCAGTAGAGTATCCAGCAATCGCATCAAACAAGTCATAAGTAGTACCTGCACAAATTGTTGGACTTAATCCTAAACCTGCACTTACTTCTTCAACAGAAGATACAGAGATTGTAAAATGAACATCTGGTTGAATATAAGCAACAGGGTTAACCATTACATAGTACTCAGCAAATGGAGTCAATCCACAAGCAGTAATTTCAGATCCGAATGGAGCGTCAGAACCATCAGCACCTGGTGCTAAAGTATTAGCATAGTGAGGTACAAAGTTTGTGATGATACCACAATCTCCAGTTGAATAAATAGCAACTTCAGTGTATCCGTTAGTTTGACAAGTACTCTCATCAAATGTGTTTACAACAACTTGACCTGATTCAGGAGCAGTAAATTTGAACCATACAGTTCTATCAATACCTTCACCTGAACACCATCCATCATTTGAATAACAATCAGCAGCTTCTGGTGCAATTGTAGTCTCACCAGGTAAAGTAGTTGCTTCGAAGTTGTGTCTTAATTGAGCAGGACCGTCAACGATCAATTCAATTGCATCACAAGGATCATCATTTTGGATATCAGTTCCAAATAACATTGGCTCAGTCCAATCAGAAATAGAATCAACACCACAAGTAGCTCTTACAGATACCCAGTAAGGTGTAGTTCCTAATAAACCAGTCATATAATAAGGATCATCAGTAGTTCCATATTCAGAACCTTCTTCAGTTCCAGTTCCAGGCTCGAAACAAGGGAATCCCCACTCAACATCAAACGTTTCAGCATCAATAGATGAGAAGTTAACGTGAGCAGCTGTGTTTGTAATGTTAATTACTTCAACAGCGAAAGGAGTAGCACATAATGCAGGTTGAGTCCAGCAATAAGGTCCAACCCATACAGAAGAAGAATCAGCGATATCTCCACAGTTAGCTCTTACATAGTAGCAGTAAGTTTCACCTGGAGTTAATCCAGTTAATGAAATTGCAGGGAATACAGCAGCATCCTCCATAGTTCCAGCTTCTGGATCATCTAATTCAATACCCCAGCTAATATCCCAAGCTTCTTCAACATCTCCTGGTTCCCAAGATAAGTCAGCTTCTGTTCCTGAAGTTCCAGTTGCATACAATGCGAATGGAGCAGGGCAGAAAATATCAGTAGTAAAGCAGAATGGTCCAACCCAGTTAGAAAGAGAATCAGCTCCTTCACCACAAACAGATTGTACATAGTAGCAATAATCAGTTCCTGGTTCTAAACCACCTAAAGTATAAGGGTTAGTAGGAACGTTAGTCACAGTTACACCTTCTCCTAGAGTGAATCCAGGCTCACCATATTGGATATTCCATTCTTCAGCTGGAGGAGTATTATTCTCAGTCCAAGCTAAAGTAGCATCTAATCCACCTGAAGCAACCATAGTTCCATCAGAAGGATCTAAACAAAGACCATCAGTACAAACTTCGTTAGGTCCAACCCATAAAGAGTTTACCGTTACGATTTCACCGTCTAATTCAACTTCACATACAGCTCTTACGTACCAATCGTAACAAGTAGCAGCATCTAAAGGCTCAAGAGTTTCACTTAAAAATGGAGTAGTTACCATTGTTCCAGTTCCTAAAACGAAACCTTCAGGTCCCCACTCAACATCCCACTCAGTTTCAGAATCACCTTCTGTCCACTCAGTAATAACAGTATCATGTGTAACGTAAGTTTCATCCGGGCTTAATGGTGCCGGACAAATAGCTGGTGTACAGAATGTAAATGGCCCTGACAAAAAACAACTTACTTCCCCGCCACCACAGTTAGCTTGAACGTAATAATCATAACATGTCAATTCTTCTAAACCATCAACGCCAATAATATTAGTTGGAGAAATCACAGAAGTTCCTTCAACTAAAGGATCAAATCCTGTTGGTCCATAAATCACAGTAAACTCATCAGCGTCAGAAACCCATCCTAACATTGCAGCATCCCATGAAGTTGTGAAACCATCTAAAAGCGTAGGTTGAGGACAAGCAGGGTTTTCAAATGTTGCTTGAAAATTAGCACCATCACACCAGTTGTCATTCAAAAACTCAAAGTATACAGTTTCTCCTTCAGTAACAGTAGCACTTACAGAACCACTCCAAGATGTGTTGTCTTCTAACACCAAAGCATCACATGTACCTGAATTCAATCTCTTTCCATCAGTAAATCCTCCTGCATCAGAAATAGTAATTTCCCCATCACATGGAGCTACAAAGCTATACCACTCATTATCACAGGAACCTGAGGAGATATAGACTACATCAAACTCAGCCGGCACAGCCGTCCCACAAGAGAGTCCTCCTGGGAGAAAAACCTGAGCATGAGTTACATTGCTAAAGACTACTAGGAATAGTAGCTTCAGAATCAAGTATTTTTTTTTCATAACTAGTTTTTAAATTATTAATTATAGATTTAATTTCGCTAAAGTAATAAAACATGATTGATTAATCAAATTATATTAAAAAAAAGTGCGTCTCCCTTTTTTATAAAACACTAAATTAGATTAGTTTACCAAAAACGTTTTAGGTTTGGCAAGATTGGATACTGTAATCACCAATTGGTCCTTTCCGAAACCAATAAGTGTCATATCTTTACAATCTTCATTTTCAAAGAATCCTGACTCAATTGGAGAAAGTTGTTTGAACCCTCCTTTTCCATCTCCAAGAAGCACTGCTCCGCGACCTCCATCATATCGAACTGTCTCCACCTCAGCGGCGTAATTATTCCCTCCTGTGACCAAATCCAAATTACCATCTCCATTTACATCCATTGGGATAGAAGAATTTACAGGCCCCATTTGCGCATAAACAGGCAAATCCTCTAAATCATAGTTATTACCATTACTCAACAATACTACAGAGTGGAAGTTAGTAGCCGAATAATGCAAGGCTTCATCCAAAGCACCTTCACCATATATATTTTCAATATTAGCTGTTGCAAATTCGCCATATGTTGGAAACTTATCTGTAATAAATGGCATTTGTTCTGAAGTACATTGTCTTCCTCTAACTGGGTAACAAATATTTTCTTGATATTTTGCCAATACAATATCATAACTTCCATTCCCATCAAAATCATGACAATAGATTTCTAACGGTTTTTCAGGTGTTGGGTGGAATTTATTATTGCCACCAACATTACCCGCAACATAATCGTTTTTGCCATCTCCGTTGAAATCTCCTTTAGAAATAGAATACCACCAGCCAATGTCCGCCTTAGGGTTATACTTTTTAGTTACATCACTAAATTTGCCGTTCGCGTTTTCAAAAAAAGTAATTGGCATCCACTCCCCTACAACAATTAAATCTAAATCATTATCTCCATCAAAATCATCAAATAAAGCATCTGTTACCATACCAGGTCCCATAATGCTTCTGCTATCTTGAGGCTCATTTGCAGCAACAGCTTGTCCTGCTACATCTGTAAACACACCTTCACCATCATTTTGCAATAAAAAGCTTCGTGGAGAAAAAGGGTAATATCCTGGAGTTTGTCTACCTGCAATATACATATCCAAATCACCGTCTGCGTCATAATCAGCCACAGCTAAGCGTTGCCCTGAAGTTTCCATTTTTGGAAGGCGTTTAGCTGTTTCATTAGAGAAGTTTCCTGAGCCATCATTGATGTATAATTGATCTTGAATATTTGGAGAATTGTAAGAGTACTCATTCCCTCCTGAAACAACATATAAATCCAAATCTCCGTCACCGTCAACATCCAACATTTCTGAGTCCATTTCTTCACAACGCGCCATTGCTTCCCAAGGACCACTCTTCTTTTCAAAACCAACCCCTGCTTTTTGAATCATCAAATGCCCCGGATAATCAGCTGCGCCAGAAACGTAAAAGTCTTCTAACCCATCTCCATTCACGTCTCCTTTAGAAATAAACGGCCCTAATTGAGACATTTTATGCGGCATTAATACTTCACTTTCAAAATCATTCACCGTTGCTTCTCTCGGATAAATAGTGAATAATGAATCTGAAATATCTTTAAAAGGTGTCTCTGCAATTTCAGAAGTTGAAATAATTCCATTAGCATCTTTATGCGAAAAAGCATAAACTTGATTTGCTGTCAAATTTTCTTTTGTTAAAGCATCTCCATTCGACCATTTAATTTCAACCTTGTCAATTGTTTTATTCTCGCCAATTCCAAAATGCACAATTTTTTCTACAGATGATTCGTAACCTCGTGACAATTGAATTTCATGATATTGAATCTCGTCTCCAATAAAAATCTTTACTGTTGCTCCAATTGCATTTGTATTTTTATCAGGCCCAGTAATATTGAATCGCACATAATTATTTGGTCCTTCAAGCTTATTTTCCATTATGAAAGAAGCTTCTTCCATATTATTAACAACCAAATCTAAATCTCCGTCATTATCAAAATCAGCAAATGCTGCACCGTTTGAATTTACTGGTTTATCAAAATTCCATTCTTCTGTTTTTTTTGTAAAATGAATATCGCCATCATTTTTATAGATATAATTGAAGATTTTCGCCGTTGGCATTAAAGCCAAACCATCTTCATAGTCATCAATTTGACCATCAACTTCTTTTTGTGCTAACTCAATGTTATAATCATTATCACGCGCCTCACGTCTGTAACCATTAGTAACAAACAAATCACGTTTCCCATCATTATCAAAATCAGCAAAAAGAGGTGCCCAACTCCAATCTGTTTTAGAAACTCCAGCAAGTTGCGAAACTTCAGCAAAGGTACCATCTCCATTATTCATCTGAAGCCCATTAAACATGTATTGGTAATGAAATCCTACATAAACCAATTCCCAAAAGTTTTTGGTGCTCATTCCACCCATATTTCTTTTTGACCGAACATGGTCTTCCATTGCCATGTCTACAGACATAATATCCGCGAAACCATCATTATTAAAATCGGCTATATCATTCCCCATAGAAAAGTAAGAAATGTGTCGAGCACGTTCTTTTATCTCGTCAGAAAAAGTACCATCTCCATTGTTCATGTACATAAAGTCAGGATCTTGATAATCGTTCGATATATATATATCAGAATAACCATCACCATTTAAATCACCTACTGCAATTCCCAATCCGTAACAATTATTTTCGATACCAGCTTGTACCGACACATCTACAAATACACCGTCTCTATTTTCAAGAAATACGTCTGCATCTTCACCATACTTTTTAAGTCTTCTAAATTCATCAACAGAAATAAATTTTTCTCGAGGCGATTTTATTGGGTGATTTAGCACATACAAATCTAAATCTCCATCATTATCGTAATCGAAAAAAGCAGCATGCGTAGATCGTTTTTGAACATTCACACCGTACTCGGCTGCGCGCTCTGTAAACGTATTATCTTGATTATTGATGAAAAGCAAGTTTTGAAGCAATGTTTTATCCTCTGGATTTCCAGAACGACATACGTAAATATCAAGGTAACCATCAGCATTAACATCAACCATATTAACTCCTGTATGCCAACCAATATTTGCGTCTTCATCAAAGGCAGAATTTGATATATCTTCAAACACCATATCTCCTTTATTCAAATACAATTTATCTTGTACTTGATTCCCTGTAAAGTAAATATCTGTTAAGCCATCATTATTAATATCTCCTACGGCAACTCCACCGCCATTATAGATATATTCATAATTAAAGAAGTTAAAATCATCATCTTCAGAAATGCTATTGTAGAAATCAATTCCGGTTTTATCAGCTGTTAAGGTTTCGAACTCCATGGAGTATTCAGCTGTTTGAGTAGAGTCGGAATCAGCCCCTTCTGGGGTGTTACTTCCTCCTCCGCAAGATGTGAAAATTAAAATGGGTATAGTTAGTAGTAGCGGTTTTTTCATTTTTATGGTTTTTTCATTTCACTAACTAACAAATATACTAACTTTATCGTAAATATTTTTTTGATGAATTTAGACTTAACGGGCAAAACAGCCATAGTATGTGGTAGTACTCAAGGCATTGGACTTGCAGCAGCAACCGAACTTTCTCAACTAGGAGCGAACCTCATTTTGATCGCACGTAATGAGGAAAAATTGAAAACAGCTTGCGGCGGTTTGGATGCAGCAAAAGGACAAAATCACTGTTATTTAGTTGCTGATTTTTCAAAGCCCGAGGAACTACGTGAAAGACTAACTGCATTTATTGAAGATAAATCTGTAGAAATTCTGGTTAACAATACAGGAGGGCCAGCTGGAGGACCAGTTAACGAAGCGGAAACGGACGAATTTACTGCTGCATTTAACCAACATTTAATTTGCAACCACATTTTAGTGCAAGGTGTTAAAGACAAAATGAAATCTTCCGGGTATGGTAGAATCATTAATGTAATATCGACCTCTGTAAAACAACCTTTAGCCAATTTAGGTGTTTCTAATACTATTCGTGGAGCAGTTGCTAATTGGAGCAAAACATTGGCAAACGAATTGGGTCAATTTAACATTACTGTTAACAATGTTTTACCTGGCGCTACGAATACTGTTCGTTTAAAATCGATCATAGAAAATAAGGCTGCTAAAACGGGAAAATCGTTTGATGCTATTTTAACCGAAATGTCTAACGCTTCACCAATGCAACGCATTGCACAACCTGAAGAGGTAGCTAATGCCATTGCTTTTTTAGCTTCTCCGGCTGCAAGTTATATTAACGGAATTAACGTTCCTGTTGATGGCGGAAGAACGAAGAGTCTGTAAGTTAGACCGTTCGTTGCACTCACTGTTAGAATAAAGATCGCTTGCTTTGCGCGCTGTTAGACAATAGACTTTTCGCTGTTGTGATAATGTGGTGTTGATATTCGTATGTAAACACTCTACGCTTTTTCAGTATCAAGAGCGTTAGCTACACTCAATGTTAGAATAAAGATCGCTTGCTTTGCGTGCTGTTAGACAATAGACTTTTCGCTGTTGTGATAATTTGTTGTTGATAATTGTGCGCTTTTTTTATATTCATAACTAGACGTCCAACGTCTTTTGTCTTTTGTCTTTTGTCTTTTACAAAAAACTTCTGAATTAACGTTAGCTTACTAGAGCTATTTAAAACAACTCGGCGTCATAAGCGAATTGGTGCACGCGCTTTCTTATTCCATATTGGTAAATACGGTTGTTCACTGTTGGGTGAACTCGATTTGACAAGAACACATAAGTAATCTTATTTACCGGATCCATCCAAATACAGGTACCAGTAAATCCTGTATGACCATAAGTATCTTGTGGGGCAGAATCAGCACAACCAAAGGCAGATGTATTAATTGAAGGTTTATTAAAACCTAAACCACGGTGAGAACCTGGCTGAGCACTTGTAAACTTAGATACAGTTTCATGTTTCAAATATTGTACTCCATTATAAGATCCTTTTCGCAACAACATTTCTCCCAAAATAGCCAAATCATTCGTTGTTGAAAACACACCAGCATTACCAGCAATCCCACCATATAGTGCCGCATTTGGATCATGAACATGCCCATGCAATAACTGCTTTCTCCAAAAGCGTTCATTTTCTGTTGGAACAATTTCGTTCTTTGAAAAATGTTTGAGCGGTTTATATTTCGTGCGCTCCATTCCTAAAGCCTCATAAAACTTGTCATAAATAAACTCAACGTATAAATTTCGCTTTTTCAAATCACCCTCTTGAAGTGTATAACCAAATTTTCTTGCATCATTTTGCAGAATGCTTTTGAACAGGAAATAAAGTGTGTTCATATTCACATCACTATACTTATAACCTTTATTTGGATCTAACCAAATTTGATTAAGTCTCAACCACATTGAGTCTTGATAAATAATATCGAGATAAAAATCTTCCGCCACCTCTGTTGAATAAATAGAATCTGCTATATCGCAAAAATACTGATCAAATCGTCCAATTTCGTCACTGGTATAACGCATGTATTTAATGATTGGGAAACCTGCCGGCATACCACTATTGTGAGTTAATAATTCCTGAAAAGTGATATTTCGAATTGTACTAGGATAGCGCAAATGATCTTTTAATGAATCTGGCAAATACCCTGACAAACTATCTAATAACCCGTATGCTTGCATTTCATACAACTTCATACCTACCAGCGTTGTTGAAACCACCTTAGTTAAGGACGCCAAATCATATAGCGACTCTGAAGTAACGGGCTTCACTCTGTCATATGAATGATAACCAAAGGACTTATCATAAATAATGCAACCATCTTTTGCTATTAATACCTGACACCCAGGAAACGCTCTACCATTAAGCGCACCTTGCACTGCATAATCAATTTCACGAAGCGTATCCTTACTTAATCCACAAAAAGCAGGATCTGTTCTAGCCAATTTAATTTTTGTTGTTTTAATCCCCTTTACAATAGAATCTTCTGCAACAAAATCTCCTTTGAAAGCCAACTGACCGGAACAAAGCTGTAATAAGGCGGTATAGTCCAATTTATTTGCACTATTCCTAGGATAATATATTAGGTTGTTCGCACTAATTAAGCTGCTATAAAAATTGGGATTAGAGAAACACAGCAGTAAATTATCATCAGGCTCTAAACTCCCTATTTTACTTAATAAATCTAACGAAGATGAATCACTTAAAACAACCAATTTAACTCCTTCTGAAGCTACAATTTTATCAAAATTTTCTTCAATATTTTTTTTGTGAATTTTAAAACCATTTTCGGTTTTCAATTTTTTGTTTATGCTAATTTTATCCTCAGAATAGACATTTAATCCTTTATTAATAGGGATATTTTTACCATGATTACTTATAAGCGCAGCACTCCCATATAGTAAATTAGTTTGCACGGCTTCTTTTTGCTCTTCAACCCCAGCTCTAATGGTTGATTGGATCAGTTTACTTTTAGCATCCAAAATTCGCTTAGTGCTTTCTTCAAAAATTGGGCGATTTTCTTCTAGTAATTTCCAATTCTTATAAGGAATAGCTCCGCGAATATTTTCATCCATACTCACCATAAACAAGTCTCCACCACTATTCAATTGTTGATTAATTGACTCTTCTTTTGTAGACACTAAGAACATTCCTTTAAAGTTTGCTGACTGTCTAAAACCATTGAGTTGAACGGTATCAAAATGAGCTAAGCTAACCTCTACAATATCGTTTGTATTTCGCAAGGCCAACATAAAGTTTTGATAATCTCTTTTGACATTTTCATCTTCATATGCAGCCTGAACAATATTGATACCCGACCTAGATTTCCATTCGGTTATCCAATCGTTAAATGCCTCACTATTTTCATAAGTTCCTCCAAAACTAACTAGCCCAATTCTATCATTTTCAAAAACTCTTGTTAATGCAGAATCTCGATTATGCTCTGCTGAATTCCAATAAGAATAATTAGGAACCTCTAAATAATCAAAGTAATTCGCATAATACAAAGGTTGAATAATTGGCAACGTATCCAGCTTTATTTTAAAGCGACTGATGCTATCCAAATCCCATCCTGAAAATCGAATTCCTCCAGGTTCATTTTCAACCACCCAATTGGCCAAACTATCTATATTTTGCTGAAATACCACTGGTACTTCTACTATAAAATGTTGATAATACTGTTGTTTTTCACTTAACTCTCCAAATAGAGAATCGGACAAAGTGGTTTCATTCGAATCAGCAATTACCACTTCCTCTACAACAGGATCACTCTTACAGGTTGCAAATAAAAACAGCAATAGAACCGCTATAAAATTAAGCTTATGCTTGGGTATCATTCCATTACATTTTGAAAACAAATGTAATGAATAAGATGAATTATCTGAGAATTGTTATCATTCCTTCGTACTGATGAACTTGATATTCACGATCAGTAATCTGTACTTTGTACACTACCACATCATCAGGAACGTTATGACCATTATACGTACCATCCCATTTAAAATATTGATCGGTAGTCTGATAAATCAACTCTCCCCATCTATTAAATATCTGGAAATTAAACTCTGTTGCACCAATAACACTAACACCATACGTATTATTAAACCTTCCATCATCCGGAGTAAAGGCATTTGGAGCGTAGAAATAAAACTCTGGCTTAACATAAAGTGGTTTCGTAATAGTATCCGAACAACCAATTTCATTATAAGCAATTAACGTTACTTCATACCATCCCCAAGGGTTATATGTAGAACTTGGTGAATTTAAATTAGAGACATCTCCATTTCCTAAATCCCAATCCCATGTAACACCACCAACAGATGTGTTTTGGAATGAAACCAATAAGTTCTCCATAGGTTCATTTGATAAAATATTGAAATTAGCTTGAGGGCGCACTACTTCAACGGTAGTTGTTCCTTCTATCGCATAAGTGTGACAAGCATCTTCAACCGACACCGTGTATGTTTCAGTATAATTAGGAGAAACTTTTACCTCAGGAGTTGTTTCACCTGAATGCGTCCAATAATAAGTATAATCACCAAGTCCTTCTGTTGCAATCACAAATAAATCTGCTGTGTCACCAGGGCAAATTAATTGATCAGGACTCATTTCTAACTCTAACACTGATGCAATTACCGTCACAGTAATTTCTTTCGTTAATTCTGTTCCACAACCATCCGTAATTACTAAAGTATAAGTAGTTGTAACAAAAGGAGAAACATTTACAAATGACCCACTAGAAATAAGTGTTCCATCATCAAACCATTCATATGAATACGTTCCCTCACCACCATAAGGTTCTGACACTAACACAAGAGGTGTGTTAGGACATAGCACTGAAGTATCTGGAGTTGTATTCACCATTAAAGGTGGATATACTGGAACAGTTACAGTACCTGAAACTGTTAAAGGCACACCAATACAAATGTCATTTACAGTAACGGAGTAAGTTGTTGTCACATCTGGACTAACAGTAATCGTAGGGTCAGAACCTCCAACATCCCAATCATACGTATAGTCTGGTAATCCACCACTTACATTTACTGTCAGCTCAACTTCTTCTGACGGGCAATGTACTTCCACATCATCAATAGAAGCAGTTACAGGATCAACATCTTGAATAAACAATTCAATATCTACAAAGTTATCTTCTCCACAAGGATCAGGATAATTCAATTCAATAATTAGGTTTTCAGTACCTTCCGTCAACACATCATCTAATACATCAAAATCAAATGTTACTACTGATTGACCTATTGCAAAATTGATATTATCTGGAATATTTTCGTAATCCACCCCTTCTGTAGCAGTTCCTGAAAGCATAACCGGAAGGCTTAATGCTTCTGCAGTATGTGTTCTTGAAATTGTTACAGTTGCAGATTCACAACCTTCAGCCATTGTTACACCATCACCATACCCGTTCAAATCTAAATCTGCGTCCATATCAAGCGGGCTATAACTTGCTAAACTATTTGCTTCTAGAAAAATCCCAGAATCATAAGATTGGTCTCCTGCATCAGCAATTGCAATTTTAAGATGATAAGTTTCACCACATTCCACTTTAGCAACAGCTTCCATTACAGTTGTAAAACCATCATATTGAATATAAAAATCATCACTATCATAAGGAGACGTAGAACCTGTACCATTTGCATTATAAAATGCACAGTTTTGACATGGCCCCGTATTACTTGATCCGTTGTTTATATTATCAATAGAAACCGGCCCACCTCCACCAGGAATTTGCGCCATATTATATGTACCTCCAAATCCTGGTCCAGAGATAAAAAATGCAAATGCATCATTAAAACCTTCTCCTACAAATTCAGGATACTCATCAGAGCCAAACACATAACGAAATCTAACCGTATCACTTTGAGGGATAAAATCAAATTCAAGGATTGCAGCATTTTCAGTATCAACTCCAGCAATTGCAGTTAAAGGTCCATAACCAGGTGCCCCATTTGCTTTACCAGAAGACCCTGTATCATTTGGTCCGAAAGGCCCACGTTGTTCTCCTCCAATTCCTCCAGTTTCGTTATTAACCGTTCCAGTGGTTAAAATAATCCCACTTGCTAAACCAACATTTGTTGCAGCACCGTTAAAAGAACCAATTGCCTCTGCCACACCTGTAAAAGATACTCCAGAAACTTCAACACCATCTCCAACCAATATATCCTCTACCAAAGAAACAGGACTAACGCCTGAATTTGTAACCAATTGACTATTGGCTGAAAAGCTAATAAGTAAAACACTTAATACGATTGCTATTTTGGCTTGGATTTTCACTACTACTTCTATTGTTTTTATTATAACGATTAATAAAGTCTTCTCCCCTACTCAAAGATAATTAAATTCCTCATAACTATAACGTTTGCTACTTCGATTTAGTTGTTTAGTAACATCAAAAAACGAGCCAAGTGTCCGTTTCATTGATTTAAATGAAATTTTGACACCAAAAAGAATCGAAATTGCCATTTTATACCTTTACATTTGTAATTAGATAGTGAGCCTTTTAGAAAAAATAAAGAATTATTTCAGACGTTCGAGAGAAAAACACAAGTTAACGTTTATCAATGATAGCAATTATCATGAAAAATGGAGTTTGCGTGTTTCTTCCTTTAACTTGATTTCCTTATTAGGCTTATACACGGTTGTTGTCTTAGTAATTACACTTCTATTGGTAAGGTATACGCCTTTAAATTCGCTTTTCGTAACTGACAACGGCTTATATAATGACCAAGAGATAGAGCGACAAGGAGAATTAATTGACTCCTTATATGAAGCGACAGAATCGAACCAATTTCTTTTAAACAACCTCAAAACTATTTTAACAGATGAGGAATTTGAGGATAGCTCTACTAACAACCTGGATAAAGAGTTAGAGAACTACACCCCAGACTTTACTAAAAGCTCGGCAGATTCAATTTTACGGAAAAAGGTTGAAAACGCCGAGTCTAACAAATCGCGTTATGCAGAAAGTGAGTCTTATGATTTCTTTTTCGCACCTGTCAAAGGTTTAGTTTCACACTCGTTTAACGAGCAAGAAGGGCATTTTGGGGTAGATGTCGTCACTTTAAAAGATGAACCTATTAAATCTTGCTTGGACGGAACAATTATTCTAACTGGCTGGGTTGAATCAGAAGGAAATGTAATTGCCGTGCAGCATAAAGGAGATTTAATATCTGTTTACAAACATTGTTCTGCCATTTTAAAAAAACGTGGCGAATTAGTTAAAACTGGCGATCCAATAGGCATTGTAGGGAACTCAGGCGAAAACACAACTGGCCCTCATTTACATTTTGAACTTTGGAAAAAGGGACATTTATTAAACCCAGAAGAATATATTTCATTCTAATCTAACCATTTCCGAAACACTTATTTTTAGTCCTTTTTCAAGTTCTAAAACGGAAGATAAAGTCCGTATTTTGACTTAATCGGATTTTTTGACACAAATATCGTTCAATGCCCCTATTTTACGATTCGAATCACTACATTTGTGGCTGTTTAATTTTTGGTTGAATGTGGTTTAAACTTTCGCAATTTATCCTTCGAAATAGAATTTTGTTACTCTCAGTGATATTGGGGATTACAATCTTTTTGGGGTACTTTGCTATTACAAATATTAAGATTGATAATACTTATGGTACTATGTTACCTAAGGATTCTCAACCTAAGCAAGATTACGAACTCTTAAAGAAGTCCTTTGGAGGTAGTGAATCTCTGTTGATTTTTGCAATTCAAACAGAGAATCTTTACGAAAAGGAAAAATTTCAGGCGTGGTATGATTTAGGTGAAGATGTTAACGCTTTTGACGCGGTAGATTCTGTTTTATCGGAAGCACATCTTTACCAACTTGCAAAAAATAGCACTGAGGAAAAGTTTTACTTTCAGTCTGTTATAAATAATCGACCTGAAAGTCAAAGTGAAATTGACAGTCTAAATCAAATCATTCGTACCAACCCACTTTATAACGGCATATTATATAACGAGGAAACAAATGCCTCACTCATGATGATTTTCATAAATGAATCTATAATGAGTGACATGAAAAAGGCCAATATATTGTTTGATATTGAAGCCCTTTGTGATGATTATAATAAGATACTAGGCGATATTCGAATTTCAGGAATGCCACATATACGTGTAGCTGTAGGAGCCAAGTTAAAAGCTGAGTTAGGTTTATTTATTGGTTTATCAATAGGTGTAACCTCTTTATTATTATTCATCTTCTTTAGATCCATTAAAATTGTATTGATTGCCAATACGGTAGTTTTTGCAGGTGTTATTTGGTCATTAGGAAGTATTGGAGCGCTAGATTATCAACTTTCAATTTTAATGGTATTAATTCCACCATTAATTATTGTAATCAGCATCCCTAACTGTATTTTCTTGATTAATAAATTTCACCAAGAAATTAAAACACATGGGAATAAAGCCAAGGCACTTTCTCGTGTAATTCAAAAAATTGGAAATGCAACCTTCTTGACGAACCTAACTACAGCACTAGGGTTTTCAACGTTCATTTTTACAAACTCTGAACGTTTGGCTGAATTTGGACTAATTGCATCTATTAACATTTTATTTGTATTTGTTTTGTCGATTACAATTCTTCCAATTGTATTGAGTTATTCAAAAATTCCGAAAAGCAAACATTTAAAACACTTAGAAAAACAATGGCTGCATTATACAGTTGACAAACTGGAGACATTGACATTGAATAAACGTAAATGGGTGTTCATAGGTTCTGGAGTTGTTGTAATTATTGCATTAATTGGAACACTTCAAATTAAAGCGACTGGAAACATTACTGGAGATCTTCCGCAAAATGACCCGATTACGAATGACTTAAACTTCATTCAAGATAACTTTGGAGGAGCAATTCCATTCGACATTCTATTAGATACCAAGCGCGAAAACACTTTCTTTAATCGTTTTGAAGAAATAGATTCGGCACAACGTTATTTAGAATCATTTGGGCAGTTTTCTAAATCACTTTCCATTTCGGATGCAATAAAGGTTGCTAATATGGCCTTTAGTAATGGTAATCCAAATAAATACGAACTTCCATCTGACGCCAAAATGCGTTTGATGGCTCCATATATTAAAAATACGACAAGCGAAGCTGCTGGAACGAATGGTTTTGTGGATAGTTCATTAGTTATTACAAGAATTACCGCACAAATTCAAGATTTAGGATCTTATGATATTCAAGAATTAATTGATAGCATTAGACCTGGATTTGAAAGAATCATTAATCCGTACAAAGCTGCAACTGACAGTTTGTATCCACTTATTATTGCACAAGAAGGTGAAGAGAAAAATGCAAGCTTAACTGAGCTATACAAAGCATCACCTGTAGTATTTAGAGATTTAAAAGCCATGTATGTTGGTCAAAACTCTTCTTTAATGGAAGAACTTGACGAAACAACATTTGCACCTTACCATAACGAGGTTGGCTTTAATGATAGTTTATATAAAGCAATAGACATTAATGAATGGGCTGTTACTTTTACAGGAACCTCTGTAGTTGCCTCTAATGGAACACAATATCTTGTTGTTAACTTACTAATCTCATTAAGCATTGCTATTGTCATGATTGGTATTCTAATGTCAATTTTATTCCGTTCATGGAGAATGGTGTTAGTTTCATTAGTACCGAACTTTGTACCATTACTGTTTACAGCAGGTGTTATGGGATATACGGGCATTCCTATTAAACCATCCACTTTATTAGTATTTAGTATTGCATTTGGAATATCCGTGGATGACACCATTCACTTTTTGGCTAAATTCCGTCAAGAGCTTAAATTATATGAACATGATTTGAGAAAATGTATTCTATCTGCCTTGCGAGAAACTGGAACAAGTATGATTTACACATCAATCGTATTATTCTTTGGTTTCTTAATGTTTGCATTTTCACAATTTGGAGGAACAAAAGCCTTAGGAGTTTTAGTTTCACTAACTCTATTAGTTGCCATGTTCGCTAACCTATTGATTTTGCCAAGTTTACTTTTGTGGATGGAGAAAAAGATCAGTAATAAAGCGTTAGCAGAACCATTGTTTCAGCTATATGATGAAGAAGAGGATATTGAATTGGAAGATTTAGAAATAGAATCTGGACCTTCAGCTTCGAAAAACTCTTTTCAAGAATAGCCCATAAACCATGATGAAATCCTTGTCTATTTATCAGGACTTTGTTGAATCTGCAATAGCAGCTTATCACTTACCTGAAACCCCAAATAACCTTTACGAGCCCATTACTTATTTTTTGGGATTAGGAGGGAAAAGAATGCGTCCAGTTTTGGCATTAATGAGTGCCGAATTATTTGGAGCACAATTTGAGTCTGCTAAAAATGCAGCATTAACTGTAGAACTATTTCACAATTTCACACTCATTCATGATGATATTATGGATGAAGCTCCTTTAAGAAGAGGCCGAGAAACTGTTCATAAAAAGTGGAGTGAAAATATTGGTATATTAAGTGGAGATGCACTGCTTATAGAGGCCTATAAAGCTCTTTCAAATCATTCACCAGAACAATTGGCACAATTACTTCCCGTTTTTAACCAAACTGCAACAGAAGTGTGCGAAGGGCAGCAATGGGACATGGACTTTGAAACCATGGAGAAAGTTGAAATTGACGCTTATATTAAAATGATTGCCTATAAGACTGCCGTTTTATTAGGTTGTAGTTTAAAAATGGGTGCTATTGTTGCTGGTGCCTCAGAATCTGATGCAAATGACTTATATGAATTTGGTGTTAATCTTGGAATTGCTTTTCAAATTCAAGATGACATTTTAGATGTATATGCTGATCAGAATAAGTTTGGAAAACAAGTTGGTGGAGATATTATTGCCAATAAAAAAACCTTTTTGCTTTTAAAAGCAATAGAGGATGCTGACGCCACGCAATCGCAAGAATTGAACACGTTGTCTACAGAGCAAGATTATGAGCTCAAAATCAAGAAAACTAAGGCTATTTACGCCGCACTTGATATTAAAGCAAAAGCCACTAAAAAAATGAATGAGTTCCATACAAAAGCTATGGAAAATTTAGATCACATTGGTATTGCAGATGAAAAGAAAACTCCAATGCGCGAGCTTGCGACTTTCTTGTTAGGGCGCGAGCATTAATTTGCAATTCACCCAAGTCTCGTCTAAATTGGCCTTGTATTTCTTATAAAAATTAATTGCTGGTTCATTCCAATCTAACACTTGCCATTCAAACCTTTTGACTTTAGTTTCTTGTGCGATTTTATAAACCTCATCAAACAGCAATTTACCTACTCCTTTTCTTCGCCAATCTTCAGTCACTAAAAAATCCTCCAGATACAAACAACGCCCTTTCCAAGTAGAGTAACTTGTATAGTATAAAGCGAAACCTATTACTTGTTGATTTGCAACAGCTACCAAACATTTAAACACAGCGTTTGACCCAAAGCCATCTTCAATCAAATTATCGACTGAATTGGTAACTTGCTCGGCTGCATTTTCATAGATTGCTAACTCCTTAATTAGACTAAATACAGCATCCATATCCGTAGGTTTAGCCTCACGAATATGGATGTTAATATTATGCATTAAATGATTTTATTGAGCGAGATTAAATCTCAACGCCAGTCCTGCACTTGTATTAGCAGTGTTAAAGGCTGTTGATAGCTGTGGTTTATTGACAACTCGGTCAAAATAAAGTGCCACATTTAAATTTTCTCCAATATTATAATCAACTCTCGATTTAATAGAATACATGTCTTGACCAGAAGTAATTTGTTGACTGTTCTCAATAATATTTCTATTCAAAGCAATATTACTTCTGATTGATAAATCAAATCTTAAATTCAAGTCACTTTTAGGCTTATTACCAAATATTTCGAATGGTAATTCAACATTAGAAAATTTATAACCTGTTCCAATCACCCATTCTTTACCACGCATCTCCGTAATTTGTAGGTTGGTTACACTCAATGCTAATGAGCGGTCACGCTTGTATTCAAATTTAGTGATCAATCCATTTTCTCCAACAATCCAAGTTGCATCTACTCCCAAGAACGGTGCAAATTGCTCTGTAATTGTTACACTTTGAATTTGCCTACTTGGTATCAAGTTATTTGATGCATCCAACTGCTGAATTCCATTTTGATCAAATGCAGCCAAGTTAGTTTGATAGTTGGAAACCGATATGTTTGAACGGTAAGCATGGGTAAGTGAGAAGTTTCTCACATAATCCTTCATGAAGTCCATTTTTGCTAAACCATCATACCTAATATCCCAATTTGGTAGCGGAATAGCCTTAAACACATCAAAGAATTTAGTGCCAGTTCCCTGCCCTGTATATGCAGCTAAGAACGACCCAATCAATACATCTTGTTGATTCTCTCCAAACCCTGCATAGTAACCATCTTCTCCTAACGTTGTTCCATTTTCTTCCCCTAGTTGTGCAGAAACCGTAGGGCGATATCCTCTCAACTCTTCAAACACTTCAGAAACATAAGATGAATCTAATTTTTGGAAAGCCGTTTTCCATGTAATTGTGGTAAAGCTAATAGAACCTCCATTAATTCTATTTTGATATTCCCAATCTCCTTCAAACCCTGGAAGTGGTGGCAACGTATCATTAAAACGATAATAGCTATTCTCATTATCTGTTAACTTACGATCAATCGTTACATTAATTCTCAAATCTTTAAACGGTTCAAATGTTGCACGAGCATTCATAGATTGCGTGTGCGAATTGGTATGCAAAATGTTTAGGTTAGGATTATCCTTTAACCATCCATTACTTGCAGCAAATGGTGCAAAAGAATCATATTCTCCCCAAGCATTTGTAGGTCTACCCAACAAATCTCTATTTTGTTGTCCTGCAACAAATGCAAAGCCAGGCTGATTAAAATTATCCATTCCTAAGATGCTAATGTCACCATCAAGACCAGGAAGCATAATACCATCTGTTTCAGCATAAGAGAAAGATAAATTTCTAAACGACATAATTAAGCGCCCTGTAGTTTTTACGATTGGATGTACCCCTTCTCGCTTTTTCTTCTCCTTTTCTTTATCACCATCTTTTTCTTCTTCACCCTCTTTTTTATCTTTCTCCTTTTTCCCTCTATCAGCTGCATTTTGCTGCGGTGCATTTCGTCCACCACGTCCGCCTCTTCCGTCGTTATTAATTTTTCTTAAGAATCCGACTTTATTATAAAGCGTCACCATGTTCACCTGACCATTAACGGTAAAGTTTCTTGCATTTTGCACTGTATTTCCAATTTCTGGTAATGCTAGTGGAGCACGCATCCAATCATAACTGCTTCTCATTTTAACATTCGCAGTTATCCAATTGGTAAGTGGCAACTTATCAAACGGAACTTTGTACGAGAAATCATAATTATGTCCATAATTCAGCGCAAATCCACCAAATTTAACATCATCACCATCAAACGGTTCAAGCGCACTCAGTATGCTTGATTTAAACAATTGATAATTGTTATATGTCTCTAAGTTTTGTTCAGCAGTTACTTTCCCATCAATAATTCCTTCTGGTTCTAAAATAATTGAGCGATTAGAGGCCGAGAATGAAAACTTAATATTTTTAGATAAATCATACTTCAAGTCATAATTTCTCGTCCAATTAAAGTTCTTCAAATAAGTAGGCTTAAACTGGAAAGTAGTATCCAATGCATTCCTATTCTCGCGTTCATTGTACATTCGAGAAATCTCTGTATTAAACCCGAGTGATTTTGGACCTATGTAGAAATTAAAGTCTTTTATTAACCCAAACCATTTCGATTTTTTCAAGAATTTACTTTTCTTGAAAGGCTCTATTAACAGTGGTTTTTTAGAATAGTTATAAGTTAATCCGCCGCGATAAGTTTTAGTGATGTCATGATCAGTATTAATATCACGTAGTCTTAATTCGTTATAAGAATAACTTGCAGACCAGTTTTCAATATCCCAAAGGTGAACTTCTTTTCCGGCAGTTCGTTCACGCCTCACATTAGTAAAGTTATAGGAGCGCCTAATGGTTACATCACGTGACAAATCAGCTTTCGAGCGCCTCGTTGAGTCAGGGTAGTTTTTGAGTCTTATATCCGGTGCCAACAAATCAAACTCCGGCTCTATAACAGTAGCCGAGTATCCTATATAAAACGGTACTTGTATATTAACTTTTCTTCCAAAAAATTGTCCAAGCTCCATATTGGATGACACATCAAACCCCATTTGTGTATCACGCTGTCTTTCGCTCACTTTCTTCTCAATACTTCCCCAACCTGGTGTAGAATAATTACCCGACAAGTTTACGCTTGCAAAGTCTGCCATTTGCACATTTACACGAGCCGTTGAAGCCCAACCTCCAGATTGATCAAAATCTGTTAATCTTAACTCATTCACCCAAACCTCAGCACACTTGTCTAATCCGTCCTCATTCAATTGCCAAGGGTGATTTGTGTCTTTACCAGGATTTCGAACACCAATCATAATGGTTTTCATTCCCTGTAGATTTGGATTTCCTTTTACTTTTATTCGGCGAATAACTCCATAATCATCCGGCAATAAATTCTGAATATGCTCAACAGTGGTAGGAATTCCATTTGCATCCCTCCTTATCTTTAAGTTCAATAAAGAGTCAAATACAATCTCCATATTATTGGCTTCTGGCCAAATAAGTTCTGCTGCTCCAGCCGCGTTAGATTTCAACCCATCAACGGGGTCATAATCCGTCACTTTCAACGGCATCTCAAACTCATAATAATTATCTTCAAAATCTGTCCCCAAACGTATGAAAACGGTCAATTGATCATCCTTTAAATCATCTGTGGCCCAGCCCGTCCTAAATTGTTGTTCGCCGTGGACGAACATTTTTAGTTTTTTGTAGGACCTGACATCAAATTGGACATTTTTATAGGAGGCTCGAGCCTCACCATCTTTTAACCCACAAACTTCCATAGATAAAGCTTGCTCATTCAATTGTCTCAGGTTAATAGACCCATTATCTTGCTCACGAATAATTCCTGGAGGAATTACGTATGACACTGGAAATTTCCCTTCGTTTTCCTCTAAGTTTACTGCTGCTAAATTAAATTCAGTTGAGTTTGGATCATCTTGAATAACCTCACCAGGCTCATTCAAATTAAACAAATACTTTCTCCACTCACCTCTAATTAATTCAAGTTTTGCAAATCTTAAAACCACATCATGCTCAAAATTATTAATGAACATACGCATGAAACGAATAGATCTAAAATCTGAAATTCCATTAATAATTGATTCAGGGTTTTCAATTGGAATTTTAAATTGATACCAATTTTCTTTCTCACCTGTATCTGCGTTAATCTCAACTTCCTGTTTATTCGTTATGAAGTTTTGTCCTACTTCTAAGTCGTTTGGACGCAAGCTAACACGATATTGGAAATAACTTTCAGATTCGCTCAAGTTATTATCTTGATTTAAATCCTCAATATCTGGTGTTTGGGTTCCTCTTGTTGGATAACCATCATCATTAATTGTATCCGAAATTTCAGGAGTAGCAGAGTTACCTTCAGTACCATTGTAGTATTTATATCTTCTTACAATATCAAATTCTGCATCATCAGAATCGTCATCTCTGTAATAATTGTAATCATCAGAAGAAGGATCTCGAATTAATTTGTTTTTTGCATCAGTTGTCAAAGCACTTCCTTCTACCCAATCAATAAATTTGGAGAAATAAATCAACTCACGCTCGTCACCAAACCCATCTAAACCAACATCTTGATAAATTCTTGAAGAAGAATTATTGTCAAAAGCATTTACAATCACTTGTTCATTAGAAACTACTGACCATGCCGTAGTATCATAATCGCTTGGATCAGCAACTGATCCACTTGTAGGTAAACCATTTTCAAAACTTTTTCTTGAATCAGGTAAAACATCCTCAGAGATGTTACCTAAGTTGAAGTAAAGGTCTCCCCCAGTTAAATTAACTGCTCCAGAATCTGTTGCATCATCATTAAATGGATCTAATAACCAAAACTGAATAAACTGAACATTAGCTGTTTCAAAATTAGTAGTAGTTAATGCACGCATAATACCAGCCCAACGATCTTCAGGGTTAGAGAAGTTACCATCTGGTAATATATTTGCATCCAAAGTATCGTAATTGTATGGTCCTCTTTCTTTAGGGTAATAAGCTAAATCAAGTACAGGTATATTATTTAATGTTCCTTGTGGTGGGTTAGTTTGCGGAAATAGATCATTTTGCTCTAATTGACGCATTTGTGAATTCTCTAAAATCTCCGGATTATCCTTAATATGAGCAGGAGTTGTTGCTGAATTTTGATAGAATGTTGTAGGGTCAACTTGATACCATGATAAGTGTGAACGATTAAATCCTGCCTCTGTACCTGTCTTTATAGATGCTTCAGGAAATAAATCATTTTGTCCCTGCGGAATTGAAGCCAATCTCCATGTTTGGAATTGTTTAATATCAATTGCGCTTTGACTTCCTTCAAATCCGTCAATATAAGAAATCCCTTCTTTACTAATGGCACGTTGGGTTCCTGGAATAAGGTAAGCAAACTCACCATAAGCGGTAATAGTTGATTTTTCTTTTGTACTAATTACAGGTAAAAAATCAACCATTTTAGTTAAAAATGGTGCATCAGTACGGTAACTAATATCTGTTCCAATAACCGAGTTACTAATTGGTTCATCACCAATATTTACTTTTTGAGTTAACGGTTTTTCCGTTAAGTTCATAAAGGTTGCCCCAATATTAAAGTCTTTATTTATTTCATAATTGAAATGCGCTCCAACGAGTGATTTAGATTGAAAACCAAACAATGAATTACTTTCAAGCTGAACTTTAATTGGTGTTTGCGACTCTAAAATTCCTTGATTTAAGATTTTTACACGGCCTAAGTTATAATCTACCGTATAATCTACACCCTCTTGCAATCTTGCACCACCAGCTGTTACGGTAACACTTCCTTCTGGAATATTTAATGAGTTTAGTGAAATCTCAGAACTCACTGATGATTTATAACTTCCTTTAATACTGAACCTGTTTTTACTTGGTATTTGTTGTGCGGCTGTTTTGGTTGAATCATATAATTCATCAAATACAATTCCATCAATTTGGATAGGTGCCAATGGGTCTGGTACACTTTCTAATTTCCCTCTTAAGGTTTTACCAAACGGCTCAATCGTTGTAAAATAGACTCGACCTGTCCTTGGATCGACTGTTCCTCCATTAATTGCTCTATTTCCGTCATACTGAATGGCCACAAAATCAAAACGACCGTCAGCATATAAATCTTGATTCAAATTTAAACGATCCAAATCTAACTGCTGCATTAATAAGATATCATCTACCCCATCATAAGGCAAATAATTTACATTAACACTGGTTAATGGATTGTTATACCAAACATCAAATGTAAAGTCACCTGGGCTCACTTGATAAGCACCAATAGAATAGACATTTTTCATCATCAAATCCCATGTTTTATTTTTAGGATTAATAATGGTTGGTTTTAATAACTTTAGGATTAAGGCACTCTTTGATCCTTCTTCAACAGGAACATCAGTTGAGAATTCACCAACTTGGAAAGTTCTACCATTAATAGTGTATTGATAAGCAATACCTAATACTTCATCTTGATTTAATGGTGACTTTAAGGATACGAACCCTAATTGTGCGTTATATGTAAATTCTTGTTCACTTAGTTTTCTTGCATTTTCAACTTTTTCATAATGTACAGATTGTGCAAATGGTCCTGGGCTACCACTAATAACAGAAAGCGCACTAACCGCAGTTGAAAAACCACGAATTGCAGGATTAGATTCCAATTCTGCATAAAGGTTATTGGCACCATTTCTAGGCAAGTCATCTCCCGACACAATTGGCCCACCTTGTAAATTTTCTACATTACCTTCACCTAAATCTGTAAATGCAATAACATTTCTCGTATCCTCTACTCGGTTAATTCGGTTTGTAACCCAAACCTCAATCTTCGTTACATTAATAGGAGAGTTTACAATAGGCATGGTTTGCATGGCCTCATCATAATGCTCGCGGTGATAATAGTTTAAGAAATAGTGTTTATTAGCTTCATAGTTATCTACACGCACTTCGTAATCCTGAACTTGAGCACCGCCAGCAACATTAATTTCTTGGCGTTTCCCTTTTTGTTGCGACAAAATAGTTTGAACGGTTAAAGCTCCAAACTTTAAATCTGTTCTAATACCAAATAAACTTTGCGAACCCTGAATTAAGGTTGTGTTTAATGGCAAGCTAACATTACCAGCCTGAATTTTCTGGATAATCTCATCTTCATACCCCGTATACTCAATTTTAACTTGGTTTTGGAAGTTGAAAGTTGCTTCTGTATTTTGGCTAATCGTAAGTTTTAATTTATCTCCAATTTGACCAACCATATTCAGTTGAATTTGTTGTTGGAAATCAAAAGTTGCTACCCTTCTTTGGCGCTCAGGTAATGCAGGATTATCATAACGCGAAACGTTAACACCAAACGAAAGCTCAGCAGAACCTTGTGGTCGGATATTAATTTCATCTCCTCCAAAAATCACATCAAAAGCTTCACCACCAACTTTAAGCGGAGGAATAACGCCAGCTGCGTTATCATTTGTAGCATCCACTTTATCAATCCATCCTTCTTCTAATGCTTTTTTTCTTTGATAATCAATATACTCTTCTTGTGTCATTGAAGTTGGATACCTGTAGTATTGGTTTCCAATCTTCTGAACAATCTCATAACTCCCAGTTTCAGGATTATAAACAATATCTGTATTTAAGTTTTCGGGATCTTGTAAATTAATGGGAGATCTTTTACGATCAGTATAATCCTGATAATCAAAAATTGGGAAAGGCAAATCCACTTTGGGTGAATCTGTTACTGTTTCATACGTGAGTACCCCATCACCAACATTCTCACCGTTCGCCAGGAGATTCAGGACACAAGTCAGCGTAAATAATAATAAAAAACTTCTTTTCATATCTACAAATATTCTGGCTTTACACAGAATTTTTGATGTTAGGAATAATCATAGGGTGCGTTGTAATAACTATTCAAAACATGTGGTTTCAGTTTACAGAACCTTCAAGGCCTGCTTAATAATTTCTTCAACAGTTTGGTCTTCTGTTATAATATTTTTGATGGCTTTTTCGGCTCTTTTCTTATCAAAACCTAAAGACAACAAAGCTGTTAACGCATCATTTTGATTTGTATTGTTTACAACGACAATATTTTCGGTACCAAAATCCGATTTTGCAACCTTGTCCTTCAAATCAAGAATAACGCGTTGTGCTGTTTTTGCACCAATTCCTTTTATACTTTTTATTAAACTAACATCCTCTCCAACAATTCCAGCAGCAATTTCATTGGGTGTTAAGGCAGACAACATAATAATGGCGGTGTTTGCACCTATCCCTGAAACAGAAATTAAGTGGTTAAACATTTCACGCTCTTTCAAACTATGAAAACCATAAAGCGTATGCGCATCCTCTCTTACCTGTAATTGGGTAAAAATCTTAATATTCTCTTCCGCACCAATCTTAGAATACGTATGTAAACTAATTTTCACAAAATAACCTACGCCCGAGCATTCAACAACAATATTTGTTGGTGTTTTTTCAACGAGGCGGCCATTTAAATGTGCTATCATTCTATTTATTTTGTTTGGGCATCCAACACCGCAATTTTTACCATGTTTGAAATTTCTCTTACACTACTTCCTAATTGTAAAACATGAATGGATTTCTTTATACCCAATAATATAGGTCCAATAGCATCCACATCATCATTCATTTCCTGCAATAATTTATAGGCAATATTTCCTGCAGACAAGTTTGGAAAAATTAACGTATTTACATTTTTATTTCCTAGAGATGAAAAAGAAAACTTCTCCATTCTCAACTCATTATTCAAAGCAAAATTTGCTTGTATTTCTCCGTCTACAGTAAGGTTAGGATATCTTTCTGCAATAATTTTTCTTGTGGCATTCATTTTATTAGAATCCACACCTGGAGCAGATCCAAAATTGGAGTATGATAATAAGGCAATTTTTGGATGAACATTTAATTGTCTTACTTTTTTGGCCACCATATTAGTGATTTCAGCCAATTCCTCAGCTGAAGGATCAAAATTCACAGTAGTATCTGCCAAGAATAAAGGACCACGTTTAGTTACCAAAACATACATCCCCGCTACTTTATCTACACCTTCCTGTTTACCAACAACTTGCAATGCTGGTCTAATTACATCTTTATAGTTACGCGTAATACCAGAAATAAGAGCATCCGCCTCACCGGTTTCCACCATCATAGAACCGAAGTAATTACGCTCACGCATAATTTTACAAGACTCATGCAGTGTAAACCCTTTACGTTGCCTTTTTTCAAAGAATATCTTTCCAAACGCCTCACATTTTCCTACTTCAGCTTCTTCTTTAGGATCAATGATTATTGCACTTTCAAATTCCAACCCAATTTCTTCAATCAGCTCTGCAATTTTTTTCTTGCGTCCCAACAAAATTGGCTGGGCGTATCCTTCTTCCTCGGCTAAATATGCCGCTTTTAAAACTTTATAATTATCTGCTTCAGCAAAAACAACTTTTTTAGGGTTTTTAATTGCCTTTTCAGTTAATACATTTACCAATTTATTATCAAGTCCCAACCTGCGTCTTAACTCAACATCATATGCCTCCCAATCTTCAATAGGTTCTTGTGCTACACCTGACTCCATTGCTGCTTTCGCAACTGCTGGTGATACAGAAGTGATTAATCTTGAATCTAACGGTTTTGGAATAATTTGATCTGTTCCAAAAGAAATATTCTTTTCTCCGTAAGCTTCATTTACTTCTTCTGGTACTGGTTCTTTTGCTAATTCAGCAATCGCTCGAACAGCAGCTAGTTTCATTTCTTCATTAATGCAAGTTGCACGCACATCCAAAGCACCTCTAAAAATAAACGGGAAACCAAGTACATTATTCACCTGATTAGGATTATCAGATCTTCCTGTAGCCATAATAATATCTGTTCTCACAGAAATGGCATCTTTATATGAAATTTCAGGATCAGGATTTGCCAAAGCAAAAACAATTGGCTTTTCAGGCATAGACTTCACCATCTCTTTTGAAACAATCCCTCCCTTTGACAATCCTAAGAACACATCTGCAGTTTTCATAGCCTCAACCAATGAAACATCCTTGTCATGCACTGCAAATTCAGATTTATATTGATCTAAACCTTCTCGTAATTTCGACAATAACCCTTTACTATCATACATGAAAATGTTTTCTAGCTTAGCACCTAAAGCCAAATATAATTTAGCACAAGAAAACGCTGCAGCTCCAGCTCCAACAACTACAATCTTAACATTTGCAATTTCCTTCTCAGCTAATTCAAGTGCATTTAGTAATGCTGCACTTGAAATAATTGCAGTTCCGTGCTGATCATCATGCATGATTGGGATATTCAACTCCTCTTTCAGTCTACGTTCAATTTCAAAAGCTTCTGGCGCTTTTATATCTTCTAAGTTAATCCCACCAAATGTTGGTGCAATTGCTTTAACTGTTGAAATAAATAATTCGGGGTCACTCGCATCTACCTCAATGTCAAACACATCTATATCTGCAAATATTTTGAATAAAAGACCTTTCCCTTCCATTACTGGTTTAGAGGCCTCTGGCCCAATATCGCCTAAACCTAGTACGGCTGTACCGTTAGAAATTACAGCTACCAAATTCCCTTTAGCAGTATATTTGTATACGTCAGATTTATTATCTGCTATTGCTAAACATGGATCTGCTACACCTGGTGAATAAGCCAATGATAAATCTCTTTGAGAGCTATACGGCTTTGTGGGTATAACCTCTATCTTACCTGGACGACCATTTGCATGGTAATCTAAAGCGTCCTGTTTTCTGATTTTGGCCATTAATTTCTCCGTTTTGATTAAGCTGGCAAATATAAAAAAATATAGCGACAAATGGCTTATAAAAAACAAGGAATAGCCGTGCAATGGACTAAATGAATACACCCATTTCAAAATTTAATTTTAATCGCTAAATTAGTACGGTTAAAATGCCTACTCTAACGTGAATAAATCAGAAAAAAAAATAGCCATTCTTAGTGGTGCTGGAATAAGCGCCGAAAGTGGATTAAGTACCTTCAGAGACAATGATGGTCTTTGGGAAAAATACGATTTAAATGATGTAGCGACAATTGATGCCTGGCACAAAAACCCAGAGCTTGTACTTTCATTTTATGATGCACGTAGAGCGCAAGTGTTAAAGGCAAACCCCAACAAAGCACATTATGCCTTAGCCGAGTTAGAAAACCACTTTAATGTAGAAATTATCACACAAAACATTGACGACTTACACGAACGATCGGGTTCAAGTAATGTTTTACATTTACATGGTGAAATTCTGAAAGGTAGAAGCATTTTGAATGACATTCACCTTTACCCTGTAAGTGGCGATATTAAACTGGGAGATTTAACGCCTGACGGGCATCAAATGCGACCACACGTTGTTTGGTTTGGCGAAGCCGTGCCAAGAATGACGGACGCTGAAGTATTAGTGAGAGAATGTGACATTTTAATTGTTGTAGGAACTTCTTTAAATGTTTACCCGGCAGCAGGATTAAGATATGCTTGCTCAGATCAATGTGAAAAATTTCTGGTCGACCCTAGTGATTTCCAATTAAGTGGACAACAGTTCGAACACTTCCAAGGATCGGCTACAGAAAAAATACCTGAACTGGTTAATAAGCTCATTCAAGATTACAAGAGTCCATAAAAAAAGCCCCGACATTTAATGCCAGGGCTTTAATATTTTATTGATGCACTTATCAATTAGTGTCTTACTATCAACTTCTTAGTTTCTAAGATATTTCCTTCCTTCAAAATTGAGTAGAAATAAACACCGTTTGGTAATTTATCTAGCGCTACTTCATTTGTTCCAGCATTTAAGTTTGCTGTTAATACAGCATCACCTAGAATATTGTATAACGTAAAGTTTACATTGTTATGCTCATTTACCATAGTAACATTCACAAAGTCAGATGCGGGATTAGGATATACAGAAACCTCTACTTTCACATCCTCCTCAATACTTACTGTTGAACAATACATAACATCAACTGAATCTAATCGAGCATCAGTCTCATCAATTACATAGTAACGGTATTGTGCACAACCATCAAAACCATTTGTTACATGGTAAGTTGCTAACCAACCTCTATTACCATCATCAAGGTCACTATCATCTGGCGTAATAAATGGATTCTCTGGAGAAACCGCACCCGCAGAGTAACAAGCTCCAGTTTCAGGATTTGCTCCCCAACACAAATAATCTTGTGTACCTTCCAACTCAGTAATTTTAATTCTCTCAATACGCAAGTTTAGCGTAGCTCCTGACACATTCTTAACATCAAATTCTTGATGCATATTCTCATCCGCCGCATTCAATTCAATAGTAGTACCAGAAACAATATCTTCTCCGTCAGGAAGATAGATTTCAATACCCTGAGCGCTAGCCCCCATTGTGATTGCAAACAAACCTAAACAAGTAACGATTTTTTTCATAATTTTCATTTATAATATCAAATATACGAAAGATTGAGCATATTCCGTGCCATTCTTAACCAACATAAATGAGTTTTGCATTATTAGGGCGTTTTAGGATTTCAAGGATGACTTTGTATAATTCTTTACAATTTGTTTCAATTGTGTTAATTTAGCTAATGATAATATAAATCAAACTTATAATTATGAAAAAATTACTAATTCCAGTATTAGCCTTAATGGCATCTGGAACTTACGCGCAAACTTATTTCGAGGATGACTTCTCGGGAGGAATTGGGGATTGGACCCTAACGGATTCAGACGGAGACGAATTTGAATGGGACGCTGTTGATTATGGCGCTGGAGATGGACATGGAAATGTTGCATCATCAGCATCTTGGGACTCAGGTGCAGGAGCATTGAACCCTGACAACTGGATGGTTGCTGGACCTATCGATTTAGGAGCTGCAACTGGTACTGTAGTATTACAGTGGGTTGTTAAAGCACAAGATCCAGATTGGACTGCTGAACAATATACTGCATATGCAGGTACAAGCGGTGACATTGGAGATCTAGCAGGTTCACCATATTCAATGAACGAAGTTATTGGCGGAACTGGAGGAGAATATGTTTTACGTTCATTAGACGTATCTGCACTTTCAGGAGAGTCTGATGTATATATTGCATTTAGACACCATGATGTAACGGATCAATTCCGTTTAAACATTGACGACGTTACAGTTCGTACATTATTAGATTGGGATATCAAAATGGTATCAGTAACTACTGCTGCTGTTGTTGAAGAAGGTTCTGTTGATATTACAGGTTCTGTTCAAAATAACGGAGCAAACACTATTAACTCTTTCGAATTAGATTGGAATGATGGTACTGCTCACAGTGAGACTATTACTGCTACAATTGAATCAGGAGAAATTTACAACTTTACTCACCCAACTTCTTTAAGCGCTACAAGTGGTGCTTCATATGATATGGATGTTTGTGCAACTGTAGATTCTGATGGAGATGCATCAAATGATTGCTTAAACCACATTGTTTCTTGTGTTGCTGAAATCCCAACAAAATATGTTGTTGGTGAAGAGAAAACTGGAACATGGTGTGGATGGTGTCCAAGAGGTGCTGTTGCTCTAGAGGAAATGGAAAGCGAGCCATTATTTATCGGAATTGCTGTTCATAACGGCGATCCTATGACTGTTGATTCATATGACGGTGCGATCGGAACATATGTTCCTGGTGGTTACCCTGGCGGTGGTGTTGACCGTGTGATCCCTGGAGATCCTTCAGATTTCGCATCTATGTACGCTACACGTTCATCTCACATTCCACCAGCTTCTGTTGAAGTAACTTATGAAGAAGTTGGAGCAAATATCGAAGTAACAGTTACTGCCAACTTTGTTGGTGCATTATCTGGAGACTATAGATTAGCTGCTGTTGTTACAGAAGATGACGTTACAGGAACAGCTTCTGGTTACAACCAAGCTAACTATTACTCAGGTGGAGATGCTGGAGAAATGGGTGGATACGAAGACCTTGCAAATCCTGTTCCTGCTGCTGACATGGTTTATGACCACGTTGCAAGAGCTTTAGGAAATGACGAAATTTTAGGTGATGCTGGTTCTTTACCTGCAACTATCGACGCTGGTTCAACAGAGTCTTACACTTATACTATTCCAAAAGGTGCTGATTGGGAATTAAACCAATTACACTTTGTAGGAATGTTAGTTAATGGATCTACAGGAGAAATCTTAAACGCTGGAAAATCTAGCTTTGGATTTGATGGAATTGAAGAAGTTGATGCAGCTTTTGAACTTTCAGTATTCCCTAACCCATCTAACGCATTAACATATGTTAAAGTAAGTTTAGTTGAAACTTCAGATGTGAATGTTGAAATATACAACTCATTAGGAGAATTAGTTTACAGTGAAAACACTCAAAACTTAACTTCTGGTGCTTATATTTACTCAGTTGACGTTGCTGCATTTGCAGCTGGAATGTACACTGTTAGAACGGTTGTTAACAACACAGTTCAAACAGCTAAACTTTCTGTTCAATAGTAAACGAACTATAAAATTTTAAAGAGGGGGTGGCGAAAGTCACCCCTTTTTTTATTCAATAGATCCTGAACATATAATAAACACAGGGATACAATCAACATGAGAATTTGTTCTTGGGAAATCAACAATAAAAGAAATAAAGTGTTGTTCTGCGAAAAATTAATCCCTATTTTTGATGCTATATATCAGTTTGGTCTGATATTTGAATTCAACAAGGAAAAATACAACTATGAAAAAAATAAGTTTACTATTAGCACTAGCAATTGGAGTTATTGGAGGATCGTCATTTATTAATACTGATGATGGAGGTCTTGGAAAAACAATGCCGTCTGTTATGTTAGAAAATTTAGATGGAGATCAAATTAACTCGGCTGACCTAGACAATGATGGGAATCCAATAGTGATTTCTTTCTGGGCAACATGGTGTAAACCTTGTAGATTAGAATTGAACACAATCATGGACGAATATGAAACTATGCAAGATAGCATGGGATTAAAATTGATTGCTGTATCAATTGATGACGAACGTAACAAAAGTAAAGTAAGACCAGTTGTTGATGCTGAAGGTTGGGATTATGACGTATGGTTAGATTCAAACAGTGATTTAAAAAGAGCTATGGGTGTAAATTACCCTCCACAAACATTTGTTTTAAACGGAGAAGGTAAAATTGTATACTCTCACGTAGGTTTTGTTCCTGGTGATGAAGAAGATTTGTATGATTTTCTTTGGGATCTTCATGAAAATAAAGAAACAACAAGCTCACACTAAATTAAACCACACCCACCCAATCATAAGTCTAATTCAAGCTAAATGAAAAAAATCATCTTGGGATTCTTAAGTCTAACCACTTTTTGTTCATACGGACAATTTGGTCAAGGCGGAAATGTTACTGGTAACATGGAATCAAATGTGCAAGTTTTAAGCACGGACACTTTAATTGGAGCTGTTGCTCCAGACCAAAAAGTAGTAGCCAATTCTTACATGAATGTCAACTACTCTGTTGGTAAATTTAGAGCTGGTGCACGTTTTGAAAGTTACTTACCCGCGATTGCAGGTTATCCTGCTTTTTACTCGGGTAGTGGAATGCCTTATAAGTATGTGCAATATGCAGGAGAAAGAATTACGGTAACTGCAGGTAATTTTTATGAGCAATTTGGAAGTGGTTTAATATTTAGATCTTATGAAGAGCGCGCTTTAGGATTAGACAACGCTATGGAAGGAGCAAGCATTCGTTTCTCTCCATTAAAAGGGGTTGATTTTAAAGGTGTAATAGGAAGACAACGTGTCAACTTTTTTGAGGGGCAACGTTTTAATTCGGACGGTGTTGTTAGAGGGTTTGACGGTAGCTTAAACCTAAATGAAGTGATTCCTGCATTTAGTGATTCTAAATTTAAAGTTACTGTAGCTGGAAGTATTGTTAGTCGTTATCAACCTACAAGCAATGATACATTGATTCTGCCTAAGAACGTAGGAGCATATGGTGGACGTATTGACATGAAATACTCACGCTTTTATTTAAACGCCGAGTATATTCACAAGGATAATGACCCTAACGAGCAAAACAATTGGATTTACAATTCAGGTCATGGTGCGATAGTAAACATGGGATATTCTCAAAAAGGATTGGGTATTATCTTAACTGCCAAGTCTCTTGATAATATGACTTTTAGATCGGACAGAAACACGATTGGAAACCAAGCATTTATTAATTACTTACCTGCAACTAGTAATAACCACACGTATAACTTAGCAGGTACGCTTTATCCATACGCAACTAATTTAAATGGTGAGGTAGCTTACCAATTAGACGTTTTATACAAAATTCCAAAGAAAAGTAAGCTAGGTGGTAAATATGGCACAGACTTGCATTTAAACATTGCTTTAGCAACAGATTATAAACGTGACACAGAAGGTGCAGATTGGGCTAAGAACAGAGTTTCATACATAGCGCAGCCTTTTGCAATGACGGATAGTATATTCAATTTTGATTTCAACTTCCACATTAAGCGTAAATTCAATAAAAAATGGAAAGCTAGTGCTCATTACTTTCACTTCGTGTACAATAATGACGTAAATGAAGTTACAAAACTAGCTAAGCACTATATCACATCTGACATTGGAGTGATTGATGTTTCATACAAAATCAACAGAAAGCATTCTATTCGTGCAGAAGTACAGGGACTATTTACTAAAAAAGATAGAGGAAATTGGGCTACTGCGGTAATTGAATATACAATTTCTCCTAAGTGGTTTTTTACTGTTATGGACCAGTTTAATTATGGTCATCCAGATGAAAATTTACAAATCCACTATTTATTAGGTGCTTTTGGTTATACACATAACAACTCACGTTTTATGTTTATGTATGGTAAGCAAAGAGAAGGAATTTTATGTGTGGGCGGTGTTTGTAGACCTGTTCCAGCAACGAATGGATTAACATTCACATTTACACAATCGTTTTAAAATAAATTTGTATTGATATGAAAACTTACATCAAACTATTAGGCTTTGTATTAATTGCAGGAACAGCAATTACAACCTCTTGTGACAAAGTAACCTATCCAAATGTGATCATTACGGATTTAGATACGAATATTTTTCCAGGTAATTTTATTGATTACGATTATCCAACTTTTGAGGAAAATACAAATACAGAAAAAAATGTAGTTATAGCGGATTATACGGGACATAAATGTAACTTTTGCCCACCAGCAGCAGAAGCAGCTGAGGCCGTTGCAGATGCTAACCCTGGACGTGTATTTATCGCTTCAATTCACGCTTCTGCTGAGCCAGGAGGTGCAGGATCATTCCAAGCTGTAGATGAAGATTTCCCAAGAGATTTCACTAATCCTCAAGGATTAGAAATGGCTTCTGAATTTTATAGTTTAGGAGTTGGTTTTGGTGGAAATCCAAGAGGGAATGTAAACCGCGTACCTGACGAAGATGGATTATTCTTTTCTTTCGCTGTAGAATGGTCGGCTAAGACAGATGAAGTACTTGAGACACCTTTAAATGTTAATCTTCAAGCAAAATCTAATTACTACGCTGAAACTGGAGGAGTTTTCTTACATGTTGAAACTGATTTCATTAATGATCTTGAAGGAAATTACAATATTGTAGTTTACGCAATAGAGAATTCATTTGTATCTCCACAAAAACAACCAGATGGTTCAACAGATGAAGACTATGTTCATCATGATATCCATATTGGTAACGTATTCGAAGAAACTTGGGGACGAGGAATTGCATCAGGTAGCACGGCTGCAGGCACAAAAGTGTCAACTGATTTTTCTTATACATTACCAGAAGGCTTAACGAATGACGACATGCACTTTTTAGTTCTTGTATTCAACCGTGAAACCTACGAAATCGAGCAAGTAATTAAACACGCGTTTTAATTACTCAACACGTTCTCAATCTCTTTCTGACAAAATAGGAGTTACATTTTAGCTCCTTTTTTAATATTGCTAGATGTTAATCTTTTGTGATATAATGCTACATTGCGGTGTAAAATTCAAACCTGCAACATGAAAAAATTTATCCTTGGAATAATTACTCTCGTTACTCTTTCTACCCACGCTCAAAATAATATTCGAAGTAGTGTTAGTGGAAATGTTGAAACCAATTTACAAGTTCTTAATGAAGATACCTTAATTGGTGCATTTGCGCCAAAAGAAAAGGCTGTGATGAATACAGTCATGAATATTAATGGATCTGTTGGAAAGTTCAGAGCAGGTGTTCGTCTTGAAAGCTATTTACCTGCAATTGCAGGGTATCCTAATTTCTATACTGGAACGGGACTTGGCTATCGTTACGCAGAATATGCTGGAGAGCAATTAAACATTAAAGTAGGTAATTTTTATGAGCAATTTGGTAATGGTTTAGCGCTTCGAGCATATGAAAACAGTGCTTTGGGTATTGACAATGCTTTTGACGGTGTAAATGTTAAATTTATTCCAAGAAAAGGGGTTGAGATTAAAGGATTAATGGGCCGACAACGTTATAGATTTGAAAATGGTGTTGTGGAAAAATCAAACGGAATTATAAGAGGATTAGATGGTGATATTAATTTAAATGAACTCATCCCTTCATTTGGCGATTCCAAATTCAAAGTAACAATTGGTGGAAGTTTTGTAAGCCGATTTCAAAGTGTGAACGACACTACTCCGCCAATCGTGAATATATATGCGGGTAGAATTGATATGCGCTACAAGCGATTTACCTTTGGCGCCGAGTATGGTTATAAAGGTCCGGATCCGGCATTACAAAATGGATTCGTTTATAATACAGGACATGGAGCACTTGTTAATTTAGGGTATTCGCAAAAAGGACTAGGAATTATATTAACTGCCCGCTCTTTCGATAATTTTCAATTTAGAGCTGACAAAAAAATAGTTGGAAATCAATTAACCACCAACTTTTTACCTGCTACAACCAATAACCATACTTACAATTTAGCAGGAACACTTTATCCATATGCAGCTAATCCTTCTGGTGAAGTAGCCTATCAATTAGATGTATTATACACCATTCCTAAAAAATCAAAGTTAGGTGGTAAATATGGTACTAAGTTACATCTGAATGTAGCGGTTGCAACGGACCATGTACGTCACAAATCAGGAACTAACTTTGCTGTAGACGGTGTTACATATATTGGACGCCCATTTGATATGAAAGACAGTTTATACAACTTTGATTTTAATATGCACGTTTCGCGAAAATTCAACAAGAAATGGAAAGCAAGCGCACATTATTACCACTTCATTTTCAATAACACAGTGAATCCTGTTACGTTATTAGCCAAAGGCTATATTAAAGCTGATGTTGGGGTAATTGAACTACAGTATAAGATTAGTCGCAAACATTCGATTCGTGGAGAATTACAGGCATTATTTACAGAAAAAGATCGTGGAAATTGGGCGGCGGCTTTGTTAGAATATACGATTTCTCCAAAATGGTTTTTTGCAATACAAGATCAGTACAATTATGGTCATCCGGATTCAGCACTTCAATTACATTATCTCCTAGGCTCTTTTGGATATATTCATAATCAAACACGTTTTATCTTTTCATACGGTAAACAAAGAGCAGGTATTGTTTGTGTTGGTGGAGTTTGTAGACCTGTTCCTGCAACGAATGGAATCAACTTTACTATGACGCACTCATTTTAATCGTAATAGCTGTTTACTAGATGATTGGAGTTTGGCATTTTAATAATCGAAAAAATATTTAACAAATTTTATCGATTCAGCTAAAATATATTCAGTTATAATCCGTCTACCTCAGTAGATCCGTTGTTAGGCCAAAATTAATTCGAACTTGTTAATAAGTTTGATCTTAATAGCTTGACAAAAGCGTGATCTTTTAGTACTTTTAAGAAAACCTAAAAATTAACGTAATTATGTTAGAATTGTGCAAAGAGATTCTTATTAAAGTTAGTTTTGACAAAGTTTTATTTCAAAAAGAGTTGGCTAAGTCGCTCTCTTGGATTAAATCAGAAGAAGTTGACGGATTTAAAGAATGGTGTTTAAAAACTTTCGGAAAAAAATATCCGCAAATACTTCAAGTCGAATTTAAAGATTAATTAACTCGGGGGTGCTTAAAGCATCCCTTTTTTTTGCTCTAATCCAATCCTTTCACAAACCCTATATTCCGTTTTAAGCCTTTAAACTTTGTTCGTTTAATTGCAGATAACTTGAATAATTCGTTAAATACATCTTGATTTAGTTCAGACAAATCCAATCCTTCCAATTTTTCGTGCGGTTTAAAAGCATTTACACTATGCTTTAATGAAAACCTATTCCATGGGCAAACGTCTTGGCACACATCACAGCCAAACACCCAACCATCCATCTTATTACTAAATTCTTTCGGAAGTATTTCATCCTTTAACTCAATTGTTAAATAAGAAATACATTTTGAACCATTAATAACGTTTGGCTTAATGATCGCCTCCGTTGGGCAAGCATCAATACATTTAGTGCATGTTCCACAATGATCAGAAACAGGTTGATCATATTCTAGATCAACATCCAAAATTATCTCTCCAATAAAAAAGAAAGACCCTACTTGTTTAGAAAGCAAATTTCCATTTTTCCCAACCCAACCAAGGCCAGCACGTTCTGCCCAGGCCTTGTCCATTACTGGCGCTGAGTCAGTAAAACATCTTGAATTGACTTCAGCTCCAACCTCTTCTTCTATAAAACGCAGTAAATCTTTTAGTTTATCTTTTATGACAAAATGATAATCTGTACCATATGCGTATTTTGAAATTTTAAGCCCCGCATCTTTAAACAGATCTTTTTCTGGAAAATAATTGAGCAAAACAGAAATAACACTTTTGGCACCGTCAACCAACAACGCTGGGTTCAAACGCTTATCAAAATGATTTTCCATATAAGACATCTTGCCGTGGTATCCTTCTTTCAACCACAATTCAAGTTGTTTGGCTTCTTTTTCTAAAAATTCAACTTTAGAAATTCCGCATGATAAAAAACCAAGTTCGGCAGCTTTGTGTTTTATCTTTTCACTCAGGATGGACTTATCCATTAGAAAAGGCCACTTTGATGATATCCTAAATCACGCCCTAAATGTTTAAAAGCTTTTTCAGTTGCCTTACGTCCACGAGGAGTTCTTAAGAGATAACCTTCTTTAATTAAATAAGGTTCATAAACTTCCTCAATTGTCCCAGGATTTTCACTTACTGCTGTAGCAATTGTTGTCATTCCAACAGGGCCACCGCTAAACTTGTCAATAATAACCGAAAGGATTTTATTATCCATTTCATCCAATCCATTTTGATCAACATTAAGCGCCTCTAAGGCAATGTTTGCAATTTCTATATCAATTACACCGTTTCCTTTGATTTGTGCAAAATCACGCACCCTGCGCAATAATGCATTGGCAATTCTAGGAGTTCCACGACTACGCCTTGCAATTTCCATTGCGGCATTTTCATGAATTTCAACTTTAAGAATTCCAGAGGCTCTTGAGATAATGCGTGATAGAATTTTTACGTCATAATATTCAAGACGTGAGTTGATACCAAAACGTGCGCGCAAAGGTGCTGTTAATAAACCTGAACGCGTAGTTGCTCCAATTAAAGTAAAAGGATTCAACGAAATTTGAACTGTGCGTGCACTTGGTCCAGTATCAATCATAATATCGATCATGAAATCTTCCATGGCCGAATAAAGGTATTCTTCTATAACTGGAGTTAGTCGGTGTATTTCATCAATAAAAAGTACATCCCCTTCTTCCAAATTTGTTAATAAACCAGCTAAATCTCCAGGTTTATCTAATACAGGACCACTGGTTATTTTAATACCAACGCCCATTTCATTAGCAATAATATTGGCCAAAGTCGTTTTTCCTAAACCTGGAGGGCCATGTAGTAAAACATGGTCCAAAGATTCTTCCCTTTGTTTAGCGGCTTCAACAAATATGGTTAGGTTGTCCGTAACTTTTTTCTGACCGGCAAAATCTTCAAAAGATTTTGGTCTTAATACATTGTCAATTTCCTCTTCATGTGAAAATTGCTCCTCGTCTCTATAATCAAATGATTCCAAATCAAAAATTTTACATAAAGATAAGGAATTAGTCGATAGTGGTTAAAATTTCGGCATTAGGTTTCTTAGGTACATTTGGATAATGACTACAGTACTTCCAACCTTACCATACATGAATACGTCATACAATTTGATAAATGGAAATATGATATATTAGCATTAATGAGACAATACCCTGCAAAATCAAAGAAGCGAAAAAAAACTGTAGTTAAAAATGACCGGTTTGATAAATCAATACTCACTGCAACGGATCATGAGTTATTAGAAGCTTTTAAAGCACGTAGAAACAAATCAGAAGAACTGATTGAAAAAAGCAATATAATACATGGAAAAAGTGTTTGCCCAGGATGCGGATTTCCAACAATTACTGAACCTCATAATTATGAAACATGTATCATTTGTTTGTGGCAAGATGATGGAAGAGATGACAAAAGTGATTCCAGCATACACCTACCCAACTCTCTTTCATTAGTACAACACAGAATTAATATTGCCATCTATTTAAAAGATTTTGAAAATAGACATAGTATCAGCAATTCTATTGACGAAATAATAAGGGAAATAAAATCTTTTGAAGAAAAAGTATCCAATGGATTGATAGAGCCAGTGCTAGATTTTGAAACCAACTTAAAAATGATATTCACATCTAAAAGAAGGCAGCAGTGATCACCAAATCATTTTTCCAGTAAGAACAAACAAGACTTTAAGACAAACAAAAAGCCCGTTTACAAAATGTAAACGGGCTTTAATATAATATTGAATAATCTTTCTCTATTAATGATCTTCTTCACCTTCTTTAAGTGGAACAGTCTGAGGAATATAATCATCATCAGCTCCTGGCTTAGAGTAATCATACGGCCATCTGTGTACTTCTGGAATTTCTCCAGGCCAGTTACCGTGAACGTGTTCAACTGGAGTAGTCCACTCTAATGAGTTTCCTTTCCAAGGATTCTGAACAGCTTTTTGTCCTTTGAACGTGCTGTAGAAGAAGTTGAATAAGAAAATGATTTGCGCTAACCCACCAATAATTGCGAAGATTGAAATTACAACATTCAAATCCATAATCATTTCAAATTGTTGCGAATCAAATCCTTCATAAACACTATAGTCATAATATCTACGAGGTGCTCCTCCAATTCCTACAAAGTGCATTGGGAAGAATACCCCATAAGCTGAAACTAATGTCAACCAGAAGTGAACCATACCCAACTTAGCATTCATCATCTTTCCATACATCTTAGGGAACCAATGATAAACACCGGCAAACATACCAAAGATGGCAGATAATCCCATTACAACGTGGAAGTGAGCAACCACAAAGTATGTATCATGTACTGCAATATCCAACGCTGAATCTGCTAAGATGATTCCTGTTACACCACCAGTAATAAATGATGATACCAAACCAATTGAGAATAACATTGCTGGAGTATACTTAATGTTACCTTTCCACAATGTAGTAATGTAGTTAAATACTTTTACTGCAGATGGAATTGCAATTAATAACGTAGTAAATACGAATACACCTCCTAAGAATGGATTCATTCCTGAGATAAACATGTGGTGTCCCCATACAATAAACGATAAGAAACCAATTGCTAAGATTGAACCAATCATTGCACGGTAACCGAAAATTGGCTTACGTGCATTTGTTGCTACAATCTCTGATGTTAAACCTAATGCTGGTAGTAATACAATATATACCTCAGGGTGACCTAAGAACCAGAATAAGTGTTCAAACAAAATTGGTGATCCACCTGATTGTTCTAAAACCTCTCCAGCAATAATCGTATCATTTACATAGAAACTAGTTCCTAACGTACGATCCATTAACATAAGCACAACTGCAGATACTAAAACTGGGAAAGAAAGTACACCTAAAATAGCTGTAACAAAGAATGCCCAAATTGTAAGTGGCAACCTTGTCATTTTCATTCCTTTTGTTCTTAAGTTTAATACTGTAACGATATAGTTCAAACTTCCTAACAAAGAAGAGGCAATGAAAATAGTCATTGACAATAACCAAACTGTCATACCTGCTCCTGATCCAGGAATCGCTTCTTCATAAATAGATAATGGTGGATAAATAGTCCAACCCGCAGATGCAGGACCAGTTTCTAAAAACAAAGAATAAAGCATTAAAATACTAGACAAGAAGAATAACCAATATGAAATCATGTTTAATAAACCTGAAGCCATATCACGTGCACCAACTTGCAGCGGAATTAGTAAGTTACTAAATGTACCTGATAGTCCACCTGTTAATACAAAGAATACCATGATAGTACCGTGTATTGTAACTAAACCTAGATACATTCCACGATCGAGGACTCCATCTGGTGCCCAAGTATCTCCTAAAAAGAAAGATAATACACTATTACTTTCCCCTGGCCAAGCCAATTGGATTCTAAATAGAATTGATAGAATAACGGCTACCACAGCCATGAAAATAGCTGTAATCAAGAATTGTTTCCCGATCATTTTATGATCTTGCGAAAAGATGTATTTCGTAATGAAACTCTCCTTGTGATGATGTCCGTGATCAGTATGAGCTGCTGCTGACATAATTTATTCCTTTTTATATAATTTTTTCTATTCTAATTAACCTTTATTACTAGTGACCGTGTGGATCACCATGACTTTCGCCACCTTCTTCTGCGTGATCGTTATGACCTTCATCTTCATGCTCTTCTCCATGATCTCCATGGTGAGCAGGCTCTGGCCAATCCATACGTTCCATATCTATTTCTGCAGGCGCAACAATAGAATCGTTGATTGCAACAGTAGCTAAAGGTCCGTTCTTCCACTCAATGAATTCCTCTTCAGTTCCAACAGTTACTGCCATTTTCATATTTGAGTGAGATACACCACAAATCTTATTACACATTAAAATAAAGTTGAAATCATCAGGGATATTATCTTTACTTCTCATTTCTTGAGTAGTAATAGTAGGCGTAACTTTTAACGAAGTACGTTGACCAGGTACACAGTTCATTTGCGCTCTAAAGTGAGGGAAATAAGCCGAGTGCAATACATCCTGAGATCTTAATACAAAGAAGTACTCTTGATCCTTAATTAAGAACAATTCTTTTGTTACAAAATCATCTTCAGCAAATGCATTGATTGAATCACCATACATTTCAGTCATGTCTAGTACACGCTCACGAATACGTCTAAGCTTTTCAACTTTCGCATTCATCTTATTCAAGTTAGCTTGAGAATAAGCTTTCAAATTATTTGCTTCAAGCTCAATGTTTTCATCTAGCGCAGCAATTTCATCATTCAAACCTTGCACTCTCCACAATACACTATTGTCAGTTACAAGACCTAATGGATTGCTATAAGAAGTACCAGAAGATTTATCTTCAGCATTTCCAATTAATTTATAATCAGAAAAACCTAATTTATTATCATCACCAGAATAACGAGCTGTCCAGTCAAACTGTTTCGCATAAAGTTCAACAACAACTGCATCATCAGAAGGTTCTCCAGTAATTTCATTCCAAGTCATTAATCCTAGGATGATGATAACAGCTAATACAGCAGCTGGAACAACCGTCCAAATCATCTCTAACTTATTATCATGCGGAAACCAGTGTGCTTTGCGATCTGGATGGTAAGAATATTTCCATGCAAATACAAATAATAAACCATTTGTCAATAAAAACACTGCGATTACAATAATCCAGTTTACATTGAACAACCAGTGAATTTTTTCTCCTAATACTGAAGCAGGTTCAGGTAGCATACCATTTCCATAAACAGCTAACATATAGAAAAACGAACCGAAGAACAATAATAAAAACACCAACATTAATGAAGCATTAATATTATTAACTCTCAAGTCAATATCTTCTTCTCTCTTTCCTCTAATTTTCGAAGAAAGTTCATATACACGCATTATCTGTGCTATTGCAATGACAGCTAATACGACTACGACTAAAACAACAAATTTCATTCCCATTTCTTACTTTTTAATCTAGATAATAACTTAAATATGGTGGTGTTTACTTTCATCCAAATACGGGTGATTCTTAGGCATTAATGGTGCCTTTGTCAACGTGTTTAACACGAAGTATGTAAATACTCCAGCAAATGTTAAGAACAAGCCTATCTCCATAAATCCGATAGTACCATACTCACCCATTGAACCAGGAGTAACTAGCATATAAACATCTGCCCAGTGACCAATAATAATTGCAACACAAACAAACATTAAGATTCCAGCATTACGTTTTGCATCTGCAGACATCAAGATCAACATTGGAATAATAAAGTTGATCATGAACATACCCCAGAATAAATACTTGTATTCAGTTATACGTTGCACGTAATAAATTACTTCCTCAGGAATATCAGCGTACCAATATAACATGAACTGAGAGAAGAATAAATAAGACCACAAGAAGCTAGTTGCAAAAATCCATTTACCTATATCGTGAATGTGACTATCATTAACTTGTTGTAAGTGACCTTTTTTCTTTAAGTATAAAACAACCAATAAAATTGTTGTCATTGCAGTACACCACATTCCACCAAATACATACCATCCGTATAATGTAGAGAACCAGTGAGCGTCAATTGACATAATCCAGTGCCAAGATGAAGTTGAACTAAAGTATCCAAACAACACCAAGAATAAAGCTGCTTTAGAGAAGTTTTTAAAGTGAATTTTTGTTCCACCTTCTAAATCCTCAGCTAAACTTCTTTTTCTAAAACCTTTATAAAACAAGAAGTAAGTTGCGAAGTAAATAATAGTTACAACCCAGAAAAATGGTTTAGTTAAAAATGGAGCTTTACCAGCAATAATTGGATCATGAGCAACAATATCCGGATCCATCCACTGGTAGATATGACCAGTATGATGACCGTGCGTTGTTTCTGCTCCAAAAAATCCACCGTCTGTAAATGTTAAGACTAAAAATACAGCGACTAAGATTCCTATACCTACTAATACATATGAGGCAACACCTTCCACTACACGTTTAACAGCTACTGACCAACCAGTTTCTGTTGCATATTGCAATGCTAGGAAGAATAGAGCTCCCAATGCGATTGCAAAGAAGAAGAATCCATCAATCAAGAAATTAGACATTAGCCTTGTTCCGAATTGATCTGTTCCGCTATTTTGAACGATTCCGATAATAAAAGCCAGCAAGCCGACTCCAATTACTCCGAAAATTGTTTTTTTAGCTTTAGTTGAAATTTGAAATTCCATGTACCTTACTTTTCTAAATAATATTAAACTTCCTAGTGTTCTGCCTCAATTACTTCCACGGCTTCTTCAACCGCTTCTATTACTTCGATTCCAATTGGTTCACCAATAACTGTTGAATCTGCAACTACAGGGTCTATTGTAGGCTCTCCTTGTTCTTTACCTATTAACTTTTCTACGTAATGAACAATTTTCCATCTTTCAACAGGATTCACTTGTGAAGCATGCGATCCCATTGCGTTTTTACCATACGTAATTGTATAGAAAATTTCTCCAGCAGTTAATTCTGGTTTATATGGACCAGGTGTTGGGAATTTACCATTACCATTTGTAATAACAGATCCTTGACCATCACCAGATTCACCATGACAGTGAATACAGAAGATACCATATAATTCTTCACCTTCTTTCACTACGTCTTCAGACCAAGCAATTGGGTTTACATCATTTTTAGCACCATCACGACCAGCAGTATCTTGAGCAACACCGTATAATCCGTGTGTTTTATCAACTCCTATTGGTCCACCATGATTATAAGGTGTTAAAAATTCATCTCCGTTATAAGGAATAGTTCCAACTGGTGGTAAAAAAGAGAACTTCTCTTCTACCAACATTTGTGCTTCCTCATCATATCTTCCTTCAACTTCACCGTAATCCACATAAGCTTCAACCGCAGGTGAGCGATACATGTCAGGCATGTACTCCAACCCTGGAGAATTGCTGTCAGCCTTACAAGACATTAATGTTCCTGATACGGCTATGGACGCTATTGTTAAAATTTTAAATGCTTTCAGTTTCATTTGCTCAATATTATCATTCACTATCAAATGGTACTTTCTCAATTGTTACTTAATAACAACGTAATCTTTTTCTTCAATTTCAATAATCTCAGTTTCCTTAATCTTTGCATGCAATTCGCTTGCAGAAAACTTCGTATTATCAGATAATCTAATCTCCATTACAAACCTGTCATCCGTAGTTCTTGGATAAGGATTATCTGCTGGCATACCTGGTAATGTTTTATTTCTTAATAAATAAGTAATTGCCATACCATGCGCCGCAAATAATACGGTAAACTCAAATGTAATTGGAACAAAAGCTGGAAAGTTTTCTAACAAACTAAAGTTAGGTTTACCTCCAATATTCATTGGCCAATTGTCAATCATCATATATTTGAATCCAACAACGGCAAGCGTCATTCCTAATAATCCAAACATGAAAGAAACAATTCCTAAACGGGTATGCTTCACTCCAATTACAGGGTCAATTCCGTGAATTGGAAATGGTGAGAACACGTCTGTAATATGTACTCCTTCAGATACCAATTTCTTAGCACCATCCAAAAGGACCATATCATCATCATACATTGCGTATATTACTCTGTCAGCCATGTGATTCTTATTTATTCATTAATGTTTTAGCTTGCTCAGCCCAATTATCTCTTTCTGCTCTGCCTGGGAAAGTTCCAGTAATTGAGTCTAACAAATCATATTCTGATTTCGTCATTTTACTTACTTGCTCGAAAGTATAAATACCGATATCGTTTAATGTTCCTTCTAATTTTGGTCCTACACCACTAATTAGCTTTAGATCATCTTTAGATTCAGCAGAACCTTGACCTAATTTTTCCATTAGTGAACTAATACGACTCTGTTTTTCTTCATCTGAAATAGCTTCTACCGCAGGTTCTTCTTTCGACTCTATCGCTTCAACTACAGGTTCAGCAACTTCTTGAACTGGTTTAGCAATTTCTACTGCTGGAACAGGCTTTTCTGTTGCAGGTGCAGTATTGTTCTTATACGATTCACCAGAAGTTTTCAAGATTGTTTTCAACTCAGCGATTGGTAACACTGGGAAATATCTAGCAAAGGCCAAATAAAACACAAAGAATAAACCAATTGTTCCAATATAGATTCCTATATCTACCCATGTTGGGTGGAACATACTCCAAGAAGATGGTAAATAATCTTGGTGAAGTGAAGTTACGATAATTACAAATCGCTCAAACCACATCCCGATATTTACAACAATTGAAATAAAGAATGTAAATAATAAACTTCTTCTTAGTTTTTTGAACCACATTAACTGCGGAGAAACAACGTTACAAGTCATCATGGCAGCATATGCCCACCAGTATGGTCCAGTTGCTCTATTGATAAATGCATAAGACTCATATTCAACACCTGAATACCATGACATGAAGAGCTCTGTTAAGTATGCTACCCCAACAATTGAACCTGTAACCATAATTACAATGTTCATGTATTCAATATGCTTAACGTGTAAGTAAGCTTCCAATTTTAATCCTTTTCGCACAATCAACATGATTGTTTGTACCATAGCGAATCCTGAGAATACCGCCCCAGCAACGAAGTATGGAGGGAAGATAGTTGTATGCCAACCAGGTATAACCGACGTGGCAAAATCAAATGATACAATTGAGTGTACTGAGAATACTAGTGGAGTTGCTAATCCAGCTAATACTAATGATACAATTTCAAAACGATTCCAGTGCTTCGCTCTACCTGACCATCCAAATGATAAAATAGAGTACATTTTTTTCGATACAGGATTTTTAGCTCTATCTCTAATAGTAGCAAAATCAGGTAATAGACCAATGTACCAGAATACGAATCCTACTGATAAATAAGTTGAGATCGCAAATACATCCCAAAGTAGTGGTGAATTAAAGTTTACCCATAAAGAACCAAATTGATTTGGAATAGGCATTACCCAGTATCCAACCCAAAGACGTCCCATGTGAATTAAAGGGAAAAGTCCTGCCATAAATACGGCAAAGATTGTCATGGCTTCCGCAGCACGGTTAATCGCCATTCTCCATTTTTGACGGAATAACAATAGTACTGCCGAGATCAATGTTCCGGCGTGACCAATACCTACCCACCAAACGAAGTTAGTAATATCCCATGCCCATTGTACAGTCTTGTTTAATCCCCAAGTACCGATACCAGTACCTAGCAAATACAAGATGCATCCAATTCCGAACAAACCTAATATAAGGGCTATTCCAAAAAGGACATACCAAGTTTTTGGAGCTTTTCCTTCGATAGATCTACAGACGTCTTCCGTAATATCATGATAGGTTTTATGACCTAAAATTAACGGTTCTCTTATTGCAGCTTCCTTTTGCATTCGTGTCGTTTTAGTTTTATCTAAAAAATATTATTCTTAATGTCCAGTTCCGTGAGAATCAACTTCTCCTCCATGCCCAGTATCTAAACCATGATCTCCATGATCGTCATGTGCATCTCCTCCTTCGTGTCCTTCTCCATGAGAGTCTTCATGTTCGTGTGCAGTTTGGATTTCAGCCAACTCAGCATTCACATCATTTCTCACTTTAACTTTATACCAAATATTTGGTTTTACTCCAATTTCTTCAAGTGCTTGATACGCTCTTTTCTCTTCAGAAGACTTACGGATTTGAGATTCAACATCATTCCAATCTCCAAAAGTAATCGCGTTAGATGGACAAACATCTGCACAAGCAGTTGAAACATCTCCATCAACCACAGGACGATCAGCTTTCTTAGCAACTAATTTTCCTGATTGAATTTTTTGAACACAGAAAGAACATTTTTCCATTACCCCTCTAGTTCTTACTACAACATCTGGATTTAATACCATACGTCCAAGATCATCCTGTGCAGGGTTCACTTCAGTAAACTTTCTATAAGATGGGTAGTTGAACCAGTTAAATCGACGCACTTTATAAGGACAGTTATTAGCACAATATCTTGTTCCAATACATCTGTTGTACGCCATTTGGTTTAACCCTTCATTTGAGTGTGTTGTTGCCGCAACTGGACAAACTGTTTCACACGGAGCGTGATTACAGTGCTGACACATCATTGGCATGTAAGCCACTTTCGGATTATCTGCAGGTTTTTTCAACCCAGCAAAACCTTCTTCTTCAAATTCTTCAGGAACTCTTGTTCCAACTGTAGCTTCAATGTCAGAAGCATAATATCTATCGATACGTAGCCAGTGCATTTCTCTCCCTCTTCGAACTTCATCTCTACCAACAACTGGTACATTGTTTTCAGATCCACATGCCACAACACACGATCCACATCCAACACATAAGTTCAAGTCAATCGACATTCCCCATCTGTGTCCAACATGTTCTACAGGATGCTCATCCCATAAATCAAACTCTTCTGTTAGTTTCTCTTCGTGATTCCAACCAGAATGTAATGTATGTCTATGGTTATAAGCCGTAGCTTTCTCATGCTTATAAATATCAAACGTAGTTTCTTTCATGATGGAATTTCTTGCCATCACTGTAGCATGCGTTTGAGTACAAGCTAATGTATATTTGTTTCCAGTATCTGTAACAGTTGCATTAAACGCTTCTGTTATTCCGCCTTTTGCTAATAAAAAGGCATTTGCTCCAATCATTTCTGTTGAAGGCTCACCGTAATCACCAACTTGTTGGTAAGCAGATTTTCCAATCGCTTCTCCACCGGCACCACGTCCATAACCAAATGCAATTCCAATTGTTCCTGGAGCTTGTCCTGGTTGAGGGTATACTGGTAAATCTATTGAAGCATCACCAACAGTTACTTTGACAACACTTTGCTCTTCTCTTTGTCCAAGACCAGTGTTATACTTACCTTCCATATCAGATGGAGCCATAGTAACATAGTTACCCCAAGTTACTTTTGAAATTGGATCAGGTAACTCTTGCAACCAAGGGTTGTTTGCATGATTTCCAGCACCTAAACCGGCTTTTTGATAGAAAGCAATTTCCGTTCCTTGACTTGTTACGGCTTTCTCTGCAGTTGCAGCTTTATTTAAGTTTCCGTTAAATGCAATTGCACTTGCAGGAACCTCAGTATCTGCTCCACAGCTGTTGTGAACCATTGCTGACCAATATGAATGGAAGTCTGCATATTCAGTTTGCATTGGGAATCCCCATTGCTTCCAAATAGCACTGATATAATCATGATAATTTCTACTGTCTTTACCAACATGTGAAGCCATACCAGCCCAAATCATTAAAGATTCAGCTGCAGGACGCGTATTGTGTAATGGACGAATAGTTGGTTGTGCTAAAGAATAGTGATTTGCTTTAGGATTAAAGTCATCCCAAGATTCTAAAGCATGGCTATTAGGACAGATGTATTGGAACAATGTTGCCGTTTCATCTGCATATCTCGCCATTGATACTGTTAATCCAACTTTAGCAATTCCTGCTACAAAACCAGCAGCATCACCATATGAATAAACAGGGTTTGTATCCCAGCTAATTAATGCACCAATCTTACCATTTTGCATGTCTTTTACCAAGGCATCCATTTTAGCATCTTCTGATTGATATAAATTAATTGGATTATTTAAGTTAATTGTATTTGAATAGTTATTCAACTTGCTATTAATAGCATTAACAATTACTTGAATTGATTTTCTATTTGATCCTGCAACAACGATTGATTTACCTTTAGCAGCCTTCAAATCAGCCGCAGCAGATTTGATATTCGCCATAACCTCTTCAGATAACCCTTCAGTTGAAATACCAACGCTTCCACCAACTTCTTTTAATAATAAAGCTAATACTTTACCTTGTTCAGATGGTTTAATCATTGAACGAACGTCTGCGTTAGAACCAGTAATAGACATATTTGTCTCAAACTGATGATGACGTGACATCCAATCGTTTTCAGGATTTCTTCCTTTTACATAATCCGTTAAGAATTGTGTAGGTAATACCCAAGAGTTCATAAAATCTGCTCCAACACTTACAATTGTTTTTGCTGCAGAGAAATCATAATCAGGAATAATTCTTTTACCGAAAGACTCTAAATTCGCTTCGCGCATTCCGTTATATGAAACAGCGTCATATTGTACATGTTCGAATTTAGAGTTATCAACCGCTGGTTGAGCAGCAGCCAATTCTTCTACAGGCGCACCTTCAGCTGGTGCAGCTGGAACAGAACCTCCAACAAGTGAAGTTTTCAACTCACCGATAATAGTTTGAGTTGAAGGACTGATAATAGTATTTGATAATAAAACAACCTTCTTACCTTTATTAATGGTAGCTTTTAGTTGCTTCATGATAGTTTCATCAGCAGCACCCCAAGTAATTGCTTCATCATTTAATTGAGGGTTTTGCAAACGCTCACCATCATACAAAGATAAAACTGAACCTACTATTCTAGGGTTTGTTCCACCGTTTGTAAATCCATTCTTTTTATTTCCTTTAATATGGATTGGACGACCTTCACGTGTTTTAACTAAAACACTTGCATAAGATTCACCATCATAATAAGATGAAGCGTACCAATTGGCAACCCCAGGAGTAATATCCTCTGGTTTAACCGCATAAGGCACAGCCTTAATCACAGGAGCCTCACAAGCAGCAACAGTAGCCGCAGCAACGCTAAATCCTAGAAACTTTAGAAAATCTCTTCTTCCTGTAGATGACTCTTTCAACTTATCTTCAGCCAAAAATTGGTCAACACTTAATTCTTGAGGAAATTCATTCTTCGTCGAAGCTACAAACTCCGGCGTTTCATTCAATTCGTCAAGACCTTTCCAGTATTTTTTATTTGTTCCCATATCTATATATAAGCCTCTTTAATCCTAATTAGTAATGACATTTTGCACATTCCAAGCCACCAAGCTCGCCAACTGTAACCACATCATCTTCTAAATACTCTTTATACGTTTTTTTGTCTTTCAACAAACGTTCATGAATTTCATTGTAATAACTTCCGTCAGGTGCTCCTGCTAAGTCCACGCTTGATTGTCTGTGACACTCAATACACCAACCCATTGTTAAGGTAGGTTTTGTAAACTTCACATCATTCTCAGCCCAATCATCATCTGTTACACCAACATTGTTCAAGTCTTCTGTAGTCATTACTCGAGCTACATCTTCTTTTTTCATGTTACCGTGACATTGCTTACAATCAACTCCTCCAGCAACTACGTGTTGTGAGTGATTGAAATAAACGTGATCAGGTAAGTTATGAACTTTCACCCATTGAATAGGTTTTGTTACGCCAGTGTACGATTTTGTATCAACATCCCAACCAGCAGCTTCATAAATCTTAGCGATTTCAGCAGTACCATCAGCATCTCTTCCTTCATTCACTGTCTTGTGACAGTTCATACATACATTTACTGAAGGAATTGTTGCGTGCTTAGATTTTGTTACAGCATTGTGACAATACTTACAATCAATCCCTAAGTCACCTGCGTGAATTTCGTGAGAGTAAGCAATTGGTTGTTCTGGTTTATAATCTTCATAAACACCTAAGTCTAACCATTTCACCATCCCCAATGCTAATAATAGAATCATTGAAGCAAAAACGGTTACACCAAACCAACCTCTGTTTTTCCAAGCCCAAGATCGAGCAGATTCGCCAACAGTTAATTGTTCCGGTTGCTCTTCACCATCCTTATCTCTTGCTAAAGCTGCTAAATTTCCTTTTACTCCAGCAACAACTGCGATAACAACTATTAACAAACCAGCTAATAACCACCAGTAAAGTGAAGAGGTTTTAGGCTCACCTCCTGGCAATTGCTCACCACCAGGAGGTGGAGGCGCAACAGGCGTAGTATAAGCTTCTATATACGCAAAGATATCATTAATCCCTGACTCATCAACATTCTGTGCAGGCATTGGAGTATTATTCCAATCTTTAAATAACTTATTCGCATAAGCATCACCTTCTGCAATAACAGAACCAGAGTTAATTACCCATTTGTAAAAATTCTCTTCACTTGAGTTTTCAATCCAACGTTCACGTGCACCTTTCAGCGCTGGCCCTGTCATATCCTTATCAGGGAAGTGACAAGACGCACAGTTACCGTTAAACAATGCCTCACCTGTAGCTACATCCCCATCTTGGGCATGAAGATTGTAAGTAAAAGAGAAAAAAGCGAGCACAACTAGTGCTAAATGCTTGATTTTGTTAGAGATGAACAAACTTTTTATATTCATTTGAAAAATTTTATTCCTTTTTTCGTTGGTATACGCGATACACAATCACGCACAAAATTAGCACAAAGTCAGACTAAGCCTAGAGTTTGAAGAAATTTTTGAGAACGAAAATGCTAATTTAAAACGATTCTAAATAAGCGAATAATCGCAAACTCTTATAGAATAATAAATTGCACCGTTTCTTTAATAAAATTGACAAAAACTTGATGTAGTTTAGAAACGGTTGAATCGGTATTTTTATACCTTTGTTCAGCATTAGATTGAAAACAATATGAAAAGGATATTATTTATAACTGCAATATTAATTGGAAGTAACGTTGCCAAAGCACAAGATGGTTGGCTTAAATTCCCTATAAACAACAAGGATTCTGTTAACGCCCAACCAGTTAAACTCAATTATTCGGCAAAAAAAGGTAAAGTAACACTACACCAGGACGCTCGATTAGAAAAATTGAATGACTTTGTAAGATCCGGAGAAGAAACTGTTGAAGGAGTTAAAATAGATGGATATCGCATTGTTATCTTCTTTGATCAAGACAAATCAACAGTTTCACAGCAAAAAGCAAATTTCTTAGCTCGATATAATGATTACAGAGCATATGTTGATTATGTTGCCCCGAACTACCGCGTTAGAGTTGGTAACTTTAGAACACGTTTAGAGGCTGAGCGACTGAAAGCCGATTTAATTGCATTTTTTCCTACAGCGGTTGTTGTAAAAGATAAAATTCAATTGCCAACACTGCCTTAGAGCACCAATTACATAAAGTATTAAAAAAAAGTGTTACCATTCAGGTAACACTTTTTTTTTGCCCTCTCGGTCACGAATTAACAAACAGCTTCACCCCTAATCTAAATGTGTAATAGTTTTTCAATAGGTGACCAAAATTAGAATGCCCTATAACACAATTGAATTTTGTCATAAAAACTTGTTTGCATAGAACGACAATTCATTCGTGAACCATGCATTATAATCAAGGATAAATAGCGAAATTAATTTGAGCTGCTTGAATTTTGTTGAACAAATTATCGGTATTGATAGAAGATATATCGATAAAGGTTGAGTTTTCTAATCAACTAAGCATATCAAAAAACTCAATACAGATTATTTATCATACCTCTAGAATTAATCTATTTTCAAAAACATTAAGACACAAAAAAGCCCGAACAAAAATGTCCGGGCTTATACTTATTAAATACTTCGTTTTAGAGTTTTGGTGTAACCTCAACTTCTTGATAAGCCTCAACCATATCTCCAACTTTAATGTCGTTGAATTTATCAATGTTCAATCCACATTCGTAATTGTTTTTAACTTCCTTAACGTCATCTTTGAAACGTTTTAATGAACCTAACAATCCATCAAACTTAACAACCCCATCACGGATCACTCTTACTTTAGAGTTTCTCATGATTTTACCTTCAGTTACATAACAACCTGCAATTGTTCCAACTTTAGAGATTCTAAACGTTTCTCTAATTTCAGCAACACCCACAATTTCTTCTTTGAATTCTGGAGCAAGCATTCCTTTCATTGCTTCCTCAATTTCTTCAATTGCTTTGTAGATTACAGAATATAATCGAATATCAATTCCTTCTAATTCAGCAGCACGTCTTGCAATAGCAGATGGTCTTACCTGGAATCCGATAATGATACCATTCGACGCACTTGCTAATGTTACATCTGCCTCAGAAATTTGTCCAACACCTTTATGAATTACATTCACTTGGATTTTCTCAGTTGATAATTTCAACAATGAATCAGATACTGCCTCAACAGATCCATCCACATCTCCTTTTACAATCAAGTTTAGCTCTTGGAAATCTCCAACTGCAAGTCGACGACCAAGCTCATCCAATGTAACTTTTTTCTGTGTTCTTTGTGCTTGCTCTCTATGTAACTGCTCACGTTTCGAAGCGATTTGTTTCACTTCTCTTTCGTCAGCCAAGATATTAAATTGATCTCCTGCACTTGGTGCTCCGTTAAATCCTAAGATAGAAACTGGAGTAGAAGGCCCGGCTTCTTTCACCAATTGACCCTTATCATTATGCATTGCTTTTACTTTACCGTAATTTTTACCTGCAATAATTGGATCACCAACCTTTAACGTTCCTGAGTTTACTAAAACAGTAGTTACATAACCTTTACCTTTATCAAGTAAAGATTCTACAACTGTACCATTAGCACGCTTATTTGGATTAGCTTTTAATTCTAACAATTCAGCTTCTAGCAATACTTTTTCCAAAAGTTCGTCAATGTTTTGACCTTTTTTAGCTGAAATTTCTTGAGACTGGTATTTACCACCCCATTCTTCAACTAAAATATTCATTTGAGAAAGTTGCTCTCTAATTTTATCTGGGTTTGCACCCGGAGTATCAATTTTATTAATTGCAAATACAATTGGCACTTCAGCAGCTTTAGCGTGAGAAATTGCCTCTTTCGTTTGCGGCATCACATCATCATCAGCAGCAATAATAATAATTGCAATATCTGTAACTTGAGCACCACGTGCACGCATTGCCGTAAAGGCTTCGTGACCCGGAGTATCTAGGAATGTAACTTGCTTTCCGTCTTTCGTATTAACTGAATACGCACCAATGTGCTGAGTAATTCCACCTGCTTCACCTTGGATAACATTTGCTTTACGGATATAATCCAATAAAGATGTTTTACCATGATCAACATGCCCCATTACTGTAACGATTGGAGGTCTTTCAATTAAATCTTCTGGAGCATCCTCTTCTACTAAGATTGACTCTTGTACTTCAGCTGAAATAAATTCAGTTTCAAAAGCAAATTCAGAAGCAACAACCTCAATTGTTTCACGATCTAGTCGTTGGTTAATTGAAGCGAAAATTCCGAGATTCATACAAGAACCGATAACTTCAGTTGGGCTCACATTCATCATGGTAGCCAATTGAGAAACGGTTACGAATTCCGTAATTTTCAAGATGCTCTTTTCGAGTTCTTCTTGTTGTAGTTCTTCTGCTCTTTTTTCAGCAACACTATCTCTTTTTTGACGACGGTGAGCTGCACCTTTCTTCTTACCTCCACCTTGCAATCTTGCAAGTGTTTCTTTAATTTCTTTTTGGATTTCTTTGTCAGTAACAACAGGTTTCTCCTTTTTATTGAATTTACCTCTTCCTTTGTTACCGCCACCTTTATTACCGTGGCCACCTTGTTGTGGTCTATTGGCTTGTTTTTCAACATTAACCTTTTTGATTCGTTTTCTTTTCTTACGAGAATTTGAATCAGATTTTTCCTTTTCAACCGGTAAAACAATTTTACCAACTACAACAGGGCCAGTCAACTTTGCAGAAGTGGCTTTAATGGTTGTAATCTCTTCTGGCTTTTTTGTTTCTTTGGCAGCTTCCTTCTTTTTAACTTCAGTACTTGCGGCTGGTTTAGTTTCCTTAGCAGGTTCTTTGGCAGGTTCTTTTTTGGCTACTTTTTCTACGGCAGGTTCTTCTTTTTTCTTTTTAGTAGGACGTGTTTTTTGATTAATGGCATCTAAATCAATTTTACCAACAACGGCTACTTTCTTAATTTTTTCCTCAGTTTCAACCTTCGGCTTTGTCTCTTCAACTGGCTCTGGTTTTTTAGGAGTTTCAACAACGACAACTGGCGGTTCTTCTTTTGCTGGTTCTTCCTCTACTACAGGAGCTACAACCTCTTCCTCAACCACCTCTTCAATAGGTTCTTCGGCTTTCACCTCTTCAACCACAGGTTTAGTTACAGGTTTAGCCACAGGAGTTTCCTCATGAATAACCACTTCCTCTTCTTCATTTGTTCCGCTCGCTTCTTTTTTAACGTCTTTCAACGAAATAGATTCGCGCTTTTCTCTTCCAATATCTACTGTTTCGGAATTTTGCTTTGCCTCTCGGTCCTCCGCAAATTCCTCATCCAATACACTCAAGATATCTGCCTCAATCTTGGTGTTTGGCTTGGAATCAATCTCGATTCCTTTGGTGCCCAAAAACTCAACAATAGTAGAAATACTAATATTGAACTCTTTTGCAACCTTGTTTAACCTTTTTGCCTTACCTGCCATTCTTTGTAATCTTTACCGCCTGATTAGTTGGGATATTCTACGATCAATCCCTCTATTTGTTACTATAATTCTGTACTTTATTCAAATTCTGCTTTCAACACGTTTAAAACGTCTTCAACAGTTTCCATTTCTAAGTCTGTTCTTCTAGTTAATTCTTCTGAGTTTAATTCAAGTACAGATTTTGCAGAATCTAATCCAATTGATTTTAATTCTTTAATCACCCATCCTTCAATTTCATCAGAGAACTCATCTAAATCTACATCTTCAATATCCTCTGCTCCTTCACGATAAACATCAATTTCATAACCGCTTAATTTACCAGCTAATTTAATATTGTGTCCACCTTTACCAATTGCCAATGACACTTGGTCAGTTTTCAAATAAACGTCTGCTCTACCTGTTTCATCATCCAATTCAATAGATGTGATTTTAGCAGGAGATAATGCTCTTTGAATAAATAATTTATCATTTGATGTATAGTTAATTACATCAATATTTTCGTTTTTCAACTCACGAACAATTCCGTGAATTCTAGCACCTTTCATACCTACACATGCCCCTACTGGATCAATACGATCATCATAAGACTCAACTGCTACTTTTGCTCTTTCACCTGGTTCTCTTACAATTTTCTTAATTGTAATTAATCCATCAAACACCTCAGGAACTTCTAGCTCAAATAAACGCTCTAAGAACTCAGTTGCAGTTCTTGAAAGGATAATTATTGGGCTATTGTTTCTTAAATCTACCCTTGCAACAACTGCTCTTACTGACTCACCTTTCTTAAAGTAATCAGATGGGATTTGTTCTTGTTTTGGTAAAATCAACTCATTTCCTTCATCATCTAATACCAAAATTTCTCTTTTCCAAACTTGGTAAACTTCTCCTGTAATAATCTCTCCAATACGTTCTTTGTATTTTTTGTAGATATGATCTTTTTCTAATTCCAAAATACGCGAAATCAAGTTCTGGCGTAATGAAAGTACATTTCGTCTTCCAAAGTCATCCAGCTTTACTTCTTCTGCAACCTCTTCTCCAACTTCAAAATCTGGTTCAATTAAAACAGCTTTAGACAATGCAATCTCAATATTTTCATCCTCTACCTCACCATCAGGAACGATTTCTCTGTTAATCCAAATCTCAACATCTCCTTTATCGGGATTGATAATCACATCAATATGGTCGTCTGTACCATATTTTTTCTTGAGCATTGATCTAAAAACATCTTGTAAGATGTTCATCATTGTCTCTCTGTCAATGTTTTTAAACTCCTTAAATTCCGAAAAGGATTCAATTAATTCCAACGCATTCATCTCTTTGTTTTTATTGTTTTGTGGTTAGATTTTCACAAGGGGCTTTAAAGTAACATGCCCTTATTTATCTCCCATTTTATTTAAAAAGAAATTATCAATTTAGTTTCTTTTATTTCGCTATAGTTCAATTTTGTTTCTTCTGTTACCCACACTTTTTTCTTTTTCCCTTCTAATCTTCGTTTCTCTTTCACTTCGATTACTACTCCATCCTCGTCAGCGTGTTTCAACAGTCCTTCTAATTTTTTTCCATGTTCAAAAGTCTGTACTTTCACTTCTTTTCCAATATTTTTTAAATATTGTTTCAGTACTCTAAACGGTTGATCTATTCCTGCAGAAGAAACCTCTAAAGAAAAATCTTCCTCTTCACGATCTAGATTATGCTCGATATTTCTACTTACCGACATACAATCCTCAATCGCAATGTTTCCCTCTTCTTTATCTAGCTCTAAAAAAATTTGGTTGCCATTGTTAATTTTTAACTCTACAATGTAAACACCATTATTTAGCTCTTCAATTCGCTCTTCAGCTAACTCTATTACCGTCTCTTTTTTAATCATTTTCGAAGTACAAAAAGAGGGGACTGTTGTCCCCTCTTTTTCTGTTTTCTTGTCTTTTACGGTGCAAATATATATAGTTTATGCCAATAATCCAACGTTTTGCACAACATTTTGCAGGATAGAAATAGCGAACTGCTATTTTTAGCTTTTATGTATTCTATGCGCCATGATTTTACTTGGAGATGCATCACTTTCAATACTCATGATTTGAATCTGGATTAAATAGGTTCCATCTTCCAAACTATTTGGCACAAAAATTAATTCAGAAATTGTTTTATGTATTTGGGGATCTGCTGGATAGTTCCAAAATGTTTTATGCCCAATTAGCTCCCCATTATCCAATTCCCGATCAACAGAAGGCATATCTACCATTAAATGATCGACACCCAATTCGTTTATATATTCCATTGCAGCTTTAGTTATATAAGCTGGGTTAGAATTTGAATATTGCTTTTGTTTTTTAACGTCCGTATTTTCAAGTGTTCTAATAATCAAAGCTTTTTCATTTGACCAGTTTTCAGTAGCTTTCTTTAATTGATCTTTATCAATTATCAAATCATCCTCTTTAAAAGATTCATTCCAAAAACTAGTTGGTTTTACTGTAATTATTTTGGCATAAAAATGAAACTCTTTTAGACATTGATTAATCGTATATGGTTCTGCTGAAATATGTCCGACACACTCGGTATGTGTTCCGTTTCCATGCGGATTTAGGTGAATATTTTTAAAGTTAACATTTCCTCCTTGATTTACATCACCTATAAATTGGTCACTAATTACAGGTTCAATCGAAACTGGATCGCAATACCATGCATTAACATTATTTGCACCTGCTTTAATTGGAATTGAAAGGTCTACCCCTTCATGTGTTAAAATGTATTGGTTTTCATCAATGTTAAGGCGCATAAAAAAATACTTTATGAGTAAGTTCAAATATACATGAAAAATAACATTCAATTATAGAGATGGAATGACATCATACACATGTTGCGAATATTGAATATCTTTGCAAGCGAAAATGATTTATGGCAAAACACAAACTCATATTAGAGGATGATTTCTCATTTGATTTAATTGGTATCTGCTCAAGCAATGCAGATTATCGATTAACATGGGGAATTAATAAAGGATTGTCAATCGCTTTGCATAAGGATGAGGATTTGAACATTTACGTAAAAAAGGAAGGAGACCATTTGTATTCTTTCTATTCTTACTATGATGAATTAGAGCATATCGAATACTATTTAGTTAAGAATGTATCAAATAATTACCGGAGACTTATTCCAGAAAAAGATCAGATAGATTACTTTTTACTGATTAAAAATAACTTTACTCTTGAAATTAACGATATCTTAACGTCCCTTAAACGAGTAGAAAGTATCTTGACGGCGTTTAAATTTGACCCAAACGATTTAAAATCAAAAGCAAATTTGGTTTTTTAGTCGTTAACGTGTAGTCACTAATCATTTAGCATTTATGTGGTAGGTTAAGTAGTAATATTTAAGTCCGCTTTAGTACGTGTTTGAATTTTTAGACGGTGTTTAGTGACTGAGTTAAAAGAAAATAAAATGGATGAAATTAGGTGCCTTGCGAACAAAAGCGCCACTTATCCGTAATAAATAAAGTTAGTGTACAAGATTTGAAATTTGCCATTCAGTTGTACATTATAAATAAATGGCAAAAGCATAAATAAGAATAAATGAAAAAGACGAAAATAGTTGCAACAATGGGCCCAGCCTCTGCTTCATCAAAAGAAGTATTGCGCCAAATGATAATGGAGGGAGTAAATGTTTGTCGATTAAATTTTTCGCACGGTACCCATACTGATCATTTGAACACAATTCAGATGATTCGAGAAATAAACAAAGAAGAGGGATTCCATATTTCGATTTTGGCCGATTTACAAGGCCCTAAGATCAGAATAGGCGAAGTGGAAAATAACAGTGTTGAGTTGGTTGATGGTGAAACACTCATTATTACAACAAATGAATGCATTGGAACAAATAAAAAAGTATTCCTTACTTACCAAGAGTTTCCAAAAGATGTATCAATTGGAGATTTGGTGTTAATGGATGATGGAAAATTGCAATTGCAAGTTACAGCAACCAACAGTAAGGATGAAGTTGAAACGAAGATTATACATGGTGGAAATTTAAGCTCTAAAAAAGGAGTTAACCTACCTAACACTTCTATTTCATTACCTTGTTTAACAGAAAAAGATCATGAGGATTTAGAATTTGCACTTAAGCAAAAAGTAGATTGGATTGGTTTATCATTTGTTCGATCAGCACGAGATATTATTGAACTTAAGCATATCATACAAAATAATAAGTGTCATGCCAAGGTAATTGCCAAGATTGAAAAACCAGAGGCAATTGAGGACATTGAAGATATTATTATAGCAACAGATGCATTGATGGTAGCCCGTGGAGACTTAGGAGTGGAAGTTCCAATGGAGACTGTGCCGAGTTTGCAAAAAATGATGATTAAGAAGTGTCGTAAATATGCCAAACCAACTATTGTTGCCACGCAAATGATGGAAAGTATGATTGAAAATTATACGCCTACAAGAGCGGAAGTAAATGATGTTGCTAATGCGGTGTTAGATGGCGCAGATGCAGTTATGCTTTCGGGAGAAACTTCTGTGGGTAAATACCCTTTAGAGGTTATTAAGGCCATGAGCAAAATTGTGCGCGAGGTTGAAAAAGAAGATTCAATTTATCATAAAGAGGAATTACCAGAAAAAAACCAAGACAGATTCATAACTGACTCAATTTGTTTTAATGCTACACGATTAGCGCAACGCGTTGAAGCTACAGGAATTATTACTATGACTTTTTCGGGTTACACGGCATATAAAATTTCGTCTCAGCGTCCTAAATCAGACACTTTTGTGTTTACAGAGAATAAACAAATTTTAACGCAACTGAATTTGTTATGGGGTGTTAAGGGCTATTTTTATGACAAAATGGTAAGCACTGATCATACGATTAGTGACAGTAAGTACATTTTAAAGAAAATGGGGCTTGTTAATGAAGGTGACATTGTGATCAATATTGCCTCTGTTCCGATTGAAGAAAAAGGAAAATCGAACATGGTAAAACTGAGCTACGTATAAAACACGGGTTGGTAACAATCTGCTATTAATTATTCTTTCAATTCTCGATTTTCTATTTCAACAGCATTTTCGCCAGGTTTAATTGGGTGTCCCATTTTTTCACTGATGACTTTTAAAAATGAAGCGCCTAAAAAAATGATTTGCGAAGTGTAATATACCCATATCATTAGCAAAGCAAGTAAACTTGCAGACCCAAAAGTTGTTGAAATATGGCTGCTAGAAATAAGGTAAGCAATTCCTATTTTTCCAAAAAGAAAAAACAATGAAGTGAAAGCGCCTGCCGCAAGTGAAGCTTTAAAATTTACTTTGGCATCACTCAAAAAAGTGAACATTATAGAAAAAATAAGGGCTAGCACAAAAAATGAAATAACGTGTTCATAAATATAAAAGAGGTCTGCACCACTTTTTAAAGTATCCGCGTTTTTAAGTAAGAAACTACTTGTGCTTGTACTTACTAGAATAATCAAAAAAAGAAATAATAGAATTAAGAAAGATACAAAGTGTTGTTTTAGATACTTTATAATACTACTTTTTGGTTTTGCTTTTATATTCCAAATACTATTAAAAGAACTGTGCACCTGACTAAACATACCGGCAGCACTAAGCGCCAAGGTTGCAAAACCAATAACTGCAGTTAAAGAGCTATTATAATTTGTGTGTTGATTTTGAATAAGGTTTTGAAGTTGTGTTGACCCATCATTTCCCAATATACCCTTCAACTGATCATATATTTCACCAGACACGGCCTTCTCTCCAAAAAAGATTCCTAATAAAGAAGTGATTATAATAATCATTGGTAATAAAGAAAAAACAGCATAATAACCTAACGCCGCTCCTTTTTGAAATGTATTACTATCTAAGAAGTGATTAAAAACCTCTTTAAAGAATTGTATCATTCGATTTGTTTATAGATGATCCCTCAATTTTAATCGACTCATCAAAAAGATTCACTCCGCCTTTAACACCAAAGTCTAATGTTGTTACAGAATATGCAATAGAGATGTTCTCATCTTCGAAGCGTTTTTTAATTCGCATAATAGTTTCGCTCATTGCGCTTAAGTAGTCTTTTTGATTTTCAAAATTAATCCAAAATCGTACTTCAAAGTTATAAGTTGAACTTCCTATTCCTGTATAATAAAAGTCAATCTCTTCCCCTTCAAGCAGTGCATCAATTTTTTTTACTTCATCAATAGACACGGCTTTTACATGTTCAAGATCATCACCATAAGACACTCCGCTTTTAAGGATTACTCGGCGACGTTGAAAGGTTGAAAAATTTGTAAATGTATTGTTATAGATAACTTGATTAGGTACAAAAACCTCTTGTCCGGAAATTGTTTTAATGGAAGTAGTTATCCATCCAATCTCTCTAATTGTTCCAAAATTATTATCGATTGACACCCAATCATCTTTTTTAAATGGGCGTTGAACGTTTAATAAAAGCCCTGCAAAGGCATTAGACGCAATATCTTTAAAGGCAAACCCTGCAACAATTCCTACTATCCCTGCTCCCGCCAATAGTTTTGTTAAAACACTTTCAAGTCCTAAAATTTCCAATGCTAAAAACACACCTGACAACAGGAAGAAAACATAAAAAATGACTGAAATGACTTTAGCGGTTTCTTTATGGTTTTTGAAAACGCGTGTATAAAATCGAAGACTTATTTTTTTAAATAATTTGGCTACAAAATAGAAAGCGATCAGCACCAAGAGTGCGACAAGCACTTTTGGTAGATAACCTGTAACGGAACCTTCCCATTTTTGCAATAAGTCCTCTATTGAATTTATATCGTCCATTTAATTATTTTTGGGATGCGTCAATCTTTTTACAAAAGAATCAGAATTTTTAAGTGCCATTTCGCTTAGGTAAAAGACATTGTTTGTGCAATCAGTGACTAGTAACAAAATTAACTTGTCTTCATGTTTACAACTGTCCTGCAAGCACGGTAACTAACTTGAATAAAGTTTCATCACCTGCAGCGTTTTTAACAGAAACCAAAATGATGTATGAACCAATGGCTGCCTTTTCACCGTTATCATTAATTCCGTCCCAGGTTATAAAGCCAGTTTGCCCTATAAAGTAATTATCCTTTAATAATCGGATTAAGCGTCCTTGATTATCGTAAATTGTAACATCCAAAACATTATCCGTATCTGTTAAATCAAAATTAATCGTTACCACATCATTATAACCATCATTGTCGGGTGAAAACAATTGCGGATCTAAACTAACATCACCCACAGTCACAGGCATTGCCGCTTGCGAATTTAAATAACCTGGAGTACCCCAATCTACATTTTCAGAAGCCGTGTGCCAATTATCCGGATTATTCATTCCTCCACCGAAACTAATTCGCTCTAAAGATTTGCCATCTTCTGAATTTAATAATGCAAAATGATAGTCATCATCATAATGGAAATAATCAATAATTGTTGAGTCTCCAGCTAAAAGATAAACAGTACCAGAATCGTTTGGATACGTTGGCAATTCAGTATCAATAAACCGTCCTATGCCATATATGGCAAAATCATTTATTACATCTGCAGAATCTTCTGTCAACGTTGCGTATTCTCCAGGTAATAATAAATATTGGCTAGAACCTATTTGTTCGTAATTGGTAATACTATCATTCCAGTTGGCTAAATACAATTGATGAAGATCTAATATTTTATCCGACACATTATAAACTTCCACATAATCTGATCCACCTGTTTTCGGATCAAACAAAATTTCATTTAGAATAATGTCTTCAGGTTCAATCGTACCAGGCAATCCAAAAATAACTGTGTCATGCAATAAGTTCCCCCAGCAATCCTGACCACCTGTTAGGCTAAGCGTGTAAGTTTCATTCTCTTCAAGCGTAAATATGTCCAACTGATACATGTCTAAACTTAAAAATGAACCTGAAATAGAACCTACACTAGGCGATATTTCTACTGATATAGGAATTAAAGTATCTAAAGACTCTGTAAAAGTTAAAACAACTTCAGTTTCACTATTTACCAATCGCTCCATAACCATTGGACTTGTTACATCATCTTCATCTGTCCAAATAGAATTTTGCTCACCAGGTGTTCCGCCATTTGCGTTTATTGATGCTCCCCAATTATTATAATCGCTACAGGGAGAATTCAAATGTTTACGCTCTAGTGTCCATCCACCATCATCTTTCTCTGCGTCATTATACCAAAACTGGAAATAGTGAACAGAATCAATTTCTAATCCAGCATTATCTTTCAAAACAAGATCATCTTCTGAATTGGTTAGCGTAGGCAAACCTTCAACTTCTAAAAAGTTAGTGATTCCAAATAGTACACCTTCATCTGGCCCGCAAATTACAACATATTCATCTGGTCTTAAAATATAAGTCGCAAACTCCGCAGTTGTCGAATTATCATTAATTGTCCAGCTTGCCAAATCAAAGATTTTATCGGATCGGTTATAAATTTCGAAAAACTCCAACTCTGGTAAACCTATTACAGGGTTAGGGTCTGCCAGTATTTCAGTAATGATTACATCATTCTCAATTGCCGGTTCTGGAACAAAATATAAAAATGATGTAGCTGCTGGTAATTCAATAGGATTACTATCAATATCTTCTACATTTTCAATCGACAATTCATAGGTTTCACCATTTGTAAATGCTGTACCCATTGTTAAATGAACTAACGCAGGGTTTACGCCATCCACAGTTGCCCCAGTAGGGTTTCCTATTCCACCATCAATTGTGTAATTTGAAAAAACAGTTCCTGTAGCAGGATCAATCGGTTCAGAAAAAAGGACATCCAACTCAGTACTTGAAACAACAGTTGCACTTTCTAAGGTTGGAGGTATAGCATCTACATACGGACTCCCTAAATTGTCGAAATAAAACAATTCAGACCTAGAGGAAGTATATTTACAAAACACCCCAAAGTAACTCGTTGTCGTATATGTAACATCTGTGATTGTTCCTTCTGAAATAAAGGCATATCCACCTGTTGCGTCTCTCAGTAATTCCCAGTTTCCAGAAGCATCTCTTGTGACACGGACGCGAACTTCTATATCATCTACATCTGTTACATCATCTGCGCCATCAATTATTTTCGTAATCGATTCACCTGTCTGGCGATATAAACTGATTTCATCATCAGTGTTACCCACCATCACGAAATAACCGTTCAAACTTCCCTTTAGGTTTTCTTGATCAGAAACTAAATAAACCCGAGCATTATTTCCTGATGATGGATTAAAATCCATATTCAACCAAAAATCCCAAGTAACGTCATCAATCAAGGTTGTAAAAACTGACAAATAGGAAGTATCTGCCACTGCAGGGGCCACTAAATGTAGTTGATTCAATTCATCTACTTCAAAATTTGCATCCATACCAGTCCAAACAGGATCGACATTAAAATTGCCGTCTTCAAAGTCATCAGAGAACTGCGCACTCGTTATAAACGTCACGAATAAAAAAACGACTGTTAAATAAAATCTCATAATGATAAGCTCTTCGACTGCTAAATATACTACTTTTGCTTCGTCTAAAAAAATTAAGTATGAAAGTAGCAATTGTAGGGGCAACAGGAATGGTTGGAACAGAAATTATAGCGGTTTTAGAAGCATATAATTTACCTATAGACACGTATTATTTTGTAGCATCAGAAAGATCTGCAGGAAAACCTATCCAATATAAGGGTGAAACACATACAATAATTGGATTAACAGATGCTGTTGCTAAGCAACCGGACATTGCAATTTTTTCTGCTGGCGGTGCAACATCTTTAGAATGGGCTCCAAAATTTGAAGCAGTTGGCACAACGGTTATTGACAATTCGAGCGCTTTTAGAATGGATACTGACAAGCGTTTGGTTGTTCCAGAAATTAACGCAAACTTAATACAAGCAACTGATAAAATAATTGCTAACCCTAACTGCTCAACAATTCAGTTAGTAATGGTATTAGCGCCATTACATAAGAAGTATGGCATTAAGCGTGTAGTTGTTTCTACTTACCAGTCTATTTCAGGTTCAGGCATGAAAGCCATGAAACAATTAGAGAATGAAAAGAATGGCGTTAACGGAGAAATGGCTTATCCATATCCGATAGAAGGTAATTGTCTTCCACATTGTGACTCGTTTACAGAAAACGGATATACAAAGGAAGAGATGAAGTTAACCAACGAAACTAAAAAGATTCTTGACCCAGCAATTAATGTTACTGCAACTGCTGTTCGTGTACCAGTTTCAGGTGGGCATTCTGAAGCTGTTAATATTGAATTTGAAGCTGATTTTAATATAGATGACGTTCGCAAAATCTTGCATGAAACAGAAGGCGTTACACTAAAAGATAATGTGGACACCAATACCTACCCAATGCCATTGTATGCAAAAGGAAAGGATGATGTTTTTGTTGGGCGAATTAGAAGAGACGAAAGCCAGAACAACACGTTAAACTTATGGATTGTTGCAGATAACTTAAGAAAAGGAGCTGCTACAAATGCCGTTCAAATTGCTGCTTACTTGATGAAAAACGACTTGGTTGGATAATTTTCAATTAACGTACCTGTTTATCTTTACCTGAATTATGGATTTAGGTTGAACTTTGCATCCAATTTGCATGATGCAAATCCTATTACCATTCTTACTATTTATTTCCATTACAACTTTTTCGCAAAAATCGCAGTTAGTTTTTGGTACTTATAAAAGTGTTTTTGATGAAACTGGATGGTTTGGTACATCATTAAAATTAAATGAGGATAGTACGTTCGAGTATCAATTTGTAGGAGATTTAACGAATGACCAATTTAGTGGCAACTTTACCATGGTGGGAGACACTATAAAATTCATTTACCCTAACTATTCTTTGGTAGACACATTTATTATTGCAAGAGACACCATTATCGTTAAAAATTTAATTGCTCGTAGGCATAAACCAAGAGGTTTTCTTATTGGAAGAAAGAATAGACTGTATCGTATAAATGAATCCGGAGAAGTCGTTAAAAGATCTTATGGCAAACCAGGTGCTCGAAGACCAATAATTAGACGGCGCAGATTGAAAAAGGGACGATTTTATTTAATCCTATCGAACGACTAGCCAGTAATTGGCAATAGATAAAGAAGAGTTGAAATTTGGCCGTTTATTGTTCCTCGGCTTCTTCCCCTTCTAGATTGTCATAGACACGCACATTTCCTTTGTTTACTTTTTTATAATAAACCACAGAAAGGTCACGGTATTCCATTTCATTAATGTCAAAATCTTGAATATCTGGATCGATCAAACGAATATCGATATTAAAGAACAAAGGCATTATAACCGCATCATCCATCAAAATTTGATCAGCCTGAGCGTATAATTTCATTCTTTTTTCAGTATCAATTTCAACCAATGCCTCTTCGTACACCTTATCAAACTCAGGGTTTGAATAACGGAAATAATTAATTGAAGACTCTTTACCTTCAATAATGTTTTTACCGTGAAATAAATACAAGAAATTGGAAGGATCTGGATAATCAGCAATCCAACCAAAACGCCAGAAATCAACTTCACCTCGTTCAACCTTTGGATGCAATTCAGACATTGGCATAACATTAAGAGCAATATTAACTCCCAAATTTTTATTAATCATATATGTAATGGCATCTGCAATTTTTTCATTTACACCCCCACTAGCATTCAAGTTTAACGTAATTTCTGGAAATCCTTTTCCATCAGGATAACCTGCCTCTTTCATTAATTTTTGCGCCATTTCAGGGTTATAATCAAACCCATTAACCGTTTCACTAGGATAACCAGACATTTCAGGAACAAATCCGTTATGCGCCGCACTACCTTCACCCTGTAAAACAAAGTTTGTCAATGAATCTCTATCCACCGCATAATTAAATGCTCTTCTTACTCGTACATCATTGAAAACATCACTTGTATATAAGAAACCATAGTACTGAACATTTAAACTATTTATAGACTGTACTTCAAACTCTTTGTTTAATCCATCCTTAGCTTCTTCTAAACTTCCCATTATGTTTTGAATCTCCTCAACAGGAATTCCCCACAGCATATCTAATTGATCATCCTGAAAAGCTTTAAGCTCTGCGTTTTTATCTTTAATAAAAGAAAATTCAACTTGATTTAAGAATGGTAATTGATTACCAAATTCATCTTTTCTCCAGTAGTTTTGGTTCTTAACAAAAGTTACTGAGTTTCCATTTTCAATATTAGTTGGAATAAATGGTCCAGAACCTACAATTCTATTTTGCATTCCATCATATCCATAAGTATCGATTGCCTCTTTAGGATAAACAGCTGCCGCTAATATGGTTAATAAGTTAGGAAATCCAGAAAAAGGATTAATCAACTCTAACTCGATTGTATAATCATCAATTACGTTAATACCTGCCACTGAATTTGCTGTTCCGTCTGCATATTCATGCGCTCCTACTAAACGATCTCTAAACAACGAAGGCCATTTGTTTTCTTGATGGTTTGAACATAAAAACTCAAAACAATACTTGAAATCTTCGGCGTTGATCTCACGCCCTTTGCCATTAGCAAAGCATTCGTCATCAATAAATTTCACTCCTTTACGCAAATGAAAAGTATAGGTCTTTTTATCCTTATCAATATTAAATGACTCGGCAAGGCAAGGCTCAACCTCTAATGTTTTTTGATTTAAACGTAATAATCCTTCATATCCTTGACTAGCAATATGAGTGGAATAAATGTCATTGATTGATGCTGGAAACAAGCTTGTATAATCCTCTACTGAATTTAATCGAAGTACTCCACCTCCAAACTTTCCTCCTTCAACTTTCGTAAGTTCATTTGGATTAGATAAATCTGTATCTCCATCTTCACTACCGCCGCCACAAGATGTAACGATTAAAAGCAATGAAAAACTACATAAAAGACTAAAAATTTTCATGGACGTGGTTTAATTTAAGGCAAACAAATATATAAATTCTATTTTAATATTCTACTTTAAATTGACACTGCTCTTCTTTGTGGATTTCTGTGGGTATATCTATCTGGATTTGTAAAACGTAAAGAAAGCTCAAATCCGCCCCGATAAGAGGATGCAGCATTGAGTCCTGAAACGTTAATATCGTATGACATTCCTACTGAAAATGCTTGAAAATCGAAGAAAACTTGAGGAACAATAGCATCAAAAACATTATTAACTCTAAAGTTTAACCCACCAGCAACTGACATGTCTGTTGTCATACCTGTCATTCGAGAGCCAGACTTGATGACATATTTCATCAAAGTACCAAATAAAAACTCGTTTTGTGGCCCTTGAAACTCAGCAGTTAAATTAGGAAACCAATATAAATTTGTCACCGGTGTACCAAATAATGCTGAGGCATGAAAAACTGCTCTCATAGGTACACGAGAATTTCCGTTTACCACAAATGAATTTTCTGGTCGGTTAATGTGATAAACTGCCAAACCAATTCGTGCATCTTGAGGTGAACCAAACACTACATTACGATCATTTTTATGATACCAATAACCAATTCCTGCAGAAAAATCCCAATATTGTTGCGGTAAGTACTCAATTCCTTCTCCATCATATAATGTTGGATCGAAGTTTAAGCCAGAATACTGACTTCCCCATTGCATATTAGTCGCATTTATGCCTGACTTACCAAAAGCCCCCTGAATACCAAGGCATAACCTTTGGTTTCGCGACAGTTGGATGAGAGAAGAAAAACTTGAACCAATTGTAGTCGTACCTAATTGAATATCTCCAGACACATCTTTCGCCATATGTAAACCTAGGGCATAAAACGTTGGTCTTCTTGCACGGCCTTTACCAAAAGATACTTCAGCAGAAGTAGCATAAGTGCGAAATGTTTTATTGATGGACCTCCATTGATCTTTCCAATTCATTGTTGCGCGAACATTTCCACTAAAAGTCCCTGTAAATGCAGGGTTAATTAAAAATTGTGTCCGTGTAATTTGCGAAAAATGAATATCCTGCGCATTTGAATAAAATGGCAATAATATAAGACAGAGATATGGAAGAAATTTATTCAACTTGGTATTTATACTTAACTATAAGTGCTAAAGTTACCTAATTGTTACACTATTTACAAATGACGTTTTTTTCTCGCTCTAAATTGATTGCAACAAGCACTAAAACAAATTCATAAGCTTACAACAAACAATGCCTTATTTGGCAATAAAAAAAGCCCTAACAATAATGTTAAGGCTTTTTTCTATAGGTTTAAAAACTAGGTGAAATTAATATTTTTTAATTTCAAAGTCTTCCATAAATTTAGTTGTGAATTCTCCTTTTCTGAAATTTTCATCTTTCATTAATTGAGCATGAAACGGAATCGTAGTTTTAACACCGTCTATGAAGTATTCCTCCAAGGCACGTTCCATTTTAGTAATAGCCTCTTCTCTTGTTTGAGCTACTGTGATCAATTTTGAAATCATTGAATCATAATAAGGCGGAATTACATAACCTGCATAAACATGCGTGTCAATTCTAATTCCATGCCCGCCAGGCTCATGATAATCTGTAATTTTTCCAGGACTTGGTCTGAAGTCATTTAATGGATCTTCCGCATTAATTCTACACTGAATAGCGTGCATAGTTGGGAAATACTCTTTTCCAGTAATTTTTTCTCCAGCAGCCAATTTGATTTGTTCTTTAATCAAATCATAATTAATTACTTCTTCAGTAATTGTGTGCTCTACCTGAATTCTTGTATTCATTTCCATGAAATAGAAATCGCGGTTTTTGTCTACCAAAAACTCAACAGTTCCTACTCCTTCATACTTAACGGCCTTAGCTGCTTTAACGGCAGCTTTACCCATTTTAGATCTTAAACGAGTTGTCATGAATGGAGAAGGAGTTTCTTCAACCAATTTTTGATGTCTTCTTTGGATCGAACAATCTCTTTCAGACATATGACAAGCATTTCCATATTTATCTCCAGCAATTTGGATTTCAATATGGCGTGGCTCTTCAATCAATTTCTCCATGTACATTCCGTCGTTACCAAACGCGGCTTTAGATTCTGTTCTAGCAGAATTCCAAGCATCTTCAAGGTCTTCAGCTTTCCAGACAGCACGCATTCCTTTACCACCACCACCGGCAGTAGCTTTTAACATAACAGGATATACGATTTCAGCTGCTAATTTTTTAGCTTCAGCAAAATCTTTTAAAATTCCTTTAGATCCAGGAATACATGGGACACCTGCTTTAATCATTGTGGCTTTTGCAGAGGCTTTATCCCCCATACCATCAATCATTTCAGGTGATGCTCCAATAAATTTAATTCCATTTTCTTCACATACTTTTGAAAAAGCAGCGTTTTCAGATAAGAATCCATATCCAGGGTGCACAGCATCCGCATTTGTAATTTCACATGCAGCAATTATGCGCGCAATATCCAAATATGAATCGGCACTTTGAGGAGGACCAATACATACTGCTTCATCAGCAAAACGTACGTGCAAACTATCACGATCTGCCGTAGAATATACTGCGACAGTTTTGATCCCCATTTCTTTACAGGTTCTAATTACGCGGAGTGCAATTTCACCTCTATTTGCTATTAATATTTTATCAAACATTTTTGCATTACTTAAAAAGAATTGCTTCAAGACATTATTCTAGAAACAAGACTTCGTTAATACCTATTACTCCTCAATACAAACCAATTGTTTATACTTGAAAAAGTAACCTTATGAAGGATCTACCAAAAATAAAGGCTGATCGTACTCAATTGGTGAATTATCGTCCACTAAAACTTTAACGATTTTACCAGAAACTTCTGATTCAATTTCGTTAAACAATTTCATGGCTTCAACAACACAAATAACATCACCTACACCAATAGTGTCTCCAATATTTACAAATGATTCTTTGTCTGGAGATGGTTTTCTGTAGAAAGTACCAATCATTGGTGATTTAATCTCAATATAATTTCCGTTTGCAGCTGAATCCGGAGCTGCATCAACTGGAGCTGCTGCTGGAGCAGCTGGAGCCGCCGCAGCCGGAGGAGCAACCTGAACAGGCGCTTGTTGAACTTGTTGCGGTTGCTGAACAATATAATGTTGCTCTTGCGGTCCTGAATCGGTTTTAATGGTGATTTTAAATTCACCTTGCTCAATGCTTACCTCGTTAACGCCCGATTTTGAAACGAACTTAATTAGGCTTTGAATTTCTTTGCTATCCATACTCATAACTTATTCAATGATTTTTATTTCGACTCGCTTAAACACGAGTGGTTTAAATATTACCGGGCTAGTATGCCCATTTCAAATAAATTGCGCCCCATGTGAAACCACCACCAAATGATGCTAACACGAGGTTGTCGCCTTTTTTTAATTTATCTTCCCATTCCCACAAGCACAATGGAATTGTACCTGCGGTTGTATTTCCATATTTTTGAATGTTCACCATTACCTTTTCAGTACCTACGCCCATTCTTCTGGCAGTAGCGTCAATAATTCTTAAATTGGCTTGGTGAGGAACTAACCATGCAACATCTTCACTTTCGAGGTTGTTTTTTTCCATGATTTCTGCTGCAACATCTGCCATATTGCGCACGGCGTTTTTAAATACCGTTTGTCCTTCTTGGTAAACATATTGTCTGTTCTCATGAACATTTTCTGGAGTCAACGGCTCTTTAGATCCGCCTACTTCTTGTAATAAGAATTGTCTGCCAGATCCATCAGACCTTAAAATCGAATCTTGAACACCAAGACCTTCTTCATTCGGCTCTAATAAGACTCCACCGCCACCATCTCCGAAGATGATACAAGTTGCTCTATCTTCATAATTAATAATGCTTGACATGACATCAGCACCAATTACAATTACTTTTTTGTGCGTACCATTTTCAACATATACACGCCCCACATCTAATGCATAAAGAAATCCTGAACAAGCCGCGCTTAAATCAAAACCCCAGGCATTTTTACAGCCAGCTTTATCACACATTACGTTGGCACTACTTGGAAAACGATAATCTCCAGTTATTGATCCAACAACAACCATGTCGATATCAAGAGGTGATATTCCTCTCTTTTCACAAATTCCTTCGATAATTTTTACTCCGAAATCAGACAAAGCCTCACCAGGTGCTGCCATTCTTCTTTCTTTAATTCCTGTTCTTGAAGTGATCCACTCATCATTGGTGTCCACCATTTTTTCCAGGTCCGCATTTGAAAGGATTTTTTCTGGTACGTATCCTTGTACGGAGGTAATAGCTGCTGTAATTTTCGTCATACGATTAATTGGTTATCAAATGTAATCTTAATGATTACTCTGGCAAATGCATAATGTAAATGTTTGACATAATTTTAATGGGCACTAAATTTATCAAAAAAAGCTTAGAATGACGCTTTTTTTCAAAATTTGATTCAATAAATGACCATTTTCTTCAATTATTGCCGAAAACTATCCTTTTTCACTTAGAACTATTGCTTGTTTCGAATGTCCCAAAATGAAAAAAGGATAATAAGATAAGTACTAAAGTACAATCTTATTATCCTGAATATTTTATTGAATTACCGGTATTTATAACCGACCCTAATTGGGGCTATATCAAACAGCTACTTCTTTTTCCATTACAACTTTACCTTTATAGTAAAGTTTCCCTTCATGCCAGTGCGCTCTATGAAATAAATGCGGTTGACCTGTTGTAGGACAAGTTGAAATATTATCTGCAACTGCTTTCACGTGCGTTCTTCTCTTATCTCTTCTTGTTTTAGATATTTTTCTCTTAGGATGTGCCATTGTTTCTATTTTTATGACTTAGAATTATGATTAGTTTGTCTTTTCACAATTCTGATGTCCGGTATTCTTATATCAATTTATTACTTTAAATTCTTTAATTGCGACCATCTCGGGTCAATGTCATTATCTTCTGGTTCTTCCCGATCGTTATCGGTATCCTCCTCCACATTATCCGACTCTACCATCAAATAATTATCAATTTCTTTCAACATTTCTTCATTACACTCTCCATCCGGATGAATCCTTCTGGATGGAAGCAGTAAAGATGTAAATTCAAAAATTGGAATTGTTACATCAATTTCAACTTCATTTGGCAGAATGCTAATTATTTTTTCATCATCCAATTCTTCTTCGGTGAATTTATAAATAACTTCATCTTCTCCAGCGACTGGATATTCAAAACTATCCGTGCATTTGTCGCACATTACTTTTATACTTCCTTCGGTCTTTAAAGTTACAATCAACATATTGGGTTTCTTTTCTAATAAAAGATCCAATGTTAGATCGGCGCCTTCAATGTCCGAATAATCAAAATGTTCAAAGAACTCGTTTCCTATTTTGTAGTGAAAATCGTGTTTTCCATCAAGCAAGCTTGAAAATCCAATTACATATTCACTTTTCTTTCCCACAACAAAACAGAGCGCAAAGGTATTAATAATATTTTAATTTCAACAAGCGTTTTTTAATTTCATCTTAGAAATATCCATTTAAGTCTATTTTATTAATCGAAAATAAATTTAAACCAATGAAAAACAACTGTTTAAGTTGAAAATTCTATTTTTTAGTACTTTGCTTTTTTAAAGGGTTTTTATGCAATTCTGCATATTGTTTTCTTCTATCATGAATGTCGCACGCTAAAAAGTACGCATTTCTGAACGACCTAGGCGAAGCTTTATCCTTCCCTGCAATATCATAAGCTGTTCCATGATCTGGTGATGTTCGTACTATTGGCAAACCAGCTGTAAAGTTCACACCTTCATCAAATGAGATGGATTTAAACCCAGTCAATCCTTGATCATGATACATAGACAATATGGCATCAAAGTTTTTCAAATTTGATGATCCAAAAAACCCATCTGAAGAATATGATCCATAAACCAACTCTCCCTCATCACGCAATTTCTGAATTACAGGATTAATTATTTCAATCTCTTCATCACCCAAAGTACCTCTATCACCCGCATGTGGATTAAGACCTAAAACCGCAATTTTTGGTTTTTGAATTAAAAAATCTTGTCTCAAAGATTTTAACATCAGACGCAATTTATTTTCAACCGCTTCTTTCGTAATAAGTGCCGCAACATCTTTCAAAGGCACATGCCCAGTTACTACACCAACACGCAGTGTGTCCGCCACCATAAACATTAAAACATCCTCAGCACCAGACATGCTTGCCAAATATTCTGTATGTCCTGGAAATTCAAATCCTGCATCTCGCACGCAATCTTTATTGATTGGAGCCGTAACGAGCACATCAATTTTATTCTCTTTTAAATCTGCAGTTGCCTTTTCTAACGATTTTAAAGCATAAGTACCGCCATTAGCGTTCTTTTCTCCTAAAACAATTTTAACCTCTTCCTCCCAACAGTTGATTAAGTTTACTTTTTTCGGCTTTGCATCTTTCGCATCTTTTACAGCCAAATACTGAAAATCTTGCTTATCGATTGCCTTTTTATGAAAAGACATAGCTTTTGATGAGCCGTAAATTATTGGAATAGAATTAGCATAAACTTTAGAGTCAGATAAGGCTTTTATCACTACCTCTAAACCAATACCATTAATATCACCTATAGAAATTCCTACTTTAATCATCTTTAAAATCTTTTTATTTTTTCATTTCTTTTGCTTTGTTTCTGAAATATTCAGTTAACAAACGCACACCAGCTCCTGTTCCACCTAACCCGCGATAATTATCTCTTTTATGCATAAATGTTGGTCCTGCAATATCTAAGTGGATGTATGGATAATCCGTAAAATGCTCCAAAAATTTCCCAGCGGTTATTAATCCAGCATATGGCCCACCTAGGTTATTTAAATCAGCAATTGGCGACTTCATTTCAGCCGCATAATCATCCCAAAAAGGAAACTGAACAATTCTATCATGCGCTTGCATTCCAGCCTTGTCTAATAAATTAAATTCTTTTTGAGGAGCATTACCCATGGCACAAATTCCAAACAGCCCTATTGCTCTAACTGCAGAACCTGTTAAAGTAGCTCCGTCAATTACTAATTCCGGATCATATTTTTTTGCATAAGCCAAAGCATCTGCCAATACCATACGGCCCTCAGCATCTGTATTTAAAACCTCTACTGTGGTTCCATCAAACATTGTTATTATGTCACCTGGTGCATATGCATTTCCTCCAGGTCTATTATCTGTAGCCGGAATAAGTGTAATGATATGCAAAGGCAACTTTAATTTAGCAATTGCTAACGTTGTTCCTACCATTGCTGCAGCTCCACCCATGTCACTTTTCATAAAGTCCATTGAGTTTGCAGTGGGCTTTAAACTTAAACCACCAGTATCATAAACAATTCCTTTACCTACCAAAACAATTGGTTTAGCGTTTACCACTTTTTTTGGTTTCCATTCTAATATTGTAAATGTTGGCGGGTCTATTGATCCTTTATTAACGGCAAGTAATCCACCCATTTTAAGGCTTTCAATTTTTGCCTTTTTAAACACTTCAACCTTTACTCCAGCTTTACCGCATTTATCTTTAATTTCTTCAGATAATTTGGTTGCTGTTAAATATGAAAGCGGTTCATTAACTAAGTCACGTGACCAAACTGTTGCATCAACAATGCTCGACACCGTTTTTAAATCAGCATCTTGATTGTTTGTAGTCACTTTAGTCAAACAGTTTTTTTCTTTTCTGTCTTTAGACAAATATTTTTCAAACTTATAAGAAGAAAGAGATAACCCTTCAGCAAACAATTCAACGGCTGTAGCATCCTTACTGATAATTGCCAAACTTTTACATTTCGCTTTTGCAACTTCGTAAACACTAAATCCGTGTTTTCTTGTTGCTTCGCGACCTTTGTTTTGCTTTAGCTTTTCTACAATACAAACAAAAGTGAATACTCCTGTATTGTTTGTAAAAGCCCATTTATTGTTTTTTAACTCGGCATTAAAATAATTGCGCTCTTTATTTGAAAGGTCTGTTTTTTTTAATTCGTTTAAATTACCAATCAAGAAAACTCTATTTTCTGATTGTATTTGGGCGGTTTTTTTAACGTGAATAAGCATCAAAGAAAATTTTTCGTAAAGGTATCATTTTTTCCACTCAATTAAAATCTCATACAGATTAGTCATTCGATTCAACTAAATGCCTCCTTTTTACGTTATATATCAAGAGATACGGTAGCTTTTTTGTATATTTGATACCCTTGCACTAAAAAAAACTTGGTACGTTCCATTACATATCTAATTCTGTTCTTGTTGCTTCCTTTAAGCAGCCTTGCAACACATAATCGCTCTGGTTCAATCAGTTATGTCCACATATCTGGATTAACTTATGAATTTACAGTAACAACTTGTACGAAATACCCGACTGAGGCAGATCGTCCCGAATTGGAAATTCGTTGGGGAGATGGAACCGTTGACACACTTGCTAGAACAACTAGAGACACCATTGGAACTTATTTTGTTCAAAAAAACACTTATGTAGGTCAGCACACATTTACGGGACCAGATTCTTATATTATCGAAGTGGAAGACCCGAATAGAAATGCTGGTGTCAATAATATTACCAATTCTGTTGACAAGGTTTTTTGTATTCAAACAGAATTGATTATATCACCTTTTATAGGGACTCCAAATAATTCACTAATAATAGAAGATTGTCCCTGTCCTGAATTTGCCTGCGTTAATCAAATCTATTGTTATAATGTTTCAGCCTATGATCCTGACGGGGATAGCTTAAGTTATGCATTAGTTCCCTGTCGTGGTGAAGATTGCTTAGAAATGAGTATTCCTTCAATTTATCGTTTTCCGGAAGATGTTGGAGGAGGAGTCATGTCTATTGACCCTGTTACAGGAACCATGTGTTGGGATTCTCCAGGTATTTTAGGAGAATATAATATTGCTATCAAAATTTCAGAATATCGCAATGGTTTTTATGTTGGCTCTGTTATTCAAGACATGCAATTCACTGTTGTTAATTGTGAACATGGTCCACCAACAGTTGAGGAACTTGCTGACACTTGCGTATTTGCTGGAACAGATTTGAGTTTAACAGTTTCAGGTAGTGACCCTGAAAACGGCGTAACGGTTTCTGCTACTGGAGCTATTTTTCATTTAACTGATAATCCTGCCATTTTTGTGGAAGACACTGGTACGCCTGATGCAACTGGTGTGTTTTTATGGAACCCTGAATGTGCAGATGCATCCTCTTCATATTATAGCATCAATGTGCATGCTACAAACCACCATCCAATGGTGCAACTTTCCGACATTTCAACATTTAGGATTAAGGTTAATATTCCTCCAGTTGAAAATTTAACAGTCAGTCCTGAAGGCAATACCATGGCATTAAATTGGGATCCTTCTCCGTGTGACGGAATTGTGAATTATAATATATATCGTTCAATAGACAGTTCTGAGGTTAACAATGAGTGTTGCGATATAGGAACCCCGGCCTTAATGGGCTATGAGCTAATTGGTAGTTCTACAACAACCGATTATACAGATACAGATGTTTTAATAGTTGGAAATGATTATTGCTATATGGTTACAGCCATCAATGAGAGTGGTGTCGAAAGCTGTGTTTCTGAACAAATTTGTGCACATCTCAACTTTGAGATACCTGTTTTAACGCACGTTTCTATTTGGGTAACCGATCCTAGCATAGGTGAAGATACAGTCTACTGGTCTTATCCTAAAGAATTAAATGAAGTACTTTATCCCGGGCCTTATCATTACAGGTTATATCGTCAGGAAAATTTAGGTGGGCCAAACACATTGATTTACACATCACCTGATCAAGTTTCAATTAATAATCCTGATACGGTTTTCCGTGACACAGGATTAAATACACAAGACATGCCTTATACTTATCAGGTTGAGCTTTATAGTGATGGTTTATTGATTGGCGGTTCAATAACTGCTTCATCCATTTATATAACACTAACTCCAAACGACAATGAGTTAGGTATTAATTGGATTGAGAATACACCTTGGACAAATACCAGTTATGAAATTTATAGAGAAAATCCAACTGGTAGTGGTGTGTTTGATTTAATTGGTGCTGCACCAACCATTGGCTACGTTGATACTGGTTTGGTAAATGGCGTTACTTATTGTTACAAAATTAAAAGTATTGGAGGTTATACGGCAGACGGAATAGTTACTCCTATAGAAAATTGGTCACAAGAAGTTTGTGGTATTCCAATTGACCTAACGCCGCCATGCCCGCCAATTTTGTCAATTTCTGGAGATTGTGACCTCGAAGAAACTTATTTAAATTGGACAAATCCTAATAATAGTTGTGCTGATGATGTAACAAGATACAACCTCTATTTTGCACCGTTTGAAGGAGATAGCATAGAATACTTAATGACATTTGATAGTGATTTAGACACCTTTTTTACACATTTTGGAAGAGGTAGTATTGCCGGATGTTATTATGTTACGGCACTTGATTCCATTCAATACAATAATGAAAGTGCACCTTCAAACATTGTTTGTATAGACAATTGCGAAGGTTATTATGAGTTGCCCAATATTTTTAGTCCTGATTTTAATGACATCAATGATCTTTACCATCCTATTTTACCCTTTAAGTTTGTAGAAAGCATTGAAATAAAAATACAAAATCGTTGGGGACAAACCGTATTTGAAACTACGGATCCGTTTATATATTGGGACGGAACCTACCAATCTACAGGTAAAAAATGTACGGATGGAGTCTATTTCTATACCATTATCGTTAATGAAATAAAACTCTCTGGTTTAGTTCCTCGCACATTCCACGGTAATATTCAAATTATTAACCAGCAATAGCCCCAGCATTAGTATTTATTACAAAGGAGCTTATTCAATTCCTAGTTGACATATAACTGCATTTTTCATTTACTGTGTTTCTTACATTATTTCAGATTAAAAACCGTGATTTATACAGGTTAAGTAATTAACTTTGTTAGAAATAATAACGATATGTTCACAGGTATAATTGAAACGCTAGCCAAGGTTGAAAAAATTGAAAAAGAAGGAACAAATGTTCACTTTACATTTTCATGCGCATTTACAGATGAATTAAAAATTGATCAAAGCGTTGCACATAACGGAACTTGCTTAACAGTTGTTGCTTTAGATGGAAATAAGTATACACTAACCGCTATAGAAGAGACCTTGCTTCGGACAAATTTAGGATTGTTAAAAGAGGGAGATGTTGTGAACCTTGAGCGTTGTACAAAAGTTGGGTCTCGTTTGGACGGACATATTGTGCAAGGTCATGTTGACACAGTTGGAACTTGTGTTGAGATTATTGAAATGGACGGCAGTACTGAATTCGTTTTTGAGTACGACTATGATGACGTTACAGTATCTAAAGGTTCTGTAACCGTTAACGGTGTAAGTTTAACTGTAGTTCAATCGGAAGATCGTTTATTTTCAGTTCATATTATACCATATACTATTGAACATACTAATTTTCATACTTTACAGGTAGGGTCAAAAGTAAATTTAGAGTTTGACATTATTGGAAAGTACGTCAAAAAAATGATGGGTAAATCATAAAAAAAAGGCCATTTCAATTGAATGAAATAGCCTTTCAATAAATTATTTTCAAGTTTATAAATTATAAATCAAGGATAATTGTACCCCATTATAAAAATCTGTTGCGTTATCATTGTCAGTTACAGATTGTAATCCTCTAACATAGCGCAAGCCTAACCCTAAATTATCAGAGACATTGAACTCTGCTCCTGCAGCAACAGCAAATTCAAAACCTCTCATAAATGCTTTTGCATCTGAACCAGAAACTTTTACGTTTGTGATTTCATCACCTCCAACAAACGACTTTGTTCTGATAGAGTTAGTTAATAAAAAAGAAAATTGAGGCCCTGCATAAAACGACAGTTTATCTCCAGCATTATATCTGTATAATATTGGTAAAGTCAAATAAATGGGATTTACAGACGATTTATAAGATGTTGTGACACCTAACAAAGTAAGTTCTGACTTATTCTGTAATGCTCTGTCAGAAAACAATAATTCAGCACGAAGATTAAATGCATCAGAAAAACCTGCATTCACAATTGCACCTACGTGAAAACCAATTCCATCCGTACTAGATCCATCATTTCCAAAATAAGAATAGTTGATTCCACCTTTAATTCCAAAATTTAATTCTTGAGCATATCCTGTACTAATCAATCCACACAGCATTGCTAATATTACAATTCTTTTCATAGTTTTAATTTTGCACAAAACTATGTACGACAGCGGCATTAACCTTCGGTTTTCGATAAATAGATAGATTTTATAGATTAAAGGGGCAATAGTTATTCTAACCGATCGCTAAAATGAAGTTAATGTCAATTATTTTTTGAGCATTTTCTCCATTTGTTTTTTAATTGCAAAAGCTTCAATTAATTTAGAAATAACAGATCGATCTTCAGCATCTAGCTGTTCAATTTCTTTAAAAAGGCCAATGAGTTTTGCATCTGTTATAGCGCTTTCTGCTTTTTGAACAGTTGTGCCATTAACCAAATAGTCAATTGTTATTCCAAACACCATTGCCATGCGTTTTAAAGCATCTGCGTTGGGTTGAACACCTTGCGTTTCATAGCGTGTTAATTGCGCAACAGAAACACTAATGTTTGATGCTAACGCGGCTTGGGTCAAACGCTTTTCTTTACGTAATTGTTGAATTCTCTCTCCTAAAGTCATGCATGTGGTTTTTCGTGTATGAATAAGATACGCCAATTTTAGAAGGCTAGTTACACGGATTGAATAAAATTCGACGAGTGAATAATATGAGCGCATCAACTTTATTCTTGCGCGACATTTAACCCACAGAATAAAATGTTAGGGCAAAAAGAAACCCCGCTTGCATGATTGAGTTACCTCTATCTGCAAACGGGGTCCAATTATAATTTTGCTGTAGATTAGCCGTTCAATGCTTCTGCACCACCAACGATTTCTAAAATTTCGTTTGTAATTGCAGCTTGACGTGCTTTATTATATTCCAATTTAAGCGCTTTGTTCAATTCAGATGCGTTGTCTGTTGCTTTATGCATTGCAGTCATACGCGCACCATGTTCACCTGCATAAGATTCTAAAAGAATACTATACAATTGTGTTTTAAGCGTTTTTGGTAATAATTCAGCTACGATTTCCTCTTTAGAAGGTTCGAAGATATAATCAAGCTCAGCTTGAGATCCTTCAGCCTCTTCTTGCACAACAGGTAACAATTGACTTGTTTTAACAATTTGTGTAGCAACATTTTTAGAGTGATTATAAACAATCACAACTTTATCAATGTCTTTGTTTGCATAAGCATCCATCAATTTCTGAGAAATTGGAGCTGCATTCGCATAAGTCAATTCATTCCATAATTCATCCAAATCACTTGGAAGAAATTCTGCTGACGCATACATTGGTGATTTTTTAAAAGCATCAGTTGCTTTTTTACCAATAGTTACGATAGAAACATTTTGCCCTTTAAAATCCTCGTTAGCTAATCTTAAAGTTTCTTTAATTACGTAGTTATTAAATCCTCCACATAAACCTCTGTTAGAAGTTACAGGGATAATCACTACATTTTTCACTTCACGATCAGATGCATAAATATTGTCAGATGCGTCTAATGAAGAAGACAATCCAGACAAAATTTCCTGCAATTTTTGAGAATAAGGCATCATCTTCGTTACAGCATCCTGCGCTCTTTTCAATTTAGCAGCAGATACCATCTTCATAGCAGAAGTAATCTGCATAGTTGAAGATACTGAAGTGATTCTATTTCTAATTTCTTTTAAGTTAGCCATGCTTTTTTAGATTTTAGATAAAAGATCGTTCGTTCATGTTAATCACTCACTGATAGAATCCAGATTTTAAAGTCTTTGTCTATCAAACCCTTCGTCAGCTATAAACCAACGAAGGGTTGATCAATTATCTTTGTTCTATTCTTAGTATTTAGAAGCTAATTCTAATGCTACTTTTTCTAATACTGAAGTTGAATCAGTACCATATTTTCCAGATGCTAATGTGTCCATTACATCTTTATGATTTGCGTTCAAGTAGTTAATGTATTCTTTCTCGAATGCTTTCACTTCAGATACAGGAACATTTCCTAATAAACCTTTAGTACCTGCATAGATAATAGCGATTTGATTTTCAACTCTAAACGGGTCTCCCTCGTTTTGCTTCAAAATCTCAACGTTTCTTACCCCTTTATCCAATACTGATTTTGTAGCTGCATCCAAATCCGAACCGAATTTAGCAAATGCTTCTAGCTCTCTATATTGTGCTTGATCTAGTTTCAAAGTACCAGATACTTTTTTCATTGATTTAATCTGAGCATTACCTCCTACACGTGATACAGAAATACCTACGTTAATTGCTGGACGAACACCTGCGTTAAACAAGTTAGACTCTAAGAAAATCTGACCATCTGTAATTGAAATTACGTTAGTCGGAATATATGCAGATACATCACCTGCTTGCGTTTCAATGATTGGAAGTGCAGTTAAAGAACCTCCACCTTTGATTTTTCCTTTTAATGAAGCAGGAACATCATTCATATCAGCAGCAATCTTATCATCATTGATCACTTTTGCAGCTCTCTCTAATAATCTTGAATGCAAATAGAATACATCTCCAGGATATGCCTCACGTCCCGGTGGTCTTCTTAATAACAAAGAAACCTCACGGTATGCAACTGCTTGCTTTGATAAATCATCAAATACAATTAATGCTGGTCTACCTGTATCTCTAAAGTACTCACCAATTGCTGCACCCGCGAATGGAGCGTAGAATTGTAATGGAGCAGCATCAGATGCATTAGCCGCTACAATAGTAGTATAAGCCATTGCTCCTGCAGCTTCTAGTTTTGCAACTAGTCCTGCAACAGTTGATGCTTTTTGACCAATTGCAACATAAATACAATATACTGGCTCACCTTTATCGTAAAATTCTTTTTGATTGATAATTGTATCAATACAAACTGTTGTTTTACCTGTTTGTCTATCTCCAATTACCAACTCACGTTGACCTCTACCAACTGGGATCATAGCATCAATTGCTTTAATTCCTGTTTGAAGTGGCTCTGTTACTGGCTCACGGTAAATAACTCCTGGTGCTTTTCTTTCCAATGGCATTTCAAATGTCTCACCTTCAATCGCTCCTTTACCATCAATTGGAATACCCATTGTATCAACAACACGTCCAACAATACCTTCTCCTACTTGAATAGAAGCAATTAAACGTAAACGCTTAACAGTATCGCCTTCTTTAATGTCGTTACCTTTTCCTAACAATACCGCTCCAACGTTATCCTCTTCAAGGTTAAGAACGATCGCTCTAATTCCTGATTTGAATTCGATCATCTCACCGTATTGAACGCTTGATAATCCATAAATACGAGCAATACCATCTCCAACTTGAAGGACGGTTCCAACCTCTTCTAATTCTGCTTCTGATTTGAATCCTGAAAGTTGCTCCCTCAAGATTGCAGAAACTTCTGCTGGTTTTACATCTGCCATTTTTCTCTAGATTTTAGACCTTTCGGCCTTGTATTTAAATTATAATGTAATTTCCTATTTTGTTAAAAAATGTTTTTCTGATACTTCTTCTTGGTACTTCTCTTTGAATTTAGATGCATTTTCCAATACAAATTTACCGTCTATCAAAACATTCATTTTATACATTAGTTTAGTCGCTTCATTGTAGTTAGCATCTACTTCAAAAGCAGGGATATCAACTCCGATAAACTTAACCTCACAATACTTATGCATAATTTCCTTTCCCGTATTTGAATGGTATCTTCCCGTCCCATACTCCAATGGGTTGATCGAAACAAATTCATCTCCAGATAAAGTGCTCAAAAAATATTTATTTGCCGCCCACTCTAACTTAGCCCATTCTACCTTATTGATCAAAACTTGCTCTTTAGCAACTTTAAATTTAACTTTTATTTTGTCTTGTGCCATTGCAGGTAAAACAAATAAAAGCGAAAGTAAAACAACCAAATTTTTCATCTTAGTTTAATAAAATATTTTTCAAGTTTGACAATTGACTTGCAATAGATGCATCTATTTGCTTATCATCAATTCTCACAATAAAACCACCAATTAAAGATGGATCTACCTTTTCGATCAATTCAATAGTTCCATTAAAGCTCGCTTTAATTTTATTGACAATTTGATCTTTTGTTGCTTTGTCCAATGTTGTAGCCGAAATTACCGTTACATCAAGGATATTGTTTTTCTTTTTATAAAGGCTAACAAAACCATCTGCAATTTGCGGTAAAATATCTTCACGAGAATTTTTCACAATTAAGTTCAAAAACTCTAATGACATTTTTTCCATTTTTGATTCGAAAAGAGCTGTGAAAATATCACTTTTCTTTTTTGATTCAACAATAGGGCTATTTAATAAGTTCGTAAAGTCTTTAGACTCCTTGCATACGTCAGACAATTGCACCATATCAGCATTTACCTTATCCACAACATTTTGCTCTGTTGAAAGGTCAAGTAATGCTTGCGCATATCTGTATGCTACTCTTGTTACGCTCATCTTCTTAGTTTAAGCTAATGTCGTTAGCGATTTGTTCAGCCAACGCTTTTTGTTTATCATCTGAAGCTAATTCTCCTTTGATTACTTTTTCTGCAATCTCTAAAGATAATGAAGCCACTTGTGTTTTCAATTCAGAAATAGCTGCTGCTTTTTCTGCGTTGATGATTTTTTGTGCTTCAGCAACAATTTTTTGTTGTTGTGCTTTTCCTTCTTCTCTTGATTCTTCAACCAATCTTTTAGCTGTATCAGTCGCTTCCTTGATCATTTTATCACGTTCAACACGTGCTTCTTTTAATAGATCTTGGTTTTGCGCTTGCATTGCTGCCATTTCAGCTTTTGTCTTTTCTGCTAAATCAATAGACTCTTTGATGCTAGCTTCTCTATCGTTAACAGCTGTTAACATAGGTTTCCAAGCAAATTTCTTTAAAAGAATCAATAAGATAATGAAGACTAAACCTCCCCAAAATATCTGTCCTACTGCTGGTGTAATTAAATCCATTTTTTAAATCTTTTTCTTTTTAATCAAATAGTTAAAGAGTGGGAATTAGGCAATCCCTAATTCCCATTCTCAATTTTCTTAACCTTGTAAGAATGCTACAACGATACCGAAAAGGGCTGCACCCTCAACTAATGCCGCTGCAATAATCATTACAGTTTGGATTTTACTAGCTAACTCTGGCTGACGAGCCATTGCTTCTAGAGCTGATCCACCAATTCTACCGATACCGATTCCTGCTCCGATTACTGCTAAACCTGCTCCAATCGCTGCAAAACCTAATCCGCTAAATTCTGTTACTGTTTCCATGTTACTATATATTAATTAAAAAATTACAAATTAATGGTGAGCGCTTTCAACCGCTGACCCTATATACATTGCTGCAAGCATTGTGAAAATATATGCTTGAAGGAATGCTACTAACAACTCTAGTACTGATATAAACAACGTCATTGGCACAGCTAATCCAGCCCATGCTAAACTTTCGTTTACAAAAATGATTGAGATTAATGATACAACAATAATGTGCCCTGCAGTAATATTCGCAAACAAACGAATTAATAATGCAACAGGCTTAATGAAGATACCAGCAATTTCAATTGGCACTAAAATTAAATACAATGGTAATTTACCATACCAAGGTAATGAGTTTCCTAATGGATCTAAAATATGCAACCAGTAGGTTTTTTTAGAATTCATCATTTGAATTACAAATGTGATTGTTGCCAACAACAATGTAATTGAAATACTTCCAGTCATGTTTGGGTTTGAGATGAAAGGAATTAATCCTAACAAGTTTCCAAAAAAGATAAAGAAGAATAATGTTAATAGGTAAGGAGTAAATCTTTTATACTTATCTCCTTCAATGTTTTCTTTTGCTATGTCCTGAACGAAAACAACCCCTGGCTCTGTCCATTTTGCAATTCCAGAAGGAGCAACTGGTTTACCACCTTTGTATTTTTTAGCAGAACGAATAAATACAAACAACAATAATGCAGCCACTAAGAAAATTGCTACTACGTTTTTTGTAATAGAGAAATCCATTGAGATTTTAGTCGCATTTATTGGGTGATGTTCTGCATCAAACTCTACATGGTGCTCACCTGCATTTAATTGATAAACTTTCTCGTGAGACATTACAAAGCTCATTCCGTTTCGCTCAACTGGTGCAGTATGCTCACCATGACCAAATTCAGATGACATAAAAGTCACTAAACCGTTGTCTGTCCAAAGGATAATAGGTAATGGAATTACAAATCCGTCAGCTACATGAATTTCATGCGCATCAAGTGCGTGATGAATAGCATGTTCAGCAGCATTAAATTCCTTTTCAATTTTCTCTTCAACCTTCTCAAGATCATTGTGAGGGTTAGAACTTATTGCGTTCGCAAAATTTGCAAAACTTGCAACAACTAATAAGAGGATAATTCTAGCGTAATTTTTCATGTCAAAAATGATTCAAACTGAGTATGCCCTTTAAAATTTTCGACAAAGGTATTTATTAAAAGGGAACTGAGAAACAATTTTAATTGATTTTTTACTTTTTTTCGTCTTCGACCCTATAATTGCTTAAAAGTCTGACCAAAAAGAGTGTCTCTAAAAGCAGCACAGGAAAGAAAACTGCAAAAAATTGCATAATCATAGGTCTGCTAGTTGCATCTTTATAAATAAACCAAGGAAAAAGAAAAATTAAAGAAGCCACCATTTTTACAATTGTGTAAAACATGAAAGTGTTCACCATTGATTGATTATCCTTTTGATACCTTTTTACAATGTAAAGTAAGCCCAATGCTGTTATTGGAATTAAAAAGATATAAATTTTCCAAGGTTGCGCTTCTGCATAAATAGAAGGCAATTTATTTGCCAATAATAAATAATGAGTTGTTGCAATGATTATAAAAAAGACAACGAAACGTAGAATTTGATTTCTTAAAAACGATTTATTCATCTTCACTTAGTTTTTTAGCTGCCCTTATCAACAAATAGAGAGAGGCTGCAACTCCAATTAATGAAAATACAATGGCCCAAATTGGTTTTTCATTTTGGACATAATTATCTAATGCACTTCCACCCCATGCTCCTCCTCCAATAGCAACACCCATTTGAACTGCCATTGATGAAAAAACTATGTAAGGGTTTTTATTAGACTTACTCAATGTTGAATTATTTATTTAAACAACTCTGGATAAATGATACATCATCCAAAATGGAATTTTAGAAGTAGAAACTTGTTATTAGTATACCACCTCAGAATCGGGCTCTCCAATTTTTGCTGTTTCAGCAATTAATGGCGCCTCGTTTTTTTCAATGTAATTGCATACACCACTAAACTCGCAACCTATTTCCATTCCAATTTGGTTTGTAGTAATGTTACCTTGAATTTTAGCGGTTGATTTAATGTTTAAAAGTCCATCCACAATAATGTTCCCGATCATCTCACCTTCAATATCTGCATTAGAGCATTTAACATCCCCTTCTACTCTTCCAGTTGGGCCGATCACTAATTTCCCTAAAGTGTCTAATGACCCCACTAACTTTCCGTCAATTCGAAAGTTGCTATCTGCTTTAATATCTCCTTTAATAAAAGTACCTTCAACTAATCGATTTAATTTATCGGGTGAGTTTGATACATCTACTTTTCCATTTCCTCCTTTAAACATCTCTTTCTTTTTTATTGTGGCTATAAAGATACGAACAATGATTCAATGTTGCAATGAGTTCATGTTTTAATGATTGAATGGTAAAGTATGTTAACACTTTAATGGCTGAATCTTAGTATTGCTATAGAAATGCGCTGAAGCCTAAGTTGTTCTCGAAAACGATTTATTGATTCAGATGTTTAGCAATAAAACGACTAAGAAATTGAGTCTTAACTATTCTTTAATCTCTATTTCAATGCTTTCAATTTTAGAATCAGTTACTTCAATAACAGTGAAAATTAGCTTATCGGTTTCAAATGATTCTTTGGGTTTAGGAATTTCCTCTAAATGAGAAATAACATAACCTGCTAAGGTTTCAAATTCGTCACTCTGCTCAAGCGGAAGACCATGTTGTTGTATGAGGTGATCGATTTCTGTACGTCCAGAAAACAGGAACTTATTCTCGTCCAATTGCTTTTCAAAAGCCTCATTAATATCATGCTCATCCTCAATTTCACCAAAAATTTCCTCTATAATATCTTCAACGGTAATAATACCAGATGTTCCTCCAAATTCATCAACCACCACCACGATATTACGCTTGTTTTTGGAAAACTGCTTTAAAAGCTCTTTTGCTAAAATTGCTTCAGGAACCACCCCAATTGGCAACATTACATTTTTAATATAATCCGGTTTATTAAACAACTCGTACGCATGCACATATCCAATTATATTATCAATAGTGTCGCGATAAACTAAGATTTTTGAAAGGCCAGTAGCAATGAATTTCTCCTTAAGATCCGAAATATCATCCTCAATATTACATGCTACAATTTCTGTTCGCGGAATGAGACAATCACGTGCTTTTATTTTGGAAAACTCAAGTGCATTATTCAAGATTTGAATCTCATTCTCCATATGCGCATCTTCCTCAATTCGCTCATTCAAATCACGCACATAATGGTCTAAATCAATCTTTGTAAAAACCTGTTGCGAATCGTCAATGTCTGTCTTCATTAATTTCAAAAAGAGATTTGAAAAAAACATTACAATCAAAACTCCTCCAAAAAAGACCCAATAAATGATAAAAAGTGGAATAGCTGCCACGGACAAAATACCGTTAGGATTGATTCTAAAAATGGCTTTCGGTAAGAACTCGGCAGTTATTAAAACAATTAGTGTTGATATTACTGTTTGAATTAATAAGATTACCGCCGCATAATCTGGACTAATTAAAGTCTCCAGTGGAGGCCCTAAGAATAACCCCATATAAATACCATAAATCACCAAGGAAATATTATTTCCAAGCAACATAGCACTTATAAAATTAGAAGTGTTTTTAACGAAAAATGCTAAAATTCTACCAGAGGTAGTCCCTGTTTTATTGTCCAACTCAATTTTAAGCCTATTTGCAGAAACAAAGGCAATTTCCATTCCTGAAAAAAAAGCGGAACACAATAAGGTAATTATGATGACAATCCAAATTGTCATTGCGTGTCAGGATCCATTTAAATTTTTATCTCAAACGAATATAAGGAATTATTTGATGTTGGCTTGTTAAATTTTAATTTCTGCATGAATCGCAAAGCGTATAATTTAAATCCGCAATCACCTCAACGTCATTATTTTTTCTCTTCAACAATGTCGTGACCAATATCCTTACGGTAATAAGCTTTATCAAAATTAATTTTTGCAACATTATCGTAAGTTGTTTTTAGTGCTTTCTCTTTGTTTTTACCATAAGAAGTTACACTCAACACACGACCACCAGCAGTTAGAACCGTCGGGCCATCCTTTTTTGTTCCGGCATGAAACACAATAGAATCATGAATGCCATTAAGTCCAGAAATTGATTTTTCTTTTTCGTAAGCATTTGGATAACCTCCAGAAACCATCATTACTGTAGTTGCTGTGCGATCATCAAATTCCACATCTCTTTCTGAAAGTGTTCTTGTTGCAACACCTTCAAACAACTCTAATATATCAGACTTAAGACGAGGAATTACAACCTCTGTCTCAGGATCTCCCATTCGGCAATTGTACTCAATTACAAAAGGATCATTTTTAACATTAATTAAACCAAAAAAGATGACACCTTGATAATCAATCCCATCTTTAATCAACCCTTTAATTGTTGGAATAATTACTTGGTTTTCTACCTTATCCATGAAGCCCTTCTTGGCAAATGGCACTGGCGAAACTGCCCCCATTCCTCCAGTATTTAATCCTGTATCTCCTTCTCCAATTCTTTTATAATCCTTTGCTTCAGGCAATTTCTTATATGACTTACCATCAGTAACAACAAATACTGATAGTTCGATCCCATCTAAAAACTCCTCAATAACAACACGAGAAGATGCATCACCAAACTTAGCATCACTCAACATGCTTTTTAACTCGGCTTTTGCTTCTGGTAAATTATCTAAAATTAATACCCCTTTACCTGCAGCCAATCCATCAGCTTTAAGAACGTATGGCGGTTTTAGAGATTCTAAAAAAGCATAGCCATTTTCCAATGTATCTTTTGTAAATGTTTGGTATTTGGCAGTAGGAATATTGTGCCTTTTCATAAATTTCTTTGAAAAGTCTTTACTTCCTTCTAATTGTGCGGCCTCTTTGTTAGGCCCAATGATAGCAATGTGCTTAATTTCATCATCTGCCAAAAAGTAATCATGAATTCCATTTACTAGAGGTCCTTCAGGCCCTACAAATACAAAATCCATTTTCTCTTTTAAGCAAAGTGCCTTAATCCCTTCAAAGTCATCAACTGCAAGGTCAACATTAGTCCCCTCTTGTCCAGTACCTGCGTTACCGGGAGCTATAAATAACTTATCAATCTGAGAGCTTTGTGCAATTTTCCATGCAATTGCATGTTCTCTACCCCCTGAACCTAATACCAATACATTCATTTGTCAATTGTTTTTTGCAAAGTTACATTTTGGGACGGGTTAATGGGCAGAATCTTATTAACAATTGGGATTATTTTTCAGCCTATTTGAGACATTATTTCTGATTAAATATGTTTCAAGGTTCTCAATCAATTTTTCTTATTGCAAAATAATTTGATTAAGATATCGTTATAAAAACCATGAAAAAGAGCATAACATTAGCCCTATTAGTTAGTCTATCACCTTTCTGTCAGGCTCAGGAAAACAACAATGATATTAGTGTAAAATTCAGTCAATCTTTCAATCGGCTTAACGAATCTAAATTTGGATTTGAATACCGCAGAAATGTTAATGAAAACTTTAAAGTTAAACTTGGCAGTGATTATAGCAAAGGAGATCGAAGTGTTTGGTTAGGAAATTCTATCTTATTTGGATCAGATTCTATTACTATCTCCAGAGACCTTGCCGAATTTTCTAAAAGCTACTCTTTTTATGTAGGAATGGACTATGAAGGGATCGATTATTTGAGCTTTGGTGCCTCATTGATTATTGGGACGAACCAAACATTACTTGGCGCCTATGATCGTGGAGCACGTTATGATACATCACAGGATGACTGGGTAAACTGCGTTGAATGCGTATACGATTTCCATGAAGCAGAATTACCTCCTGTCCAAAATGGTGGTTTTAGCAACTGGCAATATGCAAGCGCTATAAAAAGTACGAATTACCTGTATTACGGAATTGGTTTACGTGCTGCAATTCGAATTCCGATTAAAGATCGATTTGAAATAACGAGTGGATATGAACCTTCCTTTATAAGAAGTAGTGAATTTAACGTTGTTGAATACCAACCTTTGGATGATACTTACAGTGGTAAAACGGGTACTTTTAACACATTTACACATACTGCATCTGTTGCAGTGCGCTATAAGTTTTAATTATGGTTAGGGCTCAATAAATTCCCAATCTTTAATTGGTTCGAAACGTGCCCAAGATTCCTCGACAGAAGGGTGCGTTAGCACGGATTCAACTGAAACTTCTGGAATTTCCTCGTCAGCCATGCCATTTTTAACAAAAATGAAGTTAAAACCTAACTCATTAGCACCGACAAGTCTATACCCTTTCTTTTTTGCCAAACCAACCATTGCCTTTGGAGAGGCTCCGTGATAAACAGGGTGCTTACCTGGAAAAAAGTAGTTTGCATCATAAGGCACAACTATATTTCGCATACCAAATTCAACGTGTGTTTCAATTATCACAACATTAGGACTCACCTTTTCCAGTGCATTCCAAACCCAATAATCATTCCCATCAATATCAATTGACAATACGTCAATATCTCCACTAAGCCCAGCTTCACTAACTAGATCGTTAATGTTTTCAGCAGTTACTTTTGCGCATTTAAACTTAGGAGCATACATCCATGGATGTGGATACTTACCATAAAATCGTTCTCCTCTTTTAATACTTTTTGGATTCCCATCTAAAAACAACCCATGGTAACCATGATTAAGTGCCAAATTTGCACAATTACTATTAATCCCATCATCTGAACCTATCTCAACAAATGTTTTGTTTTGCATTCCGATTACAGATAGAATAAATAAGAGCTTTCCATCCTCTTCATATTGCGAAAAAACACGAAAACCAGTGTCATCAATTTGCGGTAGCGTTCCTTTTTTATGCCATTGTTGATATTTAAGAAAAAGTTCACGTTGGCCGATTTGAACTTGAGCAGAAAACCGATCTCTCACCTTTAATATATACAACCGACTTTTTAAAAAATCTTTGATTAATCCCATTTTCCTAATTTTCAATAATCCAATCTACCTCTTTTTCCCACCTTGATTTGACATCAATTAACTCTTTATTATAAATCACCTTTTCTGGTAATCTTTTATCTTTTAATGATCCTGTAGTCCATTCATTATCATTATTGTCGTCAAATATAATACGGATTTGATACTTGCCTGGACTAAGCTCTGTGAATACTAGTTTCTGTTCAAATTCTTTTAACGAAATGACCTCCCCCTCTTTATTCAACAATTCTACAAATGTAGGTTGATCAAAAACTGTATCCATGTTCAAAATCAATGATCCGAAATAATCCGCTTCTAAAAGCTCTATAGAAACCCATGTTTCCTTTTCCACAGCATTATTGAAATTAGATGTTGCTGCGAGTGAATCTATTCGCACAAACTTTGTTCGAGCATCAAGCGTATCAAACACCAATGATCGTAAATTTTCAACCTTAAAGGGCACTGCTTCCAATTCAACCGAATCCTTATCCATAAAATGAATGGCCCCCTCTTGAATATTATCAAATGGTTCAGAACTAATTAGTGTAAAGAACTCATTCGGAAGTAAGTTACCTCCTTTTAAATTATTAGACAAAACTAAACCTGTCGCGGTATTTTTTTCCGGAACTCCTTTATAAAGCGGCTTTATTGTATCAATTTCGCCATTAACATTTACAATGAATTGCATTCTTCCTGGAGGATTTTTTTCTAACCAATACACCAATGAATCTTCAGTACCAGTATCTTCTGGCAAAAGCTTCATTAAATCATTAGAAACCTCAAATTTTTCAGGAGAATTATTAAAGATAAATTCTAAGCGGCCAGGGTATTGAAATTTGGTTGTTATCAATTTAGACTCTCCCACATCTGGACTGAAAGCACGCAAATCAACACTTTCATTATCTATACCAATCACCAATGTATCTAACATTGTAAACGCTCTTTTTTCTAAAGGTTCTAATTTCAAGTTTCTGTTCTGATCTTCAATTGCAAAAATTATATATTTTCCCTCCTTTAAATAATTCATCTGAAAATTACCTGTCCTATCTGATTGTGTAATATAAGTTGGGCGCACTTTAAATGGAATAGAGTCATATTGGCAATCAATATTTGCTTCATAAAGCCCTACTAAAAAACCCTCGGCACCTTTATTTGTAAACGCATCTGTTACTTTGCCGCTTAGCGATAATGAATCTATATAATCTCCTGTTGAAAAGACATATTGAAAAATGGAATCATTTTTCTCTGTGATATCAGTTACGGCGTGATTAAAACTTATGGTGTAAGTTGTGTTTTCCTCCAACTTTTCTTTAAACAGAAAACTCAGCTTTTTGTTTTTTACTAAAATATCTGGTTTATTCTTTAGCTGTGGTGTAATTATAATATTGTCATTGGGATTATTTAACGCTATATATTCTGAGAATTTTAGCACAATCTCATAGCCAGTAAAATTAGTTTGACCATTTTGAGGATAAGTTCCTGAAGAATCGATCCGCGGCGCAAAGGCGTCTTTTTCGCCACCTTGCAAAGGATTAATTTGCGCACAACTTATAAATAATAAGCCGAGCAGGAAATAACCGTAATATTTTAAGTGTTTACTCTTCATGTACTAAAATCGATCTGCAATGAATACAGCCAATTCAGTTAAATATTTTTGATCTATATCGTTAAAGTCATCCAACTTATCGCTATCAACATCAAGTACTGAACGCACTTGCCCATGGTTTATTATAGGAACAACAATTTCTGACTGACTTGCGGCACTGCATGCTATGTGACCTGGAAAGTTGTTTACATCTGGAACTATTAAAGTTTCTCCGTTTTGCCAAACAGTTCCACAAACTCCTCTTCCCTTTGCTATTCTTGTACAAGCAATATCTCCTTGGAATGGCCCTAACACCAACTCGTCGTCTTTTACAAAATAAAAGCCAACCCAAAAAAAACCAAATGTTTGTCTTAGTGCTGCTGCAATATTAGCACAATTCGCTACCAAATCTGGCTCATCCTCAATCAGTGCTTTGATTTGAGGAATCAAAGTTTGATACTTCTGCTCACGTGTCTCTCCATCAAGGATTAATTCATCCGCCATAAGTTAATTTTGAGCAAAAATAGAGTTTTTGGAAAGAATTAGCTTTGAATGCACTTACTAAATACGCTTAGGATGAAAACAATTCTGCCGAAATAGCATCTGCTATGTATTTACCACCGTTTGTTAAGGTGTAAACATTTCCGTTTTTTTGAACATCACCATTGGCAAGAAATTCGTTTAAAATTGGTAAGGCTTCAGTAGTCATTTTTGAAGATATCCCTTGCAAATCCGTCAGTGAAATCCCCCATTTAGTTCGCAAGCGTGTTAAAATATACTCGTTAAACTGATCTTGAGTTGACAAAGTTTCTTGCTCATTAAATTGCTCATTTTTATTAATGAGTTGCGAATACTTTGGATTACTAGCCACGTTCCAACTTCGCTCGGCACCATTAAATGAATGTGCAGAAGGCCCAACTCCCAAATATCGTTCTCCCAACCAATAAGCCGAATTGTGCTTTGAAATAAAAGAAGGCTTTGCAAAATTTGAAATTTCATATTGCTCAAAACCATTCTCTGACATGATATCCATCAAATATTGAAATTGCAATAAACTTGCCTGATCTTCATAAGGTTTGAGTTTTCCTTTTTTTTGCCAATTACCAAAAACAGTATTTTCTTCAATTGTCAAACAATAAGCAGAAAGATGAGGCACTTGCAAGTCTATCATTTGCTGCAATTGCTTTTTCCATAAATCCATATCTGTCCCTGGAACTCCATAAATTAAATCAATGGTAATATTCTCAAATCCACATTTCTTTGCCAGCACAACTGACTCTACCGCTTGGGAAGAATTATGCGCCCGATTCATAAAAGTCAACACATCATTATCAAATGATTGAATTCCAATACTTAGTCGGTTAACACCTAGAGCATACAAACCTTTAAGCTTTTCTTCATCAAGATCATCTGGATTACACTCAAGTGTAATTTCGCAATTGGCATCAACTTTATAATTGTTTTGAATAGCCTCGAGCAGTTCTTGAATTAAGTGCAGTTCTAAAACACTCGGCGTTCCGCCGCCAAAATAAATAGTCGCCACATTGTCATCTCCAATATAATCTTGTCGAATAACTAGCTCTTTACATATAGCGTCAACCAATGACACTCTATTTTTAAGCTGAACTGAGAAGTGAAAATCACAATAGTGACATTTTACCTTACAAAAAGGTACGTGCACATAGATGCCTGCCATTTAGGAATTAATTGCTTTCGTATTCGTCAGCAGTTGGTGTTTTAAAATAAACCTGCTTCAAATCAATATAACCAATACTATTGGTTTCAAAATCTCTAACAAAAGCTTGCTCTAAAGCCATATCCTCTCCATACCACAGAATAATGAATACCGCATCTTCCATCAATAATTTTTCAGCTGCAGTAAAAAACTCATTCGCTTCAGTCATATCCATTGCACGAGCTCCTTGCTCAAACAATGCATCAAACTCAGGGTTTTGATAGCGCGAACTGTTCAAATAAGAAGGCTCTGTTCTATTTTTAGGAACTGCCTTGCCGTAAGCATTTGTTAAAAATGCCTCTGGTGTAGCATAATCCCCTACCCAATTCGTTCTAAAAATGTCCGCACTTCCCATTGCTTTATTTTTAAGCATTTGGTTAAACTCAACCGCTTCAATATCTAAATTAATATTTAAGACACTGCGCAATTGGCTTTGAATTTCAGAAGCAACTAAATAATCTGTACTTCCGCTTTTAAACTGCATTTGCAAAGAAGGGAAATTTTTACCTTCAGGATAACCAGCCTCAGCCAATAACTCTTTAGCACGTTGCGGATTGTACACATAAGAAACATCTTCTACTCCTTCAAAATCATAATCATCAAACACCTTTGGAAGAGGTGGAACAATACCAAACTTACCTATTTCATAAGCCTGATTCTTAAGGATTTTTTCAAATATTTTTTTTCTATTGATTGCAAAATTAAGCGCTTGTCTTACTTTTCGGTTTTTCAAAACCGGTGTAGTCATGTTCAACTCCAAATAAGTTGTTGTTAATTCTGGCTCACTGTTTAGAATGAATTTAGGTGGTTTACTTTCAAACTCTCCAATTCGTTCTTCCAAGACCTCAGAAATTTTGGTAATTGGAACGCGGCGAATGAAACTCAACTCTCCATTCCAAAAAAGATCCATTTTCTCATCATTGTCCTCATAGTAAACAAATACAACACTGTCTAGATAGGGTAATTTATTTCCTTTTTCATCCACACCATAATAGTTGGTGTTTTTTCCCAATTTTACCAATTCAGAATTAGAGTTAGACGCATCATAAACAAACGGACCTGTTCCTACTGGCACAAACTCCTCAGCCTCTACCGCTTCTTTTGCAATAATAGAACCGAAAACACTCGCCAACTTTTGAATAAATGCAAGGCTTGGCACTTCCAATTGCATCACTACTTGATTTCCTTCTATCGAAATCCCTTCAATAGTTTCTGCCTCACCATCATGAAATGCATTTCCGCCAACAAGTGTATTCTTAAAAACAGAATAACCACTATTAGTAGCCTTGTTATTATAAATTTGCTCAAAAGAGTAAAGAACATCCTCAGGCGTTACTTTTCTTCCTTTACCACCTTCGAAGCAAGCGTTGTCGTGAAAGTAAACATCTTCTCTTATTTCGAAATTATAGGTTAATCCATCATCAGAAATAGACCATTCTTTTGCAATAGCTGGTTCAATCTCTAAAGATTTAGCATTGTACTTTACAAGTCCTTCAAATATTTGCCAATATATTTGAGATTCTTCAAGCTTCTGAACTTCATTCACTTGAACCTCTTTATTGTAACTACTAATTGGCATTGTAAAAACTCCTCCTGTAGGAATTACATCCTCAGTCTCGTTATTTTCATCAAGGTTTTCACTTGACTCACCTCCGCAACTAAACAGAAGAAAAACGAATGCAATTAAACTTAAATAAATATTTTTTGTCATGGTAACGGGTAAATCACTCGGTGTTATGTCTTTTCAAATATAGGCGAATTTTTTATAAGTCCTTAATTATCTGTAGGAAATTAAATCTTACTTAACGAATCAGAATAGCTAAAAAAAATAGGTGTTTTATCTTGTTTATTACTAAAGGAAACTTTATTATTGCAATTGATAATGGATTTAAAAAAAAAGCTTAATTACCGTATGTTATTGAAAAACAACATATTGTTCCTTTTGATTTTTCTGGGCGGTACGTTCGTTTCTTACGCGGATTTATCTCTAGAGGGACACTATCAAGGTAAAAACCTATATGTTCAAAACCCTGAGGATGAAGATGGGTTTGGTTTCTGTGTTACAAAAGCAACAGTAAATGGAGATCCTATTGTGGATGGTCTACAATCAAGTGCCTTTGAAATTGACTTTTCAGCATTTGGTTTGAGAATTGGCGATCCAGTATTTATTGTACTTGAACATGGATTAGGATGTAAGCCTAAAGTCTTAAACCCTGAGGTTCTTTTACCAAAAAGTACATTTGAAATTCAAGAAATTAATTGCACACCTGACGGTACTTTAACATGGTCAACATCTGGTGAGTCTGGTAAATTGCCTTATGTTATTGAGCAATACAGATGGAACAAGTGGGTTGTAATTGGAGAGGTAGACGGAAGCGGTGAAGCTTCAACAAATCAATATACGTTCAACGTTTCTCCTCATTCTGGTGAAAACAAAGTACGTGTTGTTCAAACTGATCATACAGGAAGAAAACGTCCATCTGAAGCTGTGACATTTGTGAATACTACTATTCTTGAACCTGAGGTTAATCCTAAAAAAGTTCGGAAATCGATTACATTTACTTCTGGTAACACACCAATTGAAACGAAATATGAAATTTATGACGCCTATGGTAACATTGTCAAAAAGGGTGTTGGGTCTGAAGTTGATTGCTCTAATTTAAAAAAGGGAGCTTACTATATCAATTACGATAACAAGAATGAGAAATTTATAAAGCTATAAAAGGCTTTCAACAATATTTTAAAATCCGTTTTGGCTGAGCTAAGACGGATTTTTTATTTAAAAAATTTACTTATGAAACTAGAACATATTGGAATTGCTGTCAAAGACATTGAAAAATCGAACGAATTGTTTGCAGCATTGTTTGACGCTCCGCATTATAAAATTGAGAGTGTGGCATCTGAAGGGGTTAAGACTTCATTTTTTCAGGTAGGCGCTTCTAAGATCGAGTTACTTGAAGCAACCTCTCCAGACAGCCCAATTGCTAAATTCATTGAAAAAAAAGGAGAAGGGATTCACCATATGGCCTTTGAAGTGGATGATATTGATGCTGAAATTAAACGGTTAAGCGAACGCGGTTTTAATTTAATTCATACTGAAGCAAAAGATGGTGCGGACAATAAACGCATTGCGTTTTTACATCCTAAATCAACAAATGGAGTACTGATTGAATTGTGTCAGGAGAAAGCCTAGTGGGAGTAAAAATATCGTAGGATTACAAACCCTGTGAAGCCTAGGGGCTTTCGTAATTTTAGCATATAGAAGCTTGGTTTATTGCAGGATTACAAATCCTGCAAAGCCTAGCTATATTTCTAACCTCCAGTGACCTCTTATAACGTATTCGAAGGATTTATAATCCTTCGATACAAGCTTACGTAATTTTAACGCATAGAAGCTTGAGTTTTTTTTTGCAGGATTACAAATCCTGCGAAGCCTAGTTGTCTTTGAAACCGCCAATGAAAGCAATGGAATACTGAAATAAAGCAACAATAAAAACGCACTTTTTCACCACCAAAATTGAGTTAAGCTAGACCTTTAAATTTATTCTAAATGTAGTGCCAACTTCAGGCTCGGATTTAAGAACGAAAACTTTGCCTTTATGGAAGTCCTCAACGATTCTTTTTACTAATGAGAGCCCTAGTCCCCAACCTCTTTTTTTGGTTGTATATCCTGGCTGAAACACCGTTTTAAGTTTGGTTGATGGAATTCCTTTTCCTGTATCAATAATATCAATTTGAACGTGGTCCTCAATTTGTTGAATTTCAAAGGTAATATCTCCAGAGCCTTCCATTGCATCAACGGCATTTTTAGCAATATTTTCAATAACCCATTCAATTAACGAACGATTAACCATGGCCGTAACAATTTGTTGCGGCGGCGCATAATTCAAATTAATTTTGGCAGAAATTCGTTTACGTAAGTACCCTATTATTTCTTCCAAAATAAGCCCCATATTCTCCTCCTCTAACACTGCTTCTGAGCCAATTTTAGAAAAACGATTGGTAACCATGCTCAAACGTTCAATATCTTTATCAATTTCTTTGGTAATAGATGCATCTACTCCTTGAGCTTCTAATAATTGATTCCACGCCATTAAAGATGAAATTGGAGTACCCAATTGATGTGCTGTTTCTTTTGCCATTCCAACCCAAACCTGATCTTGCTCGGCCTTTCTAAATGTACTAAACACAATGTATCCAATTAAAACGAACAGTCCAATAATAAAGAATTGCACAAAGGGGAAATACTTCATTTGGGTTATTTCTGCCGAATACTCGAAATAAATTACTCCTTCGTCTTGATCGCCCAATCTCACTTCAATCGGGTCGTTTTGTGTTGCCAAACCTTCTATTATACTTTCAGAATTTGTAGAATCATATTCAGGAATATTTGTAGCAATTACCTCACGCGTTCCTTTGTCAATAAACATGACTGGCACTAAATTTTCATTTTCAATTAACTCGTCAGTAAATGCCTGGCTTAGCGAATCACGATTACGCTGCAATTCTTCTAACTTAATTGTGCGATAATAGGTAGAATCGAAATAAAATACTTTTTGCTTCTCTCCTTCATACAAATCAATTTCAATTGGCTCACGCTTAGTTCGCCAAAAGGCTAAAAACGATTTTAAACTATCTGTTTTAATTTGATTAATTAAGGAATCCTTCAGCTCTTCAGATCCATTTGGGCGCTCAATCTCTACCTGATTCTTTATGTCATCCACTACATGGTCAATATTGTGATAAGACACAATATTTTCTTCCATATCAGTCAAAATCATAGGGATTCCTCCGTTTTCCTGCACAACTTTGATGACAAAGGAATAATCGTCCAACGGCTTATTGATCTCATTGATTGCTAATGACCACATTTCAGCTTTTTGACGATCACGCTCTTGCATTTTCTCTAAACTTGCTGAAAGTTCGTTGAAAGCGGTATTGGTTAAATTCACCAATTCCGATTTTCTCTTAACCGCATCCGCCCATTGCTGAACGCGATCCACCTCTTTATCCTGAACCTTTTGTACAATTTGAAACGAAAACCACAATGAGGCTGCCACCATGACTGTTGCCACCCCTAAAAGGGCCAATTTCCAACGTTGTTTTTTGTGGTATAAATTCATGCTAAAGTCTTGCTTTGAAGAAACGAAAATTAGCCATTATTATTGTAATTCTTGCTCGTACTCAACTTTATCCTTGTCTTTTTCTGCTTCTTCTTTTAATTTATCAAAGAATTTACCAACCCGTTTTTTGTTCTTCTTCTTTGAGGTTGTATCGATTTCCTCCGTTTCAATATCTGTTTCGTAAAAAATGAATTCAACTTCATTCTTATTATCTTCTTCAATTTGTTTTACTGTACTATCTTTTTGAAAGAGCCCGAATTCAGTTTTTAACATGGATTTCATATTCGATTTTTCTAATTGAATATTTTCCTTTATGTCATTTTTTCGTTCGTCAGAGTCCAAACTAAACGTTGGGTTATCAATTGTTCCGCCCATTGTCATATAAATAGTAATACCCAATCCATCATCTTCTATTTTGCCGAATTCAGTGTACTCGGCTTTGGCTTTTAATTGTCTGAATCTAAAACTAAAATGATATTCAATATTATTATCAAAATCGTGCCACCCAAATAAATCAACATCCAATGCATTACTTTTTATTGTCATTTTTGGAATGGTTATTCGGCGGTCTTTAATTTCAATTGTATTCTTCATTTCGGAAAATTTCAAGTGCATTAACTTATCCTCAAATCGATCAATATGTTTGTTTAGCATCATTTTTAATGCATTATTAGAGCGCATATAATCAGTTATTGATTTCATGGTTTCCAAATTATTCAGTTCGCCGTTTACAATTTTAATATCAGAAACTGCCAATATTTGCTCCTCAACCAAAGAAAAATATGGATTAAACAAAAGCAATAAATCTACATTTCCACTTACGGTACCTGAAATATGTTCATCCGTTATTGATTCTTGCTGAAAATTATCCCATTCTTTAAACAGATTTTTAACGTGAATTGAATTGAAAGCAATTTGTCCATCAATGATATTTCCATTCTCTAATCGATTTTCCAAAACCAACTTTCCTTTTGCATTTCCGCCCAACGTTTTTAAACGCATTTGATTAACAGTTACTTTTCTGTTTGCTAATAAAAACTGCCCCGTAATTGCTTCAAACCTATGGTTATCCCACAAAAAACGATCGATATGCATTTGAATATTAACATTTATATTTCCTGGCAATTGAAACATAGTTAGTGGGCCGTCTTTCTCTTTATTTGAAGGACCTAAAAATTCATTCAAATCAAAATTAGAAGACTCTAAAGATGCAATTAAACCTAAGCTTCCTGAACCTTCAACAAATGGGACAAAATTCTTTAAAGCTCCATTTAATGTTAAATCGGAGTTTTGTGTTTTGATAGATAAGTTTTTCGCAGCAGCATCCTTACCTTGCACTAAAATATCACCGCTAATATTGGTATATCTTAACTCGTCGTTAATTGATTTATAAACCACATTACCCAATGTTATATTTCCATTGGAGGATTGAATTTCAAAACGATCTTTTCTATACTCAGGATCAAAAAACAAAACAACGCATGAAAGATCTAGCTTTACATTACCAGCTAATTCTTCTACATTCTTAAATCCAAAAAAGCGGTGAAAAGCAGCCAAATCAAGATCACCTGTGGCCTGCGTGGTTAATTTAGGCTGTGCAAAATCCTCCATGGTACCAGTACCAGACAAATGACTGTTCAATAATTTAAAACTAAAATTTTCAAACTTTAGCACCTCTTTGCGATCCTCAAATGCATTTTGATAATTACCGAGCACATTAATACTGTGAATTTTCAATTTATTCTCGGCCTCCAATAAAGCTCCATTGTCTACAGAAAAATCAGCCACAATTGAAGGCATTTCTGTTCGTGCTAAAGGCCCGCTTATTTTTCCTTTAAAGTTAACGAGACCTTCTCCTTGATATTTACCTGCATGTTCAGATTCTTCTGGAATAATACTATTCACCAATTCAGAAACCTGAATATGACTTCCGACAACATCCAAATCAATTTGTGAAGAATCAATTACTCCAGTAATGTCAAAGGACATATCTTCCACACCTAAATCTCCTTTTTTAAACACATAAGATTTATCATTTGTATTAATATCTAATGCCAAATTTAAATCTGCTTCTTTTTCAGAAATCAAAGTTAAAGAACCGCTCTTGAGCTTTTCAACCATCAAATCACCCTCTGCGGTTAATTGATAATTTGTTTCAGCAAAATCTCCTCGAATGAGTGCTTCGTGAATTTTTAAACGATAATCTTGATTGGTAGAGCGGTTGATAAAAGCAAAATCAACATCCTCTACTTTCAATAATTCCAGCAAAAAGCTAAAATTTCCATCTTTAGGTATTGTGTCTTTCGCCGGCTTAATAATCCCATAATTAATATCGCCTTTATTAGTTGTTTTAAGGTTGATTTGTCCTTGATGAATACTTGCGCGCTTTACCTTGTAATCTCCGCTCCAAATATCCCATAAATTGAAATGAAAATACATTTCCTTTGCAAACAGCAAAGTATCATCACTCCTGATTTCATTATAGGCATCTGCAATAAATACATTTTCAAAAGCAATGGAGGCATTTGGAAAATCATGGAAGATAGAAACCTCCATATTTCTAACTTCAACATCTGTATTTAAATGACTATTTAGTTCAGAAATTGCATATTCCTTAATGTCATCCTCATAAATATGTAAAATAACTGTGGTTAAGGTCACCAAAAATAAACCAATAAAAAAGATCCAAAACGCCACCTTTTTCAATGTTTTCCACACCCTTTTCACCCGATTCATCTATTTAAATATTTTTTTGCGGAAATATGCACCCGTTATAAGACGGCAATATATTTTAATAATAGTACAAGAAAACGGTGAGGTTACGGAATTTTTCAACCTTGATACGTTAGTATCGAGCAAAAAAAAACCATCCCAAAACCCTAATTAGGGTTGGAATGGCTTAAATATTAGAATTCTAATTGTTTATTCTTAGAACGATTTGTTTAATGCGTCAAGACCTTCTTCTACTTTATCTTCGATTACATCTTGGTTTTCTTCTAATACATCTTTCAATGTATCCATCATGTTGTTTAATGCAGAAGTTGAATCTGCTAATTGCTCAGTTGCCTCATTTACAACCTCATTCAACCCTTGCTCCATTAGGTTGTTCAACATGTTGTTTCCGTTTTCGTTAGTTTGTTCAACTACATCTTCTACAGTTGGCTCATCACTACCGCATGATGTCATGGCAACTGTTGCCCCAACCATCATAAAAAATACAAATTTTTTCATCCTTTAACTTTCTTTTTCTTCAAATGTATAAAAAACTTTAATTTTTTCCCTAATAGAACATAATATGATCTAATCTTGTTAAATTTGGTAGACAAAAATTTTTAATTAATAAAACTATAATATAATGGCATTTGAATTACCTGCATTACCATATGCGCACAACGCTTTAGAACCAAACATTGATACACAAACCATGGAAATTCACCACGGAAAGCATCACAATGGATATACAACTAAGTTAAACGCAGCTATCGAAGGAACTGATTTAGCTGGACAATCAATCGAAGATATTTTAGCTAATTGCGCTGACAGTCCTGCTGTTAGAAATAACGGTGGTGGTTTTTACAATCACTCTTTATTTTGGACTGTAATGTCGCCAAATGGCGGTGGAGAACCTTCAGGAGAATTAGCTGATGCAATCAATGCAGCATTTGGAGATTTTGAATCATTTAAAAACACTTTCTCAAGTGCAGCAGCAACTAGATTTGGTTCTGGTTGGGCTTGGCTTTGTGTACACCCAGGAGGAAAAGTTGAAGTTTGTTCAACACCTAACCAAGACAATCCATTAATGAATGGAATTGGTTGTGGAGGTACTCCTATTTTAGGATTAGATGTTTGGGAACATGCATACTACTTAAAATACCAAAACAGAAGACCTGATTACGTTAATGCATTTTTCAACGTAATCAACTGGGATGAGGTTTCTAGCAGATATGCTGCAGGAAAATAATCCTTAACAAATACATTATTAACAACCGTCACTTCTGACATTTTAATTAGAATTGTTTAGAGTGACGGTTTTTTTAACTCAATTTCCATGAATAAATTTACGCTCCCAATATTTCTATTATCGTTGATTAGTTTATCTTCTTGCTTAAAAGAAAAAACCTCACCTGTTGAATGTGGTACGATTATATCTTACGAAGTTGAAATTAGACCAATAATTGAATCCTCTTGTAAAACAGGCCTTGGAGGCGGAACAGGATGCCATGATGCATGGATAGATGATTATTCTCAAATAAAAACTCAATTAATTTCTGGCAATTGGCAAAACGAGGTTTTAATTGAAAAAACAATGCCTCTTATTCCTAACGAGTTTGACATAGATTCTTTAACTGAAGATGAAATCCAAACTATGAAATGCTGGATTGATCAGGGTTATCCGGAGAATTAGTATTTAGTATCGAGACGCGATCTAGATAATAAGGTTAGCTGATACTGATACTTGAACACTTATTCCATTTTCAACTTATCGTTAATTTTTCAAAATCCCCTCTAGTTAATTAGACTTTCCTAATTGATATCATTGAACATTGATTATTGCCAATTATTCCTTAAAAAATTGCTCATTGAAAATTATACATTGAGAAATTGAAAATCACTACCTTTGCCCCTTTCTAATAAGAAACATAGGACATGGAATATAATTTTAAGGACATTGAGGCCAAATGGCAACAATACTGGGCAGAAAACAAAACATTTAGTGCAGAAGACACATCAGACAAACCAAAATATTACGGTTTATCTATGTTCCCTTACCCTTCTGGCGCAGGTTTACATGTTGGTCACCCACTAGGTTATATTGCGTCTGATATCTATGCACGTTATAAAAAGCTTACGGGCCATAACGTTCTTCACCCAATGGGTTATGATTCATTTGGGCTTCCTGCTGAGCAATATGCCATTCAAACAGGACAGCATCCTGCCATAACAACTGAGACCAACCTCAACCGCTACAGAAAGCAGTTGGACAAAATTGGTTTTTCATTTGATTGGGACCGAGAAGTTAGAACATCAGACCCTTCTTATTATAAATGGACACAATGGATTTTCAAACAGCTTTATAATGCCTGGTACAATAAAGACGCTAAGAAGGCAGAAACCATTGACAACCTAGAAGTAATATTTGAAAACGAAGGAAATGCAAATGTAAATGCAGATTGCGCAGAAACAGCAACCTTCACCGCTACAGAATGGAAAGGATATTCTGAAGAAGAACGCCAAAAAATTCTAATGAATTATCGCCTTACTTTTTTGGCTGACTCATGGGTAAACTGGTGTCCTGCGCTTGGAACAGTTTTAGCAAATGACGAAATTAAAGATGGTGTTTCAGAAAGAGGTGGGCACCCTGTTGAGCAAAAATTAATGCGCCAATGGAGCATGCGAATTACTGCCTATGCGGAGCGATTAATTAACGATTTGGACACAGTTGACTGGACTGACTCAATTAAAGATCAGCAGCGCAATTGGATTGGAAAATCAGTTGGTGCGTCCGTAGTCTTTAAAACGGAAAGCGGACATGATATTGAAGTGTTTACAACACGCCCTGACACAATTTACGGTGTTTCTTTTATGGTTTTAGCGCCAGAACATGAATTGGTTGCAGAACTAACAACAGATAAATACAAGGATGCAATAGCAACCTATCAAAAACAAACTAGTTTAAAAACAGAGCGTGATCGCCAAGCAGATGTAAAAACGATTAGTGGTGCATTTACAGGCGCATATGCTTTGCATCCTTTTACGGGTGAAAAAATAGAAATTTGGATTGCTGATTATGTATTGGCAGGATATGGAACGGGTGCAGTAATGGCAGTTCCATGCGGTGACCAACGCGACTATGATTTTGCAGGGCATTTTGGAATTGATATTAAAAACATTTTTAAGGATGTAGACATTTCAGAAGCGGCTTATACTGAAAAAGATGCGGTAATTGCAGATTCTGACTTCTTAAATGATTTGCCTGCTAAAAAAGCGATCAAATTAGCGATATACGAAATTGAAAAACGTGGCTTTGGAAAAGGTCAAACGAACTATAGATTACGTGATGCTGTCTTTTCAAGACAACGTTATTGGGGAGAACCATTCCCAGTTTATTATAAAGGAGACACTCCTTATTTAGTTCCTGATGCAGATTTACCTGTGACACTTCCAGAGGTTGATAAATATCTACCAACTGAGGATGGTGAACCGCCTTTGGCAAGAGCCGAAAATGATGCCTGGAATGTATTTATGGGCGACCGAATGGAGTATAATACTATGCCTGGTTGGGCAGGTTCTTCATGGTACTTTTTAAGATATATGGATCCTCAAAATGAGGAAGCTTTTGTATCTAAAGAAAAAGCTGATTACTGGAATCAAGTTGATTTATATATTGGTGGATCAGAGCACGCTACGGGTCACTTATTATATTCAAGATTTTGGACCAAGTTTTTATATGACATGGGCTTTATTAGTTTTAATGAGCCGTTTAAGAAGATGATTAATCAGGGGATGATTTTGGGGAAATCTGCCATTGCTTATATTTCTGATGACGGAAAACTTCACTCATATGACACAATAAAGGATCAAATAAAAACGGGTGGATATCGCGAAGTCAAAATCTGGATTGATTTATTAAATGATGATGAGTCTATTAAAATTGATGAGTTACGCTTATGGCAACCTCAGTTTAAAGATATTGAAATTGTCACTAATGTTGAAGGAAAGATCATAGTGAGGAGAGAAGTTGACAAGATGTCAAAACGTTGGTTTAATGTCGTTAACCCTGATGAGCTTTGCAATAAATTCGGCGCTGACACCCTACGTTGTTACGAAATGTTCTTAGGGCCATTAGAGCAAGCAAAACCATGGGATACTAAAGGAATTAACGGTGTACACAACTTCTTACGCAAGTTCTGGCGACTATTTCATGATACTGAAAACAATTTTGTAATAACAGAAGGAGAAGCGGATAAAAAGGCATTAAAGACGTTGCACAAAACCATCAAAAAAATTCAAGACGATTTAGAGCGTTTTTCATTTAATACGGCAGTGTCCAACTTTATGATTGCGACAAATGAATTAACAGAGCAAAAATGCAATAACAAAGCCATTTTATCTGAATTGTTGATTTTAGTTTCAAGCTACGCTCCACACATTGCGGAAGAGTTATGGGCTAAATTGGGTAACGCTGAAAGCATTACAAAAGCAAGTTTCCCAACTTTTAATCCAGCATTTTTGGTTGAAGCCAACTTTGAGTATCCGGTTTCTTTTAACGGTAAAATGCGTTTCAAACTTTCTTTACCAACAGAAATGTCGAAAGAGGATGTTGAAGCAGCAGTTTTAGCAGACGAGCAATCAGCAAGATACTTGGATGGTAAGACGCCTAAAAAAGTAATTGTGGTGCCTAAAAGGATTGTAAACGTTGTGGTTTAAAACGAATTACCCAACGCATATTGGTCGACTTACGTTAACGATAAAAAGTTAACCTATGAAACACTTTGTTATTTTACTTGCAATTCCATTGCTTATTGCATCTTGTAAGAAAGAAAACCTGAAAAAAATAGATGGTATAAACTACCCTACTGAAAGTCAGTTTTTTGATGTAAACAATGATGGAACAGCAGATTTTGAACTCCGATTTACGCAGGTATCAAGCAAAGATATTCCTATTTCTGAATCTATCGTTACAGGTAGATTAGTGGAGCTAAATTCCACCCTAATACTTCCTCATACTTCTGGGAAAACCTTAAAATTAACCAAAGGAGACCAAATTGATAGACCAGGCGAATTCATAGATTTGGTGTACTATGAGCGACAAATAGTTTCAAGAGAATGGGATGGAAATCAATGGGACGAATATTGGACAGTTGATGCGGTATCAGAAGAGACTTATTATTTAGGTTATTTATTAAATAGTAATTCAGAAAACAACTTGGGTTGGGTGCAATTTGACATCAACAAAGAAGATGCTACCGTTACCATAGTAGAATCAAAGCAAACTAGTGAGGACTTTATAGTAATTGACTAGGGTTTTTACTTAAAAAAAAGTAATTGTATTTCCATAATGGATTGTTGAAATTGAGGAATAAAACCAACGCCATTAGCCTTTATCCCGTGTTTATATAAAACCATTACTTAATTATGAAACGGTATCTACTTCTCCTCATAATGGGATTAAGTCTAACTTCATTCTCCCAACAGCTCCAACTCACACCAAGCTTTGGTGCATCAACTTATTATCGCATTTTTCCGGATGAATATTATAGTAATCCAAATGATTTTAAATTGACAACTAATGCCGGTTTCACGTACATCCATCACTTAGAAAAAATATCTTTCAGTATTGGTGTAGACATCACGAACTATGCTGGAAAACATTTAGACGGTTCTTACGGTATGTCCCATTACTATAAGTCTGAAGGAGACTTCAGCAATAAAACAATTGGCTTTACTTTCGGTTTAATTGATAAAATGTTTAATGATAAACTTGAGATGAATTATGGGTTTAGCATTAATTATCGGACTGCAAGTTCAAGAACGGGATATGTAAGTTGGGCAACTATTGGAGGAGATGCTCATTATTCAAACCTAGACTCAGAAGGAGGAAAAAAGACGTTAACCTTTTTGACTTATGGCATTTCCTATCCGGTTGCAATAAGTGAGCAAATGGCAATTGTGCCACAATATCAAATGGCTATTGGTATCACACAAGAATATAACGACTATCGTCGTTGGAGCAATTATTTAGGTTGCGGGCTTAGGTATCAATTTTAAAAAAAATAAAAGAGGCATCTACGTTAACGCAAATGCCTCTCACCTTTCATAGAGGTTGGTTGGTTATCTCTTTATAATTCGTCCTGAATAATGTTTACCGTTAATGAGCATTGAATAATTATACAACCCATTAGACACTTCTGTTTCAATTTCTGATTTTCCGTCCCAAGTGACAGACTGTGCGCCTTGCTCCTGTTCACCGCGATATAATCTCCGCACTATCTTTCCGCTCATGTCATAAATAAACAAACTGACAAAGCTCTTTTCGGTTAAGTTATATTCTATTGCAATGGTTTCATCAAATGGATTTGGATAAACGGATATTTCCTTATTTGGCAAGGTTTCTTCACCTGCACTTAAATCCTCCAAGTAAATTGTATTTAAACTGTCTAAATTGACAAATTCATCCCCTTCTTCATATCCCATAATATGGAAATACACTAAGAACATTTCATCTGTCGTATTGAAACCTGGCCCAACATCAACAGGAGGATCTGAAGGGTTATGTGGATTACCACTTGTATTATCAAACTCGGCTTTTCCTCTTAAATTACTTCCAGCAGGCATTTTTTGCATGTATTCGAACCAATAAAAGTCTTGCCAATCAAAATCCCATCTAGGAATTCTAACAAAAGGTATTGTATCTCCTCCTGGATCTAACGCATACGCTTCAATTGATTTACCTAAAAGGTGCATGTGTGGAAAAGTACTTAACACAGTTACATCAAGCGCAATATCATCATATGCCGCATTTACAGTAGTAACTTCATCTGCAGGTAAATCAAATTCCCAATTTTGCAAGAACGCCCCTGCCAAAATTTCTCTGAAATCATCTACAGGCTCGTCATAAAAGTAAAAATGCACTTTAGTTTGATCATACTCACCATAACTTCCGTGCGGGTAATGCATTGCAAATACAACATTTGAACCAGCGGCCAAAACCATCCCAGCAGAAAAATCTTCTGAACTTGGGAAAATTGTTGGTCTTGCACCAGGTGTATAACCAGCCATTAAAGGATCAACAGTAGGTCCACCACAATTTCCTCCAATCGTATCCGTCGGATAATCACCTTCGGCATCTGCATGGACTAAACAATGGTGCACAATTGAAGAATTTCCTGGAATAATTTCTATCGCCTTCACTTTTTTATCTTCCGTTAAACCTGTTGGCAATGAAAGACAGATATAATCATCAAACTCCTCGGTTGCCTTACTCATATAAAGCGGCATTTCTACCACCAAATCAGGTGTGCCCGGTAAAAGTTGCTCAGCATCAAATACAGGAGGGGGTGGTGCCAATTCCGGATCACCTTCAAGTCCTCCACCATTTGCCCAATCAATTATCGTATTTCTTTCATATTCTGTCAATATTCTTTCGTCAAAATAATGTTGGAAAGAAGAATCTGGCATCCATGGCGGCATTATATTATATTCTACATACGATTGAATTAGAGAACGATAATCGTAAGCTGTAGAATATTCTAAGATTGAAAAAGGAGCAACTCCTTCTGGATGATGACACTTTGCGCATTTATCAAAAAATATCTCTGCAGCATCCTCACTCCAAGTAGGTTGAGCCATAGCAGAAATTGATAAAAAAGCAAAAATAAAAGAGAGTAAAAGTTGTTTCATGCAGTACATTATTTTAATGCTATCGTCACCAAAATTAACTCATAAACTATGCAAGGCAAGCTCTAGTAATTTGATAGACAACCACCAAATATAATGTTAATTCCCATTAAATCAAAGTAATCACCCCTATCCGATCAGATTCGAGGCAAAGATTCGTGTCTGTTTATCCGTTTCAAATAACTGCTCCAAACTTGGATTTTTTATGAAGGCTAATTCACTTACAGCCTTTTCATTGATCTCTGCAATTTCTAAAAATTTGATCTTATCAGCTAAAAAAGCTGCCACAGAAATTTCGTTAGCTGCATTTAAAACACAAGGAGCATTTCCTCCTTTTTCCATTACCTCATATGCCAATCTCAAATTTGTAAAAGTTTCCAAATCTGGTTTTTCAAATGTCAGTGTTGGATAATCCATAAAATTAAATCGCTCAAAGTCCGTTTCTAAACGATTAGGATATGTTAAAGCATACTGAATTGGCAACTTCATATCAGGTAACCCCATTTGAGCTTTCATTGATCCATCTTTAAATTGGACTAAAGAGTGAACAATAGATTGAGGATGTACAATTACATCAATTTGCTCATTCTTTAAACCGAATAACCATTTTGCTTCAATCACTTCTAAACCTTTATTCATCATTGAGGCAGAATCAATGGTGATTTTTGCACCCATTTCCCAATTGGGATGTTTGAGCGCCTGTTCTTTAGTTGTGTTTTGCAAATCTGCCCGCTTTTTGCCGCGGAATGGACCACCCGAAGCAGTCAAATAAATTTTCTCTATTGGGTTTTGATATTCCCCTGTTAAACATTGAAAAATTGCAGAATGTTCAGAATCTACCGGATAAATATTAACTCCTTTTTGTCTTGCTAGCTTAGTAATGATCTCACCAGCAACAACAAGAGTTTCTTTATTTGCCAACGCAATATTCTTTCCTGCTTCAATTGCCGCTATTGTAGGTTTCAATCCAGAAAACCCAACTAAGGCCGTTAAAACTATGTCCACCTCATCCATTTGCGTAACCTGTGCCAATGCCTCTTCTCCAGTATACACATTAATATCTGCATCAAATAAAGCACTCTCTACTTTTTCATACAGTGATTCATCTGCAATAACCACCACGTTTGGGCGAAACTCTAAAGCTTGTTCAATTAACAAGTCTGCATTTCGATTGGCTGTTAAAACAGAAAGTTCAAAAATTTCAAGATAGGATTTCACCACCTCGAGTGTTTGAGTTCCAATTGATCCTGTTGAACCTAAAAGCGCTATCTTTTTCTTTTCTGACATTAATGCAAAAATAAGGTTTGTTAAATATAAACGGTTTGAATTTAGAATCGAATCTAAAATTATGAGCTTAATTCAATAAGAATAAAAACAACTATCAATCCATTTAGTTCATAACCACTGAGAATTATTATCTGCACGGAGCACTGTGAATTGGGCGTTTTTTCTGCTTAAAACAGTATTTCACACCCCAATCAATTTACTATTCTTTAAAATTTGATTCTTAGTTACTTCGTTTTTTTTATCATTTTTTTGGTTGAATAAAAAATCTCCTTATCTTTGCACTCCCTTCTTCAAAAGTGAAGAAATAGTGCGTAATGCGGGTGTGGTGAAATTGGTAGACATGCTAGACTTAGGATCTAGTGCTTCACGGCGTGTGGGTTCGAGTCCCTCCACCCGCACTAACAATGGTCTAGGCTTAGCCTAGGCCATTTTTGTTTAAAACAAAATTTGATAACAATGAATGTTGTAGAGGAAAAAATTGACGATTTAAATGCAATTCTTAGAGTAACAATTACTCCTGAGGATTACTCAGAAAATGTAAACAAGGTCATTAATGATTACCGTAAACAGGCAAATATCCCTGGATTTAGACCAGGAAAAATTCCTGTGAGCTTGATTAAAAAGAAATATGGTAAGTCTATTTTGGCTGAAGAGTTGAATAAAATGGTGAATCAATCCATCAATGATTTTATTACAACGAACAAATTAAACGTATTGGGTAATCCATTACCGAAAGCTGATGAAGAAGTAAAAGGTGATTTTGCTAATCCTGAAGAATTCGAATTTGCATATGAAATTGGTGTTGCTCCTGAATTTGATGTTAAATTATCTAAAAGCAACAAGTTTGACTATTTAAAAGTTGAAGTTTCTGATGAAATGTTAGACAAAGAGGTTGATAACTTGGCAAAAAGATATGGAACCTTGGTTGCTGCTGAAGAAGCTGGTGAAAACGACATGGTTTTAGGTGAATTTACACAAGTTGGTGGCGAAATCAAAAACACGTCAACAATTTCTCTTGAGTTTATAGAAGACGCAGAAGCTAAAAAAATGTTGGTAGGTCAAAAACCTGGTACAACTTTGACAGTTGATCCTCGCAAAGTTTCTAAAGGAACTGAAGATATGGCATCAATGTTAGCCATTTCTCCTGAAGAAGCAGAAACACTAGAAGGTGAATTTGAATTCAACATTACTGAAATCAAAACTATGGTGCCTGCTGCTGTTGATCAAGCATTGTTTGACAAACTTTTTGGTGAAGGAGCAGTTAAATCAGAAGAAGAGTTAAGAGAAAAGATTAGCGGAGATTTAGAACGTATGTTCGGAAATGACTCAGATCGTTTGTTCAGCCAAAAAATTAGTGATGCTTTAATTGAAAAAACTTCATTTGAATTACCAGATGAGTTTTTAAAGCGTTGGATCATGGCATCAAGCGAAAAAGAAATTTCTAAAGAAGAAATTGATGCAGATTTTGAGAACTACAAAAAGAGTTTAAAATGGCAGTTAATTCAAAATAAACTGATCAAAGAAAACGACATTAAAGTAGAAAACGAAGAAATTCTAGAGTACACAAAAGGACTGTTAATCAACCAATTTGCTCAGTATGGAATGCCAGCACCTGAGGAAGATGTATTGAATGAACAAGCAAGAAACGTACTTCAAAATAAAGAAGAAGCAAACAAAATTTATGACAACGTTTACGGTGTAAAAATGTTGAACTTTTTCAAAAACACGGTTAAATTGAACGAAAAATCAATGCCTTATGATGATTTCATCAAGGTAGCTTACGGTCAAAACTAAACCAGAAATATAATTTCACTTTATTATTCGAAAAAATAATACCTATATTTATGGGTATTATTTTTTTTGCGTTAAATCCGCTGAAAGTGGCAATAAAATGTTGAACTATTTAGTTTACACATTCGCCAATCAAATTTGGATAATTGCATTCAATTTCTGTATAGGATAAATAGCAACATTAAAGTAATTACAATACACTTATTAAAACGAAAACTAATTACATGTTTGGAAAAGACGAATTTAGAAAATACGCTACAAAGCATCACGGAATCAATGGAACGGCAGTAGATAATTACATCACTTCATCATTGACTCCTTACATCATGGAAGAGCGCCAAATGAACATTACGCAAATGGACGTTTTCTCCCGTTTAATGATGGACAGAATTATATTTTTAGGTACGGGGATTGATGATCACGTGGCGAATATAATTACTGCACAATTATTATTCTTAGAATCGGTTGACCCTAAAAAAGATATTCAAATTTATTTGAACTCACCTGGTGGAGGCGTTTATGCTGGTTTAGGAATTTATGATACTATGCAGTATATCTCACCAGATGTTGCAACAATTTGTACAGGTATGGCAGCATCAATGGGAGCTGTATTATTATGTGCAGGTGCAGAAGGAAAAAGATCTGCATTGCCACATTCAAGAGTTATGATTCACCAACCGTTAGGTGGTGCTCAAGGTCAGGCATCTGATATTGAAATTACAGCTCGCGAAATTCAAAAATTAAAGAAAGAATTGTACGACATTATTGCGAAGCATTCAGGAAAAGATTATGAAACTGTTTGGAAAGATTCAGATCGTGATTATTGGATGATTGCACAAGAAGCAAAGGATTACGGGATGGTTGATGAAGTGTTAGGAACACCTGTTGCAGCTGAAACGCATAATGCAGACAAATAGATAAAATAGTTATGGCTAAAAATGAGGGGATAAATTGTTCTTTTTGTGGTAGACCAAAGAATGAAGTTGGTATTTTAATTGCCGGGGTTACAGGACATATTTGTGAAAACTGCATTGAGCAGGCACATCAAATTGTTGATGAGCAAATCAAATTTGACGAACCAGGTGAATTAACTACTGACTTTAATCTACTAAAACCTGCCCAGATTAAAGAACAATTGGACGAGTACATTATTGGACAGGATGAAGCCAAAAAAGTACTTTCAGTTGCTGTGTATAATCATTATAAAAGATTATCAATAGCGAATAAGGGAGAGGAGATGGAAATCGACAAATCAAATGTAATTTTGGTTGGACGCACCGGAACAGGTAAAACACTTTTGGCAAAAACAATTGCTAAAACTTTAAATGTTCCTTTTTGCATTGCAGATGCAACCGTACTAACTGAAGCTGGTTATGTTGGAGAAGATGTTGAAAGCATTTTATCCCGTTTATTACAAGCGGCAGATTTTAATGTAGAAGCTGCTGAAAAAGGCATTGTATTTATTGATGAAATCGACAAAATTGCAAGGAAATCTGACAATCCTTCAATTACTAGAGATGTATCTGGAGAAGGTGTGCAACAAGCCATGCTAAAATTACTCGAAGGAACTGAGGTTAACGTTCCGCCACAAGGTGGACGAAAGCATCCTGAGCAAAAAATGATTAAGGTTAACACAAAAAACATTCTGTTTATTGCAGGTGGTGCTTTTGATGGTGTTGAAAAAATCATTGGGCGCCGAGTAAATCGAAACATGATTGGATTTGCCTCAAAGGATGCAGAAAAACCAGACGAAGAAAATCTACTGGAGTATATTATTCCAACAGATATAAAAGAGTTTGGGTTGATTCCAGAATTAATTGGACGAATGCCAGTTTTAACATACTTGCATCCGTTAGATGAAAAAGCTTTGCGTCGCATTTTAACTGAACCAAAAAATGCATTGGTAAAACAATACGTGCATTTATTTGAATTGGACGGTGTTAAATTACAGCTAGATGCTGAAGTATTAGACTTTATAGTAAGCAAGGCGCTTGAATATAAATTGGGCGCCAGAGGACTAAGGTCAATTTGTGAAGCCATTTTAAATGATGCTATGTTTGATATACCTTCTCAAAAAGATGTGAAAACATTTAGAGTTGATTTGAGCTATGCAGAATCTAAATTTGCGGGATCAAAAATGGCCAAACTTAAAATTGCATAGTTATGGACAAGAACAAAATTGCCAATGTAGATTACCTTGACTATAGTGAAGGTACACCTGAAACAAGAGCGAAATTTATACAAGAGTTTGGAGATTCGTTCTCTAACATGGGATTTGCTATTGTGAAAAATCATGGAGTTACTTCAGAATTAAGAAGTAAACTATTTGAGGTTTCTAAGAAATTCTTTGCTTTACCAGATGATGTAAAAGCTAGTTATGAGCATGAAAAATTACATGGTCAACGTGGTTATATCTCTAAGAACAAAGAAAGCGCAAAAGGCAAATCAGTTCCTGATCTAAAAGAATTTTATCATATTGGACAAACAGTTACCGATAACGACCCTATTAAGGACGAATATCCGGACAATATTTGGCCTAATGAGGTGACAGAGTTTGAAGCTGTAGGACAACAAGTGTTTGATACATTTGAGAATACTGGGCGTAATTTATTGCGTGCAATTGCCCTTTATTTAGACTTGGATGAACAATACTTTGATGATAAAATTCACAATGGTAATAGTATTTTACGTTTGTTGCATTATTATCCAGTAGCGGATAAATCACAGATTCCTGAAGGAGCAGTGAGAGCTGCGGCACACGGAGATATTAACTTGATTACTCTTTTAATGGGCGGAAGTGCGAAAGGTTTACAAGCGCAATCTTTAGATGGAACTTGGATCTCTGTAGATCCTGGACCAGACGAAATTGTAATTAATATTGGAGACATGCTAGCACGCTTAACAAACGACCGTTTACGATCTACCCAGCATCAGGTAATTACACCTGACGAGGAATCATGGACCAAGCCGCGTTATTCAACTCCATTTTTCTTGCACCCACGTTCAGACATGGATTTGACCTGTTTAGACGATTGTATTAATGCAGAAAATCCAAAAGGATATGCTGATATGACGGCGGGAGAATTTTTAACTGAGCGATTAATTGAATTAGGTTTACGAAAGAAATAGATCAATCTTAAAATTATCATAGCCCCTTGAACTTTAAAGTTTGAGGGGCTTTTTTTATTTGGTGAATTAACTAAATTATTCGTGGTAGAACTTTAACCACATCTTATACGCATAAAAAGCCCCCGTTCTCTAAATCACAGTTAGAAAACAAGAGGACAATTTATGTTTAATTAAACTTATTCTACTACAACCACTGAAGTATTTGTGCCCCTATATTTACACCTGATTTTTCCACCCTCAGGTGTACCTTGAGCAACGTCAACCACAGTTGATCGATCCATGTAAACAGTTGGATTTCCTAATGCCAAATCTTTTTTTTGAGCTATCCCTAATTCAACCTCTGTTGCTCCATAGTCAGTCGTCACAAATAAAGCATCTTCGCCCCAAGTCCAAGATCCAACAAATACCCCCACCTGTTCATTTGATGACAATGCAGTACCACTCCAAACCAAATTTTCTGCAACACCTTTAGTTATGGTGTCAAATTCAGGCTGAAAAGCAATTTCTTTGCCAGTTGGAACTTCGTTTGTATACATTACACCATTTGTATTTGTATAAACAAAAGTTCCACCTTCTAACTGTCCCATATATTCTTTATGATGCCCACCATACCATATATTATAAGGTAACGTTTCCCCGTTAAAAGTAACCGAGGCGTCTGTAGTATCAGACAACTCTAATAACGATCCTGTTGGTCCTCCAAACCTAAAACGAGCTACTACATGCGTTTTATCTTCATTTTGATTATAAAACAATTCATAATCAGTGTAAATTTTATTCTGGCCAACGTCAGATTCACACTCCTTTTTACAAGAGGTAAAAATCATACCTAATGCTAAGATTGCAAAAAATACTTTTTTCATGCTTGATAGTATTACGTTCCTTTTCAGACATGAGTCGTTTCAAAAGCCCTTTCCCCCTATTGAGTTGTAGACAAATATTGAACGTTTATTCAGAAGCTCTGTGGCTATCAGTTATTACAAATCACTATATTTGCAGCCGCACAAAGATTTTTCCCATTGGTTTTAAATCTTGCACGGCTATTTATCTAAAGACATTGTTTTAATGAATAGCGAATACTGGAAAGGTGGCAGAGTGGCTGAACGCGCACGCTTGGAAAGCGTGTTTACAGAAATGTAACGGGGGTTCGAATCCCCCTCTTTCCGCAGAAGGGGATAACTGAAAAATTTCATTCAGTTGTCCCCTTTTTAACTTTCCCAAGCCCTTGTCCATATTGGGAAGCAGGTCAAATATCTGATTCAGTTGCGGGGTTCGACATTTTTTTCCATCAAAACTCAACTGTTCCATAAATATCGAACCCACGATCTTATGTTTGAGATTAATGCTGCCTGTAGTGTAGGTTTCCTGTACGTTCTCTAGTAAGTGTATGCCACTTTCTAATAATGCAACAAATTCACTCGTAGAAGTCTTTAAATCGGCTATTTTTTCCTTTATGTCCTTTTTTTCTTTTAAATGGCGTGCTTTAATGCTAACATACTCGGCGGGTTCAAGCATATCATCTAACATTAAGTCTTGTGATTTTATCAATCGAGCTTCGATTTGTTCTAGTTTTGCTTTGAGCGTTTTAAGTTCAGGTTTGTTGTCTACTCGCGACATTTTCATTTCATCCGCCAAGGTCGCATTGTAAAGGACTAGCATTTCAGGTTCGATTTGAATAGACTTCAATAATTCATCAAATGCTTTGTGAACTTTGATTGCTGACACCCTTTGTTTCTTGCAATGGTTGCAGTGATAATATCCGTAACGTTTCCCTAATTTACCCTTAGAATAACTTGCCGTCATGGTATGCGCGCATTTGTCACAGTTTAATACACCGCGTAAATGAAAGTCATCACGAAGTTTAGTGTATTTAGGTTCAAACTTACCTCTTGCTTTTCGGTTTCCTGCCAATGCTTGTTGCACTTCATAAAAAAGTGTTTCGCTTACGATTGGCTCATGTCGCCCTTCAACAATGCGCATGGGTTCTTTATCTAAAGCAGGAACTTCTATTTTCCCCATGTAAATCATTCGCTTTAGGATTTTGCTCATATTGTTGCGTGAAACCTTTATTCCTCTTTCGGCAAGATCAGCACGAATTTCATTTTGTGGTATTCCTTTGGCTACTTTTTCAAATATCTCTTTAACAACGGGTGCTTTTATAGGATCATGAAGTATTATATGCTTCCCCTCTTCATTTCTAGCGGATATAAATCCAAAGAACGGTTTACGAGGCCAGTAACCGCTTTTTAATCCTTGGCGAACGCCACGACGAATTTTTATCGAACGTTTTTGATTGTCAACATCAGGAGCAGCCATATAAACGGCAAGCATTAACCATTGGTCAGGAATATTTAAATCAACAGGTTGTTCAATGGCTTGTGGAACAATACCACGTTTGGATAAGTCGCGAACGACATTTAATCCGTCTGTTAGGTCTCTTGAAAAACGATCCCATGAAGTAACAAGTAATTCGTCCGTTTCTAGTTCTTTTTTCTTAACCAGTTTCATCCACTTCTTCCATTCAGGTCTATCGAATGATTTTGCGGAATGATCTTCACGAATAACATGAACCACTTCATAGCCCCATCTTTTGCAATAGTCTGTTAAGCGATCAAATTGATCGTCCAAACTATATCCTTTAGCTTGCTCGTCTGAACTTACCCGACACATGATTGTTACCTTCTTCATTTCTTCTTATTTTTCTGTTCTTGAATGATCTTCATATTTATTCTTGCTAGTTCAATCATAGTTTTCCGATACGATTCAAGTTGTTCATCTGATAAGTGTTTTCCTTTCTCTCCTAATATTTCTCTACACTTTTGTAAACTTATCATCCGTTTGTTTTAGTTCTTTTCTCTATCCTAGTTCGCTTTCTTATCTTCAATTTATCTTACAAATGGTTGTCTATCTCGACACCTTCCTTTTGTAAAAACTGACGTACAATTTGGGTGAAGTAAACTAATAGACAAGGTTCAGACAAAAACGCCTGTGTTAAATGTTTATCCTCTCCAAGTGTCTCTATTAAACACGCTCCGTCACGTTTTATATATAGAACATATTCTTTCTCCTTCATTAAAGTGGAAACTATTAATGTGGTAAACATAGAGTTGACTACGTGCTTTTCAACTTGCGCTATTTCGTTTCTTAATCCTGCTTTTTCTTCCGTTAGTTTTTCTATCTCGTCACTTAGTTCTTGCAGGATCACAGTATCAGAATCGCCAGATTCGTCATGGATTGCCATAAGCAAGCCTTCAATGTCAATTTCAGCAATTAAAAATTCTTTGAGTTCGATAATGGATTTTATGGGAATACCAAAATCCCGTAACGATTTGACAAGTAATAACCATATATATTCTATTGGGCTATACTTCATCCTGAATTTGGTCTTTTTTGGTTGGAGATATACCCCTTTGTTACGCCAATCATAAGACGTTTTATCTGTTATACCCAAGTTGGCAAGCCCGAATTGTTTGTGCGTTACATATTCGATTACGCCTGAATATTCAGTTGTCTTTAATACTTTATTTTCGTTCATGTTCTTCTTTGATTAAAACCTAACCACACCTAAAGGTAATGTATTTAATTCGTTATTCAAAATAATTTTTAATCTTCAGGTCGCTCACGTGACTGTTTGTTACGTAAACGTTTGATATGCTTTAGGGTATTTAGAGCATTGTTTGCCGTGCGTTGGTCAAACGAACAATAGCCATATTCACATTGATTATTCTGCGAATATTTATAGAGTGTTGTCATCACTCCTTTCATTTGCTCCAATTGCGTTTTTAATTTAGAATCAATTGGAGCAGCTACTTTCAATGACTGAATCATATCCTTCATGAAAATGACTGTGGAATAATGAATCGACATTTCTTTGCACATAGCTTCCACCTGTTTAATGTATGTATTAAATATTCGATTGATTAGTTCGGTAGTTTCAAGGCTACCCGCTGCGGGACGTGAAACTACAGCTCGTATTAACTTAACTTTTTCACGGTTTCTTAATGCTTGTTGTTTGCAAGCATTAGAGCAATATTGTTTTGATTTATTTTTGTAGGTAAAGGTTTCTTTACAGATTGTACACGCTTTCTCTCTCATCATATCCTTTATATTCAACGTTGGATATAACAGAATTATTGTTTTAGGTAACGTTGCTAAAAAATTAGATTCTTGTTACGCTTTGATACTGAAAATGAAATTGAACAGACCTTTTGAGAAAATGACGTGCATTCTTTGTTACTCTACGTTACCAAAAGTTGCGCTTTGTTACCGCTTGTTACGATTCGTTGCTTAAATTCGAAAATCACTAATCAAGAACCCCAGTAAAATCAGTACACTCCCTCATATATTAGTCATAAAACAGTCACACTCCCGTATGACTGTTATTATAATTTATTTGCTGTTTTTTCTTATAAATCCACAATTCTTAAAACCTGAATCCTAGTAAAAACCCATGATTACCTAATACAAACCCAATAAATACTTCATAAAACCCTAATACATTTTTTAAAAAGAGATTACCCTTTCTAGCTTTGTCTTATTGGTTCGTGATGGTCTGTACTTAACTGTTCTTAATTGGGTTGGGTTTTCTTGAATAATTCGGTTAAGCCGTCGCATTCCTCTTCTAATCCAAAACTACGAAGCAGTTGCACAAGTGTACCAATTGAATGCACAATTTCACTATGGTCTGATGGGCTACTTATTTCATTGAATCGGGTAATTAAATCAATGGACGAAAGTAAATTGGTTCTGATGATACTTAATTCGTTGTAATTTTTAATTCCCACTTTAACATGGAAACCTTTTGAATTGGGTTCTGGAATTAATGTGGTACAATAATCTTCTTTGAAGTCTTTCAACTTTTTTAATGAACTCATAATACTTGTTTTTAGGAAGCGGAAAAATCCGCAGTAATTAATAAAAAAATCTCGATAGACACAGGTGTCCTAACATACAAGTATGAGTCAGCTGTTTCCAGTTATCTGCACCAGTCTATCGAGAAGTATCTTTGTTAATTGTATCATGAACTTGTATTTAGGAAATACTAAAATAAGGAAAATTTCGGACTCTGTATTGTCTGTTTAGGGTTAATATATGCGCTTTTGGAAAGATTTCTTGTGAATTTCTCCATTGAAGGTTATATTTAATGCTCAACTCAAACTTATGTCAAATAAACCCCATTTTTTATTCCGAAACCCTGTACAGGGTACAACAACTTTTAGGTATGGCCCAAGAAACCCAGGTCCTTCTGATGAAAATCGGGATGAAATCCCTGACTACACGCTAAAAACGAATAGTTTTAGATCGTCAATTCAAGGTTTTTTTGGAGATTTAGATTTAAGAAATGAACAACGTAATCTAGAGTTGGATATTCCAGAAAACATTGTTTGTTTGGAGCTTATATTTCATGGGTATTTTGACTCCCCTGAATTTGAAAACTATTATCGAAATAATTTTGGACTTTCACCAATTCGCTATTTCAATCATAATAAGAACGCTCTTTTTGCTGTACATGATATAGATTTATTTGAAGTTTTCATTCAACATATTGAGAACTTTATAAACTGTGATGATCATAATGTGTCTGAAAGAAATTATGACAATAAGATAAAATTCATAGAGTCTTTTCATTTTCATACGACCGATCGAATTATTGAGAATTTAATTGAAGAAGATGAAGAAACGATCTATTTATCTTTACTGGACAATCAAGAGCTAATAGTTCAAGATAGGATTCCTGTTTTACAGGAAAAACTTTTCGTCTATTTGAACGAAAGGGGAATGGAATATAGATATAACCCCGTAAATGAACAGGTAGAGCTAAAAAACATTGATAACGAGGGTTTAATTGAAATAGCTCAAAATTTTGATATTGTACAAAAGATTAATAGCATATCTACTGCTGTGAGACGTCCGGGACTATTTGGAACGTCTCAAATCGAATATCCATTTTCTATCCGTCAAGTTAGTGATCTCCCAATCATTGGTGTTGCAGATACAGGTATAAGTGCTCAAACTCCATTGTCATCAATAATTGTTAATACAGACAATACTTATCATGTATCAGGTGGAGACCCTAAAGTGGATGATGCTTCTCATGGAACAGGTGTTGGTGCATTTGCTGCTCTTGGGAAGCAGTTGGCTGGAAATGTGTCGGGGGAACTCGTTCCTGATGCACGACTTTTATCAATAAAAATTCTTTCTGGAGAATCAGGATCATTATCTTACTTAGATGTGATTGAAATGCTAAAAAAGGCACATGATGAATTGGGCATAAAACTTTTTGTTTTAACAATTTCAGTTAAGAATGGTTTACCTAACGGAACAACGTTTTCTGACTACGCCTTCCTTTTAGATCAACTAGCATTTGAAAATGATTTAATGGTGTTTATTTCTACTGCCAATATGAATAATATGGGGATGGATTCGACTCCGTATGATAATCATCCCGAACATTTATTGGGAGAATCGGGGAATATGTGTAGCCCTGCTGACAGTATGAACAACTTGACGGTTGGTGCGATAGGAGATAACCTAGAACACGTTGAGTATACTGCAGACAGCTTTCCACTAACGGACAAAGATTTACCTACGATTTACACGAGAAAATTTCATTTTGATTATTCAAATACAAGAATGAAAAATGCGAAATTGATAAAACCTGATGTTCTCTATTATGGTGGAAATTTTACCGTAAGAACAGGTGGTCTTCTTGATAATATTGGTGATGCGGGAATTCAATATTTAACTTCTAATCCTGCCGTTCCATTTGAAAAGGAATTGGGGACAAGTTTTGCCACGCCATTGGTAGCCAATTTGGCTGCAAAAATTATCGGAAAATATCCAGAGCTTAACCTCCAGTCGGTTAAGGCTTTAATTATCAATAGTGCTGAAGAAATTGATGTCCAAAAACAAAATCCAAATATTGAAATTTTTCATAATAGATATATTTGCGGTCATGGCAAACCTGATGAAAGTAGATGCCTCTTTTCTAATGACAATGAAGTTACATTGATTCTCGAAGATTCAATTAGAATTGATGAGATAAAGACCCATGAGTTTAAATTGCCTGATTATTTACTAGCAGAAAACTTGAAAGATCGAAGCTTGCTTAAAGTTTCTGGAACGCTCTGTTATAAAATAAAGCCAATTAGAAATAACGACTTAGCGTATTGTCCTGTAAATATTTCTTTCGGTATTATGAAAAACCTACCTCTTGAAGCTTATAGGTTCGAGGAGCGAAATGGTCAACGAAAAAGAGTTGCTACTGGCATATTGAAAAATTCCTCTAAGAACATAGCAGGAAAGAAAGGGAAAGGTTGGTCACAAGACGCAATTTATAAAAGTAAAGTATTAAGTAATACCCAAAAAATCCAATTCAATCTAAGCAAGAGTAACATAAATGAAGAAAATCGAACTTTCAAAGTTGCGTTATTCTCTCACTTCCATAAAATTTTGACCGAAATAGAAAAAAGTAGCTTACCCGATACTTATGAATTTAGCCTTGTTTTAACAATTAAAGAAAACCAGAAGGAAAGTGACCTCACTGGACGACTCTATGAGGATATTCAGCTCGAAAATAATTTAGAAATAATTACGACTCTTGACGCTGAATTAGAGATTGAATAAATTAATGTTGATTTTCTTGTTCAACTTTAATCAAGTTTTGCCAAAGTAAAGAGTCTATTATAGTAATCTTAGGCTTGTCTGTCATACTTTGATTTAACAAGCTTCTTTTTATTGCTGTTAATAATGTTCTTTGTATAGTATAAAAAGAAAGTCCCTCAGATAGCTCTATGAGCTTTTTCAATGAAACTTTCTTATCTAGTGTAAAGACACCTGATTTCAAAGTTTTTTGAATTAACTCTTTGATTTGATCTTTAGACGGAATATTAAATTCAACTTTTAAATCAAATCTTCTCATCAAAGCGGGATCAATAGCCTCAACGCTATTCGTGGCAGCAATAATAATACTCTTTTGAGGTAAGTAATCAAATAACTGAAGAATCGTATTAACAACCCTTTTCATTTCTGCATGATCCTGATTAGTATCTCGCATTTTCCCTAGACTATCAAATTCATCTAGAAATATGACACACTCCTCGCTTGCAGCTCGACGAAAAATTTTCGCTAAATTCTTACTGGTTTCACCAAGTTTTGAAGATACAATAGCTCCAAGACTAATGACAATCATGATCTTGTCCAACTCTCCTGCCATTACATAAGAAGCAAGCGTTTTCCCACAACCTGAAGCTCCATGAAAAAGTATCTTATTAGAAACTGGAAGATCAAAACCTTGAAGCATTTCAAGATTTTGATGTTCGGAAACGAAATACCTTAACTCCGTTTTTATATCAGAAGAAATCACCAAATTATCAAAGTTGTAATCTGATGTCAGTTTTTCTATAATGAAATCTTTTACGTCATTATCTTCTTCACGTAATAGATGTTTTTGAGATCCAACTACTGATAAACCTGAATGTGCCTTATTACGAATCCCTTCCTTTAATATAGATTGCAATTGGATGGCGAAATTTGTTTTTTTTGTTTGCTTGGAATATGTGACAAGATCATTTAAAACTTTCAAAAGTTCTTCTTGATTGTTTTCGAGACCGTACTTCGCTATTTCCTTTATGTAATCAAATTGTGACATCAGCAGAAAAGGTGTTTTTGGGTGATCTTAGAACCCAAAAGTTACAAAAATTAAGTGCAAAATTACCTATTATATACCGTTTTATTTAATAAAAGTTACTTGAATCCATTAAACCATTCAATAAGTTTTATTTTACTTCTTCGTACAAATAAAGAATTTTAACCAATTTGATTACTTTTATAGTCATACGCAAATGCAAGATCTAAAACAAATACTATCCCATCTACCATCCGAAAGGATAGCAGACCTTGAGCAAATCACTCAAAAGATATTGGACACCCACCGTGTAGACATCATAATGCTTTTCGGAAGTTACGCAAGAGGTGATTTCAAAACCGAACGCGGCAAAGAGCAGGGAAAGAAAAGTGATTTTGATATTTTGATTGTTGTTGAAAGTGGAGACAGAAGAAAGCATGTAGTTTCTAAACTAAGAGGCGCTTTTAAGGACATGGAAATTGTTGTGCAAACACTAGTGGTTAATATTAGCGTTGTAAACAAAGCTTTGGAAGAAAATCAATATTTCTATTCTGATATTAAGAAAGAAGGTATTGAGTTGTTTAATTCTGGACGATATGACTTTGCTTCATTTAAGGGTTTGTCTCCAACTCGTAGAAGGGAAATTGCAGAGGCTGATTTTGAAGAATGGAAAGATCAAGCTGAAGTTTCGTTTAAATATGCACAATCAGCTATACCTAACAAAGATTTTAGTTTCGCTTCGTTTCTCCTTCAACAAACAATTGAAATGTGTTACACTGCTATCGAAATGGTTTTCAGTCATTACAATCCACATGAGCATAATCTATTTGTACTGCGTGATCGTTGTGTACGTTTTCATAAACGTTTGAAAGGCGTTTTCCATTATGATAATGAAGAGCATACGAAATTGTTTGATCAATTAAATTATGCTTATATCGGAGGACGTTACCGCAACGAAAAGGAATTTCCTGTGGATATAGATAAGATTGATTTTTGGAAGCAGGAGACGGAAGCCTTTTTGAAATTGACGGAGGAGATTTGTTTGGAGCGGATTGAGCATTTCGGCAAAAGCTCAATGTAAAGGTTTAGGGCATTGGAAATTTAGTTTTTATTTCGGGTATTCCCTCCTCATTTATCCCGATACATTTTTGCTCCCCAATTTTTTAATTTTGAATAGATAATGGCTCAGGGCTATTTATTGACTGGTTAGAAAATGGTGAACTACTGAAGGGAAATGAAAAACGGGAATGACAATATTTCTGAACGACGAAAAAATATTTCAGGCAGCATCCATAGTCTTCTTTATTTAAATTTTGAATAACGAATAGCTATTCATTAATACTCAAAATGTAAGGTTAAACTTGGACAATAGACTGCTTTACCTTATTAGTTCGTTTCGATCTGTTCTTATTCATTTTACAACTTGGTTAAAGTTGTATAGCTATTTCAAGGTAAGACAGATTAATGTTTTATTTTCCAACTTAGTTTAATCATGACGTATCGTTTCAAAACTGTTTGTTCTGAATTTTCAGTATAGTCTGTTGTTGCAGTTTGATTAATACCCGTATTTTGATTCAGAATGTCAAAAACCATTAAGGACAGTTTTGTTTTTCGTTTATTGAAAGTATAATCAATAGTTGAATTCCAGAGTAAATTTGTTTTTTGAGAAATGAGACCTGTATTTGACCTTTTCACCAATAAGAATTGACTATTCCAAATGAGTTTTTTGATTATTCGTATGTCTGAGGAGACTTGAACTTCATGTTTGAACAAATATCGATTAAATTGTGTTGACAAACCATAGGAGGTATTTCTGACGGAGGTTTGATATCCTATTTTGAGATAGTTTTTATTCTCAAATACAATTTTAGTACTCACTTCTGGAGCGATAGAAAAGATATAGTTTTTATAGATGTATCCATTGTTGAAGCTAATATTTCGACTCACTCCAGGTGTAAGGCTCAATTTTAGATTCATTGCTAAATTTGAATCTAAGGCTACCTTTTTTTGATATGACATGCTTCCATAAATAGAGTAGCCACCTTTAACATTTTCGAAGGTGGTATGTTTAATTAAATTTTCATCAATAACGGATTTTGGAATTATCTGATTGTTTTTTAGATCAATATTCAGATAGACAAACATTTGCTGCTTATTCTTAAAAGATTGATACTTGAAGTTAAATTGATGATTTTCTTGTAGATTGAGATCTGGGTTTCCTGAAATAGTATTTAATGGAGTTATGATATTTTCAAAGGGTTGAAGTTCGGAGAAAGCTGGTAATGATTTGTTTAAAGAATATGTACCATTAACGGATGCTTTTTTATTGATTTTATATTTAATTTGAGAGGTCAAGAATGTCGCATTGAAATGTCTTTCAAAATTGGTTTCAGGTCTTAGTAAGTCTATGTAATTTAGTGTCTTAACAAAATGGCTTAAAGTTATATCTGAAGACCAATTTTTCTTTTTGTAGGTCATTTTGATATAGGGAGTTATGTCATTTTCAGTTGTTTTGAAATCTGTACTTAGTGCAGTACTAAGCACAAAGAATTCATTATTGTTATATGTGCTATAGTTTTCTTTTATTTCTTCTTTGAAGTAAGTTGCTCCTATCAAAAGAAAAATGCGTTGTTCTTTGACATTGAATTTATAGGATGTACCAAGTTGAATTGTAGAATTATTTTGATCTAGTTTGCGCGTTTGATTTTGTTTCAAATTAACTAATTCAGTATCATCTTGAAAGTAAATATCGGAACTAGTAATGTTTTTGTCTTGTTGAAGGTCTATGATATTAGAAAGTTCAAATTTTAGAATATTTCCAATTTTGCCTGTCTTTTTCGTAATTGAAAGTTTATTTTCAATATTGAATCCAGTGGCGTCTGTTTCTGTAAAGCCATTTGAACCATTAATGATAGAATTGATTTCTTGAAAAGAAGTGTTACTGTAGTATGCTTCGGTTTCATTTTTGGTAATAATGAATGAAGGAATCACACTAATCAGCAGTGTTGGATTTACTTCGTAGTCTATCCGTAAATTTATTAAATGTATAGTTCCACTATTTTCTGAAATTCTGTGTTTAGTTGAGAAATAATTTGAATTTGGGAAAGAATTATCTCTAATTCTTTCCATTTCATTATTTCGCTTAGTTCTTGTTACGAAATAATTACCACTAAAAGTTACTTTTTTGCTTAATTCACTCGATAAGGTTAAGCCTAGTTTCTGAACTGTTTTGGGGCGTTTATTTTGAGTAATTTTTTTAATTGAAGAACCTGAACTATTTATGTTGTTGGTTCCTGATAAGATGTTAAATTGAATTTTTTCTCCAAATGAGTTTACCCCAAGCTTTAGCTCAAAACGCTTATTTGTACCACACCCTACACTAATATTCCCCATTAGTTTATTTTTATCTCGATCTTTAATCACCAGGTTTATAGTTTTGGAATCATTACTGCCCTCGTCATTTGTAAAAGCTTCACTTTTGCTTTTAGTAGAGGTGATTTGTATGCTTTCCAAAATTTCCTCTGGAAAGTCCTCTAGGGCTGGAATGAATTGGTCCTTAAAGAATGGCTTCCCATTAATCGTAACTTTATCTACAGGCAGACCATTTACAAGCATTATTCCTTCAGAAGTTAGAACCACACCCGGAAGTGATTCAAGTAATTCAACCGTACCTTCAATACGTTCATTTCGAAAATAATCTGCCTTAAAAGTTAATGTATCGGAATTGTATGAAATAGGAGAGGGGCTTGATTGAATAACTACAGCATTTAGTAAGTAATTATTTTTTTTTAAGGAAATGGTATCCAATAAAATTTCAGAATGAGTTATCAATATTTCTTTTGCATATTGATGGTAACCGATATAATCTATGAATACTTGAATAGAAGGGACTGACTCATTAATGTTAATGATGAATTTTCCATTGTTATTAGTAAAGGTATAGTTTACTAAAGTACTGTCCTTGGAATTCATTATTCGCACTTGTGCTCCTTCTAAAAGAGTATCTGAAACTTTAGATTTTACCCAACCTTTAATTTCAACATTATTTTGCTGAGAAAATGTGTTTAATGTAAACAAAATAAAAGAAATCAAGAATTGAATTCGCATGGATAAAATGGTAGTTACATGATTTTTTTGAGGGGTAGATTTCCCTTATTTTAAGACTGAAACATGACCATTGTAAGTTTTTTTCTCTATTCCCAAATCAGTAATTACCGAGAACTCTATCCGCCATATGTAAATCCCATCTTGTACAAGGTTTCCGTTGACTCCAGTCCCATCCCATCCAATAGTATAGTTTTGGCTTTGGAAAAGTGTTTCTCCCCAACGATCAAATATTGATAATTGATAATCAGAAGGTAAAGTGGTGGGAGAGAAAATGGGAGTGAAGACAGCATTAAAATTGTTGCCATCAGGTGTAAATGCGTTTGGTACGTAAAAAAGAACTTTGTTGTCAAAGTAAATCGTTTTTACAATCGAATCTTCGCAATGTGTGTTCGTAACTGTCAAAAGTATCTCGGCACTTGTTCCATCCTCAAATTTATGAGTTGGATTCTCTGTAAACGAACTTCCACCATCTCCGAAATACCAATACCAATAATCTTCTCCGATTGATTCATTCATGAAATAAACTTCCTCATCATAACTTGGGTGTTCTGGAGAAAAGCTAAAAGCGGCTATAGGATTATCATGAATTAAAATTTCGACAGCCATGATGCTATCGCTACTGCAACCATTTTCAGATGTAACAGTTAGGGAAACATCATAACTTCCGGAACTAACATAACTATGTGTTGGATTTTCTAGGTTTGAAGATTCACCGTCACCAAAACTCCAATGCCAGTTTGCTATTGGAGAACTAGATGATTCTGAAAAGTCATGAAAGTCAGTAACCAAAGGAGCACAACCCACAGTATCTTGAACAGAAAAAACAGTGTTTATACTTTCAATGGAAACACTAATCGTATCAACAGTTGTACAACTATCAAGCGATACTTGAACCCAATAGACACCTTCTGATTCAACATTAAAGGTTTGCTCTGTGCTTCCATCTTGCCATAAAAATTCGGCATCTGGATTTCCAGCATCTAGCAATAATTCATCTCCTTCACAAATAAGTGTATCACTACCGATATTAACAGGGAACCCAGCATCTTCAATACTGAAAAATAGAGTGTCTACTTTTAAACAGCTCGAAGTTATTTCTACCCAATGGTCACCTGGACAAAGATCGTTAATAACAGCGCTATCAATCGTTGTATTTAGTACTTCATCTCCCGTGCTCCACACAAAATTATAAGGAGGTAATCCACAGTCTATTTTAGCGGTTGCTTCTCCATTACACTCACAAGATGTGGCATCAGTTATATTTAGAGAAGACCTTAATGAATCTTCAAGTTTCATTAGGATAATATTATCAAAAAATGGGCTTTCAATTTCTTCATCAAAATAAGTTGTTCCACCTGCATTCAATAAAGGCAAACCTTCAGAATCATCATATTCTTGAAGAAAAAAACCTTGAAATAAATTTCCATTTGGATCTACAGTAATTTCTGGCGTAAAATCATAACCGATTCCTCCTAAATAACTTCCCCAATTCAAGGTTCCATCATTACCGAATTTAGCAATAAAGACATCTGTGTTACCTTCAAGTGTATTGTCAAAGTAATGACAGTCATTAGCATCAGGTAAAGGCATATCTGTCGATAATGTTATAAAAGTTAAATATATATTCCCACATTCATCAATTGGTAAGTCATTCGGAAATTGTAATTCGGAGCTATTACCACCATAATATGTTGCCCACAAACGATTCCCATCATTATCAAATTTTAGAATAAAAGCATCTGAAATACCGTTTAACGTTTCTTGAAAATATGTCCCTCCATCCTCCACTTCAAAGTCCTCAGACCTTGTAGTTCCTGCAACAAAAAGATTACCTAAAGGATCTATTTCGAGTATTGCTTCAGATTCTGAATCAGCGCCACCATAATATGTTCCCCATTCCAAATTACCACTATTATCCAACTTTGAGATAACGTAATCTGACTCTCCAGAATAAGAGTCTTCAAAATATGTTCCTGCGTTTTCTAAAGGAATGTCCGTTGAAACAGTTCTACAGCAAAAGAAAACATTACCAGTTAGATCAGTGGATAGGTCCAATGGAACATCTTCAGCAATTCCACCGTAGAATGTTGCCATTTCTCTATTTCCTGCATTGTCAAATTTTAAAACAAATAAATCAAACTCTCCCGCTAAAGTTCCTTGAAAATAAGTTCCAGCATCTTGCAAGGGGAAAATCGTAGAACCTGTTGTACCAAGAACCCATACGTTACCAAAAACATCCGCTTCTATAACTTGACCACCTTCTGCCCCATTACCTCCATAATACGTGCTTAATAAACGCTCACCATTGTTAGAGAACTTTAAAATAAACGCGTCACTCCATTCGTCCAGATCATTTTGAAAAAAAGTACCTGCATTTAACAATGGAAAATCATCTGACCAAGTATAACCAGTTAACCAAATATTTCCATCAATGTCCGCTGTTATTGAAAGGGCCTCTTCAGATTCTCCACCAGAATAAAAAGTTCCCCATAATAAAGTTCCATTATTATTGAATTTGGCAATAAAAATATCGGATACTCCTGTTAAGCTACCTTCAAAAAAGGTTCCTGCATCCAATACTGGAAAATCAATAGACTGGGCAGTACCTGTAACAAATAAGTTCCCTACATTATCAGTTTCGATATCATGAAGATAATCCGTTGATTCTCCACTAAAAAGTGTTCCCCAAGTTAGTTCAGGGTCAATAATAAGCACTTTATTGCCGTCATATTTTTCTAAATCAATGGTGATTTCATACGAAAACAAACGGCTATTTGTTGAATACGGATGACTGTCAAAATTACCTTCCCCTAAAAAAGTTAGAGTTCCATTTTCTGTAGAACTGTAACGCGCTTTTACAGGGCCACTATCTTGAAAACACATTAATTCTCCCTCAACTACTTTTCCTAAATCATTTGAAAATTGCAGATTGGTATTTGTTAATTGCATTTCTCCATTTCCTTCATATATTAATTTAATTTGATCGGGGTTTGCATGTGGATGTACAATAAAATCATATTTGATATTTCCGTCTGGTAGGATTTTTAAAACCCAGTCAATTCCTTTATAAATATCCTTTATTAATAGTTTGGAATAGGTCGTTACATCTTCAAGTCCTTTATCAAAATGTCCCGTATAATAGGTCCATTTTTCATTCGAAACGGGTCCTGAGGCATAAATATTTTCTTTAAGAATATTACTTTCTTTTAAAATCAAATCTACTCTGGTCCAAAAAAGGCTATCACCAGATTCATTATAATTTTCTAGATCTTGTTCTCCTTGTTTAATTTGATAAAATTGATAAGTAAGCCCTGACTTTGTTATCCAAATATTGAGGCCTGGTGTTTCAACTTTAAAGAATACATTGGGTACTAAATTGTACTTCGTGTCTACCATCTGGCCTTTGTTTTCTGTAAAACCAAAGGAGTTTTTAAACACTTGGTTTTCAGGTTGACTATTATTATCAAAACAAGTGGGATTTACTACTTCGTTTACAACTTTTTGTCCAAAACTGTTTGATGCAAATAATAAAAAAACAGACCATAGGACAAAGTGAAAACTAAGTGCATTTTTGATGTTTTTTGTGATGAGAGAATTTAATTTCATGTTTAATTGTTTAGAGATTAAATAGAAATATATTTGGGTTTTTCTATTCAAAAAAAATGTTCTAAAGGGGGGAATATAATCTCTACTTATTCTATCCGCAAAAATACGGGGTTCATTATTCTCTGTTTCTTTACAAATTGCATTTTTTTTGGTTATCTTTCTTTCTATGCGCAACTGTAAAATGGCACTACCTTTTGCTTGGTAATCAACATAAATAAATGTTTAGTAAATCCCCCTCAAGAGGGGGGAATTACTTGTCAACCTCAGAACCAGGAGCCAAAATACTTCAACTATCCTTTCGAGTATTAAATCTAATTGTCTACAACCAGCTTTGAAATCACATTAGAATTGGGATAATGAATGGTTAAAACATACATTCCTTTTTCTAAATTCGACAGATTCAACTGAGAATAGGTATTGGTTAATTGTCCTTTTTGAATAGTTGCTCCATTTAAGCTAGTTAATGTGAATGAAGCAGGCTCTATCGCTCTTATTGTAACAAAATCATGTGCTGGGTTAGGGTAGATTTTACTAATTAATTTATCCTCGCTAGCTATACTTAAATAACAATTCTCTCCAAAATAACTATGCTCATCAATAGCAGTAAAATTTAAAGTAGAATATGTTGAATCGTCTGATTGAATACAAAACAAATCCGGATTATCAGTAGCACTGAATTCCGTAATGGCTGTATTATTTCCATTATCCATTCGCAAAAAGGTTAATTGATTTTTGTAACACCAAAATTCTTCAAGGTTTGGATTATTCGATACATCCAGTCGCGTTATACTGTTTTCCCAACAACCAAAAATCTTTAATTCAGTATTCAAACTAACATCCAGTTCAGTAAGGTCATTGTCTAGTGCCCAAAGTGTTTCTAAATCTAGATTTTGACTAAGATCCAATTCTGATATTGAATTCCCAGTTAAATCAAGTACAACAAGATCTGTATTTGATGTTAAATCAATATGCGAGATTGAGTTTCCAGCAAAGCGAAGTTCAATCAAATTAGTATTAGCGCTTACGTCAAGGCTTGAAAGAAGCATAAAGCTACAATTCAAATTTGTTAAATTTTCAAAATCTTCAATGCCCGTTAAATCAGAAATTAAATGCCAAGCCAAGTTTAGTTCTGTAACATCTAACACGTCCGCGGTTAACACCTCACCATTAATCATACCATCACTATCAATTCCAAGATCGAGTAGAGCACCTTCGAATTCTGAATCTGGAATGGAAGTTATTTGAGAAAAACAATTATTATTAATAATTAGTGTTAAAAAGAGTATTAGAGTAATTTTTATTTTATTCTTCATTTTTTAAGTTTTAGGTATTTAATAAACATAGTATTTCAAGGAAACTGAATATAAAAGTTGAGCAAAGAAAGGTGTATCAATCAATTAGTAATTAGAACTATCATAATTTAATTCTTAACCACCTCAATTTGTTTAACTAAACTTTCCCCTGATAAAATCTGCAAAATATACACCCCCTTTCTTGCTGGTAACATAACATTAATAAGATTTCCTTTTTCATTGCTCAGTGTTTGAACTTCCTCACCAAGAACATTATACACCTTTAATTCAATTGGAATATTTATATCTCCTAAATCAACTTGGAATGCTTGGTTGGTTGGATTCGGGTATACAGTAATTACTTGATTGAAATTAATTAGTTCAATTCCAACATCTTCAACTGTTATACAATCCGATAATCCTGTACAACCGTCTTTTGTTACTTCCACTGCATAATCACCATTTTCGAGAACATCATACTCTTGAAATATTGCTCCATCAATAGGTTCAAAACCAGCATCTGTACATTTCCCCCATTGATATAAATCAGCAACAAAGGTATTTACCTTTAATTCTAATTCGTCTCTCGTTATTGTTAAGTCATTCGATATAATGGTTATTCCAATAGAGACAACACTGTCACATCCTGCTTCATTAATATAGATAATTGAGTAATTTCCAGACTCTGTATATTCCTCCCCACTTTCATCCCAAATAAAACTATTACATTCTGTTACAGAAGAAACCGTAGTAGAATCTATTGGTCTATGATAATCAAGAATGTGGATAGAATCGCACCCAGTAATATCCTTAAATCGCATTTTGTATACCCCAGTGTATCCATAAGATACATCATTTATTTCCCATAAATACTCCTCACATGAGTTAACGGTTGCAGTTGTAACATTCGAGTAATCGTAACATTCATATTCCAATCGTGAAACAAAAGCATCATTAAACGCTTCAGACACTATTTCAATAGCTTCTCCTTCTCCCATGTTAAAATCGGTTTCTTCATTATAAGAACCTGTTATAACCATAAAACCTAAAGGAGAACAGGCTACATCACTTATACGTTGTGAATTTGGGCCATTTACTGTAGAAGCCTCTACGAAATTTCCTTCTGAATCAATGTGTAACAAATAAGAATCCTCTCCGTCAAAATGATCTATCTCAAACACCTCTGGACCGGCTGCAATATCAAAAGTGTTATAATATAGGCCACTTAAATACGTATGTCCATCAACATCAACAGCTATGGAAGTTGGTCGAAAAAAATCGACAACAGGTTGTAAGTTAACGTTTGCCCATAAAAAAGAACCATCTGGCTCTAATTTCACAAGACATTGAACGTCTTCATCCGAATAAAAAAATTCCTCACCAACACCTGGGTTCATATCTACCTCTCCAGAAAACCTACCATTCAAATAAACACTCCCTGATGTATCAGTAGCAAGATTTATTACGCTATACTCGAAAGATGTGCCCCAAACAAATGTATCTGTTTCATCCAATTTCACTAAAAAGGATGACTCGCCATCAGCACCGGCCGTAACAATATACTCTCCTCCTAATGGGGCAATATCTATTGCTCCTCGAAAATCACCAGAAATAAATAAATTACCTTCTTGATCATGCTTCATTCTTAAAGAATTTTCAATTGTATTGAATTTTGATCCCCAAATAAACTCGCCATCAAACCCAACTTTACGAATAAAACTATCCGTGTAATCTTCTTCACCAACCGTTACAGAAATATTAAAGACACCATCCGCACTAGGGTCAATATCAATTGTTCCATCAAATTCCCCAGACAAATAAACACCATCCCCACCAACAGAAAGAGAAGATATTGTGTTATATGATGCATCTCCAACATTATGCACCCATTCAAAATTTCCATCAGAATCAAGCTTAACCAAAAACATATCCCATGGCTCGCTTCCTGTAATGTTATATGTCTCCGGACCAGGGTCAAAATCAGTTGTTCCGATAAAAAAACCAGCTACATAAACATTTCCTTCAATATCAGTTTCTATCTCTCTTGATACGCAATTTCCATGAAGCACTTTTGCCCAAAGAAAATTCCCTGCCGAATCCAGCTTCTGAATCCAACAACTTCTATCATCTGTCTCTATTTCGTAAACATCCGCCCCTGGATCAAAATCAACATTATCTGGATATACCTCACCAGCAGTAAAAATATTCCCATCCAAATCGATTGCGATATCAAGCCCAGCAACTCCGGAACCTGAATTTATCGTTTTAACCCAGTTAAATTCTTGAGAAAACGTTATCAATTGTACTCCCAAAAGAGTAATCAAATTCAATAATAATTTCATAATACCGCTTAATGATTTTTAATGAATTTTGCTACCGATAATTTACCATTGATTCTAACTTGAACAAAATACACCCCAGGCGACAAATCTCTAATACTTAGCGCACCAGTCCCTTTAGAAGTTTGGATAATTTTTCCAGAAAGATTAATAATTTTTATGGCTTCTATTTCACCTTTTGAGGTAATATATAAAATATCACTTGCCGGGTTTGGGTACACTTTAAAATCCAATGTAACATCTGTCTTTTCAATACTTGCTGTTTCATCTGTTAGCTTCCAAATTTCCTTATCAAGCTCATTATAATTCCCAATAAAGTATATTGAACCGTCAAATTCAAAAAAGAATTCAGTATCACCGAGTGGATTAACATTTTCTCCATCTACTGGAGTTACCTTTTGCGTACCTTCTTCCGTACCATCAGAATACCATAACTCATTACCATTGGTACCGTCCCATGCTTTAAAATATATCTTATTCCCATATTTAATAAGCTTAGAAGGACTACTGCTCCCAGTGGGGTTAATATCCTTTACACGTACCGTTCCATCAGGAAAACCATTCGTTTTCCATAATTCAAGATCATGATCCCCATCCTCACCACTATTTGCTTGAAAAAAAAGAGTTCCTCCTGCAACGACTAAGGATCGAGGAGCAGCCCCTCCTAAGAAACCACCACCTGGTCTTAATTCAATAAGCATTTGAGTCCCCTCTACAGTGCCATCAGTTACCCAAAGCTCAGTACCATGAATGCCGTCATCAGCTCTAAAATACAGTTTATCGTTATAAACTGTAAAGTCCGAAGGGTAACTGCTTCCTGAGCTATTAATATCCATAAAGGAAACGGTTCCTTCTTCAGTTCCGTCACTTATCCATAACTCCTCTCCTTCCGTAGCATTTTTTCCTGAAAAATAAATTTTCCCTCCAAATTCAATTATATGTAGTGGAGAACCATGTAAACTTCCTTCGTTTACATCTTTTAGCATTACGGTATTTACAATAGAACCGTCTGTTTTCCAAATTTCAAAACCATGAATACCGTCATTGGCACTAAAATAAATTTCATTATTAAAATCTAGTAAGAAACGTGGTTCTGAACCACTAAGCCCTGGTTGAATGTCTTTTAAAAGATTCGTACTTGCTTCAGTCCCTTCCGTCACCCACAATTCATCCCCTACAATTCCATCAAAAGCGGCAAAATACATTTTACCGTCAATTTCACCTAACCATATCGGATCGGACCCTCCCGTTCCTATTCGTATGTCCTTAACCAGTTCTGTGCCTGATTCTGTACCATCAGTTTTCCATAATTCAACATCAAAATCACTCGTAGCTGCCCCGACAAACAGTTCTCCACCAACTTCTCCCAATACTTTTGTATAACTAGTTCCGACAGGATTAAACTCAAAAAATAATCCGGTCCCTCCCTCTGTACCGTCTGTTCTCCAAAGCTCTTTTCCATTCTCCCCATCATCAGCGGTAAAGTACATTTTATCATTATAAATTTTAAAATGTGAGGCATAAGATTCCCCCGATACATTAATATCTTTTAGAACTTCGAGTGTGATTTGACTATGTGAAATCCAATTCATGGAAATAGCAATTGCAAATAAAATAGCATTAATTTTTTTCATAATTTATATAAGTTTATTTATTTTCAGTCTTTTACTTCAAAAGTGTTATATAACCATTGTACACTTTTTTCTCTATTCCTAAATCAGTGATTACGGAGAGCTCTATCCGCCAAACATAAATCCCATCTTGTACAAGGTTTCCGTTTAGTCCTGTCCCATCCCATCCAACAGTATAGTTTTGACTTTGGAAAAGTGTTTCTCCCCAACGATCAAATATTAACAACTGATAATCAGATGGTAAAGCTGTAGGGGAGAATATTGGCATAAAGACAGCATTAAAATTATCGCCGTCAGGCGTAAATGCGTTTGGTACATAAAAAACAACCTCGTTATCGAAGTAAATTGTTTTTACTATGGAGTCCTCACAATGAGTATTTGTAACTTTTAAAAATACCTCTGCGCTTGCTCCTTCTTCGAATTTATGAATAGGGTTTTCAGTAAACGCACTTCCGCCATCTCCGAATGACCAATACCAACTATCTTCTCCTATTGATTCATTCATGAAATGAACTTCTTCATCATGACTTGGGTATCCAGGTGAAAAGTTAAATGCAGCTATGGGAGTTTCATAAATTAAAATATCAACAGATCTACTGCTATCATTACTACAACCACTTGCTGAAGTAACTGTCAGGGAAACTTCATAGCTTCCAGAGCTAACATAACTATGTGTTGAGTTTTCTAGATTCGAAGATTCACCGTCACCAAAATTCCATAACCAGTTTGCTATTGGAGAACTAGATGTTTCAGAGAAATCATAAAAATCAGTAACCAAAGGAGCACACCCTACAGTATCTTGAACAGAAAAAACAGTGTTTATACTTTCAATGGAAACACTAATCGTATCAACAGTTGTACAACTATCAAGCGATACTTGAACCCAATAAATACCTTCCGATTCAACATTAAAAGTTTGTTCGGTACTCCCATCTTGCCATAAAAATTCAGCCCCAGGATTTCCAGCATCCAGCAATAGTTCATTTCCTTCACAAATAAGGGTATCATTACCAATATTAATGTCCCAACCTTCACCTTCAATACTAAAATAGAGGGTATCTACCTTTAAACAGCGTGAAGTTACTTCCACCCAATAATCATCAGGGCAAAGATCACTTATTGTAACACTATCGACCATTGTATCAAGTGTTTCCGCCCCACTACTCAACACAAAATTGTAAGGAGGTAATCCACAATCTATTTTGACAGTTACTTCTCCATCACAAAAACAAGGGGTAGCATCTACTGTATTAAGAGAAGACCTTAATGTATCTTCAAATTTCATGAGTAGAATAGACCAAAGAGAAACGTCAATTTCATCATCAAAATAGCTTGTCCCACCTGCATCCAATAAAGGTAATTCTTCTAAATCCTCATAATTTTGAATTGCAAATGAGAAAAAGAAATCCCCACTTGGATCTACTACTAACCGAGAGACATTGTCCATATCGCTCCCTCCCATATAACTCCCCCAAGTTAATGTACCGTCATTTCCAAATTTGGCGATAAAAACATCTCGCATATCCTCATAAGTATCATCAAAATAATGACAGTCTTCTACACTTGGCATTGGTATATCAGTTGACCATGTAGTAAAATAAACGAATATATTATCGCAATCATCAACAGCTAAGTCCTTCATAACCCTCAAATCGCCACCATCACCACCATAAAATGTAGCCCATAAGCGATTACCTAAATTGTCGAACTTTAGAATAAATATATCTGATGGCCCTTCTAGTGTTCCTTGAAAATACGTCCCAGCATCCTGCAAGGGTAAAGTTTCAGAATTTGAACTTCCTACAACAAAAAGGTTCCCAAAACTATCGGTACCTATTGCCCCAATATTCTCGGTACCGTCGCTACCGTAATAAGTTGCCCACAGCAAATTACCATCATTATCTAACTTTGAAATATGAACATCTTTTAATCCGCCATAAGTATTGTCAAAGTATGTTCCCGCATTTTGTAATGGAATATCTGTAGAAAAAGTTTGGCAATAAAAAAACACATTTCCGCTTAAATCCGTGATTAAGTCAGCTGCTACTTCAACATTTGTTCCGCCGTAAAATGTGGCCAACTCTCTATTTCCTGCATTGTCAAATTTTAAAATGAATAAATCTCTCATTCCAGCAAAAAAACCTTGAAAAAAAGTTCCGATATCTTGCAATGGAAAAATAGTAGAATTTGTCCGCCCCAGTATCCACACATTGCCAAAAACATCAACCTCTATATCATGTCCTGTATCTACTTCATTACCTCCATAATAAGTACATAGCAAACGCTCACCTTCATTCGAAAATTTTAAAACAAATGCATCAGTTAGTCCATCTAGATCGTTTTGAAAAAAAGTTCCTGCATCTTGCAATGGAAAACTTTCTGATGAAGTAGAACCCGTTAACCAAATATTCCCATCATTATCTGTCGCTATCGCATAGGCCTCGTCAATTCCTTCTCCAGAATAAAAAGTTCCCCATAATAAGGTTCCATTATTATCGAATTTGGCAATAAATATATCTCCAACTGGTGTTAGCACACCATTGAAATAAGTTCCAGCATCTAGAACAGGAAAATCAGTTCCATGGGTTCTTCCTGATACAAATAAGTTTCCATCATTATCCGTGACCATGTCATGAAGAGAATTGGATAGTTCTCCGCCAAAAAGTGTCCCCCAAGTTAGTTCAGGGTCAATAATAAGTACTTTATTGCGGTCATATTTTTCTAAATCAATGGTGATTTCATAAGAAAACAAACCGCTATTTGTTGAATACGGATGATTATCAAAATTACCTTCTCCTAAAAAAGTGGGGGTGCTATTTTGTATTGATTTATAACGTGATTTTACCGGTTCATCACCTTGAAAACACATCAATTCTCCTTCCACTACCTTTCCTAGAGCATTTGAAAATTGCAGGTTGGTATTTGTTAATTGCATCTCTCCATTTCCTTCATAGATTAATTTAATTTGATCGGGATTGGCATGTGGATGTACAATAAAATCGTATTTAATATTACCATCTGGCAATGTTTTCAACTCCCAATCAATTCCCTCATAAATATCCTTTATTAAGAGTTTTGAATAAGTCGTTACATCTTCAATACCTTCATCAAAATGTCCCGTATAATAGGTCCACTTTTCGTTTGAAACTGGTGCAGAAGCATAAATATTTTCTTTAAGAATATTACTTTCCTTTAAAATCAAATCTACTCTGGTCCAAAAAAGACTATCTCCCGTTTCATTAAAATCATCTATCTGCTCTTCTCCTTGTTTAATTTGATAAAACTGATAGGTAAGTCCAGTTTTTGTTACCCAAATGTTGAGTCCTGGTGTTTCAACTTTAAAGAATACATTGGGTACTAAATTGTATTCTGTATCTGTCATTTGCCCTTTGTTTTCTGTAAAACCAAAAGGACTTTTGAATCGTTGATTTTCTAGTGAGCTATTGTTTTCGAAATCAGTAGGCTGGTTTGCTACCATTTGACCGTTTACACTTAATGAGGTAACTAAAAGGCCTACGAATAATTTGAAATGCAAGAACAGTATTTTTTTGATGTTCTTCGGAGTAAAAAATTTTAATTTCATGTTTAATGATTTAGAGATCAAATAGAAGTATATGTGGGTTTTTCTATTCAAAAAAATTGTTTTAATGGGGTTTGTTTTTAATATAATCTCTACTTGTTTTGTCCGCAAAAATGCGGGGTTCATTGTTATTTTATTTCTTTACAAATTGCTTTTTTTTGGTTGATCTTTTTGTTTTTGTTTCTTCTGGAACTATTTCCATATCGACATAACCAATTCAATAAGAGATGCATTTTTAGTATTTTCTAGCATGTTTTGTTTTGTCATACTTACCTCTTAATCCACCGCTCCACCATGGTCATAATTTCGAGTTTTCCGATTTCGTGAAAAGTCATTATTTCTAAATATCTGATAATTCAAACTCAAAATAAAACCTCTTGTTTGGGATTGAAAAATCCACTTTTCGTTTTGTGTTAACATTGGTGTTTTTGTAAGCCTTAAAAACGAATTAATATTCAGTATATCAATTATGGTCAAATTTGCAGATAAACTGTTTTTCAAGAATTTCCCTCTTATTGCGAAATCAATTCTGTCTCTGGGAAGTACATAGTCAAAAGCATTTTGGCTTTTAAATGTATGACGATAACTAATATCTGCACGCCATATTTTTCCAATATTGAATACGTTTTTAATCTGTGCCGAGGAGCTATATAATTTATCCCAATAAACTAAATCTGAATTATATATTTTAGTAAAGTAATAATTTGCAGTAACCGAACTTTGCCAAAAACCAGTTATTTTTTTTCGAATGCTAACTTCAATTCCAGTGGACGAATTATTACCTCCATTTACATTTTTCACAAACTGAATACCTTCTTGGGAAAACGAATCAACTCGTTGTATTATGTCCTGTCGAAAGCGGTAAAAAACAGTTGTTGAAAAGGTTACTTTCTTGTTTAGCAAACTATAATTTAACTCTAAATTATTACCGTATTCGGGTAAAAGGGTTTGATTTCCTACGAAACTAAAATAGGGATTTCCAATACGGTATGGGTTAATATGGTTAAAATTGGGTCTTGTTATTCGTCGACTAATTCCTACATTTATTTTTTGATGTTTATTAAGTTCATAGCTCATGTGAACGGATGGAAACAAATCGGCAAAAGTATAAGCCGTATTTAATATGTTTCCAGAATTATTTCCAAATGATTGAAAATATTCAAACCTAATTCCATATTTCAGTTTGACTTTTTCCTTTAGCTTCGAAGTAAAACTTGTATAAATTGCATATACGTCTTCGTTATAATAAAATTGAGTATTTACATTACTTGAATCATTATTTTCAGAATAAACATAATCGGAATCTATTTTTCTTCGGTTCCAACTTCCCCCTAATTCAATTTTAAGCCGTTTGGAAACTGGTAATGCATAATCTATGGACAATCGTTGTAATACATTATTATTAGCATAATACTCCTCAAAATTCAAAACGTCATTTTCATAATCTAAAACGGGAAAATCATTATTGTTTAAATCCATGTTGTAATCAATTTCTAAAAAGTGATTATCTGCACTAAACTTGTACCGATAGTTTGCATTCAGCGTATTGGTATAATGAAAGTGGGATACAATCCTCAATCGATTTAATGCTTCTTGACCTGTTGGATAATTATAAAACACCTCATTGTAAAAATCATGACGATTATCAATATAGTTCCAACTCAATGAAAATTCATTTTTCCCAAACAGTAACACATCAAAACCCAATGTGAGTTTATCCACACTCCCATCAAATTTATTTGGTGCATAAATCTCTTCAATCATTCCTGTTTTATAAGTTCTTTCCAACCAATGTTTGCTATCCATTTTCCTTTCACTTCTCCCATAGCTCCAACGAAAGTTGAGCTGTTTGAAGGAATAATTCCCATCAATTGCTGTATTGTATCTTTTGGTACCTACTCCTGCATTCAAACTTAAGTTTAATCCCTTTTCCGTATTTTTTTTTAATATGATATTCAAAATACCAGATATACCATCCGCTTGATATTTAGCCGAAGGAGACGTGATTATTTCTATTTTATCAATCGAAGAAGAAGGAATTTGAGACAAAACCTCAGAAGCAGATAAGCCTGAAGGCTTACCATTGATTAGTATCAAAACGTTGCTATTCCCCCTAAGTGATATTTCACCTGTACTCAGGTCTGTCTGTATTTCAGGAACTTGATCAAAGAGTTCCAAAGCCGTAGCTCCTGTTTGTTGCAAATCCGAGCCAACATTGATAACTTTTCGGTCTATTAATTGCTCCGTCACTGTTCGTTCAACTTCTATTGTGACTTCATCAAGGAATACTTCATTACTTTCCAAATATATTTCCAGACTTTGATTAAAAGTGATCTCTTCTCGCAGTATGATTTTAGTTTGGTAACCAATAAATCCTATTCTCACTGAATCGAAATCACTTGCTATGATTAACAAAAACTCTCCCTTGCTATCCGAAAGAGTTCCATCTATAATTGTATCATTTTTCAAAATAGCAACAGAGACATAGCTAATTGGAGTAAGAGACTCTGAACCTATTATTTTTCCCTTAAACAAAAAGCTATTTTGTCCCAAAAGAACTTGCCCAGCCAAAAGAGAGAATGAGAACAGGATAAAACCCGTAATCTTATTGCTTTTGGAGATGAAAAATTTTAACTTCATGTTTAATCGCTTAGCTACTGAATAGAATTTACTTTACATTTTTTATTCAAAAAAATGTGTTTTAATGGGGTTGTTTTTAATAAAACCTCTACTTATTATATCCGCAAAAATATGAGGTTCACTATCATTTATTCCTTTGCAAATTCCAATCGCAACACTTTTTGGGGTTGATTTTTCTGTTGCTGTTTCTTCTGGAACCATGCTTGTATCAACATAGCCAATATATGTTGCCATTACCTTAATGTTTTTTTGTTCTAATTCTTCTCGAATTGTTTCAGTTAAGATGTGCGCTGCTGATTTTGAGGCACAATAAGTTCCTAGCCTCTTTACAATAGTTAATGCACCGAGGGATAAAATATTTACAATTCCGGCGTTTTTTGATTTCTCTAAATGAGGTATAAAGGTATTGATCATATCAATCAGTCCTATATAATTGACCTTCATTTCCATTAAGGCTGCTTCGCTGCTTTTTTCAGCAATAAAAGGAACTTTAAATTCAACTCCAGCGTTATTAATAAGAAGGTTTGTATCCTGACATTTTGTTGCACATTTCTTTATTTTCTCCAAATTGGTAACATCCAATTCAATGGGAAAAACATTTTCAATATTTTTAAAAACTTGATTCAATTCTTCCAAATTCAATCCAGCCGCATATATTTTTTTTGCGCCTTTATTTAAACATTCATCTACCAGCGCTTTTCCAATTCCTCCGTTAGCACCTGTGATTAAAACTACGCTCTCTTTTATTTTCGTCATAATTTTAGTATGAATTTTGAATCAATTTTAGTATCAATTCTTTTTCTACATCTATACTCTTCAAATGAGGATTGAATAGGGTAATCTGGTATCACGCCACGTCCAATCGGAATACTTTTATCGTTTACATCTACTACAAATTTTAGTAGTGGTATTCTAATTCTCATCTTAGAATTTGGCAGTGTTACATTGAGCCCAAAACCACTAGTTTGTCCGTAAAACCCTCCTGTTGTTTCTTCTCCTATAAAAACGGCATCTGTTTTATCTTTTAACAGTGCTGCGAATTCAGAACCTCCAGAGTACGTTTTACCAGAAGTTATTACATAAAACCTTTCCGTTAAAGGGATTTTCTTTTGGTGGTTCTACCGTCATAAATTCTTTTTTCCGCAAATATCTTCCATCATTTTCTAAATAGAACTCGTTTTCCATATCCTTTTCAAATTCACTCTGTTTTTCTGGTGTATTGTATTGTGCATACTCAAGAAATGAAAAGGTTAATGAATTGGCTTGGACATATTTGTATTTTGAATAGGGCTTGTTTGTTAAGTATGAAAACACATAGTCTTCATATCCTTCTGTTCCACCAGAATTATTTCTAATATCGATTATTAGGTTATCTATTTGCGCTTTTTCTATTGCTATGAATACACTATCAATTTTTGAAGAAAACAGATTAAAAACTACTTCCTCGTCACCTTCTTTATCATAGTAAGTATATCTAAATGAATGAATGGACAAATGGGCGGTATTTCTTTTTTTATCAATATTGAGTTCAATGGGCTTATTAAAACTTGGTCTTTCAATTTGGTTCTCAATTTCTCTATACATTTTTGAAGAAACCGAATTCGCAGTAATTATTGATGTTTTATTTGTTTCTGGGTTTACAATCTCCAACTTATTGATTGCTTTATTTTCAAAAAAATCAGCATAATAGTATGCCAACCCTGCGTAATCTATACTGAATCTTATTTTTCCAGTCGTAATATTTCCATCAGCATATTTAGGTGTAAGATTTAAAATGATATCAATTATTTTTACAGTAGAAATGTTGTTTATTTTTGAAAGAACCTGCCCTTTTGTTTTATGATTTTCTATATCGTTTAATATATAAAGCTTGTTATCAAGCATCTTTACGGTTAATGGTAAGATCAATGCTTTTTCATTAAAATATTCTCCTATATCTCTTGACGAACCAATTCTACAATGGCCTTCTTTTGTTGCTGTTACTATTTTAGATGTTATTTTAAAAAACTCATAGGAATTCATTCCTTCTTTTATTTCCGCTCTTTGGTTAGTTACTAGGCTATCAAAATCTGCAATTGTAGTATACCAATACAATCCAGTATGGGCTTCTTTTAGGGATAAAATTAATAAGTCATAATCTGTCAATAATTCTTGTTGTGTGTAAGTTTTTAATATGGTGTCTTTTTGAGAATAAGACAATTGGCTTATTATAATGAGTGCTAGGGATGTTATTATAAATTTCATGGGAGTAGCTTTTTATGGATTAATTTCACAAACTTTGTTGTGTTTTCTAATTCTGGAAAATGTCCACAATCTTCAAATTCTACAATTTCACAATTAGGGATATGTTCTTGAATAGAATTAATATTTGTTTTTCTATGTGTAAAGTCTTTACTCCCCCAGATAAGTGTTGTAGGTGTTTTTGTAATGTATAGATTTGATTCTTTATCTCGTATTAATCCTTGGACAAGTCCGGATAGGCAAAAGCATGCTCCATTGTGCAACGCCTGAATTGCCGTTTTCTGGTAAGGTTTCTTTGCTGTTTGTTTGGGTAAAGCATAATTATACCACAATTTGGCAAATTTCTTGTTGGAGAAGAGGTTTGAAATTTGGCCAATTATAGGACTTTTTAAAACGGCAGGAATTGATTTATCAGTCCATTCCACCATTGCCTGAATAGAGGGGGTTTGTGACAAAAACAATTGATTAATTTTTTCAGGAAATAATTCTGCCATTTTTATGGCATAAAAACCATTGGAACACGAAAACAAAAGTGAAGCCTTATCTATTTGCAATAAATTCATTAATTCATCAATAAGTTGTGCTCCTTTTTTAATGGAATAATCGTAATTTGAATTCGGATAAGAAAATCCTATTCCTGGATATTCAAAGGAGACGACTCTAAAGTTTTTGGAAAGCTCAACTATTAATTTTTCTTGATGCTCAATTACATTTGGTCCATCTGGAACGGTAATAATTACAGGCATATTACTTTGTGTGTCTAACATTCTAATATTTCCATATTGTGTAGAAATTATCTTAGTATTAGATTTCCAAGCGATTGATTTTGTCTTGAATCCATATCGAATTATGTCTATAAAATTACCATTCATAGACTTTTGTATTGAATATCAATTTTATTATCACCTTCAAAAAGGTTCAAAATAGTATCGTCGCATAGTTCTTTTATCAGCGGGATTAATTCTTCTGTTGTACCAAATGATACATCCGAAATTTGAGTTATGCCATTTGGGTGTACAAAATTTTTCGGTTTTGGATCAATAGTAAAATAGGTCATTAAAAAAGGAATACCAATTTCATCAGGAAACAAAACTTTATATTTTAAAAGTCTGTTTTTTGTATCGCGTCTTTTGTTTTTGATTTCGAAATATTTCTGCCCCTGTTTTTTAAGAATTTTCTTTTCGTGCTTAAAATTAGTTTCATAGTTCTCAAGTGCTAAACCAATGAATCCTTCTTTTTGATTTTTCCATATTTCCATTCGCTGAACTACTTTTTCCTTCCGTATTAATTTCAACGCAATTTTCGTAGCAGTTGGCAAATTAGTGGGCTCGTACAGTTCTACATAAGGACCATTTGAAAAATAAATCAAAGCATTATACGGATCTTTCGATTTACCGTACTCTACTTTAAAGCCTTCATTTCTAAATTTACAAACCGCCGAATCCAAATTATTAACTTTATATAATAAGTGACTAACTTTCATATTCGCTTCGTTTACTTGACAAAAAGTGGAGTTAATACATTTTACAAGAAATAATAGAGACAATATATTTTTCAACATCCGTTATTCTAATAAGTAAAAGAAGATCTTTTATCACACTAACTAAACACAGGACTAATATACCCCTTCACCCAAACAAGAGTTAGCTAAAAAAGGCATTTAACTAATCCATTCGGCCATGCCTATTGATAATTAGGTGCTCTTGAATAATTAACTGAGGGCATCTAACTCATAAAACTGTGATTTAACCTTATCTTTCAAGTCCTTTAAACAAATAGCTAGCTCTACCTCTTGTTGTGTCCCAATTAAATACTTTTCGCCATTTATGAGTTCTAACTGTAATCCAATGTTTCCTTTAATATTGTATACCGTACCATATTTTGTAAAAAATCGAATTCCCCACCCCCCAACAAAATCATACTTAATAATTTTAGCAGACTTAATATCATCCCAGTCAATTTTCTTTTTGACAAATGGGTAAAAATGGATCAATACATTTTGGGAAGTAATAATTGTTGTTAATCTTAATACTATAAAAAAAAGAATTAGTCCAAAAACAACTATTAGAGAGGCGATTATCTTTCCAATCGAGAATTCTACACTCTCATCTATAAAATAAGGTTTAATTATATAGAAAACGGAACATGCCGCAACTCCAATTAAGATGAGCCACAGCCACCATTGTGTAAATTTCTGAACCTCTTTAAACACTCCAAATTTTTTTTTCATTAATAGATCTAATTTTATTTAGATTGTCTGTTTATTTTTTTTCACCTTGATCCGGGACAATCAAATTTGGCGTAACACCATCATCAAGTGGTAGAATTAGCTGAAAGTCATACCCTTCAATAAGTTCTCTTATCCTGTGAAAATCTCCATTTTGGGGTAGATAAATCAAGTTTTCAAGTAAGTCATTTCTTATACTCTTTAAATCTATGAGCGTCCATTCACTTTTTTTTCCGAATTGTAAAAAGACCTTTTCTCTTTTGATTTTTATACTTTCACTCTTCATATTGTCTTGCATTTCTCCCGAATAATTATGATATCTAACCGCAGAATTAATATTTGTACAAACCGAACCATTTTTTACGGCCATATTTTCTAATAAATGGCCCAAGTCATACGCGGCGTTGGATATAATTTGAGAAGCGTGCATTTGACCAACCTTTACAAAAACTTTAGGAGAGTCAGCTTCCTTATACTTTTTCAAGAAGTTATTACGCATATAACTAATCCTATCTTGATGAGACCCTTTTCGCCAATTACAATAGATATTCCAACTTACTTTCAAGTCATTTAAAATGGTAATTGCTTGATTATTCTGAGTTTTTTCTACCGCCTTGCAATACTCAATAAATGCGGGATCCTCACTTATTGATTCGAAAATAGCATCAGCCTTGCCTTCTTTTTTGAGTGTAGGTCTTGCTAGCATCCATTTTTCTACAAGTTGATCAAGGTGCACTTTTAGCTCTCTTATTTTATCTGAATTTAAATTATCACTTATCAATAGTCGTTCTATTTCATCTGTGAAGTAAAAAATCGAATAGTAATATTCCTGATCAAGACCCCAAAAATGCATTTTATATTTTGCCATTGTCCTTAGAAATTCGGCATCTTCAACACCCCCAAAAAAGGGAATCACTTCTCGTTGTATTCTAGGATGGTAGTATTTACTATTAAATTTCTTCAAATGTTCTACGGTCTCAGACCAAGGAGAAGATAACCGTTTTAATATTTCAGCTGTATTTGGTCCTACTTCGAATGCGGATGTTGAGAACTGATTTTCAGCCATTATTGGAACGAGGGAATTTACAAGGTATGAGGTTTGTTTAGAGTTGTGTAACTCTCCAAGTATGACAAATTGAGACTCTTTAAATAGTTTAGTTATTACTGGCTTTCCAGTTCCTAAAATCTTTCCATGGTTGATGGTAAAGTACGAGACCTTACTGGATACATATGCCGAGTCTAATAGAGGAGTTTTTTGAATTCCCGTTTGACATAGAATTTTATTAAAAGTCAACAGAACAATTTGTGTTAAGAGTATTAGAATGTGCCTTTTCATGCAAGAAATAGTTCAAGTCAAATAATATTCAATTATTCGAATTATAAGAAAAAAAGTAAAGGCAATTACTAGCTTGACTATACGCTTTGATTTTTGATCATTTTTTGATTTTTTGCGGATCAATTTTTTGAATGCCTCAGTAATATGTTTTTTGTTCAACCATAAAATGAACAGTAAAATAATTTGGTAAAAGATGGCGGCCTTAAGCGCAGGAACACCATAAAAATAATCTTGCAAAACAATATTTATTAAAATTATTGATGTGAATAAACAGCCAATTACCCTTGTTCTTTTAATTAGAATTAAAGTTGCACCTATAGCTTCAAACAATCCTAATAAAATAACATATGGAGTTGAGTAACTATAAAAAAACCACATCAGTTTAAAGCCGCTTAATTCAGAAACAAAAACCTCTGATTGCATGTCAAAATCGAATTGAATTGGTTTCATAAAGCCATAGACATACATAGCTAAGACTACAACCCAACTCAGTGCATTTTCGACTATTTCAATTTTATCCCTTTCATTAAAATCCATCTCATTAATTACTTTTTTCACCATCACAACCACCTGTTAGCGAGGGGTTTAATTAATTTTTATAATGTTAGATTTTAATTAAGAAGAGAACAGCAAAGAAAACTTCGTATAATACCATTCTCAAGTTTCTTAAAGAATAACTTTCATCAACAAAAAAAGAGATCACTCTAAAAAAAGCTGCCATTGCCCAACCTATACCCAAACAATAAAAAACTGATTCAGATTGACTCCAAATTGCATACCCTCCTAATCCTAACATCCATCCACCATAAACAGCTCTCAATTCTGAAACTCCCCTGGGACCTTTGGGAAATACTCCTACAATTTTCGCCATTAAGTAGGGTTTAACAATCGCTAATATCCCAAAAAATGCTGTGAAAGAAGCTCCAACTAGAGCTGGTAAATTATTCATTGAGTACATTTGATATAAATGGTCAAAGTTTTAGTACAAAACTACCAGGTAAATACAATGTCTTGAATGCTGTGGCATCTATCATAAGTTGTAAAGAGCTTGGCCTTGATACT
>CAKZON010000071.1 GCA_937136425.1 uncultured Crocinitomix sp.
ATGGAAAAAGAATAAATGAGATGAATATAAACTTCATTATAGTGTTAGGCTTTCTTTCGAAAACGTTAAAATGAAGCTCATATTATAAATGTATTAGGAAGATGGTGCTTTTCTTAGCAATTTCCTACTTCTTGATAATTTTAAACTGTTGCAACTGTTCTCCTTCTCCCAATTGAAGAATATAAATTCCTGCTGGAGCATCAATTGTAACATAGTTAAGTCCTGATTGCAAATAGATTGTTTTTACAATTCGACCGTCCATACCCATTAATTGTGCATGTTGCGAATCACCATTTACCAATGTAATATAAAATGTTCCTCTATTTGGATTAGGGAAAATGTTTAGTTCTACTGTAGCTGAAGAATCTGTTTGTGCAATAGCCGCACTATTTACTGAGAAACCAATAAAAAGAGATATAAACAATAAAACCCTAATTGAAAGAGACATAAGCTACAACTTTAATTAATGAAGCCGCGCAATAAAAACGGCCTATTAATTTAAACGCATCTTCACTGGCAGGGTTACACAGTCAAAAAAATAAAATGAATGTTCGAAAATGAATGAGAATATGAAATCTAGTACAGTTTTGTACTCTAATATTATGAACAGCTATTTATAACAGTTAATTAACTGACCTAAAACGACCGTACCGCAATTGCCCTACGCTCCAAGTCTTTTTTATACTCACCAGACGGAAACGCAGCTTCGCCTTCATTTGTCCACATATAAATGGCCCAAGCTTTTAATGTGTCAGCCGACTGTGTAGAGCTCCAATAATGCCCGCCTTCTATATCTTCTAAAATATCGAAATTAGTATCAATTGCTTCTAATTCACGAAAACTAGGTAAATACCAATCTGTATAACCGTCAGATTCATAATTGTCGCATAAATATGCCGCGGAACCTTCAAGTGCACATGTCGCTATAATACCTGCTGTGTTTGCAGCTCCAGTGCCTATCTCCATACCGGTCGCACTACTAACATCAATACTGTCACATCCCCAAACAATGTCAGTTCCAAAATATTCGTTTGCTATAATTAAGCCGTGCTCTGTATTTGCATCATAACCTGGGTCACCATCTTGCAATATATAGGCTACCCGTCCTCCTTCAAAGCTCTCACCAATTGCATGTCCAGTAGTGAATGAAACCTCGTTTCCATAATACATTTCGTCATTAACATAAGCATACGCCCGAAGATAATAAGTTGGAATACTTGGTTCTACTGAAACTGTAGACATGATTCCTCCATCAACAGGTGAACCAGCAGGTATATGAATGGCATTTTCAAGTGTAGGTTCTGCTTCAGTTCCATAAAGGAAGCCGTTTACAGAAGAAGTTACGCCATCAATAGTTGCACTGAAGACAGCTTTATTACCTCCTTCGACCATAGCAGGAAGCGTTGTAATTTCAACGGTAGCTGGTTCAGGTCCTTTATTGCAACTAGAGATTGACAATAATATAACTGAAATGCTTAAAGCAAATAATCGAATAGTAGTATTTTTAAATTTCATTAATCTCAATCAGTTCTTCACTTAAATATTTGCTTCTTTCTTTTTTAACAGTAGAATTTAAGCGATCTTTAAACGTGAAGATAATTATAGAAAGTTGAATTTTCAAATTATCAAGCTCCTTTAAAATTATTCCCAAATAAGTTTATAACTTACTCGGCTTTAGTTTTGGCTTCAAAATTAGCTTCAAACTCTTCTGAATTTATATAAAATCTATGCTTAGTTTTACGCTCTAAAAAAATATGGCGTTCTTCAAATTCAGCATCATCATTACCTATAGCAAGTAGTTTACACTTTCCTTTGTAAGCATAGTTCTTATTGTTGAACTGAGAAGATTCTTTTAACTGAAAACCAACGTTTTCAAACCGTGGATTACCCCAATCAATTTGAAATTCATTTCCTTTTTCATCTAGGAAGAATGTCTTTCTTTTTTCATCAACTTCCTTTGTTATTTGCTTAACTAGTATTTCCATTTTATATTTTGGCTTTTGTTAAAACTAAATTTCCTTCAAGATCTCTTAAACTTATTGCTTTTACTTGAGCGTGAGGCACAGATAATATTCTCGCATTTCGATCATCCGACGCGTTTTGTTCATCTTTATAAAAATTGATATCTTTTGATTGAACATAAGGCCAAGCTATTACCTCATTTTTCTTAAAGGCTCCTCCATTATCCATCTCATAAACTACATCTGCAGATTCATAAGGTAATAAAACACCAACTATCCTGCTAACCTGTTCTCCCTCCTGCTCTACTGGTTCATTCAATTCAATTTCTGCTATCATATTTGGGGCAGTAACGTTCACTTCACGCCAATACATAGTGTCTCTATTGAAGAATTCTTTTTCATCCATTTTGCAAAGGTAGGTATTTTATAGTCGTGCAATAATTAAGACGTAATTATTTAAACGTTGTAGACTCTCATAACTCAACTGACAATTTATTTATGATTTCTGCTCATTTAATTCACATCTCCCCAATCTTTTTAGAGTTCTTAAATGTGAACGAAAAGCGCTATAAGTTGTTTTGTAGGAGTTATAGGGTTGATTATACTCCATGGCAGTTTGCTCCACAATGACCGCTAGTTTTGGATAGTGAATATGACATATATGGGGAAACAAATGATGTTCAACTTGAAAATTAAGTCCTCCAACATACCAACTAAATAAACCACTTTTCCTTCCAAAATCACATGTAGTTTCTAACTGGTGTACTGCATATTGCGAATGGATTTCACCAGCTTCATTTGGCAAAGGCTCTTCAACGCTTTCCACAAGATGAGCTAATTGAAACACTGTCCCCATGATAATAGATGCGGTAAAATGCATTGTAAAAAAGCCAATTAACACCTGCCACCAAAGGAAATCAGTAAAAATAAAAGGCAAAACAAAAAATACGCTTAAATAAATTATTTTGTGCAGCGCTATTGAAAGAACTGTTTTTCCATAATTGACCTTTTGCCCTTTTAGTGCCCCCATTTTTCGGTACATGTTCAAATGATTGAAGTCTGACACAAATCGTACAATTGTCATTAACCCATATAATAATGGTCCAAACAAATGTTGGTATCTAAAGACTTTTTGTGATTGTTCAGAATGCGAACAAAGCCTTAATCCTTTGGAATCAATATCTCTGTCCCATTCATGCACATTAGGATACGTGTGATGCAATACATTATGCTGTATTTTCCAGTTGATAACGCTGCTTCCTAAAAGGAGCATGCTATTGGTCATGAGCTTATTTAACCATTTACGGTTTGAAAAAGATCCGTGAGCAGCGTCATGCATCACTCCCATTCCAATACCTGCTTCACCAATCCCCATCACAACCATTAAAGCTAGCGCATACCAAGCTGACATAGGGAAAATGAAAATTACAGCTAGTGCCGAAACATAAATCCCAATCATTAAGATTGCTTTTAAAATGATTCGATAATCTCCATAAATGGATATATTATTCTCTTTGAAATACTGGCGTGTTCTTTTTTTAAGTTCTCGAGCAAAGTCAGTTTGGTTTTGATCTTTTGAAATAAATTTAATCGCTTTCATAAATACAATCTTGATATCAGAATCAAGATTTTTTTACCTCAATCGATTGTGTAATGTACTATCTTTTTAAACAGTAGCAGGGCTTTTTTGACTATTGTTAAAGAATCAATAATTATTCTGTTGTAAAACAGCCATTTAGATATTGAATCTTTTTTGCTAGATTATTGAAAGACTTTAAAATTAAATCTTGACATATATCTCCTTAAACAAAATATTTAGAGTTAATCCATTTATATTTGTTTATAGATGGATGCCGATTTCGTAAAATATATCACCTCTACCTGCAAAGATTTGATGTCTAGGGAGGAAATGATTGCTCTCTTATTGCTTCATGCAGAAAATGATGAAGTCAAAAATGCGACAAGGTTTCAATATACAGGAAGTGATGAAAATGATGAAGCAATTGCTTTGAGAGAAAGAGTTATTGCATTAGAGACAATTCACGGCGACAACCTTAAAGAACATATTGCAAAACGAATTCATGAAGATTATAAAGAAGCCGTGGAAAATTTTTGCCCCAAATGTGGACTATTAGCGCGAACCCGTTTCGCAAAGCAATGTCCGCACTGTTTTCATTCCTGGCATGATGTTCAACGTACTTTAGTAGTGCTTGATTTGGATGAAACGTTAATTCATGCGACAGATAATCCACCAGATGATAAGTGGGATTTTGAAGTATTTGACTATAAAGTTTATAAACGTCCTGGATTGAGAGTTTTTCTGGAAAAGTTAAGGACTCATTTTGACGTTGCAGTTTGGTCCTCAGCTTCTGATGATTATGTAGAGGAAATTGTTTTTGAAATATTCCCTTATGAAGATAAACTTGAGTTTGTTTGGGGACGCTCTAAGTGCACTCCAAGAATTGACTATGACACTGTTGAAGACTTGGGCTATTTTGACCAAAATAACCACTTGTGTTATTCTAAACCATTGAAAAAATTAAAGCGCAAAACCAAACGCTCTTTAGATCATATGCTAATTATTGATGATTCGCCCGAAAAAACAAAGGAAAATTATGGAAATGCAATTTACCCTAGAGAGTTCAATGGTGAACAAGATGATAATGAATTAGCACAGCTGTGGAAATACTTGATGCTAATTAAAGACGAGCCAAATATTCGGAAAATAGAAAAACGAGGCTGGCATAATAAAGTGTAAAGGAATCTCCTAATATTAAACCTCTTAACCAACCCGGTTTCCTTCAAATTTATTAGTTTCGAAAGGAATTTAACTGCACTTACATGAAAAACATATTTGCTCTACTCTTTTTTTTCGTTTTTATTGGAATTTCTGATTGTGTTATAGCGCAAGACAATCCTGTTTTAAAAGAAGGAGAAGGCCTAGTAAAAGTGCACGGCGGTGAAGTTTGGTACAGAATCATTGGGGAAGGAAATGAATCTCCGTTATTAATGATGCACGGTGGACCTGGCGGCACAAGTCGATCGTTTTATTTGTTTGAAAAATTAAGTAAAGATCGTCCAATCATATTATTTGACCAATTGGGGACAGGTCGCTCTGGTCATCATGAAGACACTACTTTATTAAAAGTGAATGAGTTTGTAGAACAAGTAGCTGAACTAAAAGAACATTTAAAGCTGAATAATTTTTACTTATATGGGCATTCGTGGGGAACGGCCTTAGCTCTAGAATATTATTCCGCCCATCCGACAGGTGTAAATGGAATCATTTTTAACAGTCCTTATTTTAGCACGGCTATTTGGGAGGCTGACGCTGACACATTAATTAAAGAATTAGACCCTATTACGCAACAAGCAATTGCAAACGGCGAAAAGTCAGGAGATTTTAAATCGGCAGCCTATCAATATGCAAACGAAGTTTATGGAGATCATTATATGCTACGCCGAAAAAGACGATCAAGCAAATTAGATACTGAGCCTGCTCCAGGAAATTACTTTATGTACAATTATATGTGGGGTCCAACAGAATTTACAGCTACTGGAACTTTAAAGAATTATGACATAATTGACAAACTGAAAAA
>CAKZON010000072.1 GCA_937136425.1 uncultured Crocinitomix sp.
GTGAACACTGTTTTTAAATCATTGGTAGACGCACCACTTCGGTTGTGTAAGATAGTTTCAATTCCTGACGGTGCAATTAAACTAACCACTAGATCGCCAATATAAGAATGGCTAATATCTAAACTCACATTTATAGACTTAACAACTAGTCGTGGCACTAATATATTGTCATCAGCGTCAGGAATAGAATATGCTATTGAAGGCGAAAAATGGCAAAACGGCTTATTTACCCATGTGCTAAAAAAAGGCTTAATAGACAAAGAAGCGGATTTGAATGGCGACAAATTGGTCAGAATTATGGAACTACAGGTTTACTTACGCGAAACGGTTTCTTCTTTATCAGGCGGTGCACAACATCCTATTTTAAGAAAAGAAAACAATAAGAATAATTTTATTATATGGTAAAATCACTCCTTTTCATATCCGCATTTGCCATTACCATTGCAGGGCATTCTCAAAATTTAAGTTTGGGTTTAGGTGGAACGGCAAATTTTAGCAGGGCCATTTACAATTCAGAATTTAATTTTGACGTACTTACACCTGTTATAGACACGCTTATTTTAGGAGCAAACAATGTTGACATTACTAAAAGTATTAGTCTCCCCATTTTTGCAAGATACACCAGCAAAAAAAATTGGTGGCTACAGTTGGATTATGGATATGAAACTTGGCAATTTAATGTTGACGGGCAAGCAAGCCTTACATCTTATGCCATTAATAGTAATGTAAATGATCGGTTAGCAAATTCATGGGCTGCCTATTCAGGCGGATTAGATTCTATTGCTTTCAGAAATGAATTTTACGATATATACAGACAGAATGAGGAAGATAATAATCTGATCAACTTTAACAGTTACGAACGTGTTCAATACAACAAATTGTCTGTGGCTTTTGGTTCGCAGCTTAATCAAAAAGGGGCAATTCAATTTTATTATGGACTTGGAATGAACATGATGACTACAAGTACCTTTGAATCGCATCAAGGTCTTGTGTTTGAAAGTGATTTAGTTTCTTATCAAAATGAAATTTTAGATGCTTTTCCAGAATTGGAGAGTTTTCAAATGGCCCCTTTTATAAATTTTGGATTAGAACGCCAGAACCTGCGCGTTGGCTTTGATATGACTTATTACGGTTTTGCCTTATCTGGAGGACACGAAGGTTCAAAGAACAATGTTACACAAGCTAATTTGGTCAATAAAGAAATGGCGCAACGCCTAGCAAGTTTTGGCGTGCATTTAAACTATACTTTTTTCAATCAAAATTTCAACCAAATTATTAATGATGATAAACGAGCAATATTAGACCCTGTAGTTATCGGGAGGTATAATCAAAAACCAAAACTAATTCAGATTGGAGGCGCTATTGACTTCCCTTCACTCCATAAATCTGGTTGGTCAATTTTAGATGATTATAATCTTGAGGATCAAAATGAAGCCCTTAACACGAAACTCATTAATGAAAATGATACACGTATTACAGGACTGCAAATAGATGCTGTAGATTTAGGAGATTATATTTATATTGAAAAAGAAGATGAAGATGTATTTATTAATGAGACAGGAGAAATAGATACGAATGTGATTTTCACCACTTTATTTTTTGATTCTGGCAACATCAACTCTATTGTTAAGTCCCCCAAATTTTCAGGTTTTATTCGCGTTAATCCGCACGAATTATTTTCTGCAGATATTAGTCTGGGGTATCAAAACCAAACATACGGAATAGTCACTTATGAAACCAAAGAAACCTCTTCTCAAGAGAATATTACTAGCATAACACGCAGATTACTATACCGTGAAAATTATCATCAAATATCATTGGGTACTAAAGCATATTTACAAAACCGATTAAACAACGTGAGTAAATTTGGCGGACATATTGGAATCAACTATAACATATGGTTACCAGGGCGTTTTATAATTGAAAAAGGTGGCGCAAATGACAGTGAATTGCTTGAAGATTTCCACGAGTATTATTTGGAGAATGATGAGGCAGACGAATGGAATAAAAATATAAATCCAGAAGCAGACAAAGGAATATTTTCAAAAGCCGATTATTACAATTACACTTATGATTCTGACTCGGAAATTGCACAGCAGAACTCATATCACAGTGACTTCACTCCATATCTTATGAATTCGGCAATAAAAAGAAGCTTTTTTGAAATACGATTAGGTTTAGACCTATATGTTGAAAATTTAAAATTTACTGTATTCGCTGAACGGTCTGTCTGGAAAAAGAAATTTTTATACAACGATTTAACCACCTTCGGAATGTCCGTGTCAATGTTTTTGAATTAATTTAATTCTTCTCCTAATGCCTTTTTAAATGTTAAATCTAATTGAAAAAACAGTTGATAGAATTATCAGCATTTGCAACTACTAAAAATAACTGTAATAGCTTTTTATTAAAATTGGAATATCAGAGTTCACATTCTTTTCCAATACCAATAAACCTTCTTCATTATAGATGTAAAGTATTCTGACACCTTTGTCTGATGGATTGGTTTGCTCCAATTTCTCTACTACTCTTCCATTATCATCATAGACAAATGAATTTTTATCGTACCACTCAATTTTTTCACCATCATACCGCACAAATGATTTGGGATTATCCCAAGAACTCCAATAAAAACTCATGTAAGCTATTAATTGCCCACTTTCGTTGTAATTGTATTTCTTTCTTATAATTGATCCTAATTCTTCATAATACACCCAGTCCTTTATTTTATGTTCATCATTAAAAGCATAATAATACTGTCCATCTGTTATGTATCTGTCAAATGCCCATTTGTAAATGTCCTTATGGTATAAGTCATTCTTTTCATCATAATAAAATTCTACCATTTGGTTGGAAGAATCCACGGCACTAGGGAAATAATCATTTTTGCAAATAATTTTATTTAAACTCTCTCCCTTATTATACTCATAGTTAATTGTAGACAAAAATTTGGCTTGAAAAATATAGTCGTTTATAATTTGTTCAGTCACCAATCCCCTACTGTTATAGACATATTGAATTGTATCTGCAGAGTAAAAAATGGTATCTCTATTTGCAAGTGCAGAATCAAGCATATTATTTAAACTAGCTGCTACAATTTGCAAACGCGTAGATTTTCTAACTTCAAGTATAACCTGTCCATTAGTATTGTATGAATAGGCAACCTCTTTATACAATGCCGCTTTTCTAAAGGGATCCAACTCTTGAAGAAAAATGAGGTTTCCTTCTTTGTTATATACCTCTTTTTTTATTTCAATAGAATCTACATTGGCAATGCGTTCTACCATCCCCTTATTCAATAATGAGTCAGGAAATTCTCGAAGGTTATCATATAAAATATATGTTGATATTTCATTTATCTCTCCACTGCTTACACTTCTTTGTTTACTTGAATTGCTCCTATTTTTAGACCATCCTGCACAACTCCCCAACAATATTATTAGAACACTACAAAGGCTTGCTTTTAAAATGGGGTTACTGGGGAAGTTCATTCTTTAAAATTAAGAAAATATGCAGGAACACAATTACTAAATAAACAACAAATCAGTGCACAGGATTTGTAAATGGAATTTTCTTTTTGGCTAATACAACCTGAATAATAGACAGCAATACATATTTTATTCTATAATCTGGCACACCGCTATTTACTATAGCTAATGCTTTAAACAAGTAAATGTAAATTCCTTTGAGTTTTTCATTTTTATTTGTTTCTAAATCGAGATAAGAATACACCGAGGGAAAATGAAAAGGTTCCTCACCACTACCTATATCATATTGCATACCTAGTTTAATGCCTTGCCGAGATAAGATAATTTCAGCAGTGTGCTCTGCTACGGTTGCTATTAAACTTGCATGTATTTTTTCAACCGCATCTTTAATTAAAACCTCATGAGTAGGCTCAAAAGAGTAGTTGCCATAAGACTTCAAATCCAAAAAACCGCTATTGTAATGCGAATGTTTAATTAGATAAGTAGTTTCGTTTAAATTTGATTTTGAATGCACGATTGCAGCAATATATTTCTTTGCCAAATGCACCCTCAACTCTAGCAACACGGTAATTTGATTTGTGTTGGTAAAGTAAAAAAAATACCTGCGATTATTGAAATGTTTAAAAGACAAACGCTCATCTGTTGCCAACACAGCATTAACCAATTGATTTTGAAAAGCTACTTTGTTTATTATTCCTTTATTTTTCATAATTAATTTGTTGTGCCTTGCAAGCAGTTATAGTTTGGACAATGTCAATTCTATTTTCTAGAATCATTTTATCTTCCAACTCATTCAGCAAATCAAACACTTGCGCGCTCATTGGGCAAATAAATTTGAATTGCTCAGAAATTTTTTGAGAATTTGCAACATAGTTTTTATGAATTAAAATATTTAAATAAATAACCATTCGTTGTTCCAAAAGCGCATCATGTTCAATATTAGAAAGCGTATCCATCACTTTAACCAACTTCACAGAATCAGTTATTTGCAATATCTTTGGTAAATCTTGTAAATGATTAAAAACAAAATTCACCTGTTTTTTAAAAGTCACTTTTTTTGCGTTTTGAAGTGCATTAAAATGCTTATGCGTTTCGTTTATCGGAAAAAAGGTATTGCTTTTAGTTTTTTTAGAGTCGCTTTTAGAATAATGATTGTCCAAAGAGGGACGATAATCAGACTTGGTTGTTTGAACTAATAAGAAACGAATAAGGTAAAATAAAATGAGAATTTCCATGACTTTCAATGTTTATACATCAAAAGTATTTGCCCATTACGCAGTGATATTGCGCAGAAATGAATTAAAATAAAAATAACGCTAAAGGAGTCAATCTTTAACGTTATTAAAACAGATTTTGGTAGTTGTTATTTTTTTAATCAAACTAACTTAACATCCACCTCTTCTGTAGGATCAATAGCTGCTGCTTTAACATCAACATTAACCTCTACAACATATTCTGATTTTTCATTTTTGGCAAATTTACCAAGTTTACCGATCTTTCCCATAGCACCACCTTTTTCAGCTAATTCATCATTCGTTGATTTAAGCAATTCAAACGGAAAGCTATAGTCGTGAACTTGTTGCTCACCTATTTTTATAGCAGATTCTGCGCTGTATTTTTGACTCCCCAAAGTAAATTCCTTTGTCTTTTTATCATCTCCTCGGCCAGTTGTATATCGCTCAATTAAATTAACTTCCATTGATTTAATTTCTTGATCACTTTTCGTTGTTAAAGTAAACCTACCTTCAACCATTCCTCCTTCAATTGAAATTTGTCCTGGCATATCAATTTGGATTTTAACACCACCTATTCCTAATTTGCTCTTTATTTTTTGAAAAATTCCCATGATTCTAGTTTTAAATTAAAAATTACTTCACTTTATTACATTTAATTGTAGCATTATTTTAACCCTACTCTTTTTGCACCAATGAATTAAAATTGAAGCTAATGTAGAGACAGATTGAGGTTTATAAAAATTGAAGAAGCTATTCTTATTCCTTGGTATTTAATTTATGACGGATGGCAAAAAATGATCCATTAATCAAGTTTGGTCTTTAAAAACTTAAAAATTGACCATTAAATCATGAAAAGTGCCAAGGGCTAATAAAATTGTAAAAGATGTTCATTTTAATCTATTTTTGAGAGGTTAACTATATTTTGGTAACTCAATCAACTAAATGAAGAATACAATTTCTTTTTTCAAACAAGTGCTTCCACTATTCTTTTTGGTATTTCAATTTTTATATGTTGGAGTATGCCATGCTCAGAGTGAAATAGAAGATCTAGAATTAATCATCCAAAAAAACGAACGAGATACCGTTCAATTTGACGCTTATATTGAACTTTACAAGCTAGAGAGCATGCAGGCCTCCCAAAAAGCTAAAGCATATCTGGATCAAGGAATGATTTTAGCGAGGAAAATTGATTACGAGCGAGGAAAAGCTCTAGCTTTCTTATGTTATGGTGACTATTATGGATTGCAAGGAAACTTGGAATTTGCAATAGAAATGCTCAACAATGGAAAGACTATTTATGACGAATTAAATGACCATAGAGGAAGTGCCTCGTGTTTAAATAACCTTGGGGGATTAAAGTACAAACTTGGAGATTACAACGGAGCGCTGGAATGTTATCTTGAAACAGCCCGAATTAATGAAGAAATTGGAGACAGCTCGGGGCTTGCAATTGCCCAACACAACATTGGTGGATTACACTACGATCAAGGTAATTTCGATAAAGCAAAGGAATATTGGCAAAAAAGTCTTGATTTGGAATATGCCTTAAAAGACTCTATTGGAATAATCTATGGGTTGAATGCAATTGGAGCTGTGCACACTGCTAAAAAAGAATATGACAAAGCGCTAGAAATGATGCATGCTGCCTTAAACATTGCCAACAAATTTGGTGATATTTCCATAAGAGCTTCAATAACGTTAAATATTGGTGTCCAACATCAGCGACTTGATCAATTTGAAAAAGCAAAAGGTTATTATTTACAATCTTTAGATCTATACAAACAGATTGACGACGATTATGAATTGTCGATTCAATATTTCAATTTAGGAAAATTAGAATGTGATTTAAACAATGGAGAAAAAGCCATTGCCTATTTTGATACAAGTCTTGTAATTGCAGACAGTATAGGCGCCCCCCAATTAATGGAACATTCATTTGGGGGAATGGCTGATGCTAATAAACTTTTAGGCAATTATGAAGAAGCATTTGATTGGCTTGAAAAATGGAATGATATTCAAGATAGCCTAAAAGGAGAAAAAGTCAAAATACAACTTAACGAGCTTCAGGAAAAATATGAAACGGAATTAAAAGATAATGAAATTGCTCAGTTGCAAAAAAAGAAGGCAGAAGCCACTCTCACCGCTGATCGGAGAAAATGGTTACTTATTATTTTTTCAATTCTGATTGTATCCGCAGCGTTAGTGCTAATTTTTTACCTTGGAAAAAGAAAAGCAAGAGAACAACAACGAAGGGCAGAATTAGAGCAAAAAGCACTCAGAGCTCAAATGAATCCTCACTTTATTTTTAACAGTTTAGGTGCAATTCAACAAATGTATGTTACAGGTGAATTAGATCTGGCCAATAATTACATGGGGGATTTTGGCAGTTTAATGCGGAAAATTTTAGACAATAGCGGCAAAGATTTAATTAGCGTGAAAGAAGAGTTGGAAATGCTAAAACTATACCTAGAACTTGAGAAAAGTAGAAATATTGAATTGTTTGATTATGCCATTGAAATAGATGAACGGATTGACCGCCTAGGAACAAAAATTCCGCCTATGATTATTCAACCTTTTGTTGAAAATGCCATTTGGCACGGAATACTGCCCTCAAAGAAAAAAGGAAAAGTGATTGTTCGTCTAAACTGCACAAAAAATGCAGATATGATAGTTTGTGAAATTGAGGATAATGGAATTGGCATTCAACAGCAGGTAAAGCGTAAAAAATATGAATCAAAAGGAATGAAGATTACCGAACAAAGATTAGGAACTAAAGTTCGCGTAAGAAGCCTTTCACCAGGAACTTGTATAACTATAAAAATAATGATATGATTCGAGCATTGATCATAGACGACGAAAATTGGGCAAGACAATCTCTTAGCGATTTAATTAAAAGAGAACTGCATGATACAATTAATGTATTAGGAGATGCAGATGATGTTAACAGTGGAATTGCTCTTATAAAAAAGCATAAACCCGATTTGGTATTTTTAGATATTCAAATGCACGAGGGCACTGGCTTTGATTTGCTACAACAACTTGACAATGTAGATTTTGAAGTGATTTTTGTTACCGCATATGATGAATATGCGATTAAAGCCATACAGTTTTCTGCATTTGGTTATTTACTAAAGCCGGTTAAGCCACAAGAGCTTAGAGATGTTGTTAACCAACTTGAAACACGTATGCAAAACTATAAACCTGCTGCAAATAAACGTGTAAAAGTGCTGGTTGAAAATTATGGAGATGACGGTAAAATCAAGAAATTAATTATTAATCATTTAAACGGTTTTGATGTCTCCTTAGTTAAAGACATTATTCGCTTAGAAGGGGATGGTAATTACACCAACTTTATAATTACTAATGGAAGAAAAGTGATGACCAGCAGGACGCTGGGAGAATATGAGGAATTACTATTTGACCACGGTTTTTATCGTGTCCATCAAAGCACAATTGTAAACCTTCGCCATGTTGTTAAATACCATAAAGGAACTGGTGGAAGAGTTGAAATGAGTGACGGTAAACTTTTCAATGTTAGCAGATATCGAAAGGCTGGATTTTTGGAGTTTTTTCTTGGTAACAACGACTAATTAATTGCCTCTTGTAATTACCTCAACAAAATTAAGCCCATAAAAAAGCGCCATTTTATACAAATGGCGCCTCTCTAGAATCAATTGTCATTATTGATTATTCAAAAACAACTTTTTCAATATTACTACCTGACCATGTAACAGTCATATTATCAATTAAAAATTCATCACTACATTCGTATGTATTTTCATTTGCAATATAATCGATCTCAAGGTTTGTTACCATTGGGTCAGTAGAAATATCCATTCCTTTTTCAGAAATGTAATCGTAGGCGGAGGCTCCCTCAGGGATAAATTTTGCAACAACTTCTGAAAGTCTTGCTGCATCTTTAAAGCTATCTAAAAATTCTTGCATTAAAGGGTTTATTGAAACTGTTCCTTCATCTTTTAATTCTCCAACTGAAAGTGTTGCTAATTCATCTGAATAAGATTTAAATTCAACTTTATAATCTGCATTATTTAAATCTAACAAATAAAGATCACTCTTGTTTGGATCTAGGATATCATCACTTTTCTTTACAAAATTCATTGCTAATAGGTAATCCACTTCCTCTACTTCAGCATCTCCATTTTTCAAACTCATAAAATAAGAATCATCAGAAGCTTCTGCATCTATTCTAACATATATTTTCCCTTCTGGAGCAATGATTGTCATTTTCTTTTCATCATTATTCATGATGGATGCGCTCGTAATATTTACGGTAATGTCTTGCCCATCAAAAGTGAAACTTTCACCTTCTGTAACAGTAATTGGCTCTGATGAACACGAAGACAGTATCGCCGTTAACATCATTAAACTGTAAATCGTTTTTTTCATAATTTTATTTTATTGATTATAGATTAAGAATGAAGCTTTAGATCAATTACATAAATCCCATTCTCAGGTTATTTGAGCCCAAAACTAATATATGGTAAAGCAATGATTAGCATTAAGAAGCTCAATTTTATGCGTTGGTAGCATTTGGTAAACAATTGGCATCTTTACGTCCAAATTCTGCAAAAATGACCTATTCAATAGAAAAAATGAACACTTGAATCAATACGTTGTAACAATAGATAACAAGCTTATTATATTTATAAAAAACCCACACCTATGCGCAACTCAATTTTAGTATTACTCCTGCTCATTTCAACCTTTTCATGGGAACAAGAGTTTAAAGTTTATGACAACGGTCTTATTTATAATGAAAAAACTATGGGGCAGCTTACTGACATAGTTGATTCCTTGAACCTGAAGTTCAAAGTTTGCGAATTAAATCCTAAATTTTATAGTAAGCCCCAAACATTCGGATCTAAAATTGTTTTGGATAAAAAAGACATTAATTCAGCTATTAGAGACATAAAAGACAATATTAGCTTAGCAGATTTTAAAGCTAAATATCAAAAAGCAGAAATTACGAATCAAGTACTAATAGTACAATTTAATTATACTAATTACCTAGGCGAAAAAATCACAGAATACAGTGAAATAAATGGAACTGGTGGAGGTAAAAACATTCAACTTGAGGACAATACAAAAAATGAATTTAATGGCAATTGGGTTTATGAAAAGCGTAGCGATAAGCTATATGCCTTTTATCTGCCCAAAGCACCTAGCAAAACTCAAATACCAGAGAAGTATGCCCTTCAAATTGGCTATGCAGATTGTTTAATCGATACAACAACGTTGAAGTTTAAAGAAGATGCCAAAAGTGGTTGGTATAGAGCGCCGCAAGATTGGGAAAGTCTTACATTAGTTGAGCAAGAGGCCTTACTTGATACTTTGAGAAGCACAAAGGTTATTGGAGGGTGCAGTATGGATCTATCTCCCCGATATCATGCTAAAGACATTGCTTTATTATCTGCACAAACAACAAAATGGGAAGTTTTTTTACGCGCCCACCTCGACATTATGAATGATCGTTTTGACCGAGTGAGTGATGGTAGCTATGCATGGGGAGATCGTCAAACCTATATTAGAGAACTAGAGGAATTAAATATTGATGTACCAAAATTGATTATAGGAATTTCATTGCGAGTACACAATCCTGCACAAAACCATTATTATGGTAATGTTCAACGTTTAGGAAGAGCCTTGGCTGAAACCCGTTTTCAAACAGAAATAGAGGATGCTATGTTTGAAATGATGCAAAACAATAAATTGGACGCTTATAATAGAATGATCATCTATTTCTTATTTAGAAATTATAATTATTTCCTCAAAGAAAATGCTCCCGAACATGTTGAAGATAATCGACAAAAATTTGAAAAAATGGTCCTTACTCTTCCAACCGAATTTCAAAACCAGTTTGACACAACCTGGAAATAGGGGTATTCTATTTTTTCCAGCTCCCTACTCTATCCCCAACCTATTGCACAATTAATTTAGTGGTGAATGATTTCTCATTACCTCTATTTTGCACAAAAAGCATATAAGTGCCAGGAGTTAAGTATTCTTTATCAATTCTTAATTGAGATTGTGAAACAAGTTCATTTTGATAAACAACTTGGCCCAACATATCATAAATAAAAACAACATGTTCACTTTGTACATCATTATCAAAATAAATCACAGTAAAATCACTGAATGGATTTGGCGCCAAGTGAATATCCGTTAACTCTTCACTATCTATACCTAAACAATCTACTACTGTAATTTGAACCGAATCAGTCGCCGAACATCCAAATTCATCTTCATAATAATAATATAAGGTATGTTCTCCTTCTCCGGCTGCACTTGGATCAAAATCTGCTCCAGACACTCCTGTCCCGCTAAAAGATCCACCTGCTGGTGTTCCAAATAGGTTTACTAAATCCTTATTAAAACAAACTATATCATCTTCTAAAGTCGTAAAAACTACATCTGGTAGCGCATGAACAGTAACTTCCATTTCATCTGAATTGGAACAACCGTTTTCATCTGTTCCAGTCACCGTATAAGTTGCACTAACATCTGGCACAAACGCAACTCCATCTTCTACTCCGCCATCCCATTCATAAATTCCATCCGCATCTAATCCAGCACCGTTTAGCGTTAGCGTTTCTCCTTCACAAATCTCTTGATCAGTCCCAGCATTAATCTCAGGTAAATCATGTACTAAAACAACTGCAGAATCTAAACAGTCCTCAGGACTTGTGCTTGAATTATAAAAAGTAAATGTACCAGAACTTTCAGGTGTAAAAGGTTCTCCGTTAACAACTCCTCCATCCCAAGTAATGGTACCATCCGTTTCGGAAGTTGATGTCAATGTAAATGCATCTCCTAAACATATTTCACTGGATGAAATGGTAGTAGTTAATGGATTACAATCTGCTACAATTGCTGCTCCATCTAAAGCTCCATCTGCAATTCCTGCAACTAAATTCCATTCTAATTTAATATTTGCAGATATTCCAGTAGCAATAAAGTCAGCTGATACTTCATGCCATTCATAAGGCATACCACCGGGAAATGTTGCAATTAATACATCATTAACATATATATTAAAATCACCAGATGTTCCAGCAGCAATAAAAGCTGTTATTTCATAGGACACCCCAATATCTAAACCTGTGACTGTCTGATCTATTGATTCTATATGCGCGTTTTGGTGACGAATAAAATGACCTCCATCAGGAGAAGGGCCTGGATTTACACCAGTATACCAATAATCACAATCTACTCCGGCAGAAGTCGATTCTCCATCCCACCCCACGGGTGGTGTATTAATTAAACAACTTTCTTCATAACTTCCGTTATCAAAGTCTTGCGCGTAAGTTGAAATTGTTAAACAACTAATTAATAATAATAAAAGTTTCATAATGTTAGGGTATTGAATTAAGGTAACGAAGTTAAATTAATTTGATCTTTTTTCAATCAATTAAATGATAATTATTTGTTCATCAATTTACTTTAATGTAAAAAAAATCAATCTAGCCATTGCTTGTAATTATCATTAAAAGTTGCCTTAATTGTTTTTAAATAAAACTCCCGATATTCCGTACAAATCAAAACACCATCCACCCCAACTTGCACAATCATTAAAATAGTAGCTGATAAAACATCCCGCCTTATTCTCTTTATCGTCATCTGTCCAAAAATCATAATTGTAAAGCAAAATAATGTTTCCAAAATCATAATCCACATGAACTTTTTTTGCGCAAGAATTCTTTTTACTAAGTGCGCCAAACAATCCTTTTTGTCTTGTTTTATTAGCATTTATTCCATACTCATTCTCAAAAGATTCCTTCTTCATTAAAGAGTCTACTTTAAATTTATCTGCATTTAACTCAGAAAATTGAAATTCATTTTTCAACACATTAGAAACAATTGTATTTAATTGATCAAATGAAGTTGGCTTGTAGTAAATAGCATCCCAAAAAGAATTATTTTCATCAGAATGATAGTCCACCCTTCCTAATGTAACTCCTTTAAAATAATGAACTGAATCCTCCGCAAGTACGCAAAATCCATACCTCACAAAATCATACGCATAACCTCCTCCAGACATATTACCTGCAAATCGAGTTTTACACAAGACTTCTCCTTTTTCATTACAAGAAATTGGTGTAATTTCTGAATATAAATAGGACAATGTTGTTGCTTTTAAGAAAGCAGGAAATAATAACAATAAGAACAATACTTTAACCTTCATATGCTAAAGGTATTGAGCACATAAACAACCTACTATGAATAAAACGGATGTTTCACAATCTATTTATTATTCGTTTGTAATGAGATTGGATATGAGTGTAAATTAAAACACTATTTTGATTGTTTGCTTGTTTCCAGCTAATTGAAGTCATTTATCGCTAATTTCTTTTTAATCAGGATTAAATTTTCTATTATTGGTTGAATACTGAATATTCAACCTGTTAACTGAATTTTAAATGAAAACATTACTCTCATTGGCTCTAATCACTGCTTTTGCATTTGGGTCAAAAGGACAAGACTTGATAATACCAATAGAAGGGACTTATGGAGATGATTATATCATTGTAAATTATCCTGACTGGCATTTTGATGATGGTCCAGTTTTAGTGGAAGATGGTTTCCTTAGAGATTTTATGTGCGGATCTAAAACCTATGACGGTCATCAAGGAACTGATTTTGTAATTAGAGGTTTTACGCAAATGGATAGTTCTGTAAATGTATTGGCCATTGAAGACGGTGAAATTATTCATGTAACAGAAGATCTTTTTGATCGTGAAACGGATGGAATTGTAGAATATGGCTTAGGAAATTATGTGGGGATTTATCATTCATCATCTAATACATACTCCTATTACGCACATTTGAAAACGAATTCAGTTATAGTTGAAACGGGTGATTTTGTGAGTGCTGGACAAATCATTGCAGAGGTTGGTAGTTCTGGAAATTCAACTGATCCGCATTTACACTTTGAATTGTGGAATCCTGGTGTTCTAACTGATCCAACAATTGATCCGTGGGGAATTCCTTGCGATTCAGGTAGTACACTATGGGAAGCCCCACCTGCATACGACACCTCCTTTGCCGTTTGGGAATGTGGTTTTGCCAATTATGATTCAGTTGAAAATTTTATTCCAAGCACTTGGTTCCCCTTGAAAGAAAGAATGGATTTAAAATCAAGCTTTACAACTGACGATCCCTTTTTCACATTTTGGGCGTTACAATATGGACTTAAAATTGGAGATAAAACAAGAATTGAGTGGTACGAACCTAATGGCGACTTGTATTTTAGTGAATCCACAGATTATTTGCTTCAGGATTGGTGGTATCATTATTACAATCACTCTATTATAAGACCATCAACACTAAAGCAAGGAGTTTGGACTATCCGTTATTATTATAATGACTCTTTACAAATCACTAAGTCATTCTCATACGGAAACCTATCTGTTCAAGAAGATCAAATCGAAGCTCCACTCTTTAGTTATTATAAAATTGATGAACAAACGTTATTAATAAAGCTTTCTTCAAAAGCATTATATGATCAATTGAGTCTATATAATATTGCTGGGCAGTTATTAATTCAGAGACAATTGAACGGAAGTAATGAGCTAACACTAACGCTTCCTAAAAATATTAAAACTGGTATGTACATTATTTCCGTAAATAATGGCGAAGCGCGACATTCGGAAAAAATTATTTTAGAGTAGCCCATTTATTCAAAACTTTTATGAATTGGAAATTATAGCGAATTGCGGTGAGACATTCAAACAGCGTACCTCTCACTATTCATAAATGTGTTTCTTGTTGGGTTATGACCTCAAGGTAGAATTCTAATTGCCTTTTTATTATTTATTTAATACAAATTCCAGCTATCACGACATAATGTTGTAGTATAAAATCATATTTTATTTCTCTTTTTCCGTTCAAAATGACATATGATTCATAATAAATGACATGTGGTTCATCCTGTGCCCCTTGTTATACTTAACATTGCAGTAATTCAAGTTTGCGCAAATTGAATAATCTGGAGTAAGCCGAAAATCCCAAAAAGAGTAGGCTACAAATAAATATATTAAAATGAGAAATTCAATAATTATAGGTGCATTAGCACTTAGCTGTGCTTTTGTCTCTTGCCAAAAAGAAGATATAAAAACAGAAGACACTGTAGAGCAGGTAACAAACCCTGATAATGAAACACAGTATAGATATCATGTAACAGAAGATGGAACTTTTGTTAGCTCTGTAGATGAGTGGTTAATGCTAGAACAGTGGTGGTTATTTTGGGTTGATTACCCAGGAGCTAATGAGAATAGAGGCTATTTTGATGCAAACAAAGAGGACTTATATCTTCCATTTGGTGAAGAGAGAGTAGACAACGTAATTCATGGATTATGGACCGTTTCTGCTGCTGGATTGCTTGAAGTGGATGAAGTATTAACAGTCTATTTTAGAGAAAATGGCGTTCTAAAGAATGAATTTAGAATTACGACCATAGAAGAATAATTTCTAAAATAGAATTTATTGAGAAAGAGGCCATCTGAGAAGACAGCCTCTTTCTTTTTTATTTCTTGTCTTATGACCCTTAAATTTTTCCTATTCTTTATTCGTAAGTTTCAATTAAAATAAAGAAATACAAAACTTGAAATAATAGAAGCGGAACATATGAATCACTTGACGACTCTCGAGCACCTGCAAGGATTTCAAATCTTTCAGAAAAAGGAGGTAAAAGCTCTATTTCTTCCCTTTCAGGCGGTATTCTGAAGGCGTAACACTAAACTTATTCTTAAAAGATTTATTAAAAACTTGTGAATTTTTAAAGCCAGTACTAATGGAAATATCAAAAATACTTAGGTTCGTCTCAATTAGCAGTTTTACGGCTTTTTCTAACCGGAAATTTTTGATGTAACTAGCAGTTGTTTGATTAGACAATGCCTTTAGTTTATTATTTATGCTAGTTCGGTTTGAAGCCAATTCAGAACAAAACTTTTCCACGGAAAAATCTCCGTCGGAGAAATGTTTTTCTAAAATTTTTCGCGCTTGATCTAAAAATTGAGCATCTAGCTGTGTACACTTTATTTCTTTACTGTAAAGTAATGGGTTTTCACTAAATAATTTATGTAAATGTGTGCGTTGGCGCAGCAAATTTTTGATTTTTGCTTTTAATTCGTTTGCATCAAATGGCTTTCCTATGTAATCATCCGCATTCTCATCTAAACCAATAATAAGACTTTCTGAATCGGATCTGGCCGTAAGCAATACAACAGGAATATGACTTGTACTAAAATTTCCTTTAAGAAACTTTAGTAATTCAAACCCATTTTTCACAGGCATCATGACATCACTCAAAACCAAGTCAGGTTGAAGTTCAATCGTCATTTCCTCACCAATTTTACCATTTTCAGCAAAATCAAGTTTAAATTCTTCTCTTAAAACAGACCGAAGTAAGTCCTGCATCTCTATGTTATCTTCAACTACCAGAATGTGAGGAAACTCTTGGGATGAATTATCATCTAACGCGTCATTTTTTTGCTCCGATTCTTCTCTTATTAAGCCATTTTGTAGATTCGCTATTTCCAATGACTTATCTATTATTGGAATATTCACAATAAAAGAAACTTGTTCAGTTTTAGAATTGTCTACTTTAATTGTACCATCATGAAGTTCCGTGATTTGCTTACTCCATGCCAATCCAATTCCTGAACCAGCATAGTTGTTTTCTGCGGACCTGAAATACCTTTCAAAAATATGAACTAAATCCTTTTCTGGGATCTGCTCACCTTTGTTTGAAACAGTAATATTCAGAGATTCCTTTAGGATCACTACGCATTTCACCCACCCTCTTTCAGGTGTATTACTATACGCGTTTTTTAGCAGATTGCTTAAAACAATATTTATTCTGTTCTCATCTCCATAGAAATTGTTTGTATCTAGCTGAACGTCCCAAATAAATTCGATATCTTTTTTTTGAAAAAGTGGTGCAAAATTCAACTTTATATTTGATAAAAACTTCCCTAAATCAAAGTTAGAAAGATGTAATTCAATTTTTTCATTTTGCAGACGAGACACCCCCAAAAGTTCATCCAACATTTCTAATAATTGATCAGTGTTTTTGAGAATAGACTCAAAAGTATCTTTATCACCCTTCGTTGCCTTTAATTGGAGTTTCTTAAGAGGTACTTGAATAAGTGTCAATGGTGTTTTAAACTCATGTGAGATATTGGCAAATAAATTGTTTTTAATCTCCGCTAATTCTGCTTGTTTCTTTATTTCTTGTTTTTCTTTTTCTTTTTTGATTTTAAATCGTCTAAAAAGTGAATAACCAATTCCGACAAGAATGCCAAGAGCAAAAATGAGTAAGGTAATATACAGATTTCTTAAGGCTAATTTGTCATCTTGTCGAACCAATTGCAAATCAGAAATTTCTTTCTGTTGCTCTAGCCTTTCTATTTCAGATTCTTTAAGAGATATTTCATAATCAGCTAGTTTTTTTTGAAGATTTTCAATAGTTTTCTCAGCAATTAAACTATCTTCTATTTCCTTATAAATTTCAAAAGCAGCAAGAGCCTCTTTGTCTTCACCTATTGATTTATATGCTTTATAAAGGAGAAACTGGGCTTCTTTTCTCTCTTCTGTTATGGGACTCGAATTTTCATTATTTAAATAAGAACGAAGGCTTTTAATTGCTTTTCCATTGTCATTTAAGGCACTAAATAAACGTCCTGCCTGAAAATCAAGCTCTTCTGATCCGACAATATATATTCCTGAAAACGTTGTTATAATTTCATGATATAATGAGTCGGCTATTTTAATCTCCCCCATATCCAAATACATGGACAGCAGTCCTATATTAGGATCTAACGATTTTGGATAGTACTCTTCTAATTCATTAATTGAATTTTCATAATTGATTCTAGCCTTTTCATATTCCCCTTCTCCTTGATAAAGCCGCCCTAAACTCGTATAAGCATTTCCCTTATTTACTTTAACTGTTACAATTTCACCTTGCAACGTTGCCCAATCGATTATCTCTAAATAAAGGTTTTCTGCTTTTTCATTTTCTCCAGTTACCGCATATAAATCTGCTAAGAATCTTTTAACTGAATTTACGCGAAAGTGATTCTCAAGTTTTTCACAAAGATCAAGCGTTTTCAAAAAATAGCCAATAGCCAAATCATATTTTTGTAAATAATAATAACTCTCTCCTATTTTAAACAAATTCGCCGATAAGACTGTTAAAACCCCATGTTTTTCATTTTCTTCAGCAAGCACTAATTGAGATTCAATTGTTTTCTTCCAATCCCCGGCATACCGGTATGCTGATGATAAAAATTCTGGTGTCAAAGAATAAATGTTTCGCCCTCCATATTTTCGTTCTAAGTCAGTTATTCTATTCACATAGTATTCTGTGGAATCAACATTCCCTCCCATACACCATGGGTAGACCTTGAGCCTTTCAACTAAAATTAATGACAACGGATTTTGCCACCTCTCAGCAACTCCCGCTAATTTAACCACCTCATTTTTAGGAATTTTTCCCTGCGTTTTTTTTAATAGTTGAACTCCGCTATAATAAAGAACACTAGAGGAATCTCCACTCAATTTGAAATAATATATCGCAGAGTCTCCGCTTCCAGGATAAGCAGTGTTTTGAAAGAAATAAGGCTTAGAATTTGTCAGTTGCTGCCAAGCTAAAGCTATGACTTTTGGTTCATTTAAGGCTTGAGCCTTTTTTAATAATAATTCTGCTTTATTAAATGATTTAGACCTTCCTGAACTTTGCATAAATTCAACATTTGCTCCAATTTGGGCAATTAAGGCATCTTTATAAAAGTGTTTGTTCTCAAACCAATTGGCGCATTGTTTTTTTATTGACATGATTTCAAGAATATGCTTATTTCCTTTCCGCAATTGAACTTCTGATTCAATAAAATAACTCTTACAAATGGCCCATTCATAATTTAGTTTTATAGATTCTTCTTTAGCAGAATCTATATAGAGTTGAGCAGTGTCAAGCTGGAAAGAAGTGTAAGCTTCGGATAATTCCAACAATGTCTTTATACGCTCAATTTGTTCCCGTTTTACAAGTACATTTTTTAAACTGTCCAATTGTGCTCTTTTATAATACTGAGCATTAGTTTGGACAGAGAAAACAAGAAAAAATACAAGCGCAAAGTGTTTTGAATACATTTAATTCTTTTGGGATTTATATTGATAAAAACAAAAAAAGAGGGTTGCTTTTAGGAAATATAAAGATAAACTAGCTTTAGGAAAAACACAATTTTTCAAGAAGTTAAATGGCTGAAATTTCATCTAAAATTATTGATTGAGTACAATGCATTTACAATTGAATATCAAGATTGGAGTAATGAAGGTTTAAGTGCAAATTTCGAAGAGGAAATTTGTGCCGCTGGAGATGCGCCACTTGGTGTTATGTGCTTAGCGGCTGATGAGCAAATAAACAATTGGTTAAATGAATCTTTGAGAGCTTGCTAGACCTAAACGAACATCTTACTAACTGCACAATTTTGAAAATAGCTCTGAACATATTGACCTTTTAAATAAATATTTCCGTCAAAATCAAAAAAAGGTTGTCTGAAATTACTTTTCAAACAACCTCTAATTTCACTTGCGGTGAAACATGAATTTACTTTGTTGATCTCATATTAGACACCTCTTCAAAGCATAGAAACAAGTTTTAGCTTATTCCAACAAGAAAACCAAGCATAAATTACTTGGTTTTCTTTTATTCTGAGAAGGGGCTTTATTGCATCCTTTTTTGAAATTCTAAAGATGTTAAAGTGTGTTTTAGGCCAAATAAATTAGGATTCTTAAGAAAACTAAATTTACATTATTTATTATGGTCCCAATAACCAATGTCATGTCTTGCAACAGCCATAGACATTAGCAGCAACCCTTTCTCTGCCTCAGTAAAATCAGATGCTAGTATTTCGTCTTCAACAAGCAAAGAATATTCTGAAAAAATAGCATAAGGTACATTTTCCATTACTTCATAATAAGGCTCAAGGATATCGGCCTCTAAATCGCTTAATTCTCCTGAAATTCTGCAATTCCCTACAAAGGTTACCATTGAATAATCTGAAGGTTCTTCAAGAATTGTAAGCGACTCTTCTAACAACTCTAATGTCAGACCAGCTAATTCCTCTTCGGTACTACCATAGTTTTCTCTTAGATAATCTTTCGCATAAATAATGTAATTCTCATTGTTTGGTACACCATCCTCGAAAGTTGCTCCTGGATCTGTTGTTAACTGTTCATGAAGGAGATCAACGTGCATAACCCCATAAATTTCATATGGATTTATTTCTGAAATAGGAGTCTCAGGGAGCTCTGGAATTTCACTATATCCTTCATTTTTAGCACAAATTATAGAATTCCTTGCTGCATTTGCAGTAGCTTGGCTAAAACTAAGCCCTGCAGCATAGAGACCATATTGGGCTACTAAATCGCAATAACTGTAAGCTCTACCACCAGGTAGACGGTCCTGTGTAGTTAATTCCACACTTCTAAGATATCTTGCCGAAATTTCTTCTACTCTGTTTATTGTTCTCTCGTTGTTTCGTGTTGTTTTCGTTACTTCCAAGGTTTCAATATCATTTTTTTTGCTACAAGCAACAATGAAAAGGATAATTGAAAAGGCCATTAATGGCAATTTAAATTTTATCATTTTGTTTATTTTTTAAATTGTTTCTAAATATTAAAGCACCTAGCAATACAGGATTGTTTGACAATTCTTTTGATTTTTAGCATTTGCATATTGATCTTTTCGGTCAATTTCAAAGGTTCTGATTGTATCTTCCTAACTCACATGCTAGGCAAATTATGTTCAACTGTTATTTTTTGTCGAGAACAGAGCGATACTTACTCACTAATTACCAGTGCGCTGGCTGGGGAGGGGCAACATCCCGACATATTCATGGCTACTCCGAAAACGTTCTCTGAGCCAAGGAAAGAAGCATCTACTGAATATTCATCCACGTAATTAGCTGGACTCATGAATATCGTATTGTTATTAATCTTCGATTCATGCGGTGCTGTCGTTTCATCATACTTAGAATAGTAAAAGGCTAGTCCTAGAACAGTTGGATCGGCACCTTCGTTTTCCTCCTCAACATAACTTATATAATCTTTTAAATCTTGTAACGAGTACCAACTTATCTCAGCTCCACTTTCATAGGTCTCCATGTAATAATTTAACATGGAGGATGCTGTTTCATCTGTTATTAGATGATCTGTATATGTTTCCTCAGCTGTTCTAAAATTCTCTGTGTTTTGTATTTCATTAGAATTTATCTTTTCATCTTCCTTTTCACAATTAAACATTACAAATGAAAGCGCTAAGACAATAAAAACATTTTTTGTCATATTTAGTATTTTAAAATTCACCTACTCTATTTGGGATTTTCGGCTTGCTCCATGAAATAATACATCCGGTGCATCTCAAAACAAAATTCCGAATTTCAATACCAAACGAATGAATCATTTTACAATTTGATTGAAGCATTTAACAATTTCTCTGATCCTAAACTGCACATTTTTAAGAGATAGGTCATTTTTTGTCAGCGTAATAATGTATCAGTCTCAAAAATTAGAGATGAATTTAGAACTCCTGCAATTTTTGCAAAAGTTCAATTCTTTATCTAATAATATTCTATTTAAACCTTTATTATTCCGAAGGAGATTATTGCATGATCTCTCACAGGCTCTTATTCAAAGCATGGAAAGCAATACTTTTTGTTTAGAATTCCATTTTATAAAGAAAGAATCCATTACAAATTTTGACGTTCGTTATGGATTCTTTAGTGTTAAAAGATAAACAGAACTGCACTTGCTGATCCTGGACTAGAGACCAGATTAACAAAGTTAATCGGAGAACCTGGCACCCATCTGCTACTGCCTGGATGAACATCACAAGTAAAAGGCATAGGAGTTATTGCTGAAGGGTAATTTGGAGTATATAACTTGAAACCTGTACCAGGAGCCCAACCCGGAGGTAAAATAATTGCTCCAACCAATTCACAACCAGGAGGCAGAGAGGTAAAAACATTCTGATTACATCCTCCTGGAATACCTGGACAAGAAGGTACAATAACATCAGGAAGGATTTCATATTCACATGGCCCAGAACAACGTATTATAGGTTTTACTGTTAAAGAATGTGTGGTTGCATTGTTGATTCGAAACCAGGTGTTAGGTGTTTGTGTATAAGACACAAAACACATTGAAAAAAATAAAATTGAAGTGATTAAAGCTTTCATAATTTTGATTTATATTTTACCTACTCTATTTTGGATTTTCAGCTTACTCCAAATTCCACTAATAATAAAAATGGAATCACACCAAAGCTCAGTATAAGAGCGATTAATGGCTGAATCATTTGACAATACAATAGAAAGATTTTACAGTTTTTCAGGAATTTGAATAGAAAACTCACATAGGAAGAGTTGGATCTTGTACAATAATTTGGACATTGATTTGAGTTATTTAAGAACAATAACTGAGCATAATGAAAAAACGGATTTATAGTAAAGATTTTAAAACAGAAGTAGTTCTATAAAATTATTAGCGTGAGAGTATAAAGACTTTGTCTAATGAGTTAGAAATAACTCCAGCTAATACCTAATGTTAGGCGGAAAACTTGCCCAAGACAAATATGTGAATCTCAAGACACGCTATTCTACTAAAAAAAGTACACCATAGACGTGCTCGACTTCTTTTTCATTGAGAATGAGGAAGATAAATAATTAACAGTCTAATCAAACTTCAACCTGTCTTTTATCCAAACGGTAATCTAAAAATGTAACATTGATTATCTCATCACTTATTATATTAACTTTAATATCTATTCAACAACTGTAAATGCAAATATACCAAGGACCACATCTAAGCATAACCCATGAAAAAAAACACAAGCGCCTCGTTCAATTTTGGACGCACTCACCACAAAATATAGAGGAGTTTAAAAGTGAAATGTTAGCATATATATCACTTTTTAAAAAACACAAACCGCAGCAAGTAATGTGGTTGCAAGAAAACATGACTGTTTTTATTGATGATGATGCCAAAGCTTGGATTGAAAAATACATTAATATTCCTGCCTTTGAGGAAAACTGTTTAATACTTGACGAGGCCAATTATCATCCAGTGGCCTTTGTTGTTGGAAAGGATGTATTAACGCATTTAGAAGTGGTTGGCGTATTTAATGGAGAAACGAAAAGCTGCATATTACCAAAGCATTTTGCATCTGAAATTGAAGCGCGCGATTGGTTAAATAAACTACCAACTGAAAGTAAAGCTCCATTAATTTCTGAAGTTACGTTAAAAGGAACAGATGAAAATGGTAATACTGTAATTGAAATTAAATCAGCCTCTTCAGACATTGAACAAACGTTAAGAACGATTAAAGATATTGTTCGGGAAAATGAGTTTATGAAGTCGAACTTTAACCTTTATGTCTTGTTGACCAGGCGAGAAAAAGAAATTCTTAAAAAGTACGCTAGAGGCACAACACATCAAGAAATTGCAGATGAAATTCATGTGTCCTTGCACACCGTCCGAACACACTGGCGAAATGTAAAAAGAAAATTAGCCGTTAATTCAAATGGTGAAGCCTTTTTATTTGCGAAAGCCTTTTCTGACTAGCTAAAAAATACTCACTACTAAGTATTTTTTAGCTCATTATTCTACCATACTTTTGTTTCTAGGTATAAAGGCGTAATTTTATCACATTCTGATAACGAAATATGTTTTGCTAAACATGCGATTGCTTAAATAAAACGTGTAATGAAAAAACAGTTGATTCTAGTCCTAATTACATTTGCTCATGTAGCAGTTTTTGCTCAAAATTCGGGTGAGGAAAATTTGCCTGAAAACGTAAGACCAGAACAAGACCTTGCTGAAGATCCCCCTGAAACGAATGATATTGTAGTAGCCACGCGTTTCGATTTTGGAGGGATATTAAGTCCTGGTTACAATCCTTTTGGGATTGGAAATTATATTATTGGAACACGTAAAGTGTTAAATACAGTGCAAGTACGTGCTGAATTAGGACGAATCAAAGATTACGGCTTTTATTATGGATTTCATTTAGGTTTAGGGCAAAATTTTAAGATTGATAATTTTGACCTATATCTCACTGGGAATTATGGAATGACATCTATTGGAGTGAAGGAATATAAGCAACATGGCCGTTTTTTAATTTGGGATTATTCGGTTGACTTAGGCTTTCGATACAACTTCAAATACTATCCGCAATTGGCCCTGTTTACCGAAGCCAGTTATTCGGGTAAAAAACCGATCCATATTAGATTGGGAATTATCATTAAATAAAAGATACTATGAAAACGCTGTTTCCTATTGTGCTGTTATTATTCATGTTTTCTTGCAATAAAGGAACCGTTAAATGTGACATTGCCATAAAAAACAACAAAAATGAAGCTGTTAAGGTTATTGTGGATGGGTACAAGAAATACGTTATGCAAGCTGATGGCTATTCTTATGACGACTATTTGTTTGATATTGAATACGGAGAACCGGTGAGAACTGTTGAAATGTATGTGATGGGAACTTCTGGAGAATATGATGAATTGATCAATAGTGTTGATATTAAGGTGGAAAATGGTGCGCTATATTATTTAAACACCGAGGAACCTCATGCCGTGGATTTAGCAACATTAAGTGGAGAGCCTGTAGATTCGAGTGATGACTCAAGTGACCCTGCTGATATTGTTGGATTGTGGATGAAAACAACGGGTTGTGCTAACTTGAATGGACATAGACCAATTTTTAGATTTGATGCTGACGGCACAGGGTATTTCTTTACACCAGATTGTGACAATGCATGTGAAGTGTATGGCTTCTTTGTTTATTTTAATTATGTCGTTCATGATGAATTTATAGATGTTGTGCATACTGGTGCATCCGAATATTGTGGAGTTGTACCTCCAGTTTCTGGAGATGAAATTATTGATTATTCTTTCAGTGGAACAACTTTAACATTAAATGAAATTGCTTACGAAAAGATGTAAAGACAGCCTCTACCTAACAGGCCTTTTAGCTTAATAAATTACCCCTATGAAAAAAACCATTTTGCTTATATTATTTGCTATCCTGGCAATAACAAGTCGTGCACAAGATCCTGTTCGCGTTATTCCAACAGAGGAACCACCAAACCCAATGTATGAGAGATTAAGCGAGGATTATTTGATTAAAATGGACCAATTTAATAAAGCTTACCAAGCAGGATACCATGTGTTTTTTAAAGCAAGCATTTTTTCTGGAGAATTGGATGACCTTATTCAAAACCAACAAGATGCCATTGATTATATTCAAGTGAATGATTTAATGGGGCAATGTCAGGCCTTAAATTCTATTCAAAAACAGTTGCATGGTGGAGTGCTACAGAATGATTGTTATAAGGTAGAGGTGAAATTGGCAGAAGTAAAACGTGTTAAAGCAGAGCATGAACAGGCTAAAAGAGATGAGGCAAACAAACCAGAGCCAAATAAACGGACCATTGTTGCCCCAAAAGATTTTTTAGTTCAAAATACGAATGGCGAATTTCTTTATGATGTGGCGGAAGAGGAAAGGAAGAAGGAGGAAGTAATAGTTGTTGATAAAGTTGAAGAGGAAGAAGATGTTCAATCAGATGATTCGGATAAAATTCAATGTTTTGAGATAGAAATAGATGGCGAGTTGATTGATTTAAGAGAATATGAATTTGAAATGTATTTTATTGGAAGAGATAATGATAATTACAGTCAGAGCTACAATCAAATTAGATTTGGTTTTTACAATAAAAAGTTAACTTCCGACGAAAAACTTAATAGACTGATAATTGATGTTGACCGAGATCAACGGAGCTTAAAATACGACTGGATAATAGATGGTTATGGTTATAAAAATGAATATAGCAAAGATAGTTGGGATGAAATATATGGCGGCACAATTATTCCTCCAGGTAGAACTTTTTCCGTTGCCAAAGCTTTTTATTTGGATTCAAAAAATTGGATTGATGATTACCGTAATTTTGAAGAGGGCTTGCATGGAATTAAGCTTTTTGTTGAAAAAATTGAAAATGAGAATGATTTTATTCAAATAACCAGATCATTTTATGATTCCCAAACTGAAATTCCTGAAATTGGTGTTTTTTTACGTTCTAACTTAGGGGACTACAATTCCTTAAACCGACAACTACATAATTTCATTGTTAGGTATAAGGTTTTGGGGGATAGATCAATACCTAATAATGACAAAGATATAAATGCTAAAAAAGAAAAAGAACTTTCAAAAATTGTACAAGTTCTAAAGTGCAAAAATGGATTTTTCTTAAATAAATATGAGTACATATTCAACACTGCTTGGGAATCATATTTTCAATGGCGCCACTCTAATATTGATAAATTGAAAAAACGAGAAGAGTACCAAAAATTAAAGAATAATTATATGAATGAAGTCATTGATAATGTATCGAAGATAATACTCTACAATATTTATTTAGAACATGAATATACTAAACAATAACATGCGAATATCGGCACATATTTTTGCTATGAAATTTATATTATCATTTCTTTTCTTTATGATTTCAGTAGCTGTTTTTGCTCAAAACCTCGACACAGAAACACAAATCAAAATTCAACAAACCTTTAAATCCGCACAAAGTAATTTTAAAAATAAAAACCATGCGGCCGCATTAAAAAAAATAGCTGAAATAGAAGCACTAGGCAATGGTGTTGTTTTTCCAACGGCGCAATTATTAAAAATAAAAGCCTTATTTGGCGCAGAGGAATTTGCGCAAGCCCAAATGGAAATAGCCACTCTTCGTTCCTGGAAGCCATCAGCTGAAATAGTAAGCCAATTGGATGAATACGACGGTAGAATTGCATTTGAAATTGAAACGCAAAAACAATGGAGTAAAGAAAGAGCAGACTTGAAACTCAAGGAATTTAACAAAAGTGTAGAAAGATTAAAAAAAGAAGATGCTGATAAACGGCACTATGCTTTAATGAGAAGTATTGAAGAAAACAATATCGTTTTAGCGCAGGCACAAGTCAAACAAATGAAAAAGAGTAATCCAAATTTAACCATTTTTCCTTTTTTATATGAAGAGCCTGTTACCAGACATTTCGTAATGTGTTTTGTTGATAAAACAGGTAAACGAATTAGTCAAGAGCGACTTACTTTTATCGATCCACCTTTAGACAATGTATTTCGTGTAGGTCATTTTAATGGAAGAGAAACAGCTTATAATTCAAAGGGTAAAAATGTATTTGTGGATAAATATTATTCTGAAGCGAATATCTCCAATGATGGACATATTGTCGTTAAAAATTGCGAAGGATATGGGTGTAAGTATTCAATAAACTATGGCGTTACGGAGTCTTGTAAAATCAGCTCATACTTTGGTGATACTAAATTTGTTTTTTACGCGAATGATGGTTGGCCTGTTTGGTTGGATGCTACGGGTTATTATATTAATCATGTCAATTTGAAAAAGGTGACTGATATGATTCCGTCAGCATGTCATAGAGGCTTGTTCTGTGCTAAGAAAAACGGAAAGTATGGTTGGTTTAAGTGTGTAGGAGCTAAGAGAAAAAAAGCGATATCGTTTAAATATGAAGCGGTAGCCAGTAATAGTTTTTTGCATGCTAATTTGGCTATTGTAAAATACAATGGACAGTGGGGAGGAATTAATACAGCGGATGAAATCATCATTCCTTTCGGAAAATATAAAAAGCTTTTTGCTGCTTCAAAGGAAGGGCTAATTCCTGCACAATTTAATTCTGGATTATGGGGATACATAACAATTGATGGAAAAACAGTTATTGAGCCACAATTCAGTTTTGCTGCCGATTTTTCTAATGGCATTGCCGCCATCCAAAAAGATGGAAAGATGGGCTATATCAACACGAAAGGAGAACACATAATTAAGCCTATTTATGAGTTTCCTTCCAGTGAAATTTTAAAGAAAAATGGTATTGATGCTCGTGGTAAATTCATCAATTTTGAAAAAGGAATTATACTGCTTTACAAGGATGGGAAATGGGGAGCAGCAACAATTGAAGGAGAAATATTATCAAATTGTAAATACGACTATTTGATGACCGTTTCCTACGGTGGCTACGTCTGTTTCTCTGATTATAATCGGTCAGAGGAAAACTCTGTGTGGTATGATACATTTGGCAATGAGTATACACGGCGAAGTAAAACAACCCATGAAAAAAATCAACGCTAATTCGTACAATACGATTTCAAACTAATTTACATGATAAAAACACTTTCTTTTTTTCTGTTTACTGCATTAAGTTTGTCTTTAATTGCGCAAAACAACGGTTTTCAAAAAGTCACTGAAAAAGCAGCTGAAAAGCAAAACTATTTTGGAAGTTCAGGAGATATTGATGGAGAATACGCTGTGGTTTGCGGAGTGCATAGTGATAATCCCAATGCTTCTCATGGTGGTATGGCTTCCTTATATAAAAAGTCAAGTAATGGGCAATGGAAATATACACGCTCAATGTATCCTAAAAGTGGTTATATCGAAGATCGATTTGGGCAAGGTGCTTGTGCCATTTCTAAAGACTTTGTTATTATTGGAGATTGGATGAATACTGAACAATCTATTGGTGCAGCACATATCTTTAAGTTTTGGGGAACCAACGAATGGGAACATCAAATTAAATTAGCGCCCAATAATCAAACAGGAATTGAATCTTTTGGGCAAAGTGTTGATATTTATGAAAACACTGCTGTGGTAGGTTCTTCTGATGCCGTTTTTATTTTTGAATTACAAGCGGATAAAACATGGAAAGAAACTAAAAAATTAACCCCTATAAAAAAGGGCGAAGGTTTTGGGCAAGAAGTGGCTATTTACGGGGACTATTTATTGGTAAGTGCGCAATGGGAAGATATAAATGGGATTAAAAATGCAGGGGCGGTATATGTTTATCATAAAAGTCAAAATAAGTGGACATTTCTTAAAAAATTAACTCTGCCCGAAGAAGAAATGGAGTCCGAAGCTGAATTTGGAAAACGATTGGCCTTATTTGAAAATCAACTACTAATCAGTTGTCCGCACGGAAAAATAGGCGAAATTTCTGGCGCAGGAAAAGCATATCTCTATCAAATCAACCAAAATAACATTTCACTAAAGCAAAAACTATTTGCGGCAGATTTTGGATATAATAAATATGGCTTTGGAGAGATGGGTGATATCTCTGAAAATTTTATTGTTATATCTGAGGCGCAAAGTCGTGAACATCATGGTTCGGTTTATGTTTTTGAAAAGAAAGGGACAGAATTCGTTGAGGTTGATCGTTATATTTCAACCATAGAATCCTATTATGGAAATGATTTTGGTCAAGCCGGATTAGCAATCTCAGGTAATCAAGTATTTGTTGGTGCTCCTGGGGATGGTTATTGTGGAGAAGAATATGATGCATGCGGATCTGCGTTTTTTTATACCTTAAAAAAATCGAATTTTGAAGAGGTTTTAGCCCCAAACAAACCTTATGTTCCAAATGGTATCACACAAACAGATATTGATTCAAAAATGTTGGCTTATCAGGCAGATTCTATTGTTTTTGACCCCATTAATGAAGATGGAATCTATTTATTAAGAAATGCTAAAACAGGTTTATGGGGAATGTATCAATTCGAAAAAGAAATCATTCCAATGAACTATGATCAAATTGATTTTTACAAATGGAATTCACCTATTACTTTTGTTCGAAAGGAAGATAAATGGGGGATTTTCTACGGTTCTTTTTCAAATACACCAAAAGAAACGGTTAAGTGTAAATATGAAGAATTAAAAAGGTTTACTTATCAAGGTTACCTTTATGTAGCAGGAAAAAAGGATGGAAAATGGACCTGGGTAAATTGGTATGACGGAAGTGAATCAGGCTCTCCCAAAAACTATCATCAAGAATTACAAGTAGTCTCTTTTTGGAACCCTGGTAACTATAATTCTTTTTCATTGGATTAGTTTTTTCGTTGTCGAGAGAGAGGATTACTCTGTGATCTCATTTCGGGTGATATGACACAACTTCAATAACTGAATTTCCTACCAAAAGATTATCAGCTTTTTTCTTCTTAAATTCACAATAGGTTTCGGCTGTTATGGAAAGGGAGGGATTGCCTTCAGCGATCCTTTTTTGGAGAATCCAACAGACCTAATTAAGATTCACTTCGTTCTTTTTTTATTCTCAATAATTTGATTGAGCAAGCTCATCAAACTTTTTTCCAACAAAAAAGCCCGATCAAAGATCGAGCTTTTTTGTTCTGCGGTGAGACAGGGATTCGAACCCTGGGTACCCGATTAGGGTACGCTTGTTTAGCAAACAAGTCCTTTCGGCCACTCAGGCACCTCACCTTTTTGCTTTTTTACTTGCGGCTGCAAATATATTAAATTTAAGGTAAATCACACAACGAAATTGTCGTTATTTTTTCACTTTTTTTAGCGTTCAATCAGGTTTGTTTCCAACACGCGCTGTTCTATCACGTGTGCATCTTTCTTTTCTAACCTGTCTATCAACAACTCAACAGCATTATTTCCTATTTTTTCGATTGGTTGAGCAACTGAAGAAATCTTAGGTTTTACCAAATCAAAAATCTCGATATCATCAAAACTTATGATTTTTAAACGACCAAATTGATCATTTTGGCTACTTGAAGCTTTCAAAATTGCTTTTGCAATTGAATTGTTCACACAAAAAATACCGTCATACTCTGTCCCTTTTAATTCCTTTAAGGCCAAATTAACCCCTTCTTGAATATTATCATGTGGAATTTGAAACAGCTTAGCCATTTTCTTATTTTCCAATCCATTTAAATATCCGGTAATTCGCTCAGAAATTGAACTAATATACACAGGAGATATTGTAAAGCAAACGGGGCTCTTTACACCTTGTTTGTATAAAAAATTAACAGCTTTTTCTGCGCCTTCCACATTAGAAACGGATACCGAATCAACATCTAAACCTTCAAATACACGATCAACCAAAACTAATGGCACATCATTGTCTTTTAAGCCCTGCAATTCGTTCTTATTATCAAAGGAGGAAGCCAAAATTAACCCATCAATATTTCTATTGATTAAGTCTGTTATCAACTTCTTTTCTTTCTGAACGTCTTCGTAAGAATTAGAAATAATAAGGTTATACCCTTTGGAGTATGCTTCTTGCTCAATCGCCTTACAAAGTGTACCGTAAAAGACATTTGAAATATCTGGAACAATAACACCAATAGTATTGGTTCTACCCACGCGTAAACCACGGGCATATTGATTAGGAATATAATTCAATTCCTTTGCTTTAAGCCTAACTCTTTCTTGTGTTTGCTTATTGATACCACGTTCATCACCTTTTCCGTTTAGGACAAGTGAGACCAAGGCTTTTGACACACCGAGACTCTCGGCAATGTCTTTAAGGGAAACTTTCTTCATTTTTTGAGGTGAAAAATTTTCTTGCTCCTCAAATGTAACTAAATCTTTTAGATTAGCATATCTTATTAGAACAGATATTTAAAAAGCTCTAAAAACAGCTGTAAGGTAAACAGCGCAGACAAAACACTTAACACTGTTTTATCCGGCTTTGCACTGCTGATTACCATTATTATAAAGACCGATAAATAAGATGCAATTGCAATTTCGAAATAGAGCATTTCTCCCTTATATGCAAAGATTAAACTTGCGGCTAACAGCGCAGTTAATAGCAAGCTCACCCATCCTTTTTTGAGTTCTTCCTGCAAGACAAAAATACACGTGCCATAAAACCCTATAAAAACGAAAAGTGAAGTGTAAATTAAGGCATTACTGTCAAAAAATGCAGCCAATGCTTCTCGTTGCCCTCCTTTAGAGATATAAGTTACTGTAAATCCGTCAACAGCTGCAATGCTCACCATTGCCAAAAAAGCAAATAATAGATAACCTCTTTTATTTAGTTGTAAGTTCATCAAGAAAAAGACTAAACTCACAATTACAAAAATTAACTTGCTAAAGAAGAAAGGAGTAACAAAATCTCCCAAAGAAAAAAACGAACTTAGTCCATAAATAAAAAAGGACAGTATAATTAAAAGGACTATTCGTTGTTCGCGGTACATGCTTATTTTTGTCCTAAGGCTTCGTAGATATAATCAAATGTTGATAGGATATCAGGTTTTCCATCAACAACGGCTACATCATGCTCAAAATGCGCAGACGGAAGCCCATCTCCAGTAAGGATCGTCCATCCATCACTTAATTGATTTATTTTTTCAGTCCCCATATTAATCATTGGCTCAATTGCAATGGTAAGTCCATTTTTAATTTTTTTGCCTCTCCCCCTTTTTCCATAATTTGGGACATGAGGTTCTTCGTGCATAGTGCGCCCTAGTCCATGTCCAACCAATTCTCTTACTACACCGTATCCGTGTGCCTCTGCATGCTGCTGAATGGCAAAACCTATATCTGATAATCGATTACCAACTTTAGTCGCTTCAATACCTTTATATAAACATTCTTTAGTAACCTTTAAAAGTTGCTTAATCTCTTCAGACACCTCTCCTACTTCAAATGTATAGGCATGATCTCCGTAAAAACCATTTAAAATGGCCCCACAATCAACAGATACAATATCTCCACTTTCAAATGGTTTATTATTGGGAATTCCGTGAACTACCTCAGTATTTGGAGAAATACAAAGCGTTTTAGGAAAATCATACAATCCTAAAAAACCTGGAATCGCACCATGATCTCGAATGCACTCTTCTGCAATTTTGTCCAATTCTAATCCTGTAACTCCCGGCTTTAAAATTTTAGCCACTTCTCCCAAAGTTTTAGAAACAACTTGTGCCGCTTCTCGCATTAATTCTATTTCCTCTGGAGTCTTATATATAATCATAGTACAAAATTAGTCATTCACTTTAAATTTCAAACAAAAAACCTCATTCCCTAGTGGAAATGAGGTTTTAATTATTTGAATTTCGATACTTCTTATTTCAATACTTCAGCAACCAAATCAGCAGCCTCTTGTAACAATACTGCTGAATGAACATTCAATCCTGAATCATCAATCAATTGTTTTGCTTCAACTGCATTAGTTCCTTGTAAACGTACAATAATTGGCACAGGAATTTCTCCCATGTTTTTATATGCATCAACAATACCTTGTGCTACACGATCACATCTTACAATACCACCAAAAATATTTACCAAAATAGCTTTTACATTTGGATCTTTTAAGATAATTCTAAATGCTTTCTCCACACGTTCAGCATCTGCAGTTCCACCAACATCTAAAAAGTTTGCTGGATTTCCACCTGACAATTTAATGATATCCATTGTTGCCATAGCTAATCCTGCTCCATTTACCATACAACCAACGTTACCGTCAAGGTTTACATAGTTCAATCCTGCTTCTCCTGCTTCAACCTCTGTTGCATCTTCTTCAGATACGTCACGCATTGCTGCGTAATCTTTATGACGATAAAGTGCATTACCATCTAACGTTACTTTCGAATCAACAGCAATAATTTTATCGTCTGAAGTTTTTAATACAGGGTTAATTTCAAACATTGATGCATCACAACCTTCGTAAGCAGAATATAATGCATAAACAAATTTTGTCATTTGCTTAAATGCTTGTCCGCTTAATCCTAAGTTAAAAGCAACTCTTCTTGCTTGAAAACCTTGTAAACCAACTCTTGGATCAATTTCTTCTTTAAAAATCAAATGTGGAGTTTCTTCTGCCACTGTTTCAATATCCATTCCACCTTCGGTAGAATACATAATGATATTTCTTTCATTTTCACGATCTAATAAAACAGACATGTAAAACTCAGAAGGCTCAGATGCTCCAGGATAATAAACATCTTCTGCAATTAATACTTTATTAACCTTTTTACCGTCTTTACTTGTTTGCTTTGTTACCAAATGACCGCCTAAAATTCCATTAACAGTTTCTTCAACTTTGTCAATTCCTTTAGCCAATACAACACCGTTTGATTGTGTTTCAGTCACAATTCCTTTTCCTCTTCCTCCAGCATGTATTTGTGCCTTAACAACAAACCATTCTGTTCCTGTCTCTTCACTTAATTTATTTGCTTTTGTAACGGCATCAGCTGCATTGTCAACTACAACACCTCTTTGTATTGCTACACCGAAACTTTCTAATATCGATTTTCCTTGGTATTCGTGTAAATTCATTTGTTGTTTTTTTGTGCGTGGTAAAAGTAATTTTAATCTTTTAATTGGCAATAGAATTTACATTTTTTTGAAGCAAATCATTTGTTATAATTTGAGGGCTAAATTTGTGTAAAAATGAACTATAGTGATTTTAATAGAGTTTTCTCATACACACTTATAAATAATGTCTATTTAAAAAACTCCCAATCTATCGTTTATTCTAGTTTCACCCAACCGTCATATATTTTCCATTGATCGCATTTAGGATGCACTTCAAAGAAAATTCCAATTAATTTTGAAGCATTAGAAAAGATATTATTATCTTTCGTCTGACAATTAATTTTAAACGAAAAAAAATATTAATAATGAGTTATTACAAGACTATTGATGGCGTTAAATACGACGGAGAATTAATCGAATTAGCGGACAAATTAACCTCTGGAGCTGGAGACGGCAGATTGTCTAAAGAAGATGCTGGTCAAATTTTGGAAGCAGTAAAAGATGGAAATAGTTATACTGATATCGAAAAAGCTACTGTAAAGCATTTAAGAGAAAATTATAAATGGACTGAAGCTGCTGATGAGTGGTTCAGAAGTGAAATCAGATCTTGGGCAGCTACTAAATAGTTCTGCTTATTTGATTGACACAGTTCAAACGAACTTAGAAAGCCTTGGCATTTTTGTCAAGGCTTTTTTCATATCAAACTTATCATTAAATATAGCCTGCTATTAAATAAGTAACATAACCTATCCACTCATGAATTAGTTTGCTCCAATCGGTCATATTGCTAATATTTGGCACTATAAATTGCTCAAAAGTATATCCTCGTTTTGGTCCCGTAAAATGATCTGTTGTAAAAACATCAAAATTAGTAAAGCCTTCTTTCTCAAAACAAGCTTTAGAGCGCGGCATGTGCAAGGCAGATGTTACTAATAAAAAGTTCTGGACCTCAGGATGGCTAGCTAAAACCTTTTTTGTTTCCACTGCATTTTCATGTGTATTTTTAGAGTTCTCCTCTATAATAAGATCTTCCTCAGGAATTCCCCATTCCAACAGGACGGTTTTAAATTGCACGGCTTCATTTAATCCTTTTTCAAAAATATCTCCGTTAGCACCTACAATCATTATTTTATCAACCTTACCTAAATGATATAGGTTTATTGCCTGCCAAATTCTATCTCCTCCTCTTCTTAAACTTAATCGTTCCAAATTATTGTCATATTCAGCCATTCCTCCTAAAACTACTGCAGCGTCATAATGACCTACATCACTTATCTTGGTTCCCTCTGGTTCCCACAACCTTGTAAATTCGCAAAAAATAACTGTATTGGTAAAAAAAAGTACTGCAATTCCTGCTCCTCGGAGCGACCATTTTTTAAGTTTTGGACGCTTTGTTAGTAAACCGATTGCCACTGCTATGAGTATCCAAGAGAAGGGATGGACTAAAAAAGAAAGTATTTTCGATAAGATGAAAAACATGTTCGATAAGTAACGTTATTCGGCTATAATAGACCAAAGATAATATATTATATTTGCCCAAAATAAAATCAAAATTATGCAAGATACATTATACACAATTGCTACAGAAGCACCAGGAGCTGTTAATGAAGCAGAAACATGGACTTTTAGCTGGCCAGGCTTCTGGGATAAAGTCATAGAATACGGAACAAACTTAGCGATTGCGCTAGCCGTTTTAATCATTGGAATGATGATTGTAAAACGAGTTTCGAAAATGATATCGAAAATGTTAAAGAAGAAAGATTATGATGCTTCTTTACAAGGCTTTTTAGTAAGTATGGTGTCTATCACGTTAAGAGTATTAGTCATCTTAACTGCTTTGAGCCAACTTGGTATTGAAATGACATCATTTGTAGCGTTAATTGGTGCTGCTGGTTTAGCTATTGGTATGGCATTTTCTGGAACACTTGGAAACTTTGCTGGTGGAATCATGATCCTAATCTTCAGACCATATAAAGTTGATGATTATATTGTTGCACAGGGAGAAGAAGGTGTTGTTGTAGACATTCAAATCTTTAATACGATTTTATTAACGTTAGATCAGAAGAAAGTAATTTTACCAAATGGTGCAGTTGCTAACGGTACTATTACTAACGTTACACATCAAAAAACAAGAAGAGTAGATTTTACTGTAGGAATTGCCTATGGAGATAGCTATGATGATGCTAAAGCGGTACTTCAAAAATTTGTGGACGAGGATGATAAAATCATCAAGGACGGAAACAACTTCATTGGATTGGTTGAATTAGCAGATAGTTCTGTAAACATTACTGTACGTGTGTGGTGCGCATTAGATGATTACTGGGATGTATACTTCAAAATGAACGAGAGAATTTATAAAGAATTTGACCAAGCGGGTTTAAATATCCCCTTCCCACAAATGGACGTACACGTACACAATTCGACGTCTTAGAAATCCATATCAAGGGGTGAAACATGAATTTAAAAAGGTGCTGACAAATTTGTCAGCACCTTTTTTTTTAATCACAGCTTTGAACGTCTCCAGAGCCCAGCTCTTGCACTCGGACTTCTGCTTCGCCAGAATAGCAAACATCTCCACTACCTAAAATAGTAACCTCAAGTTTTTCATTACAGGTTACATTTACGTCTCCAGAACCGTTAATATTTATTGTCATATTCGAAACATCCATTGATCTTGTACACACATCTCCAGATCCATTAATATTAATTTCTCCACCTGCAATATCCCCTTCTCCATATAAACTAACGTCACCAGAACCATTGACAGATATCTCAAAGTTTTTAGGTAAAATCTTATCCAAGCGCACATCTCCGCTTCCATTAATATGTACTTGTAAATCGTTTGACGGAATATCATCTCCAGAATAAATGTCCCCACTTCCATTAATCACAAGTTTCTTAACCTCTGTCATTGTTAAATGAATGTAAACATTTTGATTACGCGAGTATTTTTGAAATTCGCGATCCATTCCATCTTTTACATTAATACGTAATACTTGATTTTCAACGCTCATTTCCAGCAATTCCTCCAAACGTGTGTCTCCATTAAATGATACATTTGGTTTATCGCCTTTAAAAATTTTCACATTAGCACTTATATTTAAATGCACCGAATGAAATGAACCAATTCTATTTCCAGGCAATGTCATTGAATGCTCTTCAAAAACCGTTTCAGGTTCCTCATCTTGAATGTTTTCAACAACTAAAATCTCTTGAATTAATGGCTGTTCAGGCTCTTCTTCTACAGGAATTACACTTTTAAGTTCATTTTCTTCAATCAAATCATTTTCTGGAAAACTGTTTATTATTTTTTCAGTTTCAGCAGTTTCTTGCTTTGAAAATACAGGCATGCTTTGAGCTGTGCTCGAAATTGATTCGGTTGGATTTACCATAACAAAGACTGTTACGGCGGTTATTATACTTCCTAACATAATTACAATATTTGATAGTTTAAAAAATGAAGTTGCTCCTCCAACGGCGCCTGTTGCAGCGGAACCACTTATCACTGTTGTGATATTATTAATTGGATAATCAACTTTGGCGTTTTTGGCCAAGTCAAATAAATCCGTCATATTTTTTGTTACGTCCTCCATCTATCCCTCTTTTATTATTTCATTTTGGGTTACATAGTGTGGCTCGTCCATCATTAATGCTTTTAGTTCTTTTCTTGCACGGCTCAGCATCACTTTTACTGCCCCCTCTGTCGCTCCTTGAATCTCAGCTACTTCTTTTATCGAAAAACCATTAATTTCAAATAAGATTAATGCTTCTTTTTTAACATCTGAAAGCTTATCCATCTGCCGATACAAGTAGGCTATTTGAAGATCCTTTTCGACAGTACTTTCTGCACTATAATTGCTGTGCCCTTGCTCATCTAACGTTACTTCCTTTTTCTTCCTAACAGTATTTCTAACAATGTTTCGTGCGGTTGAAAACAAAAAATACAGGAGTGAGTCTTTCTTGTCAATCTTCATCCAATTTTGGTAGGCTTTTAATACTGATTCATTTACCAAATCATCAAAAGCCATAACACCATGTGCACGCGCTTTACAAAACCGAACAAAATTTTCATGTATAGGCTCGTAAGCCTTCATAAATTCGCGTTGTTTTCTTTTGTCTTTTATTTTCAAGGTGCAATTCTAAAATGCAATACATAGGTAAGAAACCTAAGTATGGAAAAGGTAACATTAAAACCCTATTTTTTTTCAAATTCTCGAAGAAAAAGGAGTTGATCCTTTGCTATTACTGGATAATCTACAATATTAAGTTTAGTCAACAATAGACTTGTTTCTTGCTCTATTGGTTGCTGTGGCAAGCCATTGTCTCGCAAAAAATGCATTAGTTTTAAAACTTTAAATGCATCAAACCAACGAAAGAATCGTTTAATATATGCTGCCTCTGTTTTGGAGTTTAATCGAATTTCATCAATCGCTTTTTGAAATTTTTGCTCTGTTAAAAAATCGTAAATCAAATTATTTTGCTCTGGTGCTAAACCATAATCTCTGGATTTAATATCGTCAGATCTGAATTTAGGAGCAAGATCAACTATTGCTTTCAAAATTTTAAAACTTTCAAATGCGTAGGTATTAAAGACAATCTTATCCTCAGCAATCCAATCTCCAATAGCTTTTCCTGTTCCAAACGGTACCCGATCTGAAATACGAGGCGAAGGTAAGACTGAAGTTGTTTTTAGTTCGGTAAATTCACCAAGAGCTATAATTTTATGAATGAAGTAAAAATCCTCACCTGCCTTGCGTTTGTTCATACCGCCCTGCTTTTGGTAAGCTGACGATCGTACTGCCATGCTTGACCCAACGGTGTGAAAAGCATACGGAACTCCAGCCCATTTTAACCCTTGGTTATAGTATCTCAAATGCAGTTCGTAATTAATAATGCCTTTATAAATTGCAGGCTCAAATCCAGTTCCTTCAATCGGGTGCTCATAATGAATAGAACAACCTGGCGACTTTGGATATGTTTTAAAATGTGCTTCAATTTCTTTTAGGTAGTTCGATTCACATTTTGAATCAGCATCAAAGCAAACAATAATTCCATCTCTGTCCAATTGGTCAAACCGATCTACGGCTTCATCCATTCCTATTTTACGCGCAAGTCCTACTCCTGCATGTTTTTTAGGAAGCTCCTCCTCTATTGCAATGTGGAATTTAAATTTAGAATTATTTTTAGCTGCGCACCAAACTTGTGCGGCTTCAAAAGCCTTGCGATTCTTTTCTTTTTTTTCTGTAGGACTATTGATTCCTGCATTAATTACTACAATGACTTCCACAGCACAGCTTGGTCGTTCAGACAGCCACAATGCATTTAAAGAGTCAACTAAATAAGCCTCATCAAAACAAGGAATAACAACTATTAAACCTAGTTCAGGATGCGGAGGTGTTGAAATAAATGGCGGTTGAAATCCGTATTTTTTTAAGTAGAAATTCATATAAAACTAAGGCGCAATGCGATAATTAGTCCAATCATTATCTTCTTTCTCATAACAAATACGATCATGCAAGCGGCCAAGACGACCTTGCCAAAACTCAAAATAGGTTGGTTCTACAATTAAACCTCCCCAGTGCGGTGGACGCGGTACTTCATTTGGGAATTTTTTTTCATAGAATGCAACACGTTCTTCTAAGCTTGCACGATTTGGAATAACAGCACTCTGCTCAGATGCCCATGCGCCTATTTGACTAATACGAGGGCGGGCAGCAAAATAATCATCTGATATTAACGGATCAATTTTTTTGACTTGGCCTTCAAGTCTTACTTGGCGTTCGCAACAATCCCAATAAAAAAGAAGTGCCACATTGGGATTTTCTATAATATCAGTTCCTTTACGACTGTTATAATTAGTGTATATGATAACACCTTCCTCTAAAAGTTCACGCATGTAAACGATTCGAGACGAAGGCTTTCCTTCTATACTTGCAGTAGTAAAAACCACTGCGTGAGGATCTGCACAGTTTTTTTCAATTGCCTCTTGATACCAATTACTAAACAACTTCAAAGGATCGGTATACGCCACATCCTCCAATTTTCCTTTGAGAAAATCTGCTCGGTCTATTTTCTTTTTATTGGCTTGATCCATGCGCTATTTTAGTCTTGATTTTACTCCTCTTCGCTCGCGTTAAAAGCTACATTAATGTTTGGTGAATTAATCTCTTCTTCCTCTGGTTGTGGCGCTAATGATCCACCTCCATTATACTCATCTCCTTCAACCTCTCCAGGAACATAAGGGAAAATTTCTACAATTGGAGTGAAAGAAATCATTGGTATTTCATAAGTAACCATTAGTCCTTTCAAACTTTCTTCAATTCTTTCAAAGGCAGATTTTACACTGTGTGCAGAAACTAAAAAGTTGTTGTTTACTTTTTTCTCTTTACCTGAATCTGCATCTTCTGTTACATAAGAAACTTTACACTTATACCAATCCTCAGCATCATCATAATGAAAGATGTCAGCAAAATCAGTTTTAGAAATAGACGTTACTAAAAATTCACCTCTAACGAATTCACCAACTTCTTGATAAATACGTGCCTCAGCCTCAGTAAATGAAAGTGAACTCACCAAATATGGCTCCGTTACACGTTTTAATGTTCCATCCTGAAATTCTTTAGTGAATTTTACTTTAACTGTATACCAATTGTTCATGCTCGTAATTTAATTTGAGCAAAGGTAATGATATTCAATGACCCTATAAGCGAGATAAGCTTTATTTTTTGAACAATTTAAACGTTTTTTGGGTCAATTATCAACTGGTGCCGAATCGGAACTTAAATAAAGGACTAATTCGCTATCTGAGTTAAAATAATAATCATAGACCAGGAGATCATTTTCGAAGAAATAGAGCTTTTGTTTTAGCAAGTCAATTCTATACTTCCCTAGGTTAACAGAGCCTAGGACTCCTCCTGTACAAAACGCAAAATAAGTTCCATCAGTTAACAATTCTAATTGAAATGTAATGTCTCCAATTTCTAATGAGTCACGAATATCTTGGTCTTTTTCTACACGATAGAATTTATGTTCTAAAGAATCTGTATCCTCCAAATTATAAATTCCAAACGCTCCATAATGTAGCCAAACTCCAACGGATCTAACCTGCCCATCCTTCCCTGGTCGTTGATAAATCAACTGCTTTTTTTCCGACTTATCATTGTCATTTTGCCCGCTATAGCTTGCCAATACGAGTCGATTATATGTAAATTCTTCAATTTGAAAATTTCGAAAGACTACCGAATCTCCTTTCTCAAAAATTACTAACCTCAGCTCATCAGTCAGTTTATTGCTTTCTAATTGATAAGAAAGCAATGCCAACCCTGGAAGCCTAGGATATAATTTATTCGAAAAGTATTCATCAAAGAGGCCTTTTTCTTTCGAGAAAAAATCAAGACATTTCAAATCTTGATTTTCCGTTGAAACTTGACTTGTATCTTGACTATCTAAACTGATTATCTTGGCATCTTCTAATTCCCATTTTCCAAGAATCAATTTTTCAATAGAAAAGTTTGCATTGAATTTAGAATTCAAAAGTTCCGCATGAGCAAAGCCTGCTGTGCTTAAAATTAAAAAGGTGAAATAAGCAAGAATCTTTAACGAGATTAATTTCATTTATGCCTTTTTGGGTTTGATGAATTTGAATCTTCTAATAGTCATACATTTTACCATTCCACCAAACGGCAAAGGCAGTGCGGCTATACTTTAGCATTATTGTATTTCCTTGTAATCTATAATCTTCCACTTTTTGACGGGTAATTTCAATCTCTTTTCCACGAACAAAAGCACTAACTCCACCCCACTTATTTACATATGCCATTATACCTCCATCAATTTGAGGAGAAGTAACTTTGTCATTGTAAATTTGGTAAACATCCTCATCATACCAAATTTTGGTTAGTCCAACATCATTAAAAACGACCAAACTATCACGCACAATAATGTTTTGCATATCAAACCCTAACTCTGTTACACGTTCCTCAGTATATACCTTGTGAACTCCAGCTCCATCTTTATAATAAATAAAGTTATTGCCACACACATAACGCTCAGCATGTTGCGGTTCTGCATCTATCACATAACCATTGTCAAAAACTACAAAGGTTCCGTTTACAGGATCATTAAAGGCTGCTACATCTTGCCCACAAGCAAAAGTTACTGGTCTGCTTGTACTAATCAAATCATGAAAAGCTCCTCTCCAAAAAAGAGAAGAATTTCCAGTATTATCTCTATAAACAAAGACATTAGAACCTACTTGATTTGCCGTTAAAGGATAATTACCAACGACCATAGCAACTGAGCGTACTTCATCTTGATAATAGTATTTTACGTATCCTCCAATTGCATCTTGAAAAACAACTAAACTGTCGCCATAACCATAACTTGTAATATTTGAACTAAGAATGTGCTTAATACCGCGATCAAATACACGAATTACATTTGCCGTTCTCATCACCAATAAATTATCAGTTACATTAATCTCATTATAAGTTTGCCCTAATAAGATATTTTCTCCTTCATAATTCACATAAATGTCTCCCTTAGAGTCAACATAACAGACATAATCGTTTCCTACAAAAATTTTGCCTGTTTGCTGATAGTAAATTTGCTCAAACACACCACTATTAAATTGATGTAAGCGGTTATTCGCATCTGTAAAAACATTGATATTTTGGGCATTAGCTAACCCCGTAATTAATAATAAAAATGCCAATAACAGTTTATTCTTCATGCCTAATTATAATTGTTCTACTTTGATTAAAAATAATATCAAAATTAATATAAATAATATGGAAGATACGATTGATTTAATACCACTCGTTCTTCATTTGCAATATTCACCACAAAAAAAATGCCAATGTCACATTTAAGACATTGGCATTTTAACGTGTTTTTAACTAAATTATTTTCCAGCTGCTTTCTCTTCAGCTAATAGAACGGCATTGTAAACATTTACAATTCCTCCAGTATTGCTTAAAGACGCAAATGGAACTTGCTCTTTCTCTCCTGGTTTAGGAGTTTCTAAATCAGTTGTTTGAACAGATGCAAAGATAATATCTCTAATTTCGAACATAGTCAATTTAGGATAGTAAGATTTTAACAATGCTGCAACACCTGCTACCATTGGAGACGCCATTGACGTTCCTTGAATAGCCGCATACTTATTATCTGGTGTAGTTGCATAAATTTCTAATCCTGGAGCAAATACATCAACCATTTCTTTATTATAGTTTGAAAAATCTGCTGCTAAACCATTATGTCCTTTTAAACCTTTTTTGTTTGGTGCTTTAAACTTCTTATAACGAGTAGAAGCTCCAACCTCAATCCAGTTTGTAAATTCAGCTGTCATTGAAGGATATTTTGGTGAAGGGAAGTTAGGCTCTAATCCTATATCTTTATTAGAGTTACCTGCCGCATGGCAAATTAATACACCTTTAGATTCTGCATAGCGAATTGCTGCAATCACCTCATCTTGATAAGGAGAATAAGATTTACCAAAACTTCCGTTAATGATTTGCGCACCGTTATCAACAGCATAGCGAATAGCTAAAGCAACATCTTTATCTCTTTCATCACCATTTGGCACTGCTCTAACAGACATGATTAAAACATTATCAGCAACACCATCATTTCCAATTCCGTTACCTCTTGTTGCTGCAATAATACCAGCTACGTGCGTTCCGTGAAATGCGTCAGGTCCTTCAACTTGATTGTTACCATAATTCTTATCTTCAAAGTTTGCAGGATCATCTCCTACAACTGCACGCTCATTCATGTCAAGATTATAATGAGAATCTAATTGACTATTGAAATGATCAAATGCTCCTTGTAATTGACCTTTAAGGTCTTCAAGTGTAATTCCTGCTTTCACCAAAGGGTAAAGTTGCTCAGCATATGCTGCAAATGCAGGATCTTTCTTTAATTTCTTTACATCTTTAGCTGTATAAGAACCACCTAATTTATTACCTACTGCTTTAAACGCATCCTCATAACTCTTTTGAATTTGAGTATAACGCGCTAAACCACCCTTAGCAGAAGAAATTCCACCTTCTACCTCGTCACGGCATTGTTTATATAATTCATATTCAGCTTTTTCATCATCAGAAATATCTGCTAAACTTTTTCCTTTAAATTTAGCGTCATATCTTTTATATAAACGAGTCACCTCTAACTGCGTATCATTAATGTTTTCTCCATCAGGATTCCCTAAGAAACTCCATCCGTTTACATCATCAATGTATCCGTTGTTATCATCATCAATTCCGTTTCCGGCAATTTCATCTTTATTTACCCAAATGCTTCCTTGTAAGTCTTCATGCTCGATATCAACACCTGAATCAATCACGGCAACAACTACAGGCTCTGATTTTTTTCCAGATAATAGTTTTGCATAAGCTTTATCAGTGCTCATTCCAAACTTTGCACCATTATACCAATTTAAAATTTTCTTATCTACATCTTGAGCTCCAGCAGTGTATGAAGCCAATAATAATGAAGCAATAAGAATTTTTCCTGTTCTGTTCATATGTTAAATTTATTTGGCTAAAAGTACAAGAAAACTTTTAAAATTGAGACGACTTCTACACAAAAGGTCGAAAGGGCTCATGACCGTTCAAAAAATAATGTCAAATTTTATAAACCATTTGCTACTTTTGTACGTCTATAGACAAAACCTGTGTATATGAAAGTTTATATACTCTTATTGCTACTATTTAGTGTATGTTTCTCACATGCTCAAATTGATGGTGAAAGTATTTCGTATCGACAATATAAAAGTGAATTCAGTTCAACCCCTACTAGTTTTGCTGTAAAAGGAAAAATGCGCCAATTAATGGCGGATAAGGATGTACGGTATAAATACCAAACTGGTGACTGGCATTTTATATATTGTACACCTACCGTTTTGAGTAATTTAATGGAGAATGGTACTGTAGAGCAAATTTACTTTAATCCTGCACAACCGGTAAATATGAATGACACCATGCGTATTGTTCAAAACATTGACAGTGTGCACAATGGTAACGCCCCACTTATTAGCGAATTTACTGGTAACGACGTAATAATTGGTTATGTTGACACTGGGATTGATTATAATCATGAAGATTTTATAAATGAAGACGGTAGCACACGCGTATTATACTATTGGGATCATTCATTAGGTTATGATGAAGAACGCACCCCTTCTAAATATGGTTATGGTCAATTATGGACAAATGAAGATATTGATGCCGACATATGCGGATCTGGTGACGGAAGTGCGCACGGTACAACAGTGTCAGGTGCGGGGTCAGGAAACGGTCGCGCAACTGGAACACATAAAGGAGCAGCTCCTGAATCTGACATTATTATTGTAGAAACAAATTTTGGATTAGGTAATTGGACACTGACGGTTGCTGATGCGGTAGATTTTATTTTTTCAATGGCAGACACTTTAGGTAAACCTGCAATTGTTAATACAAGTGTTGGTACATACCTTGGAAGCCACGACGGAACAGATCCTGCTGCAATGGTAATTGATAGTTTATTGGATGATTTGCCGGGTAGAATAGTTGTTGCGGCAGCAGGTAATTCTGGCGCACAAGGAAAATACCATTTAAAAAACACCGTAGATGCTGACACATCTTTTTGCTGGTTTGAAGTAAACCCATCCTCTGCGTTAGGAGTTCCGGCTACTTATTTTGATTTATGGGCAGATACTTTAGATTTTAAAAATGTTGAATTTGCCTTTGGAGCTGACAAAGTTGACCCTAATTTTGAATTTAGAGGACGAACAGAGTTTTATACTATAGAATCATTGTTAGGAACGACTACTTATGATACAATTTGGTCTGGCGGAAATGCAATAAGCCCAGTAGAGTTTTATTGCGAAGAAATAAATGGTGTTTATCATTTAGAAATGGCTATGCTTGATCCTGATTCTGCTGATTACTATTTTAGACTTGAAACCACTGGAGAAGGTAAATTTGACATTTGGTCTGGAGCATGGTTGGGTGGTTCAAATATTGTTAGCGAAGGATTGCCAAGCCCAATTGACTACGCTCCAATGGAATTTTATGTAATGCCTGACACTTTATCTACCATTGTTAGTTCGTGGACTTGCTCACCTAAAGTAGTTACTGTTGGAAATTTTAAAAATCAATATGATTATATTGATTCGGAAGGTGAAACTTATGTTTTAACCGGTGGACCTCCTGGTCAACTTAGCCCTAACTCTAGTAAAGGTCCTAATAGAAGAGACGTAATTAAACCAGATGTTTGTGCAACTGGTGATGGTATAATGAGTGCTTGTCCACTTTGGTTGTCCGCTTCGCTAATTGAATCTAATCCAAGTATGTTAGCCTTGGGTGGTCAACATGTGCGTAACGGAGGAACTTCAATGGCTTCTCCAGTAATTGCAGGAATTGCGGCTTTATATCTTGAAAAATGTCCAACATCAACCTATCAGGATTTTTTAGATGCTTTGCATGAAAATGGTTACGAAGATATGTACACCATGGAAACACCTAATTTTGCTTACGGATATGGAAAAGTAAATGCTTTCCAACTTTTAAAGGCTACTAATTATGATGTTACTTTGGTTGGTGACACTTTAATTTGTGATGATCCTGCTGTATTTACAACTGAAGAAGGACCTTTTGACGCTTATTCATGGTTTAATGCTGAAACTACAAGCAACATAACTTTAGACGAAACAGCTGATGTTTATACTATGGTTTCAAACGAACAAGGTTGCGTTGCTCTTTCTGATACGATTCACGTTGTAAAAGGAACCTTACCACTCTTCCCTACTATTAATATAATTGGAGGTGGTTTAATTACTGTTCCGGCAGATTCTTTTATTTGGTATTATAATGGCATTCCTATTGATGATTCAAATTCGCAGTATCACGATCCGGATACTACTGGAAATTATTCAGTAGAAGTATTTAGCGAAGAAGGCTGCTCATATTTGTCAGATATTACTTATATAGATCAATCACAAATTGCGGAATTAAAGAAGAATGAATTTATTATTCTTCCAAATCCGTTCATTAATGATTTTCATATTATTAAAAGTGATTTTGTAAACGTTAATTTAGTGGTGACAGACATGTCAGGTAAACTTGTATATAATCATGCGGATATTTCGGAGGATGATTTATTTATTTCGGTAGATATGTCCACGGCTGAAAGTGGTATCTACTTGCTTAGCTTGTATTATGATAACAACTTCAAAAGTTTTAAACTAATCAAACAATAATATTGAAAAATTAGGAATAAAATTTTCCATCAAAAACACCATTTTATCTTGTTCTAGAACCAACCGAATCGATAATTTTTTATTTTTGCCAACCACATACTAAAACTGAAAATTGAAAGAATGAATTTAAAAGGATTAATTGCCATATCAGGTAAACCTGGACTCTACAAAGTTGCTGCTCAAGGAAGAAATAACATTATTGTCGAATCTTTAGACACTGGAAAAAAATTCCCTGCATTTGCGACGGAAAAAATTTCTGCTTTAGAAGACATCAGCATTTATACTTATGAAGAGGATGTTCCGCTTTCAGATGTATATGATAAACTTGCGGAAAGAGCAAATTATGTTGCATCTGTAAGTCATAAAGAAAATTCAAATGTGTTAAGAGAAGAGCTTACTACTTTCTTACCAGATTATGATGAAGATCGTGTTTACGATTCAGATATCAGAAAAATATTTCAATGGTATAACATTCTTGTAGCTAAAGGCTATGTTGTAAAAGAAGAAATTACTGAAGAGGCCGCTGCAGAAGAAGAGTAGCCGAAAAAAAAGTATAAAAAAAGCCCAGACAGTATTGTCTGGGCTTTTTTTTATTTTAAATTTTTTAGTTTAAAATAACTTCAATGTTGTTCTTATCATCCTTACTGGTCTTTTCTAATTTCAACACTTCTAATGACTTTGAAAAGTTTAGAATGTTGTTAATTGCAGCCGAACTAGGCGATTTAACAGTTTCTTTTGAAGTTTTTGACTCATTTGTGTAGATTTTCATCATAGGCGACTTATACATTTTGTTTATTAGATAAACTCAATTCATAAGCGATTATTGTGTAATGGTAAAAAAAAATATTTTTTTTTCACTTTTCACCCAACCCTTGTGTTCTTTTCTACGTTATGCGGTGATGATTACTTGATGCTTGTCAACCAATTTTCGCAAATTAATTAATGCATAGCGCATTCTCCCTAATGCTGTATTGATGCTAATATCTTCTTTATCCGCAATATCCTTAAAAGACATTCCTTTAAAAATTCTATTCTTTAATACATCACGTTGTTCATTTGGCAAGTATTCTACCAATTTAACAACATCAGATTCTATTTGATCTTTAATAATGCAATCTTCAATATTCTTATCAGTTAATTTCAACACAGAGAAAATGTTGTAATCATCACTTTTAGAACTTGACTCAGAAATCATTTGCATTTTATTAGAACGTCGAAAATGATCAACAATCATATTATGCGAAATAGTAAGCACCCACGGTAAAAATTTACCTTCTTCGTTGTAGGAACCATTTTTCAATGTTTTAATCACTTTAATGAAGACATCTTGAAAAATATCATTGGCCAAATTTTGGTTACGCACTTTTGATATGATGTATCCGAAAATACGATCTTTGTTGCGTAACAATAATTTTTCAAATGCTTTTTCGTTTCCTTCTAAATACGAACGTATTAAGTCTTTATCAGACAGAATTATATTTGCCATAAGTTACTCGTTTTAATACACAGGCAACAAGTGCCATATGCGTTATATCATTTCAAATTCAAAGAGTAATCTTATATCCTTATAGTCAAATATTTTAGTTGTTATGAAACCAAATATACTATAAAACAATTGCTTTTCAAAATCACATTTAAAATAGCGAGTGAATTGTAGTACTTATTGAGTTAACGGTGTTCAAACAAAAAGGGTTGGTTATTTTTTAATTTTTTTTTGTGGAAAATGACATTTTTGGGCATCTAACACTAGACTAATAACTCAAACTTGTGAATATTATTGTACGTTTCTTATTTTCTTGTGTATTTACTTTATCTGCATTTGGTCAATACAATTTGAATGGAACTGTTGTAAACATTGAGGGAACAGGCATAAAAGATGCTAAGATTCAGGTTCAATCATCAACAAAACAAATTTATACTAATACTAATGGTGAGTTTAAAATTTCTGTGGATAGCAATAAGGTAACTTTAATTATTTCGCATATAAATTTTCAAGCTCAATCCATTTCTCTAGAGTTAAAAACCGAAACATCCCCCTTAACTGTGGTTTTAAAAGAGAAAGAAGCAACTCTTAATGAAGTCATAATTCATGAAAAGAGTATTCAATCTATTTTTACAAAAAAAAACGTCACTGTTATTGATTATGCTATCAATAATGATGAATTAATTGCAATAATCAAAACTCAGAGAGATTATCAATTATTAAGTTTCAATTTTAAAGGAAAAGTTAGTCAAGCACTTCCATTGAGTTTCAAACCGCTTTACATAATGCATGATTGTTTAGACAATTTTCAAATATTAAGTAAAGACAGTTGCTATCAAATTATTGGAAAGTATAACTCATTTACCTTACTCCCAACCTCTTTTGAAAACTATACTACATTCTTAGAGCCGTGTGTGGCATCTACCGCCGATTATCTATTTTTTAAAGAAATCAGTTCATACAATCAATTAATAACCTATTATGCATTTCATAAAAATGAGAAAACAACGCAGGTTATACTTCAGATTGGAGACCAAGTAGCCATACAGTTAGCTCAGGATTATGAACGTGGCATAGCTCAAAACCCTACCCCAGGAATTCTGCACGCAACAATAGATAATATTGAAGATGTAAAAGATAAAATGGAAGACGTATTGTGGTTTGAAACACAATTGACAACAGAAGCTTATCACCCCATTTTTCAAATTGAAGACAGCCTTTATATTTTCAACCATGCAGCTAATAATTGCACCGTCCACAATGCAGAAGGAGTTAATGTTCGCAATTTCAAAATAGAATATCCCAACCTTGAAGGATGGCAAAAGAAATTGATTTTAGACAAGGAAAGTCAACGGGTTTATGCCATTTCACAGCAATCCGGAATTTGCTCGTTACACCGCCTAGACCTAATTAATGGCAAGGTTTTAAAATCATATAGTATCAGTCAACACGCATTCCCAACAAATGTAAAAGTTAATAATGGTTATGTGTATTATCTCTATAAAACCAAGTCGAGTTTTTATAAATTATATCGACAGCCTTTGATTCAATAATTGAATTTTGCTTAAAAATTAATCCAAATAATTACGACTATTTAGACATATATGGATTATCTTTGAATGTTATCGAAAATGTCACAATCATTTCCATCAATGAAGCAGAATAAAAGAGCTATAGAAATTACAGGGGCGCGTGTTCACAACCTCAAAAATGTATCAGTCACTATTCCACACAACCAATTTGTTGTAATAACTGGTTTATCAGGGTCAGGAAAAAGTTCATTAGCATTTGACACTTTGTTTGCCGAAGGTCAACGCCGTTACGTAGAAAGTTTATCATCTTATGCTCGACAATTCTTGGGCCGTTTGGACAAACCTGATGTTGATTCGATCAAAGGAATTTCGCCAGCTATTGCTATTGAGCAAAAGGTTATTTCCAAGAATCCGCGTTCTACTTTAGGAACTGTAACTGAAATTTACGATTACCTCAAAGTTTTATTTGCTCGAATTGGTAAAACATATAGCCCTGACACAGGAGAAGAAGTAAAAAAACATGCTGTAACTGATGTTGTAGATTTTGTACAACAATTTGAAGTTGGTGCCAAAATTATGATTCTAGCGCCTTGGATTATTAAAGAAGGTGTAAAAAACAAAAAAGCAGCCGAAACTCTTATTTCGCAAGGTTTTACTAAAGTACTTATAGGAGACGAATCATTAGATCTTGATACGCTTGATCCAAAGACTTATTTACCAAACGATAGTTTCATTATTGTTGATAGGTTAAAGCATCAAAAAAATGAAGAGGATTATGATTCTCGTTTAGCAGATTCAATACAAACAGCTTTTTATGAGGGCTATGGAACTTGTGTTGTGTACCAAATGGACACTAACCTAAAAACCGATTTTTCTAATAAGTTTGAATTAAACGGTGTCGAATATATTGAGCCTTCAATTAATTTTTTCACATTCAACAATCCATACGGTGCATGTAAAACCTGTGAAGGTTACGGTAGCACGATTGGGATTGACCCGAATTTAGTTGTGCCAGATAAAACGCTAAGCATATTTGAAGATGCAATTGCACCATGGCGTGGAGAAAAAATGCGTGAATGGAAAGATCAGCTCATAGCTGTTGCAGCAGATTTTGATTTCCCGATTCACCGTCCCTACTCTGAGTTGACTGAAAAAGAGCTTGATTTGTTATGGAATGGGAACGCTCGGGTTAAAGGGTTATTCACTTTTTTCCAATTTCTACAATCTAAGTCTTATAAAATTCATTACCGCATCATGCTGTCAAGGTACCGTGGAAAAACAAAATGTCCTGATTGTAGAGGTACACGATTAAGAAAAGAAACGAATTATGTAAAAATTGATGGCCATAATTTAAGCGACTTCTTAATAGTTCCGGTAGATGAACTTTCAGATCTATTTAATTCACTAAAATTAGATCGTTATCAAGAAGAAATTGCAAGTAGACTTTTATTAGAAATTAGAAACCGCCTTAACTACTTAAATGATGTAGGCTTGGGCTACCTTACTCTTAATAGGCAATCCGCAACCTTATCGGGTGGAGAATCACAACGTATTAACTTGGCAACTTCACTTGGAAGTAGTTTAGTTGGTTCAATGTATATTTTAGACGAACCTAGTATTGGTTTGCATCCTAAAGATACGCAGCGTTTGGTATCTATACTCAATAAATTACGTGACGTTGGAAACACGGTAATTGTTGTTGAACATGAAGAAGAAATAATGCGTGCTGCAGATCAAATTATTGATATTGGACCTAAAGCAGGACGATTTGGTGGAGAAATTGTTTTCCAAGGAAATCATAAACAGTTGTTAAAAGCAAAGAATAGTTTAACAGCAAACTATTTAACTGGAAAAACTATAATTCCTGTTCCTGAAAGAAGACGCAAATTAAACAGTCATATCTTAATTAAAGGAGCTAGAGAAAATAATTTAAAAAACATTGACGTAAAAATTCCTTTAAACGGATTGATTTGCGTTTCTGGTGTTAGCGGTTCTGGAAAATCGACATTAATCAAACAAATTTTTCATCCTGCCATGCTCAAAGCATTGGGTAAATCAAGTAATAAAATTGGAGAATTTGATGGATTGTCTGGCGATACAAAACGGATAGAAGAAGTTGAGATGGTGGATCAAAATCCAATTGGGCGCTCATCTAGAAGTAATCCTGCAACCTATGTTAAGGCATTTGATTTTATTCGTGATTTATTCACAAAGCAGCAATTGTCTAAAGTTCGTGGATATAAGGCCGGTTTTTTCTCGTACAATGTTCCTGGAGGAAGATGTGAAGTTTGTAAAGGTGAGGGAGAAATTACCATTTCAATGCAGTTTATGGCTGATGTAAAATTGGAATGCGAAGAATGCAAAGGAAAACGCTATACTTTAGAAGCCTTAGAGGTTGAATTTAAAGAAAAAAACATCAATGATGTTTTAAATATGTCTATTGAGGATGCTATTTCATTTTTTGATAGCTCAGACAATACTCAGAAAAAAATTATTGATCGTATTCAACCCTTATATGATCTAGGTTTAGGATACCTAACGCTTGGACAATCTTCAAGTACACTGTCTGGTGGAGAGGCACAACGTGTAAAACTTGCTTCATTCTTAACTAAAGGAAAATCAAAGGTTACACCTACTCTATTCATTTTTGATGAACCTACAACAGGTTTGCATTTTCATGACATTGACAAGCTTATTATTGCGTTTAATGAATTAGTAAAACGAGGACATACTGTTTTAGTTATTGAGCATAATTCAGAGGTTTTAAAATGTGCAGACTGGATTATAGATATAGGTCCTGGTGGAGGGAAGCACGGCGGTAATATATTGTTTGAAGGAACTCCTGAGGAAATAATAAACTGTAAAGAAAGTCACACCGGTGAATTTTTAAAAGAAAGACTGATATCATAACAAGGTTAAATGGGATTAGAAATTGAGCGAAAATTTTTAGTAAAAGAATCCATTTGGGATGAACTTGAAAAACTTGAAGGACTGCATTGTGTGCAAGGCTATTTGGTAAACGAGGCTGAAAAAACAATTCGTGTTCGAATAATTGGTGATAAAGGTCTAATTACCATTAAAGGCAAAACAGTTGAATTAACACGTTCGGAATTTGAATATGAGATTCCTTTAGAGGATGCTAAAGCATTAATGAATCAATTTGTGGGGGCGAGAATAGTTAAAACGCGCTATTTAATTCCAATTTCTAATCATACTTGGGAAATTGATGTTTTTCATGAAGAAAATGAAGGACTCATTGTAGCTGAAATTGAATTAGAAAATGCAACTGATTCATTTGATTGTCCAGAGTGGATAGGAAAAGAAGTATCACACGATTCGAAGTATTATAATGCTTGTTTGCTTAAGAATCCATTTAAAAACTGGTAATGGAAGCTTGCCCCAATTGTAAAACAGTACTTGAAGGTTTGTATTTTCGCGGGGCGATTCGCATTCGAAGAAGCCGCGGATTTAAAAATGAGACTAAAGAGCATCTTTTTTCATACTGCAACCAATGTAAGAACCAATATTCCACCAAACGAAAAATAGGCGAAATTGGAAAATGGGCACCATCTCGAATCAACTCACGTGACCTTACTACTCAACTTACTAATGAAGAATTCATTGCGATAAAAGATCAAATAGAATCTATTTCAGATATGGAAGAAACAGAAGTTGAAATTAATTGGACTTACTTTATGCTTCATTTGGACAGAACAGATGAAATTTGGCATTATGAAATTGGATTAGAAAACGGCACAGAAAAAGGAATAGCCATTAAATATGGGAAATATGTTATTACCGAATTTTCAATGTAGCCAATAGCCTATTGCTTTAAAGACTCTAAAATTAAGCCTTGCAACAAATCCAAATCCTCTTTAGTATTATAAATATTTGGAGATATTCTTAGCCCCGTTCCACGAACTGAAGTAAACACATTATTGGCAGCAAAAGTAGCGCTTAAAGCCTCTACATTAAAACCATGCGGCATTTGCACGCTAAATAAATGAGAACTAAATCCTTTTTCATTTTTATCAACCAAACCGTGCTCTCTAAAGGTATCGATCATTGGTTGCGAAAGCTCTGTAACGTAGTCGTGCATATTCTTTACACCCCAATCTAGTAATTGATTAACTGCAGCTAAAAACATGGGAACTAAAATAAAATTGCTGGTTTCACCCACATCATATTTTATTGCGCCTGGTCGATATTCATGGCTATAATCCGTTAAGCTTGCAAATTGATCGCTTCGCGTTCTATTAATCCAATTCTCTTCAATCGGTTTTCCATTCAATAGGCGCTCACTGTAATAAGCCATTCCAATTGAGTATGGGCCCAATAACCATTTATAACCTGAACAAACAAGCGCATCAATTTTTAAATCCGTAACATCAATATCTAACATGCCAACCGATTGTGTTCCGTCAATAATAAAATAACCGTTCACCTCCTGAAGTCGCTCAGATATCGCCGCCAAATTAAATAAAGTGCCATCCATCCAATGTGTATTTTCAATAGCAACAATGGCGGTTTCATTGTTAATTGCAGCTATAATTTTCTCATTCCAATTTGTTGACCGATCAGCTGCGTTTTCATCTGGAGAAATTGTAATGAGGTTCATTCCCTTTTCTTTGCAGAGGCGTTCCCACACATAATAATTACTTGGGAATTCATCTTTTACCACAATAACATTTTGTCCTGCCGAGCATGGAATATTTTGTGCGGCGGTGCTCAAACCATAAGATGCAGCTGCGACTATCGCAATTTGATTAGGATCTGCAGCATGAATGAGTTGTGCTATTGATTGTCTCAATTTGGGTAACATATCAAAAAAAGAACTTTTGTCAATAGTCTGTGGGTTTCTTTTGCTCAATAAACCTTCAACTCCAGCAGTTTCTACAGTCTTTAATAAAGGAGCCATATAAGCACAATTAATATAGTGGACTGCAGGATCTAACGAGAATAGTTCTTTTTGACAAGTTAATTTCATGTGTGTTATATTATTTCAAATTTGTTCTTCAATACTCATGTTTCATTACCCTCTCCTTCTTTCTAACAACGACATCATCATTAAGCCTAAAATTAAGCGTTCATCTTCCCCCTCTTCTAACTCTCCAATTTTTTCAAGCTTAAATCGACGACCAAAAAAGGACTTTTCTTTTGACAATCGCATGATCGCCTCTTCACTATTGGTGCGTTTTATACCATATCTTGGATTAAACATATAACCTGTAAACATTGATATGATTGGAATTTCGCATAAAAGTGCATCCCAAAATTTAGCCCAAGGATTTTCCTCTTGAATTAAAAATTCTGGCGTTTTTTGATCATCATAAATCTCATAATGCGCTTTAAGCAAAGACTTTGCTCCTTTACGCCCAACCTGACCTATGAATTCGCCCTCATCATTTGCAAAAGCATAACTTGCGTTAAAATCTATAATTCGATCTGCTTTTATCGTAAACAATACCTCCTCTTTTTTCTCAGTTGCAAATACCTGAATATCTTCCTTCAATTTAAACAGTTTACTGCGAACATAAACCAAGGTTTTACCGCTTGCATCTTTTGCAATAAAATCATTGGACAATGTTCCAATTTTGAATTCAAATTGCAATGGATAATTATAATCACTAATTTTTGTAGTGTTTACAACAGTACCTTTATTATCTAAAATTTCATCTGATAGAGACATGTTTACTAATTTCTGACTAAAATACTGGTACGCTTTGATAAATCAAAAGGATTGAAGACAGTTTATCATTAATTTCATAAATACATTAAGCTCTATAAATCTTCTTTAGACTCATCCACCTGTTCTAAAGGGTTACCCAAGCGTTGTGGTTGAGTAGCCCAAGACGCCATGTTTGCAGTTTCTTCAAAAGAATCTTTCTCTCCAACAAATTTTGGAACTGATTCTACCTCTCTGTTTATTGTAGGATTAGAAACATAACCTCCACCTAAACCATTTGCTTTGATTTTTCGTCTTGGTGGACTTGGAGATCGTGATCTTTTCGATTTATCCGTCCTTTTAAGACTTCTGGTTCTTCTCTTTACACCTTCACGCACCGTGTGGACAACCTGCGCGAGAAGTAATCTGTTTGGGCCAGGCTTATCTGCTACAGGCTCAATTTTACCTATTCCTTTTAAATGCGGCGTTACTCCTGTAATATATACACTGTTAAGAATATCCCTCCCGGTTGCAGAAACTTCTAAATGTTTTAACAAAACTAAATTCACAGCCTCTTTTGCCGATTTTGCCTTGAGTATAATATTAAATATTGCTCTCATTTCATTATGTGCACCAGCTTGCCCTTTACGCTTACTTGGGCTTGATGCAAACCCTGTGTGTAAACCTACTTCTCGTTTTCCAGTCTTTCTTTTATCTCTTTTATCAGCAATTCTTCTAAAAGAGGTTAATGCAGTAGACGATCGTGCTCCACTTTGCAATGCTCTCATTGCTTCGTCTCCTGACTTTGCCACCTTTCCTCTATAATTGGTAGGGATAAACTCATGCAACCCCGCTCCTTTTTTGCCTTTTAATTGATCATGCTCTTCAGCAAGCTCTCGAACATGTGATTCAGGCGGATTTTTCCCTAGAGCCTGACTTTTGGCACCCCGTTCTCCCATAAATTTACGCCCTGCTTTTAAAAATGGGGTTACCGTGCGGTCTTTTGATTGCTCATAACTCTCATCCAACATTTTAGGAGCTCCTTTTCTATTCCATTTTCCATTTGACGAATAAATGAAAAAAGTCTCCCCCTCTCCTCTCAACTTAACCCTATTATCAATTTGAACTTCAATTTGTTTGTACACTTTCTTCGTATCAGTGTCCAACCATAAAAAATTCTTACCGCGTTTAAAAACACATTGTACAGTTCCTATATTGGAAGCTACATAATTTGACTGTGGTTGAAACCCGCTTTTACTTCGATTATCTTTTAAATAATTACTTGATTTTGAAGTTTTATTCGGCGTGTTTGAAACTTCTTTACTTTGTTTAGCATTTAGGTATTTTATTTCTGCCATAAAACTAATTTATAGATATCTATTAAGAATTAAAAGAAAGAAATTAGTTTGAATACGATTTGTATACGCCCAATTACAATGATCAATCTATAGGGGAAAACCATTACAAAAACGACAACTTTATAATAAACGCAACCAATAAAACCACCAGTACTATTCATTACTATCTCCAAAATGAAAAACTGTATATTATATTCGGTTGATTGTAACCTACTGTGTTAATTGAACTATATTTTAACCCATACGTGATTCAAATTAGCATTTAAAAAGTGAAATAATATTGCCTATGGCATTAGATAAAGCATTAAATAGAGTGACTTATGGTGTAAAGCCGGAACAATTGAAGAAAGCCGAGGAACAAGGATGGCCCAATTGGGTTTTAAATCAATTGAATCGCGTTGATGATGACAGCACTTGTAACAGGTTGATTAAAGACTTGAAATATGACATGATCTATAAAGATGGATCGCGAGAAAAAAAGAAAGAAGTTGCCCTCTTCCGCTATTTTGCTTCTTCCTCTGAAATTTGGAACTCTTTAAAAGATCAAGACAATCCGCCGGAACATATATTACAAGCTGGTGCCATTGAAACGGCATTAGTGACATGGAACAAAGCAATACACAGTAAACATCAAATTTTTGAAATGCTAGTAGAGTTCTGGCATAATCACTTCAATGTTTCTGTTCAAACCGAAGATTATATTGCTGCTTCATTTTCTATTTACGACCGAGAAGTAATTCGTGAAAATGCACTAGGAAATTTCAGAACCTTTACCGAGCAAGTTGCTAAATCACCATGCATGTTATTATACCTTGATAATGCTTTCAGTAAATCTGGTCCGGCAAATGAGAATTATGCTCGTGAATTGTTTGAATTGCACACACTAGGTGCCATGCATTATTACAATCATTTATATGACGATTGGAAAAATGTCCCTACAAATGCAGATGGCACTGCAATGGGGTATATAGATGAGGATATATATGAAGCCGCACGAGCATTTACAGGTTGGACAGTAGGAAGTGGCACAATTGACCATGAGGTAAACTTGCCAAGCACTGGAGAATTTCACTATTACGATCAGTGGCACGATCATTATCAAAAACGCATTTTAGGTGTAGAATTTAAATCGCACCAAAATGCCATGGAAGATGGCATACAAGTACTTGACTTGGTTTGTTATCATAAAGGAACAGCAATTCATTTATGCACGAAACTTTGCCAATGGTTTGTTAGTGACACCCCATCTGCAGAGCTAATTGCTAGTGCTGCTGATGTTTGGATGCAACATGCAAAAGCAGATGATCAAATTCTTAAAGTGGTCGAATATATCTTGCTATCAGAAGAATTGATGCAAAGTTTAAACACCAAAATTAAACGTGCTAATCATCTCGTTTTTTCATTGGCTCGAAAACTTGATTTGACACCTGGAATTGAATGGATTTGGGTACTTGCAGAAATGGGTTGGAAACAATTTTCTTGGCCATTACCAACAGGACATCCAGACAGCGCTAATTATTGGATCAATTCAGACATGTTACTTAAACGCTGGAACTGTGTGCCAACCTTGCTTTATTTAAATATGATGCAAGGAAACAAAACCTATTTAATGGATGAATCCTTACAGCTAGAAAAAACAGATTTAGATACATTAATTAATTATTGGTCTGACCAATTGATTGGTGAAGAATTGCCTACAGAAATAAAGCTAGACATGGAACGTGAATTGTTGATGGACATGAAAGAAATGAAAGGTTTAGAATGGTCTATTTTGGCAGAAGAACATGCAGAAGGTCTTGAATATAAATTATTGCAACTGGTGAGCATGATTGCATTAACACCACAATTTCATAAGAGATAGCTTATGGAGAGAAGAAAATTTTTAATAGGATGTGGCGCGGGTGCAGCATTACTGGCATCAAGCAAATGGAGAATAATGGCCTCTCCTCTATCAGGTTTATTGCCCGCGGACAATGAACACACGTTTGTACTTTTATTTTTACGCGGAGGCTGTGACGGTTTGCAATTAATTGCTCCTTTTTCTGATGCGCATTATCAAGATGCACGGCCAAATTCTTTGAAATTAACAGATGGACAAGGATATCGAATCGATCAAGAATACCAGCATTCTGGTTTTAGTTTTCATTCAGAAGCCTCTGCTTTAAAGGAGTTGTATGACAATAAAGATTTAGCAATAATACATGCATGCGGATTAACTAATGGTACTAGAAGTCATTTTGACGCCATGCATTTAATTGAACGAGGAATAGAAAAAAACGCATCAGGTCATGAAGGTTGGATGGCGAGATACCTTGAGGCTATTGATTCAAAATCATATATACCTGGTGTTTCTGTATCTGCAAATTTAGCCGACTCATTTACAGGATATGGCAAGGCAACATCAATAAAATCAATAACAGACTACAATTTAACAGAAGGATTACGTGCTCCAGAGCTCATTAGACGCATGTATAAGGAAGATCCAATAATGGGAAGTGCAGCAGAGCAAACGTTAGAAACCATTCAATATTTACAAACGAACTTAACTGA
>CAKZON010000073.1 GCA_937136425.1 uncultured Crocinitomix sp.
ATTGTTGAGCCAATGATTGCTGATCCAGATGTAAATAATGAAGATGTATCTAAGCGTTATACGCACGATAATATTCAACCATTATCTTTTTACGGAGGAACTAAAAAAGTAGATTTAGGTTTCGTAGGATCTTGTATGGTTCATAAAGGTGATATGCAAATATTGGCACAAATGCTTAAAAATGTAGAAGCACAGCAAGGTAAGGTAGTATTTAAAGCACCTTTAGTTGTTGCGCCACCTACATACAATATTGTAGATGAATTAAAAGCAGAAGGAGACTGGGAAGTATTAGAAAAGTATTCTGGTTTTGTATTTGATGATGCAGCACCTAAAGCAGCGGCTCGTACGAAATATGAAAACATGTTATATTTAGAACGTCCAGGTTGTAGTTTATGTATGGGGAACCAAGAAAAAGCTGAAGCAGGAGATACTGTAATGGCAACATCTACTCGTTTATTCCAAGGAAGAGTGGTAAGAGATACTGAAGAGAAAAAAGGAGAATCTTTATTATCTTCTACACCAGTAGTTGTTTTATCTTGTATATTAGGAAGAACTCCTACAATGGCAGAATATGAAGCTGCTGTTGAGGGTATTGTTTTAACAAAATTTAAGCCATCTCAAAAACAATTAGTAATGTAATTAGTACATTATAATTTCAAATTAAAAAGCCTGAGTTTTAAAACTCAGGCTTTTGTTGTTATAAGTTGTTTTTTTAGATTTCAACTTACTGGTAAGTTTATCAGTAAGTTATGTTTGATATTAATAAATAAGTTGATGGCTTTTGTCTATTATTTTCGCTAAATTAGTAGTTATAATAAAAATTAAAAAATAGAGATATGGCTTTTGATATTGATATGATTAGGGGGATTTATAGCAAATTCGAAGAGCGCATTACTGCTGCAAGAGAATTAACTGGTAAACCTCTAACACTTGCAGAGAAAATTTTATACACACACCTTTGGGATGGTAAAGCAACTACAGCTTACTTAAGAGGTGTAGATTATGTAAATTTTGCTCCTGATAGAATAGCCTGTCAAGATGCAACTGCTCAAATGGCATTGTTGCAATTTATGCAAGCAGGAAAAAAGAAAGTTGCCGTACCAACTACTGTACATTGTGACCATCTAATTCAAGCAAGGGTTGGAGCGTCTGAAGATTTGCAATACGCATTAAACAATTCTAATGAAGTCTTTAATTTCTTAGAATCGGTGTCTAATAAATACGGCATTGGTTTTTGGAAACCAGGTGCAGGAATTATTCATCAAGTGGTTCTTGAAAACTATGCCTTCCCTGGAGGAATGATGATTGGTACAGATAGCCATACAGTAAATGCTGGTGGATTAGGAATGGTTGCTATAGGAGTAGGTGGTGCTGATGCTGTTGATGTAATGGCAGGTATGGCGTGGGAATTAAAATTCCCTAAATTAATTGGAGTGAAGCTAACCGGTAAATTATCTGGTTGGACAGCACCAAAAGATGTCATTTTAAAAGTTGCTGAAATTCTTACTGTAAAAGGAGGAACAGGTGCTATAGTAGAATACTTTGGTCCTGGAGCAAAAAATATGTCGTGTACTGGTAAAGGAACCATTTGTAATATGGGAGCCGAAATAGGCGCTACAACGTCTACGTTTGGTTATGACGACTCTATGGAACGTTATTTACGTGCAACCGATAGAAACGATGTTGCAGATGCCGCAAATAACGTAAAAGAACATTTAACTGGTGATGCAGAAGTGTATGCCAATCCAGAACTGTATTTTGATCAAGTAATAGAAATTAACCTATCTGAATTAAGCCCGTTATTAAACGGACCGTTTACACCAGATTTATCTACTAAAGTTGGAAGTGACATGACGTCTAAAGCCAATAAAAATGATTGGCCTTTACAAATAGAATGGGGGTTGATAGGCTCATGTACAAATTCGTCTTATGAAGATTTATCTCGAGCGTCTTCAATTGCACAACAAGCTTTAGACAAAGGATTAAAAATGAAAGCAGAATTAGGAATTAATCCAGGATCTGAACAAGTGCGATATACAGCTGATCGTGATGGCATTTTAGGCATCTTTGAAAAATTAGATGCTAAAATATTTACAAATGCTTGTGGACCATGTATTGGGCAATGGGCACGTTATAGTGATCCTAAAAACGCCCCAAAAAACAGCATTGTACATTCGTTTAATAGAAATTTTGCGAAACGTGCCGATGGAAACCCGAACACACACGCTTTTGTAGCATCTCCAGAAATTACAGCTGCTATTGCCATTGCTGGTCGTTTAGATTTTAATCCGATGAAGGATAAATTAATCAACAAAGACGGACAAGAAGTGATGTTAGATGAACCTACAGGCTGGGAATTACCACCAAAAGGGTTCGAGGTAAAAGATGACGGGTATTTAGCACCAATGGCAGACGGTAGTGCGGTAAATGTAGCCGTTGCTGATGATTCGGAACGTTTGCAATTATTAACACCATTCACACCGTTAGGGAATACTATTAGAGGTGCTAAATTACTCATAAAAGCTCATGGTAAATGTACTACAGATCATATTTCAATGGCTGGACCTTGGTTACGTTACAGAGGACACTTAGATAATATTTCAAACAACTGTTTAATTGGTGCGGTAAATGCATTCGGTAAAAAGACGAACTTTATTAAGAATCAATTAGATGGTGAATTTGGTGGCGTGCCTGATGTTGCTCGTAAATATAAAGCAGCTGGGATTCATACAATTGTAGTTGGTGATCATAATTACGGTGAAGGGTCGTCAAGAGAACATGCAGCCATGGAACCACGTCATTTAGGAGTTGCAGCGGTTATTGTAAAATCATTTGCGCGTATTCATGAAACCAACTTAAAGAAACAAGGAATGTTAGGGTTAACCTTCGCTAATGAAGCTGATTATGATTTGATTCAGGAAGATGATACATTTAACTTTATTGGCTTAAAGAGTTTTTCACCTGGAAAACCTTTAATTATAGAAGCTGTTCATGCTGATGGTAGTTTAGATCTTATCACTGTTAATCATACCTATAACCAAGGTCAGATTGACTGGTATAATGAAGGTTCTGCGTTAAACTTAATTAAAAAACAAAACGCTTAGAACTGATTAAAATTTAAAAAAGTCCGTTAGAAATTTCTAACGGACTTTTTTATGTTATTAATTGTAAGAATACATTGTAAAAATCGACATAAATTGTACTAACTATCTAAAATAAGTATATTATGAATTCACTATGGTTCTTTGACGACGTAAATTTATTTAATTTACTGTGTCCACATAAATTTAAAGAGTACAGATCTTGTCATTCTTTTGATGAGTATACAAAAAATGATTACATCTATTTTGAAGAAGATGCTGCTAATAAAATTTATCTTATAGAAAAAGGGAAGGTGAAAATTGGGTATTATGCAGAAGATGGGAAAGAAGTTGTTAAAACAATTTTATCAAAAGGAGAGTTGTTTGGTGAAAAAGCAATTTTAGGTGAAGTGACCAGGAATGAATTTGCACAATCTATAGATGCTAAAACAAGTATTTGCCCAATTGGGGTGGACACAATGCATGACTTAATGCGTGATAACAAGACTTTTAGTTTAAAAATATATAAGTTTTTAGGATTTCGTTTTAAAAAATTAGAACGCAGGTTACAAATTTTGTTGTTTAAAGATGCAAAAACACGCTTATTAGAGTTTTTAAATGAATTATGTGAAGAATATGGCTATGATTGTGAAAAGACAGGAAATCATATTATAATTCATCCGTATACGCAAAAAGATATCGCGTCTCTTATTGGTACATCACGCCCTACTTTAAATACAATATTGAACGAATTGAAAGATGATAAAGTTGTTGATTTTGATAGAAAAACAATAACTATTTTAAAAAAATCTGCTTAGTGTCAGCTAGCTAACATTTTAAAGAGATATCAGGATATATCTTTGTAATTGTAAAACAAATACACTTATAAAGATGAAGAAAATAAAATTTTTAGGAGTTTTGGCTATAGGATTATTAGCAGCTTCTTGTAGTAGTGATGACGATAATAATAGTGTGTCAACAAGTGACTTAAGTTTAAACCTTACTGGTTTAGAAAATTTAGGAGCAGATTTCAAATACGAAGGTTGGATTATTGTTGATGGTTCACCTGTGTCTACAGGAGTGTTTACTGTGAATGCATCAGGAGTTTTATCACAAACTGAATTTAGTATAAATTCTAATCAGTTGAACTCTGCAACAAAGTTTGTATTGAGTATTGAACCTACGGTAGATACTGATCCCGCACCTTCAAACACAAAAATTTTAGCAGGGGATTTTTCAGGAAATTCAGCAGCAGTTGATTCTGATTTAGTAGCTGACTTTTCAAATGCTAGTGGTAAATATATTTTAGCAACACCAACAGATAATGATACAACAAATGAGGCAAGTGGCGTATGGTTTTTAGATAATTCTTCAGGATCACCAGTATCAGGGTTGAATTTACCAACTTTAGCTCCAGGATGGAAATATGAAGGTTGGACGGTTTTTGCAGGTGGACCAGTAAGTACAGGTACATTTACAGATCCTGCAATGGCTGATGCTAACGCAGCAACTTCACCATATAAAGGGACTGTTGGAAATGGACCTGGATTCCCAGGAGAAGATTATGTTATGGGATCGGCAGCTAGTGAAAACTTTCCAACAGATTTAAAAGGAAAAACAATTGTAATATCTGTTGAGCCAGATCCAGATAACAGTCCTAGTCCATTCACCTTAAAGCCTTTAGTACATATGGTGCCTGCAATGGCAGCTAATCATACAGTAATTACAATGGGAACTGGTCCAGTAACTCAGCTATCTGGTACTGTTGTAAGGTAAAAGTATCTTTCAAAAGACTCTAATTATAATAAAAAAGTACATTCATTATGAATGTACTTTTTTATTTTTCACAAAATAGTCCCAAACAATACTTTTGGTATTAAAGTAACCTTGTTTTTTAGCTTCAGAAGTTCTCTTTTTGAGCATTTTAAATAAATTAGCATAAAAACTAAAATGCGCTTTAATAATTGCAATTGTGTGTAGTGGTTTACCTTCAAAAAGATATTTTATTCCAGCAACCCCGTCTAGAGATAAGCGAATGAAAATCAATCCAAAGCCTTTGTTTTTAGGTGTGTTTTTAACCAGGTTAAATAACGAGTTTCTAAAATTTAAAAATGTTTTCTTTGGATGTTGAGTTGCTAAAGTAGCGCCACCAACATGATACACTGTAGAGGTTCCAACGTATTTAATATGTTTACCTGAATTTTGAATGCGCCAACATAGATCTATTTCTTCTTGATGTGCAAAATAATCTTCATCGAATCCGTTTAAATAATGATACGTGTTACTCTTAACAAATAAACAAGCGCCCGAAGCCCAGAAAATATTTAAAGTGTCGTTATATTGCTTTAAATCGGTTTCTATGGAATTGAATATACGTCCGCGACAATATGGATAACCATATTTGTCAATAAATCCGCCTCCAGCCCCAGCGTATTCAAATTTAGATTTGTCTTTGTAATCTAAAATTTTTGGTTGAATAGCCGCAATGTTATCATCCGTTTGAAATTCAGAAATGATTGGTGTTAACCAGTTTTCTGTGACTTCAATATCAGAATTTAATAAGCAATAAACATCTGCATTTATGTGTTGTAATGCATCATTATAGCCTTTAGCATAGCCGCCATTTATACTGTTCTTTATGATAGTAATTTCAGGATAATGTGTTGTGATAAAATCAATAGAATTATCTGTAGAAGCATTGTCAGCAATGTAAATAGTCGCTTGTTTAGAATGCGATACCACGGATGGTAAAAACTGCTCTAAAAGCTGTTGTCCGTTCCAATTTAAAATGACAATTGCTAATTTCATGTGTTTATATTTATTGTTTTTCAATGGTCACATGTAGCTTCCTCATAATCATTACCCCTTGAATATCGACGATTCGTTATGGAAGTTTCATGTTACGAATATACTATAATTTGTAATCTCTTTTAGTCTGTTTCTTTCTTTGGAACAGGATCATAACCAGAACCGCCCCAAGGGTGACATTTTCCAATACGTTTTATGGCTAACCAACTCCCTTTTAATAATCCGTGAACTTGTAAAGCTTCTAAGGAATAACTTGAGCACGTAGGGGAAAACCGGCATGCTGCAGGCGTGTAAGGAGATATAGCAGTTTGATAAAACCGTATTAAAAGTATAAATGGATATGTCGCTATTTTTTTGAGCATAAACAGAAAAGTCAGCGGTAAAGCTGACTTTTTAATATTAATTTAAAGAAAAGCTTGTGCCTTCTCGTCCGTCTTTTAGTTGTACACCAATAGCAATTAATTCATCTCTAATTTGATCTGAAAGGGCATAGTCTTTATTGGCCTTTGCTTCAGCTCGTAGTTTGATTAACAACTCGATTGTTCCAGATAATTTATCAGAATTATTATCAGATTCCGATTCGTTCATCAAGCCTAGAATATCGAATGTAAATGCGTTTAGAGTTGATGTTAATAACGCTAAATCATCAGCAGTAATACTTGCTTTTTGATCATTTAATTGGTTAACGTATTTTACAGCTTCAAACAAATTAGCGATTAAAATTGGTGTATTGAAATCGTCATTCATGGCATCATAACATTTCTGTTGCCATGCTGAAACATCAAACGTTGATGAATCACTTGTATTGATTTTATCTAACAGATTGATAGCTTCCATTAATCTATTATGTCCTTTTTCGGACGCTAACAAAGCATCATTAGATAAATCTAAAATACTTGAATAGTGCGCTTGCATATTGAAAAAACGCGTCACACTTGGTGAAAATGCTTTTGATAAAATGGTGTTTTCGCCAGAATAAATCTCTTGTGGTAACAAGTGGTTTCCGGTAGATTTCGACATTTTTTTACCGTTCAAATTCAGCATGTTTGTGTGCATCCAATAGTTTACTGGCGCTTTATGATTACATGCTTCAGCTTGTGCAATTTCACATTCATGATGTGGGAATTTTAAGTCCATCCCGCCACCGTGAATATCAAATTGTTCACCTAAATATTTTGTACTCATTACAGTACATTCCAGATGCCAGCCAGGAAACCCTTCAGACCAAGGTGAATTCCAACGTTGAATATGCTCTGGTTCTGCACGTTTCCAAAGTGCAAAATCTTGTGGGTTTTTCTTATCAGATTGCCCATCTAAAGCTCTTGTGTTTTCAATAGCATCTTCAATAACACGTTTTGATAAAATTCCGTAATTATTAGTTTCGTTATATTTTAGCACATCAAAATATACAGAACCGTTAGCCACATAAGCTAAGCCGTTGTCTATAATTTTTTGAATGGCTTCTATTTGTTCTACAATATGTCCTGTTGCAGTTGGTTCTACACTAGGAGGTAAGAAGTTATAACGTCTTAAAATCTCATGAAAATCTACAGTATATTTCTGTACAATTTCCATTGGTTCTAACTTTTCTAAACGTGCTTTTGTAGAAATTTTATCTTCCGCATCGTCATCTGTTAAATGCCCAGCATCTGTAATATTTCTAACATAGCGTACTTTGTAACCTAAATGTAGTAAGTAGCGGTAAATCATGTCAAAACTCATAAAAGTTCTCACATTACCCAAATGCACATTACTGTAAACGGTAGGGCCGCAGACATACATACCAACAAACCCGTCAGTGATAGGTTTAAACAATTCTTTTTCTCCGGTTAAGGTATTTTGAATTTTAATCTGTTGATTGTGATATGTATTCATTGGTTTAAGTGTTACAACTTAAGTTTGTATTTCGTTAAAATATGACTTAAAATTGTGTGTCTAATTTTATATAATCTAAGAATTCTCTTCGGACTTTATCGTCTTTAAAAGCGCCACCAAACTCAGACGTTACAGTACTACTTTCAATATCTCTAATTCCTCTAGAGTTAACACATAAGTGTTTGGCATCAATCACACAAGCCACATCATCTGTACCTAAAGCTTTTTGTAATTCACGAACTACCTGAATGGTCAAGCGTTCTTGTACTTGTGGTCGTTTTGCAAAATAATCAACAATTCTGTTCATTTTAGACAAGCCAATAACTTTTCCTTTTGAAATGTAAGCGACATGGGCTCTACCAACAATTGGCAATAAATGATGCTCACAGGTAGAGTATAAAGTGATGTTCTTTTCCACCAACATTTCACCGTACTTGTACTTATTGTCAAAAGTTGATGCTTTAGGTTTGTTGTCAGGATGTAGTCCGCCAAATATTTCTTTAACAAACATTTTTGCTACTCGTTTTGGCGTGCCACTAAGGCTATCGTCAGTAAGGTCTAAACCTAGAGTTTGCATAATATTTGCAACATCTTTTTTGATAGATTCTATTTTAGATTTGTCATCTAAATCAAATGCGTCATCTCGTAAAGGTGTGTCAAATGAAGTTCCAATATGGTTATCTCCTATGTCGTCTATTTCTTTCACAGTAATACGTTTCGTTATTGTAGTTTAATATGCTACTCAAAATTTTGAGTAGAGATTAAGACGCCAAAGATACTAAAACTTACAAATTTATACTGTAAGAGTTTCAGTAATTATCGTTGAATAGTATATTTTTTTAAACATAGAGAATTTCAAAATTTAACTTTTCAGTTGGTGATATTTAAAGCTTTTGAGATATGTTATTAGTTGAATAAGTTGTATATTTACACTGGTAATCAGTCAGTTACATTCGTTCTTCAACTATTTGCTAATCGACCTGCTTTCTACACTTTAGAAATTCAGGAATAAATATTTGTGATGAACTGTAATTTCTCCAATAATATCAATTTCCGATGTTTAACCATAGTTCTTATTCTATGTGTGTTTACTTGTTCATATTCACAACAACAACAACAACAACCCAAAAATCAATTTTCTGATGCTGAAGCAGAAACTTTTGCAATAGAGATTTTTCAGCACAAAAACATGCAATTAGTTCTTGATACTAAATCAAAAAGAATGCAATTGATAACACGGTTTTTAAATAAACAATACACCGTAAATTATAGTCCGAAGTACAGAGGTAAAAAGTTTAAACTTCTTTCAGATTTAGAGCTTAATAATAAGCATAATAAAAGTTTAAGAACGGATGTAAATTATAACCCCAAAACCTTTAATCCGTTAAAATATAAGTTTCCGTTAAACTCAAATTCTGATGAAATGTATCGTGTTGGGGAGACAGATTATATTATAACCATACAGAAGTTGAATTAGGTTTTAGATATAACTAAATAATGAAAAAAAGACTGCTATCAATTTTTCTATTATTCTTTGCTATTTTAGTTCAAGGACAGATAAATATTGCTACTGGAGGTACAGTAACAACATGTTCTGATGTTTTTGTAGACTCAGGTGGATTGGGAGGAAATTATTCATCTAATGAAAATTATGAAATTACTATTTGCCCAGATACGGTAGGAAATTATATCCAATTAGATTTTACAACTATCAATGTAGAAGGAGGATTCGATGATTTTTTGGTCATTTTTAATGGAGACTCATCTTCCTCTCCAATTTTTGGAACAATCAATGACGATAATACCTGTGATATTACACAATATACATCTAGTGCAACTAATGGTTGTTTAACCATAGTATTCGAATCAGATAATTCATTCAATCAATCTGGTTGGGAAGCTGCTGTAACCTGTACAACAACTCCAGGGGGAGGAACCACACTTCCGGAAAATGCCATTTGTGGTGGTTCAGGAGCATTTTGTGCTGATGCAGGGGCTTTAGAATTTCCAAATTCCTCTAATAATGATTGTGTGCCTGATGCGCCAAGTATTGTGGTGACAAATTCGTGTTTAGGTTCGGCGCCAAATCCGGCGTGGTATTTTGTTGAAATTGGTTTAGCAGGTAATATAGTTATTGATATAGCGCAAACAACAGGTCCTGGAGGTACAGGAGTGGGTTTGGATGTTGATTATGTGCTTTGGGGGCCATTCCCCGATGTGCCTTCCGCCTGTGTAGATTTTACAACTGGTAACTGTTCTGGAGATCATAACTGTATGGGAACTGCTGTAGATTGTAGTTATAGTACTGCTCCAGTAGAAACAGCTACAATACCAAATGCGCAAGTAGGAGAATTCTATATGTTTTTAATTACAAATTTTAATGGCGCTGCTGGATATATCACCTTATCACAAACTAATATTGGTAATCCAGGCGCAGGATCAACAGACTGTTGTCCTTATCTTACAGGAACAAATCCGTCTACTTGTGGTGCTTCAGATGGATCTATTGAGATATCTTTATTAGCTCCAAATACATTATATACAATCACTTATAATAACCCTACACCACAATCAGTAACATTAACCACCAATGCTTTAGGAGAGATAATGATTACTGGTCTAGCCGCAGGGACCTATACTAATATTGATACAAACACACCAGCTTGTGCGCCAGAAGATATCGTATTAATTGATGCTGCTGCACCTTCATTAAATTCTCTAACTACCACGTCACCTATATGTGCAGGAGCAAATGCAGATTTCGTTATAACAGGTACGCCAAACTCAGTTGTAAGTTATACAATTAACGGAGGAGCAACAGCAACTGCAACTCTTGATGCAACAGGTAATGTAACAATTAGTATTGGAGGAGTTACCGGAAATACTGTTATTGCATTAATAGACATTACTATTAACAGTTGTACAGTTACTTTATCAAATACTGCAACTGTAGTCGTAAATCCAATTCCTATATTAAGCAGCTTAAGCTCAAATTCACCACTCTGTACAGGACAAGATGCAGTATTCATGGTTAATGGTAGTCCAAATGCTACTGTTACTTATACAATTAACGGCGGGGCTGCAATAACACTTGTTTTAGATGCTGCTGGTAATGGTGTTGTAACTCTACCAGCAATAATTGTTGATACAACAATGACATTATCAAACATTTCTTTAAATGGCTGTAGTGTAGTGTTGACAAATTCAGAAATGGTTATTATAGATCCTGTGTTAGTTGTGTCGAGTTTGATAGGAAATGGACCGATATGTGTGGGTCAAGATGCAATTTTTGATGTTGTTGGTTCACCAAATTCAACGATAACTTATACAGTAAACGGAGGTGCGCCATTAACCTTAAATATGGATGCAACTGGTAATGGTATGATAACAGTTACTGGAGCAATTGTAGATGTTAACCTTAGTTTAACAAGTTTAAATCTTAGTGGTTGTAGTGTGGTTTTAACAAATAATGCCACAGTAGTAGTTACACCTGATCCGAGTTTAACTAGTTTAACAACAGTTAGTCCAGTTTGTGAGGGGGAAGATGCAGTATTTACTTTTGTAGGTACACCTAATGCCACTGTTACCTATTCTATAAATGGAGGTGCTCCAGTTGTAGTGGTTTTAGATGCACTTGGAAATGGAATAGTTACCATCACTGGAATCCCTGCAGATGTCACCTTGTCAACTTCAGCTATAGCAATTAGTGGTTGTAATAGTGTAATTACTAACTCTGAAACTGTTGTGGTTATTGCTGCGCCTGAAATAATAAATTTATCAGGAAATGGTCCAGTTTGTACTGATGATACAGCAGTTTTTACAATTACTGGAACAGCAAATGCTACGGTTACTTATAGTTTAGATGGAGGAGGATCAACTCAGACAATTGTATTAGATGGCGCAGGAAATGGCACAGTTTCTATACCAACCGTAACAGGAAATCAAACCATTGACTTAAGTGATATTCAGATAACATCTGGTGATTTAGTTTGTAATACAGTATTATCGGAAACATTAACTATTGTAGTAAATCCTATGCCATATGCAGGTACAGATGGAAGTTTGATTATTTGTGATACCGCGGCCAATGCCATTCATTTAATAGATTTAATTAACGGTGAGCAATCTGGTGGTGTTTGGGCACAAACCTCAGGTTCTGGAGGGACATTTAATCCCAACTCTGCCATTTATACACCATCAGCAGGAGCAACAACTGCAACTTTTACTTATACAGTTGCAGGTATACCGCCTTGTCCTGATGATGTGAGTAATGTATTGATATCAATTGATAATACGCCTACATTAGCGTTTACATCAAGTACAGATCCAACTACTTGTATGGGTGCAGATGGGACAATAACACTCACAACGTCCAATTTACCAGATGGAACTTATACGGTAGATTATGAAGATGCAACGCCTTCAGCTCAAACTGCAACTATGGTTGTTGTTGGTGATGTAGGAACCATATCAGGATTAGCTTCAGGAACATATAATAATATTACAGTTACAAATGTTGGGTGTACATCTGTTGAAGATGTAGATGTTCAATTGACTGATCCACCGTTACCAACACTTGTATTATCAGCGAATACAGGTCCAACGACCTGTTCGGGAATAGACGGAAGTATTACATTGACTACATCAAATTTACCAGACGGCAGTTATACGGTTGCTTATGAAGATGGTACAGGAACACCACAAACTACAACTATGGTCGTTTCTGGGAATAGTGGTGTGATTTCTAATTTACCAGCAGGTGATTATAATAATATCACAGTAACTCATTTAAATTGTACATCTATAGATGATGTTGATGTACAATTGACTGATCCACCATTGCCAGTATTAGCAATAAATGCCAGTTCAGACCCAACAACTTGTGATGGTAGTGATGGTACAATTACGCTAACAACAGCAAATTTACCAGACGGTAGTTATACAGTAAGTTATGAAGACGCAATGGGTGCGCCTCAAGCTGAAACAATTATAATAACCGGAGATGTAGGTGTCATTACTGGTTTATTAGAAGGAGAATATAATAATATAACTATAGTGTATAACAACTGTACATCTGTAGATGATGTAGATGTGGTATTATCAGATCCATTACCATCAATAATTGCAATTATAGCAACAAGTAATCCGACTATTTGTGATGGTACAGATGGTAGCATTACCTTATCAACAACAAATTTACCAGATGGTACGTATACTATAAATTATGAAGATGCCACTGCAACTCCACAAACCACAACAGTTACAGTAGTGGCTAATGTTGGATTGATTACTGGCTTATCTGAAGGAACATATAATAACATCACTGTTACTTTTATTAGTTGTACATCAATAGAAGATATAGATGCTGTTTTGGTAGATCCGTTACCGGCAATTATATCAATTATATCAACTACAGACCCAACTACTTGTGATGGTAGTGATGGTAGTATTACGTTATCAACGGCTAATTTGCCAGATGGTACTCATGTAATTAATTACGAAGACGAATTTGGAGTACCTCAAACAAATATGATGGTTGTCACAGGAAATGTTGGTGTTATTTCAGGATTAAGTGAAGGGCAGTTTAATAATATTACGGTTACTTTTATCAGTTGTACATCAATAGATGATATTGATGTGGAATTAAACGATCCTATTCCATCAATTATAGCAATAATTTCAGTTGTAGATCCTAGTATGTGTAACGGAACAGATGGTAGTATAGTATTGTCAGTAGCTAATTTAATTGATGGTGTGTATACTGTAAATTATGATGATGCTAATGGTATTCAACAAACCACAACAATCGATGTGGTTAATAATGTGGGAACCATTTCCAATTTATCATCAGGTGTGTATAATAACATCGTCATAATAAGTTTTAGTTGTATGTCTGTTGAGGATGTAGATGTGGTGTTGTCGGATCCAATTCCAGCAATAATTGCAATAATATCAACCACAAATCCAAGTACGTGTGGAGGTTCAGAAGGTTCAATAGTATTATCAGTATTTAATTTACCTGATGGAACTTATACAATAGACTATGAAGATGCGGCGGGATTACCACAAACATCAACAATGGTTGTTGTTGCTGATGTTGGAACTATAGTAGGTTTAGCAGAGGGAATGTATAGTAATATAACAGTAACAAATGTAGGATGTACTTCTTTAGAAGATATAGATGTTGTATTGGTAGACCCGTTACCACCAGTGATTAATGATAATATGGATATGGATCCAATATGTGAAACTGATGCTGTTTTAGATGGTGTAATGCCACATGATTTAACGTTAAATATCCCCCATATATTAGTTAATCAATCTGGAATAACGGTGACGTTTTATGAGACTTTAGCAGACGCTACTTCCGGGAACAATCCAATAGTAGATGAGACTGCATATTTAAATATTAATCCAACGCCACCAGTATCAACACAAACTATTTATGTAAGAGCAGTAGATGATGTTACAGGATGTTTTACAACTACAAGTTTTACGATTACTGTTAACACTCTTTTTGCTTTATCGTCTCCGGAAGATTTATATGCTTGTGATGATGATAATGATACATTTGGTTGGTTCAATTTAGAAGATGCTACTGCTCAAATTCAAAATGGTAACACAAATTTAGTAGTTACGTATTATGAAACAGAAGCTCAAGCAGATTTTGGAGTAGGATTGCATATTGATACTACTGGATTGTACCAGAATGTAGATACAGACGGAGATGGATACGGAATTACTCAAGTAATTTATATTCGAGTAGATGATCCAGCAACGGGATGTCATTATATAGCGCCAGATTTCACACTAACATTACATGTGTTGGAGAGCCCTGAATTAGCAGAAGGTGAATTGATTTATGCTTTATGTGAAGATAATGGTAGTGCCGATGGTTATGTAGAATTTGATTTAATGGATTATGCTTTAAATACTTTAGGTTTAGATCCAAGTTTCCAGATTGATTTTTATACAGGTCTTGATGCTTCAGGTAACCCAATAGGATACATACCAAACTTTACGAGTTATACAAATGTATCAACACCAGATCAGGTGATTTATATGACTATATCGAATACAAATACGGATAGTAATGGAAATTTATGTACAACAGTAAGACCAATTACGTTGCATGTTGATTTATTACCAAACGTTCCTGTATTCCATGAAATGCACGCTTGTGATGATGATTATTTTGATGAAATGGATGGTATTTATCCGTTTGATTTAGACGCAGAAATATTTGTAATTACTGGAGGTGTTACAGGTTTAGGAATCACATTCCATGAAACTTTTGGAGAAGCAGAAGCAGGAATAAATCCAATACCAAACCCATCAGTTTACGAAAATAGTATTTCTGGAGCAGATGATGTGTTTGCAAGGGTATTTGATGAGTCAACAGGGTGTTATGCGATAACGCATATCAAACTTCACGTCGATGCTAACCCAACACCATTAAGCACTCAAAACATCATTGATCAATTAGGAAATGATGGTGTGATGGAAGAATGTGATGGAGATGTAGATGGTTCTGGAAGTATTGCAGAACAAGTTGCAGAATTCGATTTGACATTATGGGAAACTTTAATCCTAACAGGAGAGAATGGTCCAGGAGTTGAAACTGGAGTTTCTGCAAGCTATTATACGAGTTATGATGATGCAGATGGCGGTTCAAATGCCATAGCAACACCAGAAACATATACAAATACAAGTAACCCACAAACTATTTATGTACGTGTGACTAATGATGGTTCAGGTGTAATACCTCAAACAGCAGGAACAGGATGTTACACAATAGTGGAGTTTGAAATTTATGTACCAGTACCAGAGGTAAGTGTATCTGGAAACACCGTATTATGTGTTGATGAAAATGGTGTACCATTATCAGGTTCAACATTACCAGTATTAACGGCATCACCAAGTACAGGAGGTTATGAATACCAATGGGCCTTGAATGGGGTGGATATTCCTGGAGCAAATACTGCTACGTATACAGCAACAGAACCTGGAGAATATACTGTAACAATATCAGGTCCAACAGATTTTGATTGTGTTAATTATGCAAGTATCACTGTAGAAGAATCAGG
>CAKZON010000074.1 GCA_937136425.1 uncultured Crocinitomix sp.
TAGTAATGACAGCTTTTGGTGGAGCCAAAACTAAAATGAATAGCGCGACCTTTTTTGCTTTGAAGATTTTAAGGCGGTGGATTGGAACTAAGGCAAGGTTATATAGAACTTAAAACTGACATTAATAATGTTGTGCATTATACAAATGTTCAGGTCAATACTATTTATTGATATAAAAAGGGATTGCCCTAAAGGAAAAGATTATTTAGACTGACGATGTTGAGTAATCTAGGTGAAGAATGGAAGTAGTACCAGCCTCAAGCTTTACTTTATCTGAAATAGCATATTACAATTGCATTTATACTATCCGTTAAAGAAGTTCTACTATAACTATTATTGTTTGAATTAATGAGAATTACGATACTTGTGCACTACAAAATAGGTAGTATTATTTAATACCATGATTATTGAATAATACGTAGCCCAAACTTAGCTGGAATGATAACGGTTTGAGTTGAGATTGGCTGTCAAAATAATTTACTGTAGCACGGACCGGGCCAACTACGGAGTGGTAAATTAACGAGGCGCTTGCAATACCGAAACGATTGCTAAATAATTCTCCTTCATATGCAACACCATCATTGCTTAGAATGCGGTTGATAGGTTGAAATATATATGCCTCTATTCTTAAATCAAGTTTGTCTTTAAGGGTGAATATATTCATAAGTCCTCCTCCAAAATATTTATTTGCTCTGAAATCATTATAGAACCCTGTTCTTGAATCGGGGATTGGTTGAAAGGCATGCGAGGAAAGGATGCTTGCCGTATAGTTTTCAAAGAATGGTTGTGTTGAGTATACGCTTTCTAATTGAATTCCAAGGCGATAAAGTCCTTTTTGAATAAAGTAGTTTTTGTAATTTGCTTTTACATAGAACCAGTTTTTAAATGACTTAGTAATTTCATCAGTATTGGAGGTTGAACCAGGGATTGTTGTTTCAATTCCGTGTATGAAACGAGACTTAATAGATAGGAATGAGCCTGCTGATTCGAATTGTTTACGATTTAATTTGTCAATCGTAAATTCGAAACCAGGAGAATAATATAGAAAGTTTGTATTGTCAGTAGTATCTAATTGCGTGAAATTATCTGTTTGGTAATAGGTGTTTTCATTGGATCCGTTTGTGAAATCAAAAATTAATTTACTTTTTGAACTGGCAGGAATGACATATTTGACAGACCAAAAACGCTCGTTTAATACGAGGAAAGAAGGGTTAGAGTCTTCAAAAAACGTAGCAAAACTTTTGAAATAGTCCCAACGATTCATAGCAAAGAATGGTTCTACATAGGATGTCGTTTTAGTAGGTAAATAAAATTTGATACCTGTTTTTACTGCTCCATAGAACTTACCAAAATAGGTGTTGGCATATAGTGTGATAGGCGTTATTTTGAAATCGGAATAAGAAAGACTTAGAAAACCCGTATTAACAGGTTTAGAAGAATAGTGTCCACCAAAAGCAGCTTTGAAAGGCTTTTCTTTTCTCAGATCTATTACTAGCTCTTGTGTAGAATCTGTGATTGGATACAGTGTTGGGAACATTGAGAGTACATGCTCACTTTGATAAAGACGAAGGTATCTTTTTTTCAGTTCTTCATATTCTAGTACTTCATTCTTTTTTGTATTGATGAGCTTACGCTTAATATAGTTTTGTTCATTTAAAGTAACTCCCTTCACTACTATGTTCGCTACTCTTAGTTTCTTTTTTTTGTTATTGTATATAGTTCTTGACTTTTGAAGTTCTTCAGATGTGACACGTTGGCTTACATGATATTTGATTGAGTCAATTTTTTCAAGCGCAGCCTGATAGCCAATTTCTATGGCTTCCTCTATTTTATCAAAATCAAATGTTCCTATTTCACCTAGGTCTGGTTCAATTATAATACCTGATTCACAAGGTAAACCATAATTAGAATGTGCTGAGAATAAATTTTTAATTTGAGACATTAAGTCATCCGCCTCAGGAGGAGCCTCATTATAACTAACGTTACTACCAATTATGAAATCAGGATCAAATTCATTGTACATGTCATTAGCAGGGAAATTGTTATATAGTCCGCCATCAAACATGAGAATGCCATCTACCTCAATAGGATTAATGAAAAAAGGGTAAGTCATTGATGCCCTAACAGCTTGATTTAAGTTTCCTTCTTTAAATAAAACACTTTCTTTGGTAGCAATATTAGAAGCGATACACCGAAAGGGAACAAAAAGACTATCGAAGGAACCATTGCCAATATCGAGATTACTACCCAATAAATTGAGAACCTCTAAATCTAAAAATGTTGGATTCAAAATATTTGTGGGTAGTGATTTTTGTAAAATAGAATCTTTAGCAATACGGATTGACATTAATTCTGCATCATGATCAGGGTTATGGATTGAGTAGCGGAAATCATCCTCTAATCTATCTGATGACATGCGTTGAAACTTATCTGTTAAGACTAACTGTTCAATTTGTACAGGTGAATAACCCGACGCATACATTGCGCCAATCAACGCTCCGGCAGATGTACCAGTAATAAAATCGATTGGGATATTGTTTTCCTCAAGAGCTTTAAGAACACCAATATGTGCAAAACCTGTTGCTCCGCCTCCACTAAAAACAATGCCTACTCTCTGAGAAAAGCCCGTTAAACTAATTAGTAGTACCAGTATATTTAAGATGATTTTTTTCAAAGATGCCTTTTATTCAAAGGTAATTACTTTTTTTTTAGAATTTACTTTTGTTGCTTCTAAAGGTTGGTTTTCAACCACAATTGATATCTTTGCAAAAAAAGTAATATGGAGCTTGTAGCAAAGACATTATATGGATTAGAGGAAGTACTGAAAGATGAGATAATTGCATTGGGAGGTAAAGACGTTGAAGTAGGCAACCGTGTGGTGACTTATAAAGGAGATATGAAATTGCTTTATGAAAGCAATTTATGGTTGAGAACGGCAATTTCGGTATTGATACCGGTTAAGAAGTTTCGTTTTGCGGACGAGAAGGATTTGTATCGGAAATTTTCGAAAATAAATTTTTCTGACATCATGGGAGTGAGAGACACATTTGCAGCGAAGGGTGCAGTGAACTCTGACTTGTTTAACCATACAGGTTACCCAATGCTGGTATTGAAGGATGCTATTGCTGATCATTTTAGAGATAAATTTGGTGAGCGCCCAGATGTAGATTTGGCCAAACCAAAAATTTTATTTGATGTACATATAGATGGGCATGCTTGTTCCGTTTCATTAAATAGTTCTGGTGCTCCATTATATCACCGTGGATATAGAAAGAAAACTGGTGATGCACCAATGAATGAGGTTGTAGCAGCAGGTTTAATTAAGTTAGCTAAATGGAAAGGTGATACTCATTTTGTTGATGTAACATGTGGATCTGGTACGTTGCCAATTGAAGCTGCTTTAATTGCTAATGGAATTCCGCCCAATATCGCAAGAAAGTCATATGGTTTTCAAAATTGGAAAAATTTCGATCAGCAGCTTTGGAAAAGTGTTTTTGATAATGCTCCAAAACAACCAAAACGTGACTTAGACATTAAAATTATTGGTTCTGATACGGATGGTGATGTTATTTTAAAAGCTCGAGAGAATATAAAAGCATTGCCACTTGGCAAAACAATTTCGTTTGAAATTAAAGATTTTAATGATCAAATGGCACCTGAAGGAAAGGGAGTTTTAATTTGCAACCCTCCATATGGTGAGCGATTGAAAATGGATGAACTGGATGAATTGTATCAAGGATTAGGGAACTTTTTCAAGCGAAAAATGCAAGGATATGATTGTTGGGTTTTGAGTTCGAACTTTGATGCTTTGAAGAGAATTGAGTTAAAACCATCCGCTAAAATTCAGGTTTATAACGGATCCCTTAGTTGTGATTTTAGAAAATTTGAAATATTTTCAGGAAGTTTGATTGAGCACAAATATGGAGATCGAAACAAGAGAAGAGAACCGAAACGCAATAAAAAGCGTTAGTTTCAATTACTAATCTTTAGAAATTCATTCCAAAGGACTTCATTCGGTGGAGGAGCGATAATACTAATTGGTTCCTTTTTTACTGGATGAATGAATTCTAGTTTGCGTGCATGTAAATGGATGGATCCATCTTTGTTAGATCTTTTTGCACCGTATTTAAGGTCACCTTTTATGATGCACCCCATGCTAGATAATTGAACTCGAATTTGATGATGGCGACCAGTAGCTGGTTTTACTTGTATGTAGCTATAATTGTTGCCTTTACCAATGAGTTCATAGGTTAACTCTGCTTTTTTTGCACCGTTATTATTATTGGGCTTAACATAACTTTTATTTTGCTTTTCATTTTTCAATAAAAAGTCAACAAGTAGGCCTTTAGTTGATTTGGGCGGCTTTTCGGTTACCGCCCAATAAGTTTTTTGAATGTCTTTTATCTTAAATAACTCGTTCATACGAGCGAGTGCTTTAGAAGTGCGGGCGAAAAGAACAATACCGCTAGTAGGTCTGTCTAGGCGGTGAACTGTTCCTAAAAATACTTCGCCAGGTTTATTATATTTTTTTTTGATATACGACTTTACTAGCTCATTGAGCGGAATGTCCCCCGTTTTATCGCCTTGAACTAAAGTTCCGGCTGCCTTGTTAACTACAACAAGATGGTTGTCCTCATAGAGGATGTCCAGATTTGTCATTTAATATTGCTCTTTTTCATTAGGGAAGTCGCTTGAACGTACATCTGTAATATAACTTTCAAATGCTCCTAGCATTTCCTCATAGAGGTTATGATATTTACGTAAAAACCTTGGATTAAATTCATTGTTTATTCCAAGCATATCATGACTAACAAGTACTTGACCATCAACTCCGTTACCAGCGCCAATCCCAATTACAGGAATGTTTATGCTCGTAGCAACCTCTTGTGCAAGCTTTGCTGGAATTTTTTCTAACACCAATGCAAAGCATCCTGTCTCCTCTAACAATTTTGCATCACGAATTAATTGTGCTGCTTCTTCTTCTTCTTTAGCACGAACAGTATAAGTACCAAATTTATAGATTGACTGCGGAGTTAAACCTAAATGCCCCATAACTGGAATACCAGCAGATAGAATTCTTTTAATGGATTCAACAACTTCTTGTCCACCTTCTAATTTAACGGCGTGTCCGCCAGATTCTTTCATGATTCGAATAGAACTTGTCAACGCTTGTTTAGAATCTCCTTGATAAGAACCAAAGGGCAAATCTACTACAACCAAGGCTCTATTAATAGCTCTAATCACAGATGATGCATGATAAATCATTTGATCTAAAGTAATTGGTAAGGTTGTTTCGTGTCCTGCCATTACGTTGGATGCAGAATCTCCAACAAGAATGATATCAATCCCCGCTTTATCTAAAATTTTGGCCATTGAAAAATCATACCCTGTTAACATGGCTATTTTTTCACCATTATTCTTCATTTCCTGTAGAACGTGCGTGGTGATTTTCTTAACTTCTTTGTGTACTGACATGTTTTATATTATTTCAGCGGTAAAAATAGGGAATAATAAGATTATGAAAGGTGTAAAATGTTAAAAGGCGATAAGATCCTATAGTTGAAAGATCCTTATAGGCAGAGAAACGCGAATTAATTGGTACATTTATTGTTTAAACATATAATATGAAAGTACTTGTTTTGGGGGCTAGTATGAATCCTCAGCGCTATTCCTATTTAGCGATTAACGATTTAGTAGATAATGGCCATGAAGTATTTGCTATAGGCAGAGGAGAAGGAGAAGTGAGAGGTGTGCGCATTTCTGAATCACATATGATTATTGAAGATATTCATACTGTAACCGTTTACCTAGGAGCAAAAAATCAGTTAGCGTATTACGCATATTTGCAAGAGTTAAAACCAAAGCGGGTTATTTTTAACCCTGGTGCGGAGAATTATGAACTTGAAAAAGAATTAATGGAGGCAGGTATAGAAGTGTTGTCTGCGTGCACATTGGTGATGCTTAGAACGAATCAATTTTGAATAAAATGCGAACTAAATTATTATACAGAGGACTAATAGTTGTAGTATTAACTTTTGCAATATCATTGACCTACGCACAGGACAATTTGAAAATTAAAGGATTAAGTTTTGTGGGGTCCAGCTCACCAATCGACAATGCTGATGTTGCACCAATTGTTACTATGAATGCTAATTGGGTGACATTGATGCCTTATGGTTTTGTTGGAAAGAACGGGATGGTTACTTACAATTCAAAATGGCAATGGTGGGGAGAGAAAGAAGAAGGAGTAAAGGAAACGATAGAATTGTGCAAGGCTTCTGGATTAAAGATTATGCTTAAGCCCCAAATTTGGATGATGTCAGCATATACTGGAGATTATAAATTATCGAATGAACAGGAGTGGGAGATATTCGAAAAATCATATGCAGCATTTATTTTTTCCTTTTTAGAAATTGCCATTGCACATGATGTTGAGATGTTTTGTATAGGGACAGAGTGGAGAGAGTTTGTAAAGGCTCGACCAGAATTTTGGAATGAATTGATAAAAAAAGCAAAATTAAAATATAAAGGAGACCTTACTTATGCCGCTAATTGGGATGATTATCAAGCCGTGCCATTTTGGGAGCAAATGGATATTATTGGTGTAAACGGATATTTTCCAATTAGTATTTCTGCTAAACCTGATTTGAAAGAGTTAACAATGGGGTGGGATGTACATAAAAAAACATTGTCTGCATTTGCTAAAAAATACGATAGAAAAATTGTGTTTACAGAAATAGGTTATCGAAGCATGGAGGGAGCAACTGTTAAGCCTTGGGAACATAACACACGATCAAAATTCTCTGCAGAAATTCAACATAATGCTTATAAAGCTTTATTCAATGTGTTGTGGGAAGAGGAATGGTTTGGAGGAATGTTTATTTGGAAATGGTATCATAATCATGAAAGCCAGGGAGGTAATGGAGACTTAGATTTTACACCGCAGAATAAACTTGCAGAAAAAACAATACGTTCATTTTGGTCTAAATAACTGTTGGTAAGCAGTTATGAAAAATTAAGGCAGGTACATCTTTGGAGATTCATTTAAATTGTCAATGATAAAATATTCACTTTTTAATGTTGGCTTTATGTATTTTAAAACTTTAATTAGCGTTTAACTATCCATTACATTTGTTAAATAGCCTGTTACCATGGATAAATCATACATCTTAATCATTTTAATCTCCTATTTCTTAGTTCTAATGGGGATTTCTTATCTCACCAGTAGAAAAGCAGATAACGATACTTTTTTTACAGGAAACCGAAACAATAAATGGTATTTGGTTGCTTTTGGTATGATTGGAGCTTCATTATCAGGAGTTACGTTTATTTCAATTCCTGGTGTAATAGGTAATAGTAGCTTTACTTATATGCAAATGGCGATTGGTTATGTTATTGGCTATGCCATAATTGCATTTGTGCTCTTGCCACTATACTATCGATTGAATTTAACCTCTATTTACGAGTTTTTAAAACAACGTTTTGGTTATTACACCTATAAAATGGGGGCAGGTTTTTTTATTGTATCTCGATTAATAGGAGCTGCATTACGAATGTATTTGGTTGTTATTGTTTTACAAAAATTTGTTTTTGATGACTTAGGCGTTCCTTTTGAAGGAACGGTTGCTATCAGCATTTTATTGATTTGGGTCTACACATTTCGAGGAGGAATTAAAACCATTATTTGGACTGATACCCTGCAAACATTGTTTATGTTGATTTCAGTTGGACTCAGTATTTACTTTATTGCGGACGATCTTAATTTGCAATTGGGGCAGGTATTTGGAGCGATTGATGATGCTGGAATAGGAGATGTGTTTCAAACAGAAGACGGTTTAGCAAAAAACTATTGGTTGAAAGGGATATTGGGTGGAATGTTTATAACGTTAGGAATGACCGGAGTTGATCAGGATATGATGCAGAAAAACCTTACGTGTAAAAATGAAAGGGAGGCTAAAAAGAATATGTTATCATTTTCTGTGGTATTATTCTTTGTAAACATACTTTTTGTAACACTAGGCGGATTACTTTTTTTATATATGGATGCAAATCCGGACGTGGCTGAAGTTTGGAATAGTTTAGGGAAAGACGGAAAAGGACAAGGAGACTTGTTGTTTGCAACAATTTCTTTAAGAGGAGGCTTGAGTGGAGCAGTGGGAGTGTTTTTTCTGCTAGGATTAATTGCTGCAGCATATAGTAGTGCTGATTCAGCATTAACATCTTTAACTACGTCATTATCTGTGGATTTTTTGAATATTGAAAATGACGAGAAAAAAGAACAAGAGAAAAAAAGAAGATGGGCGCATGTTATTATGTCCGTGGCTTTGCTATTGACTATACTCATTTTTAAATATGCTAATGATGATAGTGTTGTTTGGACATTGTTTGCAGCGGCGTCATATACTTATGGGCCATTACTCGGTTTATTTATGTTTGGTATTATTAGCAAACGCCGAGTGGATGACAAGTTCAGTATTCCAATTAGTATTATTATTCCAACCCTATTGTTTCTATTTAACTGGTATATCAGGGATATTTTTGCAGTGCCAGAAGGAGAAGCCTTCTATGAGTTTGGATCTGAAATGTTGGGTATTAATGCATTCCTAGTTTTTATATGTTTATGGATTTTTTCGACCAACAATGTAAGGAATCACGAAATTTATTGACAAATTTGTATAAAGCAATCAAATCTGAATGACAATTAGCTATGATTTAAGTCAAAGTGTCATGAAAGATAGAATGGTATTGCTTTTGTACTTAATAAGTAAAGTAGAAAACAAAAATTAAATATATTATGGCTTTAGAAATAACAGAAGCAAATTTTGACGAAATTGTAGCAAATGCAGATAAACCAGTTGTACTAGACTTTTGGGCTGCTTGGTGTGGACCTTGTAAAATGGTTGGGCCACTTATTGAAGAAATGCACAACGAGTACGAAGGAAAAGCGATCATTGGAAAAGTTGACGTTGATAACAATCCAGGAATTGCAGGTAAATTTGCCGTTAGAAATATTCCAACAGTTGTTTACCTTAAAGATGGAGAAATAGTTGATAAGTAAGTTGGAGCAGTTCCTAAAGGACAATTAACTTCAAAATTAGATGCAATTTTATAATACAAGCATCAAAAAATAATTGAGACACCCATTTACTTTGTAAGTGGGTGTTTTTGTTTTATAGAATTATAGAAAGTCGCTTTCGTCTAAATCTTGGAATGAATTTTTTCCAAAAAGAAAGCTGCCAAATACAATACTTTTTTTGTACATGCCAGTGGTAATTTTAGTTCTACCGGCAGCTTTTTCGTGCTTGCGTTTTTTTAAGAATGTTCCTAGTTTTCCATAATAAGACATATGTGCATTGAAAACAGCTGCAAAATGTCTGAATTGGAATTTGAAAACAAAAAGAATTGCCGCCAACCCATCAAGCATTAGTCGTTTCAAAATTTTAAAGAACAAAATGCCTTCATAGTTTTTAGTTAACATGAAGAGACTATTTCTGAAATTTAAGTAAGTTTTCTTAGGGTTTTGGTAGCTTAATGTTCCGCCGCCAACATGATAGATAGATGCTTGAGCGCAATAAAAGATTTTATTACCTCTTGCTTTAAGTCTCCAACACATATCTATTTCTTCCATATGCGCAAAAAAGTGTTCATCTAAACCTTCTACCTCATGGTATTTTTCTGCTCGGATAAATAAACATGCGCCAGTTGCCCAAAACACTTCTCTATTTTTGTCGTATTGATTTTGATCCACTTCTGTTTGATCAAAAATTCTACCTTGACAAAAAGGATAAAAATCTTTATCTAAAAAACCACCAGCAGCACCTGCATGCTCAAACTTGTCTTTTGAATTATATGCTAACACTTTTGGTTGCACAGCTGCAATTGATTCGTCAGACTCTAACAAATCAATGCAAGGTTGAATCCAATTTGGGGTTACCTCAATGTCCGAATTTAGTAAAACATAATAATCGGCAGAAACATGTTGTAACGCATCATTATATCCTTTGGCAAATCCACCATTTTCTTTATTGATGATTAATTCGACAGACTTAAAATTTTCTTTAAGATAGGTCACAGAATCGTCCGTAGAACAATTGTCAGCAACATAGATAGTAGCTTCAGGAGAAAGTGAAATTACTGTGGGTAAGAATTTCTCTAAATAAGCTCTACCGTTATAGTTAAGTATGACTACGGCTATTTTTTTCATGCAATTAAATCGACGTAAATATAGTAGTTAAAAGTCGAAAGCTATGAAAAATGTCCCAAAATGATGAGTGTGATATTAATCGCGGAATAATGTACCACTAGATCCTCCATAATGAACAGAACCTCCTGGATCATCTATGTTTGTATTCGGTGTGTCGCGTTTATGCAAGTCAGCCTCCCATCTATAGTTCTGTAATTCTCCCTGCATATCTGAATGAAGCATAGGATAATCGTTGGTAACTAAATCAGGGTTATAGAATACAAATCTAATATTTGAACGCTGTCCAATTCTGTAATAATGCCAAATTTGATATGGATAAGCGCTCGGTTCACTAGGTCGGTCAATAATTTGATTTGGAGAGCCATACTTTAAATGAATTCGTCCACGATCCGTTTCCCATCCATGTTTAATTTGTGTTCCAAAAAGTTTTTCAGCATATCGAACTTGGAGCTTGTATTTTTCCCATTCACGTTGTGGATTGGTAGGGTTTGTTTCTTTCCAATATGCAAAGAAGTACTTTTGCATATAGGTTGTATCTGATCCCTTCAACATATTTCTTATCGTTTCATATTCATAACGCTCACTAATAGGCATTAAGCTACCAACAAAATATGGAATAGAGTCCCAATCTAAACTCTGGCTGAAAGAAGGATCAATTTCGATTTCATCAATAGGAACTATATCCTCCGCAAAAATATCGTTACGGCGTTGAAAGAAGACCTCTTTCGTAACCAAGGTGTCATTGTTTTTATCAATGACTTTTAGGTTTAAATTATAATCACCAGAAGGTAAATTTTCTATAGGTAAAAACATGATTACTGGACTAACAGCTGCAGTATTTAGGCGCTGATACTTAAAAATACCGTCAATTGTATTACCAGATTTATAATCACTAACATCACAAGTTATTAAAAATTGCTCATCCTCTCCTAATACATCTGTGGTGTTATACAGCTCTGTATAAAATGCAATTTTTGTGATTTCTGGAGGAAAGTAATTTGTTAGATAGGGAAGAATGAAAAAACCACTTTTTGTAAAATTATTTTGTTCGTCTGTTTTATATGCATCCTCAATAAATTCAATGTCAGAAATTCCAACAGCAGCTTTGTCCATTGCAACCACCTCAATTAATTGTTCTCCTTTAACCTCTTCACCCGAAAGTAAATCTTTAATTACCAGTTCATAACTGTAAAATCCAGGTTCAAGAGCATAGCGTTGCACATCATAAAAGTCATCAACAGTAGAGTCCTTCATAAGTGGAGAGTCCAAAACATATTTATCAGCAATGATAATTTTTTCATCTTGGCTAAATATCTGAGTAATTTCAACTTGAGCATTAAGATTGCCATTTCCATCCCCTTTATACTTGAGAGATCCGCTAACAAATTGTAAAGAAGTACTTACAAAAGCCTTTTGATCAGGAGTATGAAAGAGTTTATAATTGAAATACACTTGTGGCTTGCCAAAGCTTGTAGCCACAAACAAAAGAGTGATTAATGAAAATAGAAATTTCATGCTGATAGCGTTTAAATATAAAGATAGGGATTTATTTAAAACCCACTCTTAAAAGATATTTAAAATGGATGATTATTGATTGAACGGTGTTTTTCAGTCTCTTGCTGTTGCAAATTGAAGGTTTAAGAATAGTTTTTCAAAAATTTATTTCACAATAAAAAAATAAGTCTATCTTTGCCGCGGAGAATTGGCAGAGTGGTCGAATGCGGTAGTCTTGAAAACTATTGTACCGCAAGGTACCGGGGGTTCGAATCCCTCATTCTCCGCAAGTGAAAAAAAGGTCTAGCTTTTAGCTAGGCCTTTTTTGTTTTTTAGAATTTGACAAGATTGTTCAATCAGGTTATTAAGACTAACATATTCAATAACCGCCATTTTGTTCCTGTTCGTTTAGGGCAATTTTATGCTTAAAAAGCTCAATGATTTCATATGATGGAATCTCATACCAATCTACTGCTAGGCCAATTAAATAACCATTATGCGTTTTCATTTTTTTTAAATGATTTTTAACAGAATTTTTGGAAACCTTGTCAAGATATTTTTGCTCATTATTCAGTTCAATGAACATATAGTTTTTTCTCATGACTTTTTTCATTTTGAATCCTTTAATGTCTTTCCATGAAATTAAAGTTTCTCTAAATCCAAAGCCTGCATTATCAATAAAGCCTTCCTTCGAAATGACGAGTTGGTTGTTCCAATATTTTTGAAATCGAAAATACATAAGTAATAACATCACCCCAAAGAGCAAAATTATATAAGGTAAAAGCGAAAGAATTAACCCCAAAATTACTGGTGCATTATACATGAGTTTTACATAAAATTGAGGTGTCCAAAAGGCTAGATAAGCCCCTAGAATTAAAAAAGCTGGAATTCCGAAGTATATTATGTTTTTTCTTCGTTTAGCAATGCCGTATTCTTGCATGATAGATGACAATTTAATGTTAATTTATAACCTGTGTTTAGTGAGTGTAATTCAACCCCCTCGAACTTTAATACATTAAATTCTCAGGGGAGCAGAAAATAGTTTGTAATGATTCAATCAATTTGTTTTTACACTTTTCGACTAAAAAAAATCCAAACTATTTTCCATATTTAGTATGATATAGTTAAAAGGGGAGATGCTTAATTTCTTGCCCTATTATATCACTTGCTGCTATTCTATTTTCTTCAGTATAACCAACTAATGCGTTTGGGAATTTTGAAGATAAAAAATTGATCATTTCAATTAGTCGTGATTCTTCTTTTACCATGAATCCTAATCTTTTTCCTGATTCTGTGTACAAGATTAGACTAAAATTCTTGTGTTTTTTAGTTGCAAATTCCGCTTTAGTGGTCATAGTGTGCTGATAAACCCATACCACATAATTGGTTTGATTATTAATTGCAATCAATAACTCGTGTTCACCTGATTTGATTTTTCCTTTTGCGCGTAAACCGCTAATCATCATAAACAACCCAATGAGCACAAATAACCCAAAAAGACAAACACCAACAATTGCAGAACGCTCAGTGAGCCCCATGAAACCAATGATAAGAGCACAAGTGGTTCCGCATATTAAAAGTAACGTTAATCCAATTCTAAAAATTTTTCTGTTTGATTTAAGTAATTCATATTTGAAATCTTCCTTATCCATACTTCTATTTATTGACGTTTGTATACATGTTGATTTTCTGGCAACTTACTGTGTTTGTACATTTTGTAAAGAACAATTAGAATCAAAACGGTACCTATCATCATAACTCCAAAAGGACCAATATCCTGCATTAATTTAATTAATTGTGTTCTTCTTCCTGTTCTTGGCCAACTGCCCGCCCATGCGGCAACAGAAGTAAACAGTATTATACCACCAATGGTCAAATAAAACTTACTGTAATCTCTGATTTTCTTTTTTTCTAATCCAGTACTTCGTAAACTTGAAGCTTCAGCCAGAGCTTCAAAAAAATGGACTCTCAAATTAAGATCGAAGCCTTCTAGATAAAAACTTTTTGACTTTCCAGAATCTTTCAAAAAATGAATGGACATGGCATCATTTTCTTCATTATAGGTTAGTTTTTGAATTTTATTTAAAGCAATTTTTTGAGAAGATCTCTTCCCACCATTTAGGCACTTATTTCGAAGGGCTTCAATGCTTCCAAACTGTAAACTGCTTACATAAAGATTAGAGCTATCAAATCCAATAGATTTAGAGAATTGACCCTCTAGTATTAATACTTCATTTATCATTTGATACGATTTATTTTTAGGTTCTATTTATAAGCGTTTTCGCATAGCATTTTTGTGTTATTATATGCCCCATCTAAATGTTTAGAACCATATCGTCCTCCTCCTTCATAAGTTTGTGTAATAAAGCCCCCGTAAAGCCAACATTCTCCATCCTTGTTTTTATAAACGACTTGAATTGAAATACTTTTTTCAGTAGGTACGCCTTGGTAATTTTTTTCAATAATCCATTTGCCATCAACAACAGTTCGCAAAGGTTCGCCAAATTCACTCCTGTCAAAATCTCTTTTCACAATAGCCGTTATATTGGCATCACTATAGGCACCTTTAGCAACTCTTATTTGATTTAATCCTAAATATCTGGCTTTTTTTGCCCCAGCTTCAAAGTAGGCTATTGCCTCTTCTGTCACGTTTAGACTAAGATCTGTGTAGTAATATTCTCCCTGTGATTTAATAGCCAGTTTCGTTTTATGGATACCTAATGGTAACTTAGCGAGCTTTGTAAACATTCCCCAATAATCTGAATGTTTTGGTTTTGTCATAGATTCAATAGATGGAAAAAAATCATAAAGGCCATAATTGTCTGATTCTCCCATTTTATTGACTAGTGGAATATCTTGCTTTATTGTTGGGAGATTTTCATCTTCAAATTCAATTTTAAATGTAGTAGAAGGAATTCCTTCTTTACCTCCTAATTCATTTATTTGAATTCCTCTTAAATGAAATTTTGCTTTCCCAGTGAAGTAAAATATTGCCTTGAGTTGATCATCATAATTCCATACATTTTTAAGCAGAGATTCCGATTCAGAACCAGGGCTTACCCCATTATCAAAAAGGCATAGTTTAAAAAAGTTTTCTTTATGAAAATCGCTCCCCGGTATTGTTGAAAGTATATTAAAGTAGTTTTCATTAACCTTAGTTTTTAAGTTGTTTAGTTCAGGAATCGTAGCGTTTATTGCTATTGCTCCATCCATAAAATTCTTTGCTGCTTTTGAAGATTTATATCGGTCTGACAAATCAGAATCTGCATTCGTTTTAACCTTTGATTCATTGTGTAACATTTCAATTACTGGAATGATTTTTTCTTTTACGTAATTTGGAAAGTCTTCTTTATAATTTGATAAATTTGAGAAGTAGCCATATTGGAGGTTATCCCATTTAGTGGCTTCTGTGATAATGGCATGTTGTTTCCATTCATCCATTAATTGAGCCAATTTAACAAAATCCATTTGTGCAACCTTTGTAACAAATATTTCGCTGTTAGAATAGTATTCTTTATACCTTATATCGCTTTTTGAATAGATTTCGATAATTGGAAACACCTCTTTAATTGATGGTGATTGATTGAATATCTCTTTCTCAATTTCTTCCATTCTCTGAGTTGAATTTCCCCTATTTTTTTTAGTCTCTAGCATGCTTTGTGCACGATTATTCAAATAGGTATACATCTCTTCGAAATTTGCTTTTTCCGCATCTAGACGCTCTTGAAAATCGGTATTAAATTTTTTCTTTCCTTTCTCAGAAATATTTCGGTCTTCGAAACGTTTTAATGAGTCAACAAGCTGTATGTATTGCTTGTCAAAATTGGAGCGATATGTTTCAACATTTTTAATTTCTTTTTCGGCCATTTGAAAATTTTTCTCCTCACCATTTGCATCTCGTCTTTTAAGGTTATCATAGTTTGATTTAACTCTTTTATTATAGGCCGAAAGATCTTCTAAAGATCGATTAATTCTTTTGTAGGGTTGGTATAACTCATCATCATAAGAAGGAGGTTGATTAGGATCATGAATAATCGTTTTTTTCTCTTCTTCTTTCGAATCGTCAGATTGTCCAACTTGTTCAACTTTTTTTTTCTTATCCTTAAGTTTACCTCCAATTTCACCAATGTTAATTTGAGTATTTCCAAGGGAACTCAATGATATAAGTAGTATAAATAGTGCACTTTTCATAAATTGAAATTTAAAATAATTAATATGAGATGTGCTTACAAACATACATTTTTAGATAGCCTTAAAATGTAGCATTGTATACTTGGTAAGGTGATGATAAAAAGCTGCTCGGATAAATTATCAATCGACATTAATTAAACCGTTCAAGGAAGTCATTTTTCCTTGATCTGCTAACTTTATGTGTTGTGCCATCAATCATTTCAACAAAACCACCGTCTGCTCTAATGAATCCTGAAATATGACGAAGACTAACGATTGTACTTTGATGAATTCTGAAGAAACCATAATCGAATAATATGGTTTCGTATTCTTTTAAACTTTTGCTAGTTGTAATTCTCTGTCCATTCTCCAGAATGAAATGCGTATAATTTCGATCGCCTTCTAATCTCAAAATGGTACCAATTTCTAGTATTCTAAATCCTTCAATATTTGAAATGACTAACTTTTGAATTTCCCCTCTCTTGCCATAATTTTCAATTAGGATATTTACGCCTTTTGATGCAGCAAGCTAAATTAGCTTTAAATAATTTC
>CAKZON010000075.1 GCA_937136425.1 uncultured Crocinitomix sp.
ATCGATAGAGATTTCTTTTATTCCTTTTGCTGTGCTTGTTGCGCCCACCTTTTCGATTCCAGCATGAAAGCCATCAATATCGTATGGTGAAGGTTCATTATTTGACCCTAATGTTAATGTTGGATGAATAGCAGAACCTTCTAAAGCCTTTGCTAACACAACGGGACTAACGCATAATGCACAAATAGGTTTACCAACATTTACCATATTCACTAAAAAAAGTTTTACTTGTGGTAATATATCTCCGTCAGGACCCGCAAACGCCCAATTAGAGAAATTTTTAGCTGCTCCAAAACCACCAGGCATTACCACAGCATCAATGTCAGACGGGTTTACAGTACCAATTTCATGAATGTCCCCACGCGCTATTCGGGCTGACTCTGTCAGCATGTTTCGTGACTCTTTCATTTCTTCACCATTGGTATGGTTAATTACATGGTGTTGCTTTTCATCTACACTAATGCAAATATATTCGTGCCCAGCTTCTTGAATGGCCAACATAGTTAGCACGGCTTCTTGAATTTCAGAACCATCATAAACACCACAACCCGAGAGTAAAACCCCTATTTTCATAAAATTACTTTTTTGAATTCTATCATAAATTTAATTAAATTTGAGAAAAATGGAACAGAAAAATCCACCAGATAATTTGGTCTTTTATGATGGCGAATGCGGTTTTTGCAATTCCTCTGTTCAATTTATACTTGCAAAGAAAAAACGGAACTTTTACTTTACCCCCTTGCAATCAATAACTGCTAAAACAATCCTTGAAAATCAACAAACGGTTATTAACATGGATACAATTTATTATTTAAAAGATGGTAAATTGTATGATCGATCAAGTGCAGCTTTGCAAATTGCCCGCGGGTTAAAAGGCGGGTATCCATTATTGTTTGCTTTTTACATTGTTCCTAAATTCATGCGAGACCCTTTTTACAACTTCATTGCTGCTAGAAGACATAAGATTCGTAGTAAATTTTGCCTCATTCCAAATGAAAAAGATGCGCAATATTTCTTGAAGAACTGATTTTCATCAGATTTCTACCAATAATCTCTTCTTAATTTTATACTCATAAAACTTTTAATTCTATCGCTATGAAACTGCTTATCCCAACTGATTATTCTGAAAATTCAATTAAAGCTTTTTCGTTCATATACAGTTTATATCAATCATCAATTACAGATTATGTATTCTTAAACGTTCAAAATGCCCGTCATGCGGGCTCATTGCTTTCTCTTGATTTGAATCATGAAATGATTCAGAAAAGCAATATTAAAATGCAAGAATTGGTCAAAAAAATTAGAGCCGAATATGCTGATATTAATGTAAGTGGCATTGTAAGTGCTGGAACATTAATTGATTCTGTAGTAGAAAAAATTGAAGAGTTTTCAATTGATTGTGTTACGATTGGAACAAAAGGTGAAAACACATCCTCTAGCAAATTAATTGGTAGCAATGCGGTTGAATTAATAGGTTATTGCACTAAACCTTTATTTGTTGTACCAGAAGAAGCTGAACTAGAAGCAACGCAACGCGTAATGCTTGCCGCAGATTTTGAAAAAGATCCAAACGCATCAACTTATGATTGCTTATTAGACCTTTGCTATAAAAACAAATGCCATTTAGATATACTACATGTTGCAAAACCTAACACAAAGCATTTTTCTGAAAAAGATATTCCGTTTAGTACAGAGGCGTTAAACTACACCCTAACCGAGCGAACAGATACTGATGTGGAATATGCCATAATGGATTTTATTGAACAAAATGAAATTGATTTAATTACAACTGTGCGCTCTAAAGGTGGGTTTATCCATGATTTGTTTCACTCAAGCCTTACTAAAAAATTGAGCATGCACTCTGACACGCCGCTTTTAGTATTGATTTAGGAATCTGAGAACTTATTTTATCGCAATAATTCCCAACGGTTTACTTCTTGTTCAAAATTTATCGATCCTGGTATAGTACTGTAAGTCTTTACTTTTTTGAAATTTAATTTGGCCAAGGTTTTATTAGGCGCTATGTTTTCCGCATAAGGTTCAGAAACTAGTCGTTGCAATTTTAATTGCTCAAAAAAATGTTCAACAGACAAGTGCACAAGTTGCTCCCCCACTCCTTTTTGCCTGTTATTTGAATGCCAGATGTGCAAATGCATATTTGCGCTTTCTCCAAACACAAATGGATTCACATTGCAGTGTCCAATTGGTTTATTATTAAGGAGCCAAATTAGCGCGTAGGTTTGCCTTTGCTCAATTGGTTTAGCGAGTTGGGCAGTTAATCCATTAATTAACCCTTCTCTACTTGGTAGTTTACTCAAATCCACTCCCATTTCTACAAGAAAATCAGGATTTGATTTTAACC